>DBGCAP010000028.1:0-66890 GCA_048367555.1 Collinsella sp.
ACAGCCCGTCGCCCAGCCGCGTGGCCCGCATCTATCCGCACCACCGTCGTTTCAAAAAGGAAGCGCCATGGCAGAACACATGACCCCGGTTGTCGCGAAGGTCTTGCCCGAGGAAAAGGCGGCCTTCGCGGCGGCAACCCAGCTCGTAGGCACCACGCCGTCCAACGCCATCCGCATGTTTATCGCCGCGTTTAATCGCTGCGGCACCTTTCCGTTCGACATTTCGCCCAGCGGGGCCTTTGGCACTGTGCCCGATTCTCATCAATAAGTGATCCGTTTTCCTCCGTCCCCATGGGATCAGCTCTCTACCGAGTTGTGGTAGAACTAGGGAACGATTTTGAGGAGGTTGGCATGCTCAATGCGATGGCGTGGGCGCTTGCATGTTTTGGCGTTGTCGCTGCCGATATAGCCCTGAGCGTGGTTCTGTTTTCGGTTCTCGATGCCGTATCGGTGCTGACGGGCTATCCGATCGACAATCTCGATATCCAATGGTTCCAGGCTGCCGCTCAGACGGCGTCGTTTTTGATGGCGCTGCTGTGGTGGCGTTATCTGTGGCCCCGCTCCTTCATGGCGCGCCGGCAAGGTGAACGTCCGCTCGGCGGGGGAGCAAGTGCTGCATGGAAGCGCATCGCTTGCGTTGTCGTGATTGGCCTTGCCCTGCAGGTGGTCGTTGGCTACGTGACCGACGCCGTGCTGTCGCTGTTGCCCGATGCCGCGGCCGACTACAGCGAGCTTGTCGAGGAAACAGGCATGGGCGACACCAGCTATCTCGCCGTCCTGACTACGGTGCTCGGCGCCCCATTTTGTGAAGAGCTGCTGGTGCGCGGCATTATTTTTGAGTTTTCGCTCCGAGCGTTTAATCCGCAGTGCCGCCCACTTTGGAAGCGCCGGCGTCGTGCGAGCGCGCAGGACGGTGCCATAGTGCCCTGGGCGGCCCCAAGTACGTGGGGCATCGCCGCGGCGATTGTGCTGCAGGCGGCAATCTTCGGTTTTATGCACATGAACTGGGTACAGGGCTGCTATGCGGGCGCTGCCGGCCTCATTTTTGGTTGGGTACTCGTGACGACCGGAAAGCTTCGCTACACGATTCTGTTGCACTTTGCCTTTAACGCCGGGTCGTACCTCATGGGCCTGCTGTGGTTTGTGAACACGCCGCTCGACGTGGTGGTCACGGTTGCCATTGCCGGTTTCGTACTGGTAGAGGCGATGCGGTCGCTCAGGCAGGCGTGCCAGCTGGCTCGCTCCCGTCAGTAAATGTGATTCCCCTAAGGAAAACACGGCTAGGTGCGTCTGAGCGTGTTCCCCCTAGGGAAATCACGACTAGAGACAGCCTAAGCGTGTTCCCCCTAGGGGGAACACGCTTGGCCGATGAGGAGACGCCGGCCGGCCCTCGCCACGCTAGTTGCGTCTGCCGCCGCCGTTGGCGCCCTGACGTCCCTGGGCCGCGCGGTTCCGGCCGGCGGTGTTCTGTGCGCGCGACATGCCACCGTGGCCCTTGCTGCCTTTGGGTCCCTTGCCGGCGGCGCCACCGTGGGCCTTGCCGCCCTTCTTGCCGGTGCCATGGCCACCGCCAGCAGACGTCTCGCCCGGACGCGGGGGCACGGGACGAATCAGGCAATGCTTGGTGTAGCCGATCAAATCGCGGCGGCCGGCCTTTTCCAGCGCCTCGCGCACGAGCTTGTAGTTTTCGGGCTTGCGATACTGGATGAGCGCACGCTGCATGGCCTTCTCGTGCGGGTCGCGCGCCACATAGATCGGCTCCATGGTGCGCGGATCCACGCCGGTGTAGTACATGCAGGTCGACATGGTGGACGGGGTGGGGTAGAAGTCCTGCACCTGCTCGGGCATGTAGCCCATGTCGCGCACGGCTTCGGCAAGGTCTACGGCTTCCTTCATGGTTGAGCCTGGGTGGCTCGAGATTAGGTATGGCACCACGTATTGCTTAAGACCGTATTCGCGGTTCAAACGCTCAAATTTACGGCAGAACGCGTCGTAGACGGCGCGGCTCGGCTTGCCCATCACGGACAACACCGCGTCGCTCACATGTTCGGGTGCCACGCGTAGCTGGCCCGAGACATGGTACTCCAGCAGCTCGCGCAAAAACTCGTCCGAGGCATCGGCCATGGTGTAGTCAAAGCGGATGCCGCTGCGCACGAAGACCTTCTTGACGCCCGGCAGCTGGCGCAGGTCGCGCAGCAACTGCGTGTAGCCGCTCTCGTCGACCACCATGTTCTTGCATACGCTCGGCCACAGGCAGCGCTTGTTCTTGCACACGCCGTGCTTGAGCTGCTTGTCGCAGGCGGGACGGCTAAAGTTGGCCGTCGGTCCGCCCACGTCGTTGATGTAGCCCTTAAACTCGGGATCGCGCGTGAGCAGCTCGGCCTCGCGCATGATCGAGTCGTGGCTGCGCATCTGCAGCACGCGGCCCTGGTGGAAGGTGAGGGCGCAAAACGAGCACTCGCCAAAGCACCCGCGGTTGGAGCTGATTGAAAACTTGATCTCGGCAAAGGCCGGCACGCCGCCCGCCGCGTCGTAGTCGGGATGCCAATCGCGTGCGTAGGGGAGCTCTGCCACCTCGTCCATCTCGTCGGTCGTCAACGTCGCCGACGGCGGGTTCTGCACCACATAGACGCTGTTGGGGTAGGGCTCTACCAGGCGATGCCCGGTGATGGGGTCCATATTCTGCTGCTGCACGTTAAAGCTGCGCGCGTAGTTGAGCTTGTCGGCGGCAAGGTCGTCCCAGCTGGGCAGCAGGTCGTAGTCGTAGACCTCATCGAGCGAACCCGTGCGGTAGACGGTGCCGTTGATATAGGTGATCTGATCGATGGGCAGTCCCGCGTCGAGCGCGTCGGCGATCTCGACGATCGCGTGCTCGCCCATGCCGTAGATGAGGATGTCGGCGCCCGAGTCGAGCAGTACCGAGCGCTTGAGCTTGTCCTGCCAGTAGTCATAGTGGGCCAAGCGACGCAGGCTTGCCTCGATGCCGCCGATGATGATGGGGGCGTCCTTGAATGTCTGGCGGATGAGATTGCCGTAGACCGTGACGGCTCGGTTGGGGCGGTGCCCCTCCTCGCCGCCGGGGGTATAGGCATCGGTGTGGCGGCGGTGCTTGGTCACCGAATAGTGGTTGACCATGGAGTCCATGTTACCGGCACTGACGAGAAAGCCCAGGCGAGGCTCGCCGAGCACGGTGATGCTGGCGGGGTCGGTCCAGTCGGGCTGGCAGATGATGCCCACTTTGTAGCCGTGCGCGTCGAGGACGCGGCTGATGATGGCCATGCCAAAGCTGGGATGGTCCACGTAGGCGTCGCCGCAGATGTAGGCAAAGTCGCACTGGTCCCAGCCGCGTGCATCCATGTCGGCGCGGCTGACGGGGAGGAACTTATCGCGGCCCGGGCGCCAGGGACGGGCGGACGCAGCCGGGGTATGAGTGGCGTGGCCGCCCTGGGCCTTGCCGCCACGCTTTTGCTGCTGGCCGCGCTGGGCATGCTTGCCGTGCTGGTTGTGCTGAGCGTCCTGGGGCTTTTTTGCCACGATTCCTCCCGTTGTTAGTATGCTGCACGTAATTGTAACCAGTCTTTTTGGGACGGCGCTAAAAAGACTGGTGGAGTACACGGGGCGTCGGGTGTCGGCGCCGCGCCCGCTGTTTGTTTCCAGACTGTGTATCCCCGTGCCGAAGGGGCCGTCTCGCGCGCACGCCATGTTGTCAATGGGTTACAGTATGAACGGCGGCTATGTCTCCGCCAACGCACGAGAGAGTCGTCAACAAGGAGGATGCACGACGATGCAGCGTGCCAAACAGATATCGGAGTCTATTGAGCTGGGCATCATCTTGGCGCTCGCCGGTGGCTTTATGGATGTGTATTCGTACATTGGGCGCGACCATGTTTTCGCCAACGCGCAGACGGGCAACATCTTGCTCGTGGGCGTGAGCATCTCGGAGGGCAACTGGGCGCTGGCGGGACGCTATTTCTTCCCCGTGGTGTCGTTTGCCGTGGGCATTATGCTTGCCGACCTGGTGCACGAGCGGTTTGGCAGTGTGATTCATTGGCGCCAGGTGACGGTGTTTTTTGAAGCCGTTATCTTGCTGGGCGTGAGCTTTATCCCGGGCGGCGATTTCAACCTGCTCGCCAACTGCCTCACCTCATTTGCCTGCGGTATGCAGGTCGAGAGCTTCCGCAAGATCCACGGTCACGGCATCGCCACGACTATGTGCATCGGCAACCTCCGTAATGCCTTGCAAAACGTGGACGACTACATCATCACCCATAAGCGCGGCTTTTTGGAAAACGGCCTGCTGTACTTTGGCGTGATCTTCACCTTTGTGTTTGGCGCCGTGCTGGGCAATTGGTGCATTGAGCGCATGGGCCTGCACGCCATTGCGGTGGCGAGCGTGCTGCTGTTTGTCGCGTTTGGCATTATGTTTATCGATCGCGAGCGCGATTTGCGCTTTCGCTGGAAACGCGCCTGCGAAAATTGGAAAGACGCCTGCCAAAAATAACGGCAGGATATGACAGGGGCAGTTCCCTTGTCAGATAGATCGATAATGGGGAGGGGACGGCCATCTTGGCCGCCCCTTTTTTGTTTAGCGGTCAGGTGGGGACGATACCAGTTGTTGAAACGCTTTAACACCTTTGACGTTCTCGCGCGTTTTTTGTTTCAAAAGCGTTAGGATGGAACTAATAGCGCGGGGCGTAATGGGTGCCCCGCACACGATGGGAGGCTATCAATGGCTAATCGTTTCGTTCTCAACACCATTTCTTATCATGGTTCTGGCGCTATCAAGGAGATCCCCGGCGAGCTCCAGCGTCGCGGCTACAAGAAGATCTTCGTCTGCTCCGACCCCGATCTGGTCAAGTTTGGCGTTACCGCTAAGGTGACCGACGAGCTCGACGCTGCCGGCATCGCTTGGAGCCTCTACTCCGAGATCAAGCCCAACCCCACCATCCAGAACGTCAAGGACGGCGTCGAGGCCTTCAAGGCCGCCGAGGCTGACGCTATCGTGACCATCGGTGGCGGCTCCTCCATGGACACCGCCAAGGCTATCGGCGTCATCATCAACAACCCCGAGTTCGCCGATGTCCGCAGCCTCGAGGGCGTTGCTCCCACTAAGAACCATGCCGTGTTCACCATCGCCGTACCGACGACCGCCGGTACTGCTGCCGAGGTGACCATCAACTACGTCATCACCGACCCCGAGAAGGTCCGCAAGTTCGTGTGCGTCGACACCAACGACGCCCCCGAGGTCGCCGTCGTCGACCCCGACATGATGGCTTCCATGCCCGCCGGCCTGACCGCTTCCACTGGCATGGACGCACTGACCCACGCCATCGAGGGCTACACCACCAAGGGCGCTTGGGAGCTCTCCGACATGTTCCACTTTGAGGCTATTAAGCTGATCAGCGAGAACCTGCGCGACTCCGTCGCCGAGGCCAAGTCCGGTCAGCCCGGCTCCGGCCGCGAGGGTATGGCTCTTGGCCAGTATGTCGCCGGCATGGGCTTCTCCAACGTTGGCCTGGGCATCGACCACGCCATGGCTCACACCCTGTCCGCTCACTACGATACCCCGCACGGTGTCGCCTGCGCCATGCTGCTGCCGATCGCCATGGAGTTCAACAAGCCGGTTTGCACCGAGCGCCTGGCCAAGGTCGCCGTTGCCATGGGCGTTGACACCACGGGCATGAGCACCGACGAGGCCGCCGACGCCGCCATCGCCGCCGTCAAGCAGCTTTCCGCCGACGTGAACATCCCGCACGTCTGCGAGGCCATGAAGGCTGACGAGATTGAGGTCCTGGCCAAGGACGCCATGGCCGATGCCTGCTTCCCGGGTAACCCGCGCGAGGCGACGCTCGACGACGTCATCGAGCTCTTCAAGAAGATCTGCCCGGCTGCCTAACTTGGTTCGGCGGGCCCTGCCCGTTAGCCCCAGAACCGTCCTCGGACATGTCGGAGGCCCCGCTGCGCACTACGTGCGGCGGGGCCTCCTTCTGTCCTGCGGAAAGATTCTGGGACTAACGGGCGGGGCCCGCCGGCTCGTTGTCGTGGCGGGCACTGTTCGGAAGAGCTCGATGGGTCATCTCGCTGGGTAAATATTTGTGCGTGATGGTATCGTTGTTGGGGCTTTTACTGATTACGGGATGTTGACTTTGGAGTTGTGGATGGTGTCCCAAATGGATTCTACGCTTGGTTTTATTACTGACCAGCTTAAGACGCTGACTTCTATTGCCTCGCCTACGGGCTATACCCGTGCGGCGACTGATTATCTAATGGAGACGCTGCGCGATATGGGCTTTGACCCCGAGCGTTCCAATAAGGGCAACGTGCTGGTCGAGCTTGGCGGCGAGGGTGAACCGCTGGTGTTGGCGAGCCATGTCGATACCCTGGGCGCCATGGTGCGCTCCATTAAGGACAATGGCCGTTTGCGTCCCACGACGCTTGGTGGACATCAGTGGTCTACGGCCGATGGCGAGAACTGCACCGTCTACACGCGTGACGGCAATGTGTACACGGGTGTGGTTCTCAACACCGAGCCTTCGGCGCACGTGGCCGACGAGCCGGTCAAGACCATCGAGAAGAACATGGAAATCCTGCTCGATGAGAATGTCGACAGTAAGGATGACGTGCTTGAGCTGGGCATTCAGACCGGCGACATCATCGCTATGGATCCGCGTACCACGGTGACGGAGAGCGGCTACATTAAGAGTCGCTTCCTGGATGACAAGCTGTCGGCGTCGATTCTGCTGGGTCTGGCCCGCGCCGTTGCTGACGGCGAGGTGTCGCTTTCGCGCAAGGTGTCGCTGCTCTTTACCGTGTACGAGGAGGTCGGCCACGGCGGCGCCTTCGTGCCGGCCGACACGCGCGAGATGATCAGTGTTGACATGGGCTGCGTGGGCGATGATCTGGGCTGCACCGAGCGCATGGTTTCGATTTGTGCCAAGGATTCGGGCGGCCCCTACAACTACGACCTGGTGACCACGCTGTCCAATATCGCGCGCGAGCTTGAGCTCGATTACGCCATCGACGTGTACCCGCATTACGGCTCGGACGTCGAGGCCACGCTCTCTGCCGGCTACGACATCCGTCACGGCCTGATCGGCCCCGGCGTGTACGCGAGCCACAACTACGAGCGCAGCCACATGGACGGCGTGCGCAACACCTACGAGCTCGTCCGCGCCTACGTGCAGCGCTAGGGGAGCAGCGGCCTCGGCTGGCACAGCAGTACCGACCGAGGCCGCCCTCTGTAAGTTGCGGTGAAATAGGGACTGTTTAAGCGTTTTAAATGCGAAAACAGTCCCTATTTCACCGCAACTTAGGGGGCAGTGCTGTTATCTCTGCACGTGACGTAGTACCTCAACGGCGGCGCTTACCTCTAACATGCGGCGCTCGAGACCGCGGCGGATGGCCTTGAGGCGATTGCCTGCTGTTGCCCATGCGCTTTGTGAGAGGATTTCGACTGCCTCGTCGACGAACCCATCGAGATGCGACGCATCGAACCAATCGAGCGAGTCAGCAAATGCTAGCTGAGCGGAAGGATCTGGACCAAACGGTTTGGCGGCAAATCCAAACTCCCCGGCAACGAGCACGGCGGTTGGCACGTTGTACCACAGGCAATTGCCACTATCGAACAGCGGTGCAGGCCGCATTTCCAGCGTGTCGACATTGCGGATGATGCCGAAGTTTCGCCAGTGGCGGTCGCTGTTGGCCAGGAGGGCATCGCAGACAATCATCTGCGACATGGATTTTCTTACCGCGGCTTCGTCAGCCCCGTGTCTGCCAAGATAGCGACAGTATCGATCGTATGTTGAGTTTCCTCGCTGGCCACCGAGTGCGTCCCTGATATAAGCGGCCGGCACGTATTCCTCACGGCCATTAAGAAAGTCATCGCATAGGCATACGGGCCCGTCGAACATGCGCTCGACCGTATAGGGAACAAACTCACCTTTGGATAGCAGACGCCGATGTAGAGCTGTTGCAACCGCCTCGTTAAACGGTCGCTGATCGTCCATTCCGCATCCTTTGACCAGGATGCGAACACCATTGCGGATCAACCAAGATTTGGGGAGCTCACCCTCGGACGTATTGTCAGGATTTTTGAGTCCGATGCCCTCAAGCCAGCCTGAACGATGCTCGGGTGCCGACCGTTCAAAATCGTTTTCGAAGTAATTGAGGTGCTGCCAATCGAGTCCATCGCAGTCGACCGGTCTTAGCCAATAGCAATCCGAAAGCGAAAAACCCAGGCAACGAACGGGCACTTCAATTCCGCTGTCAATTCCCAGCTCGCGATAGCGCGAGATGAGTCCGGGGCGGACGTCGGGCACCGACCGGTGGCTCCACCACGTGTTGAGCGCTCGTTTATTCACCGTTGGAGAAGAACTCGAGCACGTGCCAAACGGCATCCTTCGTGCATCGAGTATTTCGGCAATTTCAAAGGAAAACTCGCGCGTTGGATCAAACGAGACATGCGCGACCTCGTGGTCGGCTGACATCAACGTGAACTTGCGCCCTACGTCAGCTGCGGGACGGCGCCCACGCTTACGGACCTTTTGATAACCAATCGCGGAATCGTACTGAACCATTTTCCGCCCACCGACGATATCGAACGCGAGCGTTCCCGATGCAGCCAGTTGCGATATACGGGCCTTCGTAACGCCCAGCAGGCGCGCGGCGTCACCCATGGTTATATAGTTGGAAGTACTCATCTGCTGCATCACCTCGTTAAGTATTCTAATCGTTAAATATAGCAAGCACAAACATCATAATACTTAACAAAGTTGCGGTGAAATAGGGACTGTTTAGCGGCTTGAAACGCTTAAACAGTCCCTATTTCACCGCAACTTATCGAGGAGTGCTGTTATTTGATGGCGCCGGTCACGGTGCCGCCGCCCAAGACGACGTCGCCGCGGTAGATAACGACTGCCTGGCCGGGGGCGATGGCTCGCTGCGGTTCATCAAAAGTCAGCAGCATTTGCCCGTCGGCGCCACGTGTAAGGGTTGCTGCCTGGTCCTTTTGACGGTAGCGGTACTTGGCGCCCACGCGAATGCCGCCGGACGTGAGCTCTGCCTCCATGCGGTCGGCAGGGGCACTCCAGATCCAGTCGTCGGCTGTGAGCGCTGTGGCCGTCAGGTCCTCGGCCTCGCCCAGATGCACAATGTTGTTGGCGGCATCGACGCCCGTTACGTACACGGGATGCGCCATCGCGACGCCCAGGCCCTTGCGCTGGCCGATGGTATAGCGCAGCGCGCCATTGTGGCGCCCGACCACGCTGCCGTCGCGCCACACAATATCGCCCGGTGCAGCGGCATGTCCGCAGCGGCGCTCGATATAGCCCGCGTAGTCGCCGTCCGCGATAAAGCAGATATCCTCGCTTTCGGCCTTCTTGGCGTTGATGAAGCCCTGTTCGTCGGCTATACGGCGTACGTCGCGCTCCTTGTCCAGGCCTGCCAGCGGAAAGATCGTGCGCGACAGCCGCTCCTGCGTAAGCGAATACAAAAAGTAGCTCTGGTCCTTCTTGGGGTCCTCGCCGCGGTGCAGCTGCCAGGTGCCGTCGGGCGCCTGGTTCGTCTTTGCATAGTGGCCCGTGGCGATGTAGCCGCAGCCCATATCGAGTGCCGCATCGAGCAGCGCGCCAAACTTAATATGGCGGTTGCAGATGATGCACGGGTTGGGCGTCAGTCCCTCCTGATAGGCAGTCACGAAGCGCTCGATAACGTTGCGGTCGAAGGTCTGCTGCAGGTCGAGCACGTGGTGGGGTATCCCCAGGCGCTCGGCGACGGCCTTCGCGTCGGCGATGTCGCGGTCGACTTTGCTCATGCCCGTGACGGGATCGGGCGAGGGGCAGGTGAGGCGCATGGTGGCACCGACGCATTCGTAGCCCTGGCGCTTGAGCAGGTAGGCAGTCACGCTGGAATCGACGCCGCCACTCATGGCGACGAGCACGCGCTTGTTGTGCATGGGGAGGTTCTCCTTGGTGGCATGTGGCCAAAAAAGAAAAGCGGCGCGGGAGGCTGGTTCCGCGCCGCAGACATTGTAGCAAGTTCGGACGACTCGTGGGGCGCCCTGATGGGATGGGCTCAGACTGCCGGGAGAGAGGAGACCGGTTCGTCCTGGGCTCAACCTATGGGCGACAGGCCCTAGTCCTGGAAGAGTGCCGTGGACAGGTAGCGCTCACCGGTATCGGCGAGCAGGGCCACGATGGTCTTGCCCTCGTTCTCGGGGCGCTTGGCCAACTGCAGTGCGGCCCACACGGCGGCGCCGGACGAAATGCCCACGAGCACGCCCTCCTTGTGGCCCACGGCGCGGCCGGTCGCAAAGGCGTCGTCGTTCTCGACGGGGATGATTTCGTCATAGATCTGGGTGTCGAGGACGTCGGGCACAAAGCCGGCGCCGATGCCCTGGATCTTGTGCGGGCCGGCCTGGCCCTTAGAGAGCACCGGGGAGGTGGCGGGCTCAACGGCGACGACCTTAATCTCGGGGTTCTGCTCCTTGAGGAACTCGCCCACGCCGGTCACGGTGCCGCCGGTGCCAACGCCGGCGACGAAGATGTCGACCTTGCCGTCGGTGTCATCCCAGATCTCGGGGCCGGTCGTGGCCTTGTGGATGGCGGGGTTGGCGGGGTTCACAAACTGGCCGGCGATGATGCTGTTGGGAGTCTCCTTTTGCAGCTCCTCGGCCTTGGCGATAGCGCCCTTCATGCCCTTGGAGCCGTCGGTGAGCACGAGCTGCGCACCGTATGCCTGCATAAGTTTGCGGCGCTCGACGGACATGGTCTCGGGCATGGTGATGATCACCTTGTAGCCGCGAGCCGCCGCCACCGAGGCGATGCCGACGCCGGTGTTGCCGCTCGTGGGCTCGATGATGGTGTAGTCGCCGCCGCGCACGAGTTTGCCGGCCTTCTCGGCCTCGTCGATCATGTTCTTGGCGACACGGTCTTTGACGGACCCGGCGGGGTTGAAGTATTCCAGCTTGACGAGCACGCGGGCCTTGAGGTCCTCATCGGCCTCAAAGTGAGTGAGCTCCAGAAGCGGGGTGTGGCCGATAAGCTGATCGATGGACGTGTAAACATTGCTCATGGTGAACCTCCAAAGTGTTCAAATGACTGGATACCGTGTGGTTTTACGGTGTGTGTGGCAGCGAAACCCACAAACCTTATGGGTTGTTCGTTTTGCTGTTGGCAAGCATAGTAGACAGTAAAGCCTAGTAACGCAATAGGAAATAGAAGATTATTACGAGGCGATTAACCAGCTTGACGGGAATAGGTATTTTCAAAACCAGTTTTTCGGCTAGAATTTCTACGAATTAAAAGACCGAAAGGCAGCAATATATATGTTGGTTTCCACAAAGGGCAGATATGCCCTGCGCGTTATGGTCGACCTGGCCGAGCATCAGGCGGCGGGCCGTATTCCCCTCAAAGAGATCGCCGCGCGTCAGGGGATTTCGGAGAAATATCTAGAGAACATTTTGGCCACGCTCGTCCGCGCCAATATGCTCTCGGGCATGCGCGGCAAAGGCGGCGGCTATGTGCTCACGCGCCCGCCCGAGCAGTACACGGTGGGCGAGATCTTGCGCCTGACCGAGGGCAGCTTGGCTCCGGTCGCATGCCTGGACGGCGACTGCAAGGGCTGCTCGCGTTCGGACGAGTGCCCCACGCTCGGCGTGTGGAAGAACCTGGACAAGCTCATTAACGACTACCTCGACGGCGTGACGCTCGATACGCTCGTCGCCCCCAACGAGGGCTACGACTACGTCATCTAGCCGCACCTGCCATTTGGGGACGGGGTAGAAATGGTCGATTTTCTTGCCCTCTGAGGCTTGGCAAATGACAAGGCCGCCCATCGTTGCGATGGACGGCCTTCTTTAGGTGTGTTGTGGCGGTCCGAATCCGGTCGCTTTAGTTCCTGGCGACGCTGTCGAGAATGCTGCGCATGATGGATACCAGGATGCTGCCCATAAAGGCCGATCCAAAGCTGGCAATGGAGATACCCGCGCCCAGCAGATTGACCGACAGGTAGCTGGCCAGCTCGAGCATAAAGCTGTTGACTACGAGCTGAAAAATACCAAGCGTGATAATAGTGAGCGGCAGCGAGATGACCGTCAGGAACGGCTTGACGAGCGAGTCGACGATGTTGAGGAACAGTCCCACGAAGGCAAAACACACCCAGGCGTCGGCTATGCCGAAGGGCTGAATGCCGGGGACGAGAAACGTTGCGATCGCGATGGCGATTGAGGTAAAGAGCCAGTTAAGCATAAAGCGCATGGTGGAAATCCTTTCTTGCGCAAGACGTGGCAAAGAGGCGTGAGAGGCACGTGCCTTTGCAACTCGGATAGATGCGCGGGCACGGCCCTGTTTGGGCGCCCATTGTCTCAGATATTCATGGAGCTTGCGTGCGTATTCGGTTTCAAAACGGCGTTCGTCCTAGAAAACGCGCCGCTGGCAGAGAGTCTTGTCGCTTTAGTTTGGTGGTGTGCTACACTGCTACGGGCAAAAGCCACAGGCGTTGCCCTATTGCATAGAACGGGCGAACGATGTCCGATGTCAGTATCAACTTCGATGCCTTTTGGCGGGTTTGGCGGTGATCGATGAATATCGAGAACATGTTTGACAAGCCTGATGTCAAGCAGCTGGTCCACGCATTTAGCCTTTTGGACGACGAGAAAGATATCCAAGCGTTCTTGACCGATATCTGCACGCCGCGCGAGATTTGTGATCTATCGCAGCGTCTGCAGGTCGCGCGTTGCCTGGACGAGGGCGAGCCCTATGTTGAGGTTCAGGCGCGTACCGGCGCTTCGTCCACCACGGTGAGCCGTGTGTCCAAGGCACTCAACGGCGAGTACGGTGGCTACCGTAAGATTCTCATTAAACTGGAGGATGGCGAGTAGGCCGCGCCAAAAACGAATTGTGCAAAACCGCTCCTCCGGGGGCGGTTTTTTGATCCCCTGGGGACGGAGGAAAACGGATCACCGGGTTAGACAGACCCCCTCGGTGATCCGTTTTCCTCCGTCCCCAAGGGATCAAATCTGTTGGCGTGGGGCAAATCTGTCCGCGTGGGCGGGTAGGATGGATGCATTGATTATTGCGAACAGTTTGAGCGGAGGACCATGCCTGTTCGAATCTATACCACCAATGCCGGCACGGATTTGAGCGATGCCGAGTCGTCGTTGCTTGCCGACCTTATTGCCCGCCACGGGCGTGCCGTGTTGCTGGCACCTACGTTTGCCGAGCTCGACCTGTGCCGTCATGATGCGGCGGAAGCCGGCGTTTCGCTGGGTATTGACTACAAGACGCCTACATCGTGGCTTCGCTCGCTTTGGGAGCTTTTGGGCGACGGGCGCGGTTTCGTCGACAACCTGCAGCGCCAGATGCTGTTCTCGGACATGGTCACGCGTCTCGATGATGTCGACCTGCAGCCGCTTTCGCGCAGCCAGGGCACGGTGCGCATGCTTGCGCGCATGGCCCGCGACGTGTTGCCGGGCGTTGCGGGGACGACGGCCGAGCGATGCCGTGACAACAATTGCCAGCCTGAGCCAAAAAGCGATGCCGAGGCTCGCGTGTTCGAGCTTTTGCGTGCCTACGCGGGCGGTTTGGACCGTCGAGATATGGTCGAGCCCTGCGAGGCAGCTGACATTATAGCCGGTGCCCTGGCCGATAGCCTGCCGGCGTGCACCCGCGCCGTATGCGTGCGCGGTGTCACGTCGTTTACGCACGGCCTGCTCGAGCTGCTGTCTGCCGTGGCGAACAATGGGGGAGAGGTCGTCGTGCTGCTTGCCCGCGAGCAGGCGGCGATGCGCGAGGAGCTTGCCGCGGCATTTGATGCCCGCGGTGTGCTGTTTGAGATTGCGCCGCTGGGGGAGGACGCCGTCGCGTCTGATGTCGCTTGCGGGACTGCCGCTCAGCCTGTCTTTATTGAGGTCGCCGGTCCCCATGCCCGTGCTCATGTCTATGCGGACGCAATTGATGATCTGGTAAAAACGTGCCGGGGTTCCGAGGTCAACGGCGCCGCCGGCGCCTCTGCCGACCCCGCGCGCGTGCTCGTTGTTTCTGCCCGGGCACCCCAGCTGTTCGGTGAGCTCGCCTCTCGTCTGGCGGCTCGTCATATCGCTGCCGAGACAGTTGAGTTCACGGCGTTTTCCCAATCCATTGCGGGCAGGCAGTTTGCGGCGCTTGCCGGCCTGATTGAGCGCATGAAGGCCGCCGATGAGGGTATGGCGTCAAAGACCGAGTGGTGGCCCGCGCCGGAGCTTACCGACTGGATCTACAGTCCGCTTTCGGGCGCTGATGCCGTCAATGCCCGTACCTTCGATAAGAATATGCGTCTCTCGCGTAGCAAGACTACCGCGAGCGTTAAGAGCCTGCTGCAGAGTGTCCAAGGCCAGGTGAGGGGCGCGCGCAAGGCGGCGAGCGACGACAACTGGTTTAAGAACGTACCGTGTGTGGTTTCGGACGTGTTCCAGGCGCTGTGGCGTGACAAGCCCGTGACGGCGCTCAAGGCCATGCTTGCCGTTGCCGAGGCGTTGCCCGATCGCGCCCTTGGAGGCCTTGACGGTCAGGCTCGTCGCCAGGCGGAGGTGGCCTTGTTGCGCCACGTCATCGACATCCTTATGAATGGCGCCCGCGTGCTCGACGTGTCGCAGGCCGCGACCGTGCCCGTGCTCGATGGCATTCGCACCAAGGTGGACAAGCGTAGCACCGCCTACGATTACGAGACCTACGAGGTTGACCGTGCGCCACGTGCCCAGGCTCGCTTTGCTTCGCTTGCCGATGCGGCGGCTCTGCGCCCCGGCAGCTACGATGCCGTGCTGTTTGCCGATGTCGATCTGGACAGCTATCCGCTCTCGCACGAGGAGGGGCCGCTGGCCACGCTGACGGCGAGCCTTGGTCGCGAGGGTGTGACGCTTGAGCCCGCGGCCTTGCTGCGCGTGCGCTTTGGCCACGCGATGCAGGTGGCACGCGGCCCGGTTTCGCTTGCGCGCGTGACGCACGATCGCCAGGCGCGCGAGTGCTATCCGGCTGCCGTGTGGACCGAGTTGCGGGCGCATGCCGAGGCCGCCGACGCTAAGGTCGCTGACGATGCTAAGGCCACTGACGCTGCTAAGGCAGCTGACGCCGACAAGGCTACTGACGCCGACAAGGCCGCTGACACCGACAAGGCAAAGTGCGTGGGTGAGGGCGATATCGTAAGGGACTTCGATCCCGCGGCAGGCGAAGGTCTCAAGCGCGAGCGCGTGACCTGTGAAGCCCCTCAGCATCTGAGTGCCGATGCCGTGCCGTATTTGGTCCTGCGCCGTCGTGACGGCGAGGGAGAGGACGCGCCGCTTGTGCCGCGCCTGACGTCCGCCTCGCAGATCGAGGCCTATTCCACTTGCCCGCTGTGCTGGTTCGTGTCGTATCGCGTCAAGCCCCAGTCTATCGACGCGGGCTTTGGCAACATGGAGAAGGGCAACTTTGTCCATGACGTGCTGGAGTACTTGCATGCACGTCTTCCGCAGGAGGGCATGGAGCGCGTGACGCCCGAGAACCTGCCGCGCGCACAGGAGCTACTGCGCGAGGTCTTTGACGAGACCTTGGCCGAGCACGCCGGCAAGCGCGGTACCGAGGGCCCGCTGGTGCCGCTCTCCCCGGTGGAGGAGCGTCAGGTGGCCGAGATCTTGCCGCAGCTGGAAGGCGTGCTCGCCTACGAGTCCGAGGCGCTTGCCCCCTTTGCCCCGCGCTACCTTGAGTTCGCCTTTAATGAGCTTAAGGTCGAGTATGCCGGTTGGCCGCTCGGTGGGCGCATCGACCGCGTGGATGTGGACGCCGAGAACCGCGCTGTGGTGATTGACTACAAGCATCGTTCGGGTGTCGAGGAGTTTAAGCTCGCCGACCCCACGGTGCGCGACGAGGAGTCGGGCGAGGCCCCCATCGACGATCCGCGCTGGCTGCCGCCCCATACCCAGACACTCATCTACGCGCAGGCCATGCGCCGGGCGCTGGGTCTAGATGCCCGTGCGGCGCTCTATTTTTCGACCAAGGGCGGCAAGCCCGCACTGCGTGGTGCCGCAAGTGCCGAGTTGCTCGAGGAAGAGCGCGGCGACGGCCGCATTCCGGGCCTTAAGAAGGGCTTTCCGGGCGAGGGCGGCAACATGGACTTCGATGCGCTGCTCGACCGCGTGGAGACCGGCATTGCCGAGCGCCTGCGCGAGCTCGAGGCGGGCATCGTCGCCGCTGTCGACCCGACGTCGGCTCAGGCCGCGCATGCGCGCTGCTTGTATAACCACGAAGGAACGTTTGTAAGGAGGGACGTGTAGACCATGGATCTTTCGACCTTGATGCCGCAACAGCTGCAAGTCGTCAAAACGCTCGACCGCCCGCTGTTTGTCTCGGCAGGTGCCGGCTCGGGCAAGACCTTTACCCTCACGCGCCGCATCGTCTATGCGCTCTCGCCCGAATCCGGTCCGTTTGTCGAGCATCTGGACCAGGTGCTCGCCATTACCTTTACCAAAGACGCCGCGGCCGAGATTCGCGACCGCGTGCGCCGTGCGCTTATCGAAGAGGGTATGGACGAGGAGGCCCTGACCGTCGACGACGCTTGGATCTCGACTATTCACGGCATGTGCTCGCGTATCCTGCGCGCGCATGCGCTGGAGCTGGGCATCGATCCTGAGTTCACGGTGCTCACCGATACCGATGAGCTTATGGATCAGGCTGTCGAGCATGTGCTGGGGCGCGCGACGGTGCCCGATGCCGCGCCCGAGCTCGCCGCCTCGCTTAAGGCCCTCTACGCTTGGTATCCCATGGCGGGCGAGGGCGGGCCGTTTGGCGCCGGTACCACCATCAAAGGCCTGGTGCGCGACCTGTTGGAGCTATCGAGCCAGCTGCCGGGCGGCATGGACGATGTGTGCGTGGCGCGCGGCCAGGCCGACACCTCGGCGCTTGCCGATGCCTATCGTGCGGCGCTGGGCGCAAGCAAGGCCACGACCGAGAAAGCGCAGGCGGCACTCGACGCCATCGACGCGTTTGAGGCGAGCGGCAAAACCATGGAGGATGCGGCGAGACTCATGATGTCGTGCAGCATGCCACGCGCGAGCAAGGCGTTTCCTAAGGAGCAGGTGGAGCTACTCAAGGCCGAGGCAGCCGATGCGTTTATCAATATCGTGCTTGCCTGCGGCGGCCCGGCGCTCGATGCGCTGGTGGGGCTTGCCCGTGCTGTGGAGGCGGAGTACCGTGCGCTCAAGGCCGACCAGTCCGCGCTCGACAATAACGATCTGTTGCGCATGGCATACGAGGCGCTGCGCGACTACCCGGCTATTCGAGCTGCCTATGAGGGCCGCTTTAAGATGGTCATGATCGACGAGTTCCAGGATACCGACCAGATGCAGGTCGATCTGATTCGCTATCTGACGGGTGCGGGCGAGCGCGCGCTGTGCACCGTGGGCGATGCACAGCAGTCGATCTACCGTTTCCGAGGCGCCGAGGTCGAGGTGTTCCGTCGCCAAGAGCGCAAGGTGGGCTCCTCTGCTGCGCCCGAGGCGACTGCCGTGGCCGACGCCCCTGCTGGCGAGCTCGTTAAACTCGTGCGCAACTTCCGCAGCCATGACGAGGTGCTGCGTTACGTAGCACGCGTCTTCGACGGCGATACCGGTGGTTTGATGCAGGGGTTCTTGGATCTTGAGCCGAGTGACGATCGCGAGGACAAGCTCAAGGCAAAGGCTTCGCGCCGCCAGGCGCTGCTCGTTGCCGGCGGCAGCACCCAGGAACGAACGCAGGCGAAAGCCCGTGCGATTGCGGAGCGGTTCCAAGCGCTCGTTAAAGCGGGCCAGCCCCAGGGCAGCATGGTGTTGTTGCTGGGCCGTATGACTAATGCCGACGTCTACGCGCAGGCTTTCCGCGACCAGGGACTCGACTGCGTTATCGCGGGCGGCTCGGTCTTTGCCCAGGCAGCCGAGGTGCAGACGGTGCGTGCCCTGGTCTGCGCGCTCGCCAATCCGGCTGATACGGCCCAAGGTCTTATGCCGTTGCTGGCCTCGCCGATGTTTGCACTCGGCGTCCAGGAGTTCCTGGCGCTGGCGACCAAGCTCGACGAGCGGACGGGCGAGACGTCGCGCCGCAATATCGATGTGGGCATCATGAGCGATTCCGATGTGCCGGGTTTGCAGAACCTGCCGCTCGTGACGCGTGCCCGCGAGGTACTGCGCTACGCGCTTCGTCGCGTGGGACGCGATTCGTTCGCCGCCATCGCGCGCGACGCGGTCAATGCCTCCGGCTGGTTCGTGCGTCTGGCGCAGCGCGGCCCCGAGGGGAAGGCCATTGCCGCCAACGTGCTCAAGGCGCTCGACGCCGTGACCGAGGCAGAGGCCGAGCTCGGCAATTCTCCGCGCTCCATCGCGCTCGCCTTCGACCGCTTCTTGGCGGGCAAGGAGGCCCCGGGCGCGCTCAACGAGGAGGGCGACGGCGCGGTGCGCATCATGACCGTGCATGCGTCCAAGGGTCTGGAGTATCCGGTCGTAGCGGTTGCCGAGTGTTTTGGCGTGCGCAAATCGTCCGGTGCGGCACAGATGGGTCGCGTCGACGGTGGGGCGCATGTCGTGGCGCTGCCGGCGCGCTTCGATGGCGTTAAGCTTGCCGACGGGACCTTCGTGAAGGGCGATGACGTCAAAAAGCAGTTTGAACACGCGTTTAAGGGCAAGGGCACGTCGCTGTGGCTGCCGCCAGAGCTTATGGAGGACGTATGCGCGACGGGCTCTCCCGCCGAGGCATTTGCTCGCCTGCGCAACGACGACCTGCGGCTTTCGCTCGAGGAGCGGGCCCGCCTGCTCTACGTTGCCATGACGCGTGCGCGCGAGCTGGTGATCTTGGCGATGGATGCCGGCGTGAGCCGCGGCAAGGTGACGGCGCCGACCTTCGACGTCGAGACCGATCTGACCTACGACGTGCTGCGCCGTATTTTGCCGACCGACACTCTGGACATGCCGCAGCTCGATGCCGACCGCCTGGTGTTCGACAACTCCCAGCCGGGCGACTACGAGCTCATTTCGCTCGCGGACTTTACCTTTGGCGAGCAGGCGTTTGAGGCCAACGCTTCGCTGGATGCCGAGGGCAGGCTTGTTCGTGGCGATGCCGATGCCGCCGATAATGCTGCGCGCTCAACCGTCCCCGGTCCTGCCGACCCCAAGCCCGATTCGTTTGAGCTTGTGTATCCCCAGGCAGTGGGCGTGCGCATGGGCATCTGTCCGTATCCGATGCGTGACTCGTATAGCTACTCATCAATCGCCGCGGCGCTCCATGCCGAGACGGAAGACCGTGCCGCCGAGGCTCGTGTTCCCATGGACGAGGCCGGCGATGATGCGGAGTCGGATGGTTCCGAGATGACGGATGCAGACGTGGCCGCCGTTGAGCCCGCCGGCAACCCTATGGCGCTGGGCTCGGCGTTCCACGCCGCCTGCCAGTGGCTCATCGAGATGGGTGCCGATGCGCTGCCCGCTGCGCGCGCCGATGCGCTGGCGCGTCTGTGGCGCCTGACGCCGGAGCAGCGCGAGCGCTTCGATGTCGCCCTGAATCGCTGGCTCAAGTCGGCGGTCCGTGCCGAGCTGCTTGCCTGGCCGTGCGTTCGCGCCGAGGTGCCGTTCTTTTCGCTGGGCTGCGAGGACGAGGACATCGCTCGCTGCGGTGCATATGCCGAAGGCGCCATCGACGCTTTGGCGACGAACCCGGCAGATTCGTCACGCGCGCTGGTCATCGACTACAAGACGGGCGGCACGCCGGATGAGACGCCGGAGCAGCTGCAGGAGAAGCACGCCCTGCAGGCGCGCGTCTACGCTGATGTTCTGCATAAGGCGGGCTTTGAGGCCGTGACCGTCAAGTTCGTCCGCGTGGAGCAGCCGGATCCAACCATCTTCGTCGAACCCGCCGAGCCCCAAGTAGTCACCTATAACTTCTAATCCTCAGATAACTTGCGGTGGAATACGGACTGTTTTGGCCAAAAAAGCCGCCAAACAGTCCGCATTTCACCACAACTCAAGAGGAGCCGTGTGGGTTTGGCTAGGTTCGGGTGCCGTCCGCGCCGTGCGGTAAAATCGTTCAGTCAGAACACGAACCCGCATCGGAGCTCATCATATGGCATTCGTCCATCTGCACAACCACACTGTCTTCTCCATGCTCGACGGCGCAACCCGTATCCAGGATATGGTCAATCGTGCCGTTGAGCTTGGCATGCCCGCCGTGGCCATTACCGACCACGGCTACATGTACGGCGTGCCCGACCTGGCGCTGGCCTGCGACGCCGTCAACCACAACACGCCCGAGTACAAGACATGGAGCCACGACAAGGCCTTCTTGGAAAAGGATCGCCGCGACGAGCTGGTGGAGCCCGACCCCGAGGCAAACCCGCGCGAGCATGCCCAGTATGTGAAGGACATGGCCATGTGGGACGAGAAGGGCAACATCGACGAGCTCAAGCCGCCCCTGGTCATCAAGCCCATCTTTGGCTGCGAGGTCTACTTTACGCCGGACGAGACGCTCGCCCGCGACCATAAGCCCGAGCTCTACCACATGATCCTTCTGGCCAAGGACCAGGAGGGCTACGTCAACCTGATGCAGACGGTTTCCGAGGCCGCCGTGCAGGGCTTTTACTACAAGCCGCGCGTGACGCTCGACAACCTGCGCCGCCACGCCAAGGGCATGATCTGCACGAGCGCCTGCATCGCGGGCATCATCCCCAAATACATCGACCGCGGCGACATGGAAGGCGCCATCAAGTGGGCCGAGACTTTCCGTGACACCTTTGACCCCGGCGACTTTTACATCGAGATTCAGGAACACGGCATTACCACCGATAACGGCCTGACCGACGAGCAGATGGACCGCACGCTCATCGATATCGCCAAACAGGTGGGCGTCAAGGTCATCGCTACCAACGACTTTCACTACCTGCGCCGCGAGGATGCGCCCGTGCAGGACGTCATCATGTGCATTGGCATGAACGCCAAGGTCGATGACCCCAACCGCATGCGCATGACCGGCTCGGAGTTTTATATGAAGACCGAGGAGGAGATGCGGGCGATGTTCCCGTATTGCCCCGAGGCCTGCGACAACACACTCGAGATCGCCGACAAGTGCTACGTGGAGCTGGACTGGGACTCCATCATCCTGCCGCGCTTCCCGTTGCTCGATCCCGGCGAGACGCACGAGAGCCAGTTCCGCCGCGAGTGCGAGAAGGGCCTGCGCCAACACTACGGTGACGACTGGGCCACGCGCGAAATCTGTGGCGTCAACATCAAAGAGCGCTTTGAGTACGAATACAAGGTCATCTGCGACAAGGGCTTTGCCGCCTACTTTTTGATCGTTGCCGAGTACGTGCAATGGGCCAAGGACAACGGCATCGGCGTCGGCCCCGGCCGTGGCTCGGCCGCCGGCGCTATCGTCGCCTACGCCATGAACATTACCGCGTTCGACCCGCTCGAGAACGGCCTGATGTTCGAGAGGTTCCTGTCTCCGCAGCGTACCGAGATGCCCGATATCGATATGGACTTCGACGATGAGCGGCGCCTCGAGGTCGTGGAGCACGTTCGCCAGCTCTACGGCCCCGAGAAGGTCACCCACGTTATCACCTACTCGACCATCAAGGCCAAGCAGGCCATCAACGACGCCGCGCGCGTTCTGGACTACCCCGTCTACATGGGCCAGCGCCTGTCCAAGATGGTCTCGAGCGACCCCAAGGTCAAGCTCAAGCAGGTACTCGAAAAACAACCCGGCAAAGAGGATCTGTTTAACCCCGACTTTGCCGAGGCCTATAAAAAGGACGACGACGCCCGCCGCATCATCGACACGGCGCTCTCGATCGAGGGTCTCACCCGTGGCGAGGGCGTGCACGCGTGCGCCGTTCTGATCTGCCGCGACCCCGTCAACGAGCATGTGCCCACCAAGCTCGACACCAAGGGCGGCGTCGAGATTACCCAGTACGAGGGCCATACCGTTGCCGACATGGGCCTGCTCAAGATGGACTTCTTGGGCCTGCGCACGCTGACGGTTATCTCCAAGGCCAAGGCAAACATCAAAAAGAACTTCGGCATCGACATCAAAGAGGAAGAGATCCCCTTTGACGATCCCGAGATCTTTAAGCTCATGGGTTCCGGCCACACCGCCGGCGTCTTCCAGGTCGAGTCCGCCGGCATGACGGCCACGATCAAGAATATGAAGCCCACCGAGTACAAGCACGTCGTGGCATTGATCGCCCTGTACCGCCCGGGCCCGCTGGGCGCCGGCATGGTTTCGTCCTACATCAACCGTATGAACGGCAAGGAGCCGGCCGTCTCCTACGACGACCGCCTGGACGACATCCTGGGCGAAACCTACGGCACTATGGTCTACCAGGAGCAGGTTATGCTCATCTCCGTCGAGATGTGCGGCTTCTCCAAGGGCGAATCGGACTCGCGTATCCGTAAGCCCGTGGCTAAGAAAAAGATCAAGCTGCTCACGTCGACGGTGCTCCACTGGGAGGATGGCTCGGACGAGACCACCTACGACCACTGGATGAACGGCGCTATCAAGAACAACTACACGCGCGAGGTCGCCCAGAAGATTTGGGACGATGTTCTCGAGTTCGCATCTTACGCCTTTAACAAGTCGCACTCCGCTGGCTACGCCATCCTGGTTATGCAGACGGCGTGGCTCAAGGCGCACTATCCGCACGAGTACATGGCGGCCGTTCTGACGTCCTACACGGGCAAGACCGACAAGATCGTGCATTACGTCTCGGCGTGCCGTCACGACGGCATCCCCGTGCTGTCGCCAGATGTCAACGAGTCCGGCACCGAGTTCACGGCTACCAAGGAGGGCGTGCGCTTTGGTCTGGCCGGCATTCGAGGCGTGGGTACCGGCGTGGCGCAGGCGATTATCGCTGAGCGCGAGGCAGGCGGTCCGTTTAAGACGCTGCACGACTTTGTCGAGCGCGTGGACTCGAGCCAGGCCAACCGTCGCGTGATCGAATCGCTCATCAAGGCAGGCGCCTTCGACTCCACGGGCTATCCACGCCGCCAGATGATGCACTTTGTGGACAAGAACAACCCCGAGAACATCATCGACGCCGCGGTAAAGCGCCAGAAGGATCGCGCGAGCGGCCAGACGTCGTTCTTCGATATGTTTGGCGACGTTGAGGGCTCGGGCTTTGAGGTGAGCGTGCCCGATCCGGATGGCCAGGAGTGGGACCGCCACCTTAAGCTGAGCCAGGAGAAGGAGGTTCTGGGCATCTATGTCTCGGACCACCCGCTGCGCCCGTTTGAGTATGCACTTAGCAAAGCGCGCGACTTCTCGTTCTCGCAGATCGACACCGGCTACGAGGTGCAAAACCCCACGGGCGGTACCATCAACCAGGAGATTCCCGAGGGCAAGGCGCTGTGGTGGGCCGGTATGGTCTCGAGCGTGTCCAAGCGCGTGACCAAAAACGGCGACCCCATGGGCATCGTGCAGCTCGAGGACATGGAAGGCGAGGCCACCGTCGTGGTGTTCCCCAAGACCTACAAAGAGGCCGAGGGGTACCTGTACGGCGAGGTCGATCCCGAGACCGGTGCACAGCTGTCCGATGCGTTTGTGCGCATTAAGGGCAAGCTCGAGCGCTCGGACCGCGGCGACCAGATCATCGCGCAGGAGATTGTGCCGCTTGAGCTCAACGAGGAGAGCAACAAGCCCAAGGTGTTTGAGGTCATGGTGCCCAACAACCGCTTTAGCCAGGGCAATATGGCGCGTCTTGCCACGGTGCTTACCACCAACCCGGGCGGCGACCGCGTGGAGATCTTTATCGAGCAGGTGGACGGGCGCGTACTGCGTGCCGAGGTACCGGCCAAGGTCAACGCACGCTCGATTCCGTTGTTGGCAGAGGCAAAGGCCATCGTGGGCAACCAAGGCAGAGTGACGGTGATCTAAGGGCGACCTTGCTGGTCCGCGCGAGATTGGAGGAAGTGATGGCGCAGGGGACGTTTGTGCAGGCGCTTCGTAAGGAGGCGGCGCTTAGCAGCACCTTTATGAAGGGGCGCTCGCTCATGCTCAACGGTGCCGTACTGTCGTTTGAGGACTCCGGCTCGCGCTTCTCCAAAAACGTGAACATCGAGGGCACGGTGCGCGGCTCGCGCGGCGACCTGTACAAGACGCACGTGGTGCTCGACATGGACGAGCACGAGGTGATCGACTACGACTGCGATTGCCCCGCCGCCTTCCGCTATTCCGGCATGTGCAAGCACGCTATCGCCACGGCGCTGGCGTATCTGGATGCCAGTGGCGCCGAGCCCGTCGAGGGCTTGCGTACGCCGGTCCGCACGTTTACGGTACCGCCCGCACAGTCCAAGCAGCCCACGCGCCCCGTGCCCACCGCATCTGCGGTCAACCCCAACTTTCCCTTCCCGGCGCCCGTCCCCACGAGCCCGAGCCTTGTGGCGGCGCTTTCCGATCTTTCGGACGCGCGCATGGACGAGCTCGCGGTCATGCGCCGCAAGCTCGCCGGCACCATTGACCCCGATGCGCCCAAAGCGGTGCTGGAGCCCTCGCTGGTGCCGTACTACAATCCGCTGTTTGCCGATCGTTTTAACTGGGCGCTCGAGTTTCGCATTCGCTGCGGTTCGGTGTCCTACGTGGTTAAGGATATCGACGGCATGGCCGATGCCTATGTGCGCGGCGGTACGTTCTCCTATGGCAAGAAGCTTACGTTTGCCCATGTGCCCGAGGCTTTCGATGACGTGTCGACAAAGCTGCTCGACTTTATCGCAATGACGGTCGCCTACCTAGGCGATATTACGAGCTCGCGCTCGGCATCGTATGACTTTGCCCGCAGCGGCTTTGTCGCCGAGCGTCAGTTGCCGGTATCCGAGTATTCCGTCGTGTCCGTGCTGGACCTGCTGTGTGGCAGGACCCTGTCCTTTGAGCCCGCTTGGTCGCGGGGGACGACGACGCATCGCTCCTACGAGGTGGAAGTCGAGCCGTCGCCGCAGGGGGAGGGCGAAGTCCCGGCCAAGCGCCCGCCGCTCCTTGCCGCCAAGATTGCACCGGCGGCGGGAGGCAGCTACGACTTGCGCCTTCCGGCCGATACGTATTGCTTTGTCGCGAGCGACGCAGCCTATCTGGTCGATACGCGCCGCGCGCGCCGTACCGACACGGCGTTTGCCCAACATGCGGCGCCGTTCCTTTCGCACTTGTTGCCCTGCCGCACACCGGTCCATATCGCCGCCGACCAGGTGGGCGAGTTCTGCCGCATGGCGCTGCCTATCTTGCGCGACTACACCGACCTGACCGCTCCCGCCGTACTTGACGCCGTGGCGCCCAAGCCGAGTTTTGCCATGGCGATTGGCGTCGACGATGGTCTTGTGACCTGCAAGATTACAGTGGCCTACGGTGATTGGTCGGCAGATCTCTTTAGTCTTGGTGCTCCGGGTAGTCCTTTCGAAGAGCAACGCCCCGGCGTTCCGCCCCGCGATACGGTGGCGGAGTTTCGCGTTATGGACACGGCGGCCCTGTACTTCGATTTCTACGAGGGCGGCCTGGCGTTTGAGGAGCGCGATGACGAGAGCTTGTTCCACTTGCTGACCGAGGGCCTGTCTGCCTTGTCCGAGCTGGGCGAGGTCATGCTCAGTGATCGTCTGCGCCAGATCTCGGTGCGCCCCGCGCCCAAGCTTTCGGTGCGCGCGACCGTCAAGAGTAACCTGCTCGACGTCGAACTGGGCGCAAGCGGGCTCTCGTCGGCCGACCTTGCCATCTATCTCGATTCGTATAAGCGCCACCAGACGTTTGCGCGCCTCACGTCGGGCGACATCATTCGCCTGGACGAGGGAGTGCGCGCCGCGTTTGGCCTTGCCGAGGACTTGGGCGTCGATGCCGTCGACCTGCTCGATGGCGTGTCGCTTCCCGCGTCGAGCACCCTGTTCGTCGACAGCATGCTTGCGCGCACGCCCGAGCTCGAAGCCGATCGCGACGCTGCATTCCGTCGCACCGTTGAACGCCTGGACACGCTCGGCAAGATGGACTTTACGGTGCCGGCCTCGCTCAAGGCCACACTGCGCGGCTATCAGGTCGACGGCTACCAGTGGCTCGGCTCGCTCGAGCATCTGGGCCTTGGCGGCATTTTGGCCGATGATATGGGTCTGGGCAAAACACTGCAGATGATCGCACATATCCTGGCGCGCGTGGAGGCGGGGGACGCTAAGCCCACGCTCGTGGTATGCCCCGCGTCGCTCGTGTACAACTGGGCTGCCGAGTTGGAGCGCTTCGCTCCCTCGCTTGATGTGTGTGCCATCGTGGGCGCCAAGGCCCAGCGTCGCGTGCAAATTGCCGGTGCCGCCGAGCACAACGTGGTCGTGACGTCGTATGACCTCATGCGTCGCGACATCGACGAATATGTCGAGCAGGACTTTGCCCGCGTAGTGCTCGACGAGGCCCAGTACATTAAAAACCCGCTCACGCAGGTGGCGCGCGCCGCCAAGCGCCTGCCGGCCGGCGTGCGCTTTGCCTTGACGGGAACGCCCATCGAAAACCGCCTGTCCGAGCTTTGGAGTATCTTCGACTTTTTGATGCCGGGTCTTCTGGGCACGCGCGACTCATTTGCCAAGCGCTTTGAGAGTCCCGTCGAACATGCCGAGGGCGACAGTGCCGCTCGTCTGCAGGCGCTCGTGTCGCCGTTTGTGCTGCGTCGCGTCAAGGAAGATGTGGTGGCCGACCTGCCCGAGAAGATCGAGGATACGGTGATGGCGCAGCTTGCCGGCGAACAGCGCAAGCTCTACCTGGCCAACCAAGACCGCATCGCCCAGCAGGTGCAGCACCGCGAGGCCGGGGAGTTTAAGAAAGATAAGCTCAAGGTGCTCGCCGAGCTCACCAAGCTGCGCCAGATCTGCTGCGACCCGCGTCTTCACTACGAGGATTACAAGGCGGGGAGCGCCAAGCTCGATACGTGCATGGAGCTCGTGCACGGCGCACTCGACGGCGGGCATCGCATCCTGTTGTTCAGCCAGTTTACGGGTATGCTCGATATCATCGGCAAGCGCCTGTCTAAGGAGGACATCGCCTTCCTTAAGCTCACGGGCGCTTCGTCTAAGGAGAGCCGCGCCAAGATGGTTGCGCAGTTCCAGGCAGGCGAGGTGCCGGTGTTCTTGATTTCGCTCAAGGCGGGCGGTGTTGGCCTTAATTTGACGGTTGCCGACGTGGTCATCCACTACGACCCGTGGTGGAACGTGGCCGCGCAGGACCAGGCGACCGATCGCGCCCACCGCATTGGCCAGCAGCACACCGTGACCGTGTACAAGCTCATCGCCAAGGACACGATCGAGGAGCGCATTATGCAGATGCAGGAGTCCAAGCGCGATCTGGTTAACAGCGTGCTCGGCGGCGATGGCATCTCATCGGCACTGTTCACGCGCGAGGATGTTCTGGCACTGCTCGGTGGCGACGGTCGCTAGCTGCGCACGGGATGGGGGCTGCCGGGTCGGGCCAGGTCGCCGGTTCGTCCCGGCCCGACCGCATGCCTCACCCGTTATGTGTTCATTTGCCATGCCGTGGATGGTTCGCCTACCTTTGGGCATAAGAAGCATTAGGAATATTGGCACATCAGCAAAGGAGAACATCATGGCGAAATTCTTTAAGGACTCCGACGGCAAGCTCGTTGCCGCCCTTGGCGACGGCGTTGCGACCCCTGCCGGCTGCACGGAGCTGACGGCAAACACCGAGGATGCGGCGCACGAGAAGCACGTGCCTGTTGTCGAGATCGAGCGCGACGGCCACGTCATTCGCGCGCGCGTGGGCTCGACGGAGCACCCTATGCTGCCCGAGCACTACATCGAGTGGATTGCGCTTGAGGCCGAGGGGCGCCTGGAGGTCCATTACCTTGAGCCCGGCATGAAGCCCACGACGTTTTTCGCTGGCGGCTCCAAGACCGGTACCGTCTATGCCTACTGCAACCTGCACGGGTTGTGGTCCGCGACGTTCTAGGAGCGCGCCCCCGCTCGGGGTATCATAGCTAGCATATGCACATGCGAGCGCCGGCTGCATTATGCGGCCGGCGCTTTTACTACGACAACGACGATTTACGACGGAAAGGGCTGGGCCATGAAGCTCGCACTTGCACAGATCGATATGCGCCTGGGTGACATCGAGGGCATTTGCGGCCGCATCGAGGACCAGGCTCGCCTGGCTCATGAGCGCGGCGCGCGCGTGCTGTGCGTTCCGGCCCCGCTCTTTATGGGTGCCATGCCGGGTAGCCTGGTGGGCGCTGCCGATTTTGAGCACGATATGCTGACGGGCTTGACGGGCGTTGCCGAGCGCATCCAAGAGCTCGACATGATCTGCATCGTGCCCTCTGCGGTTTCGTTTGAGGGCCAGCCCCTGCTCGACTACATGATGCTTAAGGATGGTCGCGTGGTGCCCGCGCGCGCAAGCATCGCCCTGCAGCGTGGCGAGAGCAACGACGCGCGTTGGGCACCGCCGGTGTTTGACGTGGACGGCGTGCGCGTCGCCGTGGTGTTTGACCTAGACCGCGAGCTTGAAATGCTGCCGACCGGCGTCGACCTCATCGCCTATTTCCAGTTCAACGCGTTTGACATGACCGATCGCGAGACGGCCGCCATTGCCGCCGTGCGCAGCGGTGCCTACCGCAAGATCGCATCCAAGCGCAGCGTGTGGTTTGCCTGCATGGCGCCGGTCGGTGCCTATGACGAGTCGGTGTATACCGGCGGTTCGTTTGTGCTCGACGACTGCGGTCGCGTGGTGGCCCAGGCGCCGTGTTTTGAGGAGAGCCTGCTGGTTCAGGAGATTCAGCGCGGCGTGATGCTCGATGCCCTGGAGGATCACGAACTGCCCGAGTTCCGTTCCGAGGAGTGGCTGTGGCAGGCGCTGGTGCTTGCCGTGCGCGACAATGCCCGCGCTCGCGGTGCGTCGCGTGCCGTGGTGGCGCTCGAGGGCGATCTGCCGTCGTCCCTGTTGGCGGCGCTCGCCGTCGATGCCTTGGGTCCGCGTAATGTGATTGGCCTGGTGCTGGGGCGCAATCGCATCTTTACACCGGCGCAGGAGGAGGCAGAGGCTGCCCGCTGTTCTGCCGTGCGCTCAATCGCCGAGCGCCTGCACATTCGCACCGTCGAGCGCGATGCGCCAGATGCGGCGCGCGTACTCGACCGCGATGTGTCGGCGGGCGATGCCGAGCGCCTGCGTTCGCGTGCGCTGGGCCTGATGCTCGAGGATACGGCGCTCGAGCTGGGCGCCATGGCGCTGAGCCCGCTTTCCAAGACCGAGTATGCGCTGGCGGCGCCCGCGCTGTCCGGTGGCTACCAGGGCGACTTTGCGCCCTTTGGCGATGTGTATCTGTCGACACTCGAGTTTGTGGCACGCGTGCGCAACCGTGTCTCGGCCGTGGTGCCCCAAGAGCTCGTGACGCTCAACGCGGTGGAGGATTGCATGGATCGCGTGCTGGCGCAAGCGCTCTCGACGCTCGCCGGTCCGGTTGATATGCTCGATCGCGCGGCGCAGCTGCTTGGCGGGCTTGAGCCGGGCGAGGTCGATGGTGCGCTCGAGTCGCACGTAGACCGCAATCGACCTTTCGACGACATCCCGATGGCCGCCGCCAAGCCCGAGGCCTGCTCGCTGCTGTTGATGCTCGTGCGCCAAGGTGAGGCTGCTCGTCACATGCTGCCGACGGTGCCGATCGTCTCGGCCCGTTCGTTTGCCGAGCGCGCTTGGCCGTACATGCTTGCGTGGTCCGATCTGGGGCTCAACGGCAAGGAGCGCATGACGGTTGATTCGCTGGCACGCGCCGAGGTGCGCCGCTTTGCCGACGACGATACGAGTGACCGTATGCGCGGCGAGATGATGGGCCTGTTGGGCGAGCTGTTGGGTATTTCGCCCGAGCAGATGGAAGAGCTGCGCTCTGAGGACGGTCAGCGTCGTTTGCACGAGGGAATGAAAAAGTTCGAGGGCGAGGTCCAGGACGCCATCGACAAGATGATGGGCGGCCAGGGCGGACCACAGGGTGGGCCCCAGGGAGGTCCGATGCCGCATCCGCCGGTGGATCCCCGACAGTTCCCGTTCTTCTCGCAGAACTAACTATGGGATGGGATTCGCTCCCAACCCCGATACTTCAACTAAGCGTCTTGGCCCCGTTGTGTTATTCTAGAACAGACGTTCGTGAATGATGCGCGGGGCCTTGCCTTGCGCTGTGCTTGTGGCGAGGGGAGGTCGGCTTGGTTATCTTGGGTATCGACCCCGGTTTGGCCCATACGGGCTGGGGGATTATCGAGGAGCGGCGTGGCGAGGTTCGCTGCCGTGCCTACGGTTGTATCGAGACCAGCGCCGGCAGCCCGCTCGCGGTGCGCCTGTCGCATATCGCCCGCGACCTCAAGGGCGTCGTCGAACGCTACCGTCCCGATACCGCTGCCATCGAGAGCATTTACTTTGGCGCCAACGTCCGCTCGGCCATCCCCACGGCGCATGCCCGCGGTGCTGCGCTCGTGGCGCTTTCGGAGTGCGCGCTCGAGATTGGCGAATACACGCCCATGCAGATCAAGCAAGCCGTGGTGGGCACGGGCGCTGCGGATAAACGGCAGGTTGCCTACATGGTGCGCACGCTCACGCAGCTCGATCACGATCCTCACCCAGACCATGCCGCCGATGCCCTGGCCTGCGCCATCTGTCACGTTAACCTAAGCCGCACCCGGGCGCTTACCGGCGGCGAGTTCTATCAACAGAGAGGAACCGGATACTGATGATCTCTCAGCTCCATGGAACGCTTGTCGAGGCCACGATGAGCTCGGCCGTCGTCGATGTATCGGGCGTGGGCTTTGAGCTCGGTATTTCGGGCAGCACTGCCGCCACGCTGCCTACGCCCGGCGGTGAGGTTCGCCTCTATACCCGCATGCAGGTGCGCGAGGACGCCATGACGCTTTTTGGCTTTGCCTCCAAGGACGAGCGCACGATGTTCGATCGGCTCGTTTCCGTCTCGGGCGTTGGCCCGCGCTTGGCGCTCGCCGTGCTCTCCACCTATACCGTGGGGCAGCTGTATTCCCTGGTGATGGCCGAGGACGACAAGGGCATGGCCAAGGTGCCCGGTGTGGGCAAAAAGACCGCCCAGCGCCTTATCTTGGAGCTCAAGAGTACCTTTGCCAAGGACAAGGGCTTTGTTCCGGTCGACGTAATCCCCGGTCAGGTTGCGATGCCGGTTCCCGCTGCCGCTCCCTCGGCGATCGATGACGCCCGCGCGGCGCTCCTTTCCATGGGCTTTAGCCCGCAGGAGACCGAGGTTGCCCTGAGCGGGTATGATGGGCAGGATATGCGTGTCGAGGACCTGCTCGGCGCGGCGCTTAAGCGACTCGGAATGGATGCGTGATGTGGGAAGCCGATGACTCTCAGGACCTGTGGGCGGCGCCCGGCAGCTCGCCGGCGGCATCCATGGCGCACGGTGAGCGCATGGTGGGCTCGGAGCTGACGCCCGAGGACCTCGATGTCGACCGTACCCTGCGTCCCCAGCGCCTGGACGACTACTGCGGCCAGGAGCATATCAAGCAGAGCCTTCGCGTGCTGATCGAGGCGGCGCAGAGCCGTGGCGAGACGCTCGACCACGTGATTTTCTCGGGCCCTCCGGGCCTGGGCAAGACCACGCTGGCCACGGTTATCGCCAACGAGCTGGGCGCTCAGATCAAGACGACGAGCGGCCCCGCTATTGCGCGTACCGGTGACCTGGCGGCCATCCTGACTAACTTGCAGCCGGGTGACGTGCTGTTTATCGATGAGATCCACCGTCTGAACCGTTCGGTCGAGGAGGTCCTGTATCCCGCGATGGAGGACTTTGCCCTCGATATCGTGATCGGTAAAGGCCCAGCCGCACGTTCGATTCGCCTGGATATCCCCAAGTTTACGCTGGTGGCGGCAACGACCCGCTCGGGTATGCTCACGGGCCCGCTACGCGACCGCTTTGGCATTTCGTATCGCCTGGACTACTACACGGTCGAGGAGCTCGCCCAGATTGTGACGCGTTCGGCGACCATCCTGGGCGTGACGATCGACCATCCCAGCGCGCTCGAGATCGGCTCGCGCTCGCGCGGTACGCCGCGCTTGGCCAACCGTCTGCTCAAGCGCGTGCGCGACTATGCGCAGGTGCGCGGCAACGGTCCTATTGAGCTTGATATTTGCCGTCAGGCGCTCGAGTTCTTCGAGATTGATGAGCTTGGTCTGGACTGGATGGATATTCGCATCTTGGAGACGCTTGCCAAGACGTTCTCCGGCCGTGCCGTGGGCCTGACGACCCTTGCCAGCGCGGTGGGCGAGGACCCGGGTACGCTCGAGGATGTCTATGAGCCCTATCTGCTGCAGTGCGGCTTGATGATTCGTACGCCCCAGGGCCGTCAGGCAACGCTTCGCACCTTTGAACATTTGGGCATCGAGCCAGCCGTTTAGAGACGGGTTTGTTTTGGCTGGTCTGTAGGCTATCGCTGAGCATTGGATAAACATATCGCCATTCATCGGTTACGGGTGTTTTACTATTGCGCGCCCGTGCTATGCTGAATTGGTCTTTTTCTCATCCAGTAACGAAAGGACCGCCCATGCCTACTGACATCGAAATCGCACGTTCCGTCACGCCGCTGCCCATTACCGAGGTGGCTAAGAACGCCGGCGTCGACGTAAAGCACCTGATTCCGTATGGCTTCGACAAGGCTAAGGTTGACTATTCACTGCTCAACGAGCCGACCGACCACCAGGCCAAGCTCGTCCTCGTGACCGCCATCAACCCCACGCCCGCCGGCGAGGGCAAGACCACCACGACCATCGGTCTGGCCGATGGCCTGCGCCGTCGCGGTGTCAAGAGCGCCGTGGCCCTGCGCGAGCCTTCGCTCGGTCCCGTCTTTGGCGTCAAGGGCGGCGCCGCCGGCGGCGGTTGGGCCCAGGTCATCCCCATGGAGGACATCAACCTGCACTTTACCGGTGACTTCCACGCTATCGGTGCCGCCAACAACCTGCTGGCAGCCATGCTCGACAACCATATTCAGCAGGGCAACCAGCTCGGTATCGATGTTAAGCGCATTACCTGGAAGCGCGTCGTCGACATGAACGACCGCCAGCTGCGCCATGTTATCGACGGCATCGGCGGCAAGGCCCAGGGCGTGCCGCGCGAGGACGGCTTCGATATCACCGTTGCCTCCGAGGTCATGGCAATCCTGTGCCTGTCCACGAGTATCAACGACCTCAAGGAGCGCCTGGGCGAGATCGTCGTCGGCTACAGCTATGCCGGCGAGCCCGTCCGCGCCCGCGACCTCAAGGCCCAGGGCGCCATGGCCGCGCTGCTCAAGGATGCGCTCAAGCCCAACCTGGTGCAGACGCTCGAGGGTACGCCCGCGTTTGTCCACGGCGGCCCCTTCGCCAACATCGCCCACGGCTGCAACTCCATCATGGCTACGCGTATGGCTATGCGCTTTGGCGATGTCGCCATTACCGAGGCAGGCTTTGGCGCCGATCTGGGTGCCGAGAAGTTCCTCGACATCAAGTGCCGCATGACGGGCGTTCGCCCCAGCGCCGTCGTGATTGTCGCCACCGCCCGTGCGCTTAAGTACAACGGCGGTGTTGCCAAGGCCGACCTCAACGAGGAGAACCTCGAGGCTCTCAAGGCCGGCATGCCCAACCTGCTGCGTCACGTCGACAATATCCAGAGCGTCTATGGTCTTCCCTGTGTGGTCGCCATTAACCGCTTCCCGACGGACACCGAGGCCGAGCTTGCGCTCATCGAGTCCGAGTGCCAGAAGCTCGGCGTCAACGTTAAGCTTTCCGAGGTCTGGGCCAAGGGCGGCGAGGGCGCGCTCGAGCTGGCCGATGAGGTCATGCGCCTGATTGAGCAGCCGAGCGAGCTCAAGTTTGCCTACGAGGACGGTGCCGATGTTGCCGATGCTCTGGAGGCCGTCGCCACCAAGGTCTACCGCGCCGACGGCGTCAACTTTACGCCGGCTGCCAAGCGTCAGCTCGCCGAGCTGCGCGAGAACGGCTTTGGCAACCTGCCGGTGTGCGTTGCAAAGACCCAGTACAGCTTTAGCGATAACGCCAAGGTCCTGGGCGCTCCTGAGGGCTTCCGCATCACCGTGCGTGAGCTTAAGGTTTCCGCCGGTGCCCACTTTGTGGTCGCGCTGACCGGCAGCGTTCTAACCATGCCGGGCCTGCCCAAGGTGCCCGCGGCAGAGAACATCGACGTCGACAACGACGGCAACATCACCGGCCTGTTCTAAGCCCACTGCCTATAGCTGCTTGATTGCCCCGCCGTGCCCACCAGGCTCGGCGGGGCTTTTTGATTCTTAGGCACGCGCATCTCTTGTAGATACCGGCGGGCTTTGCCCATCATAGGCTTTTGCGCGGGTAGAATGCATGGATAACTTGATGCTTACAGGCGACGGAAAGGAAACGTTGCATGGACCAGGATAAGACGACCGTGATGGGCGGATATGGCTCCGCACAGGCTGGCGGCAGCGCCGATGCGACCCGTATTGTGCCGAATCCCGGCAATGCTGCTCCCGATGCGACGCAGACATGTGCCGAACCCACGCGGGTTATGGGCTATGGCGATACACCACGGGATCCGTTTGATTATGCACCGCAGGACCCGTATGGCAACGCGGTTCCGGACCCGTATGGCAATGCGGCGGCAGGCGCTTATAACAACCTGCCGCAAAATCCCATTCCGCAGCCTCAGCAGACGACGTATATGCCGCGCACGGCGCAGGCCCAGCCTCGCTATGAGTCGCGCGATCCGTATGCGCGCCAGCCCCATCGCGAGTATCCCAAATCGATTCCGCAGTATGGTGAGGACGAGGAAGAGACGCCGTCGCGTTCGTCGAGTGTGATCAAGAAGATCCTGATTGTGCTGGCAATTTTCTTTGCCCTCTCGATTGTGTTCGCCATTGTGACGGGCATGCTCAACAAGCGGGGCGCCACGACCGATGCCACGACCGAGCAGGCCGAGACCACCCAGTCTGCTGCCGTCGACCTGAGCGATATCCCGGGACAGTACTGGTCCAACGCCAAGAAGCTCCTCAAGTCGCGCGGAGCCGACCTTTCGAACGCCGTGATTCTGACCGACGATGGCTCAACGCCCGTCATCGATTCCAACTGGGTTGTTACGAATGCCTACTATAACGACAACGGCAACCTGGAGATTCAGCTCACGCACAAGAACAGCTATGGCAACTCGTCCGGCGGCCAAAGCGGCACCGACAGCTCGAGCTCCAACATGCTGGAGGACCTGAGCAACAAGGCGCAGGAATTGGGAGACAAGGCGCAAGAGCTGGGCGATACAGCCCAAAACCTCGGCGATACTGCTCAGAATCTGGGCGATATGGCTACCAATGCCTGGAACGCCCTACAAAACGGCATTTCGGGCGCACAGGGAAACTAGCGGCTGAGCGAAGCGGGGCTACAACTGTTCGGCCGGACGCTCGGGCGAGCTAAAGCCGGAGTCAAACGTGACGACGCATGATGCATCGGGCCTGCGCTCGTGCACGATATGCGTCACGCGTTCCAACAGCTCGTCGTCGGAGATGTGAAAGTCGTCGGGACGCACCAGGTCAAATGACACAAGGTCATCGTGTTCGTGCAAGTCGTGGATGGAAAGCGCGGGGTCGATCTGCGCTACGCCGCGCTTGACCCAGCCGCGTAGATCGTCACCGGTTGTTGCAATGGGGTCGCAGTGCAGCGTGATGGCGATGCCCATCTGACGTTTGATGTCGTGTTCGATGGTGTCCAGAATCTCGTGGTGCTCAAAGGCATCGCCCTCGCCGGGCATTTCCACGTGTGCGCTGGCAAACTGACGGCCGGGACCGTAGTCGTGCACCATGAGGTCGTGCGTGCCCAGGACCTGGGGGTACGACATGATCCTGTCGCGGATTTCCTGGACGAGCTTGGGGTCGGGCGCTTGTCCCAACAGCGGGCTGATGGCGTCGCGCACCAGGCCCATGCCGCTGATGCAGATGAAGATTCCCACGCCCAGGCCTGCCCAGCCATCGAGGTCAAAGCCGGTCGTCTGCGAAATAAGCGCCGCCGCCAAGACCGAACCCGAGGCGATGACATCGTTTTTGGAGTCCTGCGCCGTGGCGATGAGCGTCTCCGAGTCGATGCGATCGCCCAACGTGCGGTTGAACGCGGCCATCCAGAGCTTAACGAGCATGGATGTAGCCAGTGCCGCAAGGGAAACGAGCGTGTAAGCGGTGGGGGAGGGCTTGATGATCTTGGTAACGGACTCGAGCACCAGATTGATGCCGACAGCACAAACGAGGACGGCGACAACCAGACCGGCGAGGTATTCGTAGCGGCCGTGGCCATAGGGGTGACCTTCGTCAGCCGGGCGACTGGCAAGTCGGAATCCGAGCAGGCTCACAATGTTGCTCGACGCATCGGAGAGGTTGTTGAAGGCGTCGGCGATAAGCGAGACGGAGCCGGCGAGCAGGCCCGCGATGCCCTTGGCTAGGCACAGGGCAATGTTGAGGCCAATGCAAATGAGGCTTGCGACAAAGCCCGCGTTGGTGCGACAAGTTGTATCGACCGGCTCGTCCTCGCTGCCGGGAACAAGCATATGTACCAGCCGATTTACAAATAGCATGGCGATCGTCCTCACAATCATGGTTAAGGGGATAGTGTAGCTCGCATAGGCGCGCCGTGCGCCGATGCTCAGAAAATGCAGTAATGGTCTGCTGGAGCTAACGAGCGGCCCTTCTTGTCCGACCAGGTGCTCCATTTTGGGCCACATGGGTATGGGCATGTGCCTGCCTACCCGACATACTTAATGTCGACAGCCCTGCGCAAAGGAGGACGTATCCATGGACGAGATGTTTGCCATTAAATGCCAAAACTGCGGCGGCCCTATGTACTCGCACCAGGCTAAACGAAGCTTTGAGTGCGCCTATTGCGGCACGGTCATCCCGTGGCAGGCCGATGCGGGGGAGCCCAAGAGCGCCCTGGGCATTCGCCATACGCCGCTGACGGTTGTCGATGGACTGCTTAAGCTCACCCACGTGTCGCAGCTCGAGCGCCCGGTAGACCCCGACTGGTATTTCTTTAATTCGCACTGGCGCAATCAGTCGGTTCTGGAGCATCTGCTGTGGGAAGACCGCGGCACGGCGCAGGAGTTCCAAGAGGCAGCGCACGTGAGCATTCCCTGCCCCTTCTGCGGTGCGTCCTTTGAGGGGTCATCGACCCAGCGCGTGTTTGAGTGCCCATCCTGCGGAAATAAGATCGGCGTCGCCGACCTTCTCAAGCCCGGCACGTTTAGCAAGTGCTTGACTATGGGCGTGGGTGCCGAGTACGTGCCTGAGCAGGGTATTCCTTGCGAGATAACGCCGCAGCAGGCGCGTGCCAACGCGCTGCAGCTGGTGCGCCAGTACCCCGACGCCTTTGCCGGGCACGACGTGGAAGACGCGATTCAAAATGACATGATGCTCTTCTACTTCCCCATGGCGCTCGCGGACCTGCGCATGATGGCGTCCTTCCCGGGCAAGGGGCTGAGCAAGGAGACCCTGGTGTACTACGAGGTGCTCGACTGGGCGTATCCGCGGGCAAACTACCTGGACGTTCGCCTTATGGGCATTCTGGAGCCATGGGACTTTGCCAAGGTTGGGCCGTTTGACCCGGCCATGCAGGAAGGCGACTTCCGCGTCGTCTCCGTCGATGCGTCTACCAAGGACCAAGTGGTCATTGATAAGCTGGCGCTCGACATTGCCGGCAACGATGCCGAGGCGGTACTGGGGCTCAATAAAAAGAGCATCCGCGCCTGGGCGCGTAAGGCCCGCAAGCACAAGGATGGCCTGGTGATGGTGCCGGTCTACTTTGTCGATCGTCCGGCGTCGGATGGACGCGATGGCGAACAGGTGCGCATCGCCGTGAACGGCCAGACGGGCCGCGCGGCCGCGGTGGTGTTTAGCGACAAGCGCGAGACGCATGTGGTGGCACCGCTCAACCCGAGCCTACATCTGTCCGGAGAAAGCACCGTGCACGCCACGCCCATCGAGGTCAAATACGTCAAGTCGCCGTTCCTGTACCAGATTGTGCGTCGTGGAGGTGGCGAGCAACCGCGTGAGGTGGCAGCGGTGGCCGAGGGTTCCTACCGAGAGGAAAAGCCCAAACGAAAAGGCTTGTTCGCCGCGATCTTTGGGAAGTAGGGGAGTAGTGCCGGTCGGCGCTGCGATCCGATAGCTAGAGGAACGGGGCAGCTCGCAGGAGTGCGGACTGTCGTCTGATTGTTTGAGGGTGCCAGATGTAAATAATCGGTGGAGCGGCTGCAAAAGAGCCGTCTCGCTGGGTAAAATCAGGATGTGCCGCGGAACCCGCTCCTCAGCTAGTCACACTTCGGAAGCGCGGGCAACGCAGGTATTATCGTCTAAAGGGCCGGCTGCAACCGGCCCTTTTTATGACTCCCTTCGCTATCCGTTACTGCTTATATTCCCGCCAGATCGAGTAGAGGTTCCGGGCAATGCCGGTCACATACATCGAGAGGCGCAGGATTTCAAGAAACAAGTTCATAGGCTTCACCCCAATCGGAGATCGGAGCGTTGCCCGCAGGCGGATTCCGCGGCAGTCAAGATTTTACCTCACAGGCCGCGGTGGGAGACATCCTGCCCATTCCATGGTTTGGAACAGTGTCGATCTAACGGGCAATCAAACCCCTAGCACTCTTTGAATTGAGCAAGCATCTGCCCGAAGAAGCTGAGCCCGGATGGCTCATAAATGAGTGAGCCGCCATCTTCGGTTCGGTAGACCCCGCAGGGGAGGTAACGCCCGTCGGGGAGAACATAGAGGTTGGCTTCTTCCTTCAGTCCTGCTGGAAATAGCGGAATCCCGTTTTCGTCCACTTGGAACTCGTCTATATTTGCGATCTTTCTTTCCGTGGTGCCTCCTGGTCAGTTTCTATCGTAAGTGCGCCCTAAAACAAACACTGCTCTATCAGCTCTTTACCGCGCAAGGCGTCGGTCCACTCCTGCGGAATTGCGTCGATGCCGTATGCCGTGCCGGCGAGGGCGCCTGCGGCGGCTGCGGTGGTGTCGGTATCGTCGCCCAAGTTGACGGCGGCAAGCACGCAATCTTCGTAGCTGTTGGTGTTGACAAAGCACCAGCTGGCGGCCTTAAGCGTGTCGCGCACGAAGCCGCTGGACCTGATTTCGTGCTCGGGCGCGCTTTTCAGCTGCAGCGCCCACGAGGGGAGCGCGCCGTTCATCACATCCCTCATCAGCTCGACAAATATGACGCATGCATCGGTTGACGTTCTGTGGGCGTGCGTTATCGCAGAGACCCCGCTGATCTCTTCGTCTGTCGCATCGGTGAACGCCAGGGGCGCGATGCGCATGAGCGAGCCGTTGCCGTTGTCGCGCTCGCCGGAGCCTCCTTTGCCGGTGTGCAAGGCGCGGGCGGTCGTGCCGCCATAATCGAAAACGCCGTCGATTGTATACTCGCCACGGGCAATCCAGCTTACGAACTTGTCGCGCATGTCTGCGGTGTCGATGTGCCCGAGCTCCCTAATCGAGTCACAGGTAGCAAGCGTCATGGACGTGTCATCGCTCCAGGTGCCGGCGGGCTGCCCATGCGTGCCGTAGCCGATCATGTCGGTGCATTCGAACGTGTCGCGGGGCCTGAACTCGTAGGGAACGCCCAGCGCGTCGCCGACGGCAAGCCCGTAAATACAGTCACGTAGCGTTGTTTTCGGTCTGTCTGTCATGGGAAACACCTCTCGTACTTTGGATTGAGGATGCGCGGCTACCTGCGGCAGTGTGTCCAGCTCAATTCGGGACGCAGCGAGTCCCGAATTGAGAGAGCTTGTCAGCTAATCTGACAAATGAAAAACCCGCAACGCTATTGCTTTATACAGCAATAGGGACCTCTTTTGGGCGCCCTGCCTTTGGTGCGTCGGCGAGTCGTGCCTCGATGGAAGCTTTGGATACCATGCGCTTGGTGCCGTCCTTCCATGAATCCAACATTCCTGCATTTATCAGTTGCGATACCCGTGCTGAGCTAACACCGAGCATGCGTGCGGCATCCGCTGCGGTGACGGCGGGGATGTCGCCGAGCTCGCGGCTGACGGCCACGGCGATAATCTTGCCGCCGTGTTGTGGCTGGTGTCCAAAGTCCGGCGCGGGAAGATCGACGCCGCCCATAAGGTGATCGTCGACCATACATGCGAGAAAATCGGCGGCGCTTTCGACAGCGTCGTTTAGATCGGAGCCAAACGTTCCTCCTCCGCCCAGCGAGCCACATGGCACAGCATCGACAATGCCGTCCGAATCAAAGAACTCAAATTCCCATGCGTAAACCAGGAAAGACCTCCTCTAATGGCGAATAATACGAGGCGTACTCCTAGAAGCATTGCCAGTCGCATCGATGCGGCTAATCATGCCTATCTTAAAGCCTCGCGCGGACTCGAATTTCAATGTCGCTTAGCGCCTTCGTGCAGGATTCCCGAAGTGACTAAAATGTGACCATAGAGACAGTTTTAGCGAACCCCACGGCAGTGACGCGTATGGACAACAACACGCTGCTGTTCCAGGACAAAGGTTCGGGTAGGTTTAAAGACGTCAAGATCTACCCTAACCGCATTGAGGTACTCAAGAAGGGCATTTTTGGCGGCAAGCACACCGAGATTGTCTACCTTAAGGACATCACGGGGGTCAGCAGGATCAAGGGTCGCGACGTTTTCCTACGTAACAGGCTGTTGACTGCCTGTGTCTTTAGTCTGAGCAGCCGCTCCCAAGCTCAGGAGTTCGTGAATGCACTGAACATGGTGATGTAGCCGATAACGGTGTTCGGGCTAAGGTAAAAATCGGGGCGCAGAACGGTATTCTGCGCCCCGATTGAGTTAATGCGCCCAAAAGGCCGGCTTGCCTATTCGCTAGCACCTTCGTTGTCTTCGCGGTCACTGGCAAGCATTGCTGCACCTGCGACCGTTGTCGCCACGGCGGCAGCGGCGAGCCCGGCGGCAATGCCGGAGCCGTCGCCCGTGTCGGCGAGTTTTCCGCCCGAGCCCTTGCCCTTGTTGCCCTTACCATTCTTGTCGGCGCTGTCCGTGGTGGCATCGTTGCCGTTGCCGCCGCCGGTACCGTTGCCGGTGTCGCCCGCGTTGCCCGAAGTCATCACAGTAAAGCTTGCGGCTCCGTCGGTGGCAAGCGTGTAGTTTTGCGCCGCGTCGCCCAACAGGCCTTTCGCACGCACCCAATACGTCCCCGCGGCAAATGCCTCGCCCTCGGCCATCGCCGTTCCCGGAGCGCCGTTCGCGTCGTGCACAAACTCGAGCTGGGCCGTGCAGGCATCGGTTTCGAGCTTGCCCTCGAGTGATGCCGCAATCTTGGCGCGCACGTCTTCGCCGGCCTTAAGGCCTTCGAGTCCCTCAAAATGGGGCGTCAGCGCGCGTGGATTGATATCGATGGGCACGGAGCCCCGCAGCTCCGTAACGGTCTCGTTGCCCAGGGCGTCGACATCCACGTATTCGATGGCAAACGCGCTGCCAGAAGCGGCCACGTTGAGTACGTTGCTGCTGTCGACAAGGCGGAAATGGCCCTCGCCAACGGTCTTGCCATCTTGGAGCGAGGCATCGCTCAGCGAGTCTCCATACGTCATGTGCATCCGGTCCGGGAGGCAGCATGAAACTGTTGGCTTGTGCTTCGCGTCGTAATTGCGTTGGTAGATGCTCCGGGCCAGTGCCGAATCGACAAAGTCGGACGCGATAATGCCAACGTGCTTGAGGCAATCTGACTTTGTTTTATCGCTGCCGCTGGGATTGATGTACTGGCTCTTGTACAGATGCTCGTTGACCACTCGCGCCGCGGTAAAAGGATTGCTTCCTTGTTTGTAATTCGTGCAACTGGTGTAGTTGATAGACCAGCAGCGTTCCAGGACTTGTACCTTGGCGCCATCATTGTCCTCGACGTCCACCTTGTTGCGCGTGAGATTGGTCGTCTCTCGCAGCGCCATATCGACCCAGCTAATCTTGTCGGTTCCGGTGCATTCAAAATGGTCCTGGGCGTATACCTTGGTGCAATAGGGCTCTTTGTCGCCCGCATTGCCCGTAGTCTCAAAGCCTCGCGCGTCTTGGACGAGGCACATCGACTGCCCGGAATGCGCCTTGATTTTGTCGTCCCATTGGGTGAGATCGAGGCCCCACGTGTGGCTGCTTACGCTGTTGCCGGCGAGTACAAATCGACGCAGCAGGACGATCTTTCCGCGCACCTCGTTCAGTGTGGGGATTCGGCTCGACGTGTAGAACAGATCGGGATTATCGTGCATAACCTTGGCGAAAGCCGTCGTAACGCTTTCGTCGGTAGCCTCGTCGTTGCCTCGTGACGCAAGCATGATGAGCGCTTCTGACGGGTTTTCGTTCAAAAATGTTTTGAAGTAACCGATGACATCGGAGAGATGCATAAAGCCCCCGTCTTTTTTGAGCAGGTAGCATCTTCCATGGTCGATACCGGGGTCGCCGTTCTCGTCGTTCCTTCCGAGTCGGATATCAAAATAGCGAATGCCTTCGAGCAACTGCGTCGGGATGTAATCCTGCTGGCACTTTGCTTGTGAGGATTGGGGCTCGGTGTCGTTGTCCACGCTGCAGGTGCCCGAATCATGCGTGCCCGGGATACTCAGCTCGTCGAGGTACTTGTTGTCGTCGACGTATTTCATCCAGCATGGTCCGTCGACGTAGCTGCTATACGTGGTCCAGTCGATACTTCTAACTGTGGTATTGATCTTGCCCATGTCGTAACCGACAAGTTCTAGCTCCCACGGAATGCTCTTACTCTTATGGCAGATCTTATTGTTGTCCTGGTCTTTGCCGTCCGATTCTATTGCCAGGTACTTAATGTCTTTTTTCTCGGTTTCTTTCTCGACCGTGCGGTCTCGAATGATATAGGTTCCGTTTGATTGACGTTCGAACGCAAAAGCGCGGCTGGGCTTGTTGTCATACTCGCCGCCCCATACGTGGATGACCTTTCCATCTTTGTCCGAGTCGTCGTCGACCGACCAAATGCTGTAGCCCGTCTTTTTATGCTCTTCGAAATTGAGCAAGGTGCGGATAGCATACCAGTTTGTATCGTCATTCTTGGTCGTTACGTTCTCAAGGATGAGCTTGCTGGACGTGCCGTCGTTAAACAGGTGGCAGACGTTGCCGCGAACGTTGCCGTCTTGGTTGACGCTCGCGGTGCGAAAATAGCCCGCGGGGCGAAGGCGAATGACGAAATTGTCGAGGCTGTCCGACGGTGCGGGTGTGTTGTCTGCAAATGCCGTTCGCAGGGGAATGCCCGGCGCTGCGGTTTCAGGCAGGCTTGCAAGTGGTGACAACGCCGCAAGCCCTAGGCCCAGCGTAAACGCTCGGCGGCTGATGGCATGGTGTTCGGTCATATCTCCTCCGTTCGCAGGGTGCGGTTATGCACTTGTTTTGGTCACTATACTGCCCAGATGTTTAAAGACGCCGGTTTAAATTGCCTGCGCGGCGCTATAAATCGGCGGGCGGACGTGTTGGGGCACTTGTCTATTTGTGCTGTTATCACGTCTGGGATGGTTTTGGAGCCCGGCATCCTGCGTTCGTCGGCTACCGGCATAAGAATGGGGAGGGTCGGCTTACCGGCCCTCCCTGGGTACGAAGCGCTGGGATACCGTCGCTTGTTTGCACTGCGTCCGTGTTTCCCGTTGTGCTCGCCAGTCGCTTAGCGCTTGATCTCGATATCCTCGAGCTTGACGTCCATGGCCTCGGTCTTGGCCTTGGCGATGTCGTCGGCAAACTCCAGAGACTTCATCATGGTCTCGACGGCGTCCTTGTGCTCCTCGACATTGTCGATACGTACGTACACACTGCCGCCGTCAACGTCAGTGAAGTACTCGGTCGTCACGCCGCCCGAGTGCGTAAAGTAGGCGCTGCGCCAGGTCTTGCCGTTGTACTTAACGGGATCGCTCTCGGTCCATCCGGAGTTGGCCTTCTACTTTGCCTCGTAGTCAAACAGTTCATCGGCGTTCTTGTCAGGATCGAAGACGGGGATGAAGCGGTCGCTGGCATGCTCGCTCTCGGTGAACTTAAACTGGGCCCTGTCGGCGGTATCGCCTGCGACGTCCGTGATTTCGACGCCCTCGGGGACTTCGACCTTAAACCAAATGAAGTCGGTCCTCATATCCACGGCTGGTTTTTCTGCTCCGCCGCCACCGCCACTTCCGGTAGCGCCGCCGCTGCCACCGCAGCCCACCAGGGCAACTGCGGCAAAGAGACTGATGCAGAGGGTGAGAATCGCAAAGGCCTTCTTTTTCATGGTCGTGTCCTCCTCGATCTGTAACCGCCCATGGATTACCTGCCTTTACTGTACGCGCGGGCGGCTCGTTCAGGTGGGCCATGTGTCCCATTCTGGGGGCCTGATTTGCGCCGACAAGTGGCAATATGCTCGGGCGTAAAAGAGGGGAGGGTCGGCCGATCCAATCCTCCCCTGGCTGGGCGTCCGATCATTTAATGAATGCGCACGCGATGCTGCGTGCGAGCCCCTAATGCTTGATCTCGATGCTCGAAATCTCGACTTCGCGTGCCTCGGCAACTGCCTTCGCCATGTCATCGGGAAACTCGATGGAGTTGAGGAGCGCCTCGGCTTCTTTCTTATGCAGATCGAAGTTCGAGATGAGGACGTAGACGCTTCCCGGCTCAACGTCGGTAAAGAGAAGGGTTGAGACGCCGCTGTTGTCCTCGTACGTTCCGACGAGCCACGTCCTGCCGTTATACTCGACGGACCCGCCATCCTTCCACTGGAACGTATCACCTTTCTTTTCTGCCTGGTCGGCGTGGGATTCCTCTGCCGTCAGCGCTTTTTTCCAAACGGGGATAAAGCGATCGGCCGAACCGTTCTCGTCTTCGGGGAAGGTGAGCTGGACCCTGTCGGCATTCTTGCCAGCGGAGTCGCTTACGCCAACGCCCTCGGGCATCTCGACCTTAAACCAAATGAAGTCAGTCTTCTTGGCAACGGGGGCCTTTTCTTTGCTCTCGCTCTTAGCGGCGCTGCCGCCCCCGCCCGATGCGCTCCCGCCGCAGCCGACAAGGGCAAACGCGGCAAAGAGGGCGATGCAAAGGGAAAGGATCGATAGGGTCTTTTTCTTCATGGTGGCGTCCTCCTTGTCTGCCGATGACATCACGGCGCCGCATGCTGTTGGGGTACTGATTGCACTGGCGGCGGATGTCTCTGTGCACTGTGCGGCTTATGCCTCCGTTCATCGCTTGTGGCCGTTGCGCGGCCGTGCCCCAACGGGTTCCTTACTTATAGATATGCCCCAGTTTGTGCCGTTCGGGAGTCTCGAAAGGTGGGCCATGTGTCCCATGTTTGCAGCGCCGACGCCTATCGTTCGTCATAGAAATCCGCGATGGCCAGGTGTGCTGACGCTCATGTGCTTATGGGCTAGACTTAGCATCATTACGTGTTTGATGCGGTTGGTCGGCGGTTGCCGCCCGACCGATCTATATGACTTGAAGGTGCATACGTATGAGCCAAGAGATGATGGACAAGACCTGCCGTGGGTTTGCCGAGGCGCTGGCCGCGCGCGAGCCGGTTCCCGGCGGCGGTAGCGCGAGCGCCTTTGTGGGCGCGCTGGGCGCCTCGCTTTGCGGGATGGTCGCTCGCTACGGGGCGACCAATCCCGCGCTTAGCGATCGGGCGGACGATCTGACGCGTGCATTTGCCCAGGCAGACGAGTTGGCGCAGGAACTAGTGGGTCTGGTTGCCGAGGATGTTCGTGCATACGGCCAGGTGTCTGCGGCATACGGTATTCCTCGTGATGACCCGGCTCGACCCGCGGCGATTCAGGACGCGTTGCGCGTGGCGGCCCTGCCTCCGTATCGCATTATGGATGCCTGTGGTCGTGCGCTGGCGCTGCTCGAGGACATGGCCGACAAGGGTTCGCGCCAGTTGCTGTCCGACGTGGCATGCGGCGCCGTGTTCTGCCGCGCCGCCATGCAAGGCGCGAGCCTGACGCTCTTTGCCAACACCACATCTATGAAAGACCGGGCGCGCGCCGAGGAACTCGAGGCGGCGTGCGATGAACTGCTGGATACGTGGCTGCCGCGCGCCGATGCACTGGCGCGCCGTGCTGCTGACGCCGCAAGGAAGAGGGGATAGCCATGGCCGAGCTGCTCAAGGGTGCTCCCGTTGCCCGTGCTTTGACCGAGGAGCTTGCCGCTCGTTGCGCCGCCCTGCGCGAACAGGGCATCGTGCCGACGCTGGCCATCGTGCGTGTGGGCGAGCGCGAGGACGACCTGTCCTACGAGCGTGGCGCCCTCAAGCGCTGCGAAAAGGTTGGCATTGAGGCTCGCCGCCTTTTGCTTCCCGCCGATGTTTCGCAGGACGAGCTGCTGGCGGCTATTAAGGACATCAATGCCGACCTCGCTGTTCATGGCTGCCTGATGTTTCGCCCGCTGCCCGCTGGGCTTGACGAGGATGCAGTTGCCGCGGCACTCGATCCCGCCAAGGATGTTGACTCCATGACGCCGGCCTCGCTGCTTACCACGCTTTCGGGGCGAGGCGAGGGCTTTGCACCTTGCACGGCTGAGGCCGTGCTGACGTTGCTGGATCATTACGGCGTTGAGCTGGATGGGGCCAAGGTCGCGGTCGTCGGTCGATCGCTGGTGATTGGGCGTCCTGTTGCCGCCATGCTTACGGCTCGCAATGCCACGGTGACGATGTGCCATACGCATACGCGCGACTTGGCTGCCGAGTGCCGTTCTGCCGACATTGTTGTTGCCGCGGTTGGACGTGCGCGCACGATTGGCGCGGATGCGGTTTGCGAGGGCCAGACGATCATCGATGTTGGTATTAATTGGGACGAAGCCGCTGGCAAGCTGGTCGGCGATGTCGATTTTGATGCTACGGAACCGATCGTTGGCGCAATTACTCCGGTGCCGGGCGGCGTGGGGGCTGTGACCACCGCGATTCTCGCCAAACACGTGATCGAGGCGGCGGAGCGCGCATCGAAATAGGCGTTTTTGCCCACTGGGGTTGACGAGGTCGCGGTTTCGCCCTTTTTGCGCCGAAGCGATACACTGTTGCCGTTTGATTTCTTCGCTCAAGGAGGATGCGCATGCCGTGCACAACGATTTTGGTTGGTAAGAACGCGAGCTACGACGGGTCGACGCTGGTCGCCCGCAACGAGGACTCGTCCAATGGGGTATTTGAGCCCAAGCGCATGCGCGTAGTGCATCCCGACGAGCAGCCGCGTGTCTACACGAGCGTCCTGAGCCACCTGACCGTTGAGCTGCCCGATAATCCCATGCGCTACACAAGCGTCCCCGACGTTGTCCCGGGTCATGGCATTTGGGCCGAGGCCGGCTTCAACGAGCTTAATGTTGGCATGTCCGCAACCGAGACGCTCACCACCAATGAGCGCGTTCGCGGCGCCGATCCGCTCGTGGACTATGTGCCCGCCAAGGGCAACGAGGGCGAGGACGGCTATGTGCCGGCGCAGCCCGGCGGTCTGGGCGAGGAGGATATGGTGACCCTGGTGCTGCCGTATGCCAAGTCCGCCCGCGACGGCGTGCGTATCCTAGGCAACCTGCTCGAGCGCTACGGCACCTACGAGAACAACGGCATCGCCTTTAGTGATGTTGACGAGATCTGGTGGCTCGAGACCATCGGCGGCCACCACTGGATCGCCAAGCGCGTGCCCGATGACGCCTATGTGACCATGCCTAACCAGCTGGGTATCGACAGCTTTGACCTGGACGACGCCGAGGGCGCCCAAGCCGACCACATGTGCTCCGCCGACCTGCGCTCCTGGATGGCCGAGTGGCATCTGGACCTGACGCTGGGCGTTAAGGGCGACGGTCCCGCCGCGGTCTTTAACCCGCGCGAGGCCTTTGGCTCGCACAGCGACAGCGACCACGTCTACAACACGCCGCGCGCCTGGTACATGCAGCGCTGCCTCAACCCCAGCGATGTGTGGGACGGTCCCGAGGCCGACTACACGCCCGAGAGCGATGACATCCCCTGGAGCCGCGTCCCCGAGCGCAAGGTGACCATCGAGGACATCAAGTACGTGCTTTCGAGCCACTACCAGGGCACGGAGTACGACTGTTACGGCAGCAAGGGCACGCCCGCTACGCGCGGCGCCTATCGTCCCATCGGCATCAACCGCAACAGCCAGCTCGCCGTGCTGCAGCTGCGCCCCTATGCGCAGCCGGCGTATCGCGCCGTGCAGTGGATGGCATTTGGCTCTAACTCGTTTAACGCGCTCGTGCCGCTGTACGCCAATGTCGAGACCATGCCCGAGTACTATGCCGACACGCAGGCTCGCGTGACGTCCGAGAATTTCTATTGGGCAAATCGCCTGATCGGTGCCTTGGCCGATGTTCGCTTCCATGAGTGCGGTCGTGCGGTCGAGGATTATCAGGAGATGGTCGGCGGCATGGGCCACAAGCAGATTCATGACGTTGACGCTGTCGTAGCCGCGCTGCCCGAGGCCGAGGTGTCTGCCGAGCTCGCCCGCGCTAACGAGGCCTTTGCCGAGCTCGTACGCGTGGAGACCGATACCCTGTTGGGCAAGGTGCTCTACACCACGAGCTGTGCCATGAAGAACTCCTTCGCGATGAACGACAACGTAAGGTAAAGACAACCTTGCAACGAGCGAGCGGGGCAAACGCCGTCAAAGGCTTTGCCTCGCTCGATTTCTATCTTGGCGGTAAAACGATTTTGTGTCGTTCGCCCAATCTTGGGTACAAGAAGGCCAATGCAGTTGTTCACGATTGGAGCCAACCATGGTTATGAAATTCGATCAGCTTGTTAACGGTGCCATCAACGTGGGCTTCGGCGCCGCCGCCGTTGCCGTCGAGGGCGGCAAGAAGGTCCTCGACGACCTCAATACCAAGGGCGAGCAGGTCCGCAAGGACGCCGGCACCCCCGATATCGCCCGCAGCGTGTCCGATATGTTCGAGCAGGCCGGTGGCACCATCTCCGACCTGACCGAGCGCCTGGGCATGCAGGGCGAGACTGCGGCACAGCGTGTGCTCGACGAGCTCATCCTGGCCCGCGTCCGCGTTATGACCGCCCCCGAGCGCACGGCCTTTTTGGCCCATGTGCGCGACATCGTCGATTCGGTCGAGGACAACGTGACCTCGGTGCCCGTCGAGTCCGTTGAGCCCGACGATGCAGAGGACACCGAAGAAGCCGAGTAGCAGCGCAGATGGCAGACTCCATCACCGATTACAACAATCTAGATCCCTTGGGTGACGAGGCGGCGGTTGTCGACGAGGTTGAGGCCGCCGTCTCGGGCGCTCGCAAGAAGCCGCGCGCTGTCGATATGGTGCCCGAAGAGCCCGACGCGATGGCGCCGGACGAGGAATACCAGCTCACGCCGGCAGGTCGTCGTGAGCGCATTGGGCAGATCGTTCGCCTGATCAAAAATTATCGCGTGTGGGACAACCTCACGCCGGTTCGCCTCCGTCGCCTGCTCGAAGAACTCGGCCCCATGTTCGTCAAGATGGGGCAAATCCTGGCTAACCGCTCCGAGATTTTGCCGCAGCGGTTTTGCGACGAGCTTCGTCGCCTGCGCTCCGACGTAGAGCCGGTGCCATATGAGGTAGTGCTCCGCTGTCTGGAAGAGGAATACGGTCAGCGCCTGGGGCAGATGTTCGACGCGATCGACCCCAACCCGCTCGGAAGCGCGTCGCTCGCGCAGGTACACCGTGCCCGCCTGGTGACGGGCGAGGACGTGGCCGTTAAGGTGCAACGCCCCGGCGCGCAGCAGGTCATGGCGCAGGACATAGACATCATCCGTTCGGTGGTGCGCATCGTTTCCAAGTTCGTCAACACCGATCAGTTTGTTGACCTGCACGGCGTGGTCGAAGAGCTGTGGACCTCGTTTCGCGAGGAGACCAACTTTTTGGCCGAGGCCAAAAACCTCAACGATTTCTATGACTTCCACAAAAGCGTGCATGGCGTGTCGTGCCCCAAGTCCTACCTAGATCTTTGCACCGAGCACGTGGTGGTCATGGACTACATCGACGGCATCTCCATTGCCGATCCCGAGCGCCTGGTGGCCGAGGGCTATGACTTAGAGAAGATTGGCGCCGCGATCGTCGAGGACTATTCGACGCAGGTGCTCGACGACGGCTTTTTCCATGCCGACCCGCATGCGGGAAACATCATCCTCAAAGACGGCATTGTCTACTTTATTGACCTGGGCATGGTCGGGCGCATGTCGAGCCACGACCGCGGTATCGTCAAGGATATGATTTTCGCCGTGGCCGAGGGCGATGTGCCCAAGCTCAAGGATTCGCTCATGCGTTTTGCCGTGACGCGCGGTGATTCGGCCGAGCTCGATCATTCGACCTTTTTGTCCGATTTGGACTTTATCGTAGCCGACTTTGCAGGACTCGATCTTAAGGACCTGGATATCGGCGAGTTTTTGACCTCGTTGCTAAACCTGGCGCGCAAAAACGACGTTGAGCTGCCGAGCGTGGTGACGATGTTCGCCCGCGGCATGGTGACGCTCGAGGGTCTGCTGACCGAGTACATGCCCAACGTCAACATGATCCAGATCATCCAAGCGCACATCAAAAACGAGAAGAGCGCCTATGCGCGCGTCCGCGAAATGGGGCGCGATCTTGCCGCGAGCAGCTATCGCGCGGCAAAAGGCTCGCTCGAGGCGGCCGAGTATCTGGGCTTGGCGTCGCGTATGCTCACGCGCGGCCAGCTTAAGGTAAACACGCAGATCATGAGCAGCGATAAGGCGCTGCGGCAGCTGGGTGGAATTATCGACCGCATGTCGATGGCAATTGTGATCGCCGGCCTGTTTATCGGTTCGTCGGTGGTGTACTACGCGCGCATCGAGCCGGTTGTGTTCGGTATCCCGGTCATTGGCTTTATGGGCTACGTGAGCGCGCTGGTGCTGGCGCTGATGCTGGGCCGCGAGATCTGGCGCAACAGTCACGGCGGCAAGCGTTAACGATTTCACGAGATCGGGGGAGACGGGTCATTTTGTCTTGCGTCGCGCCGGCGTGGGCTGGTCCGAATAAAACCATGCCGGTTTACGGGGCTGGAGTGCCGAACCTTGACCATGCCGGAATCCGTGCTTTTAAAACCGCAGGTAGATGAGTCGTTGGTTTTCGAAAATGGCAGATATGGTTGCGCAGTGCTGAACCAGCCCCGTAATCCGGCATAGTTTTGAAACGGGCTGCTCTTGCAAGGTCCGACGACAGTTCTTCCTATCGCAAACCATAGCTTTTACCTTGGGCTTCGCCTGTATGCGGAGCCCTTTTGCGTGCTACCATACTGACGTTAATAATCGATGGCCTAGATGGTGGTGCGGAGACGCACGAATGCGTGGTTTTCCTGCGCGTTTGGGAGAATCGGGGTGCAAGTCCCCGGCTGTACCAGTAACCGTAATTCCTCTTGGCCCGGGATGGTCGCGTCGCAGATCGGACGGCGCGCCCGGGTCGGTAAGGTTAAGTCGGATCGCCTCCCATCTTGTACGCGATCGCGGCACATGCCGCCGGTACGCGTTGGGCTCTGGAGGGAAGGGGGACCCCGATGGGGGTACTCGAGCGCAATGTGCGCGATGACGTGGGGCAGCCGCTGGGCAATGCTCCAAGTACAGACAGTAGGAGACAAATGGATATGTTTGAGGACGAGTGCCAGCGCGCCTCGTGGCGTCGTCATGGAGCGATTGCCCGTGGCGTAGCCAAGCGCGGTCTGGTGGCGTTCCTGGCTTTTGCCATGGCTTTTGGCACCACGCCGGCGCAACTTTGGGCCGAGGGCGCCGAGGGCATTGCCGAGGCGGTGACTCAGGCTGCGACGGGCGGCGAGGGCGCGGCGGCCGACGAGGGCACTGCTGCCGACACCGACGCGAACGGTGCGCCGGCGAGCGCTGCTGACGATGGCGCCGACGCAGATCAGGGCGCAACTGCGAGTGCCGCGAATGGTACTGACACCGCTGCGGACAACGCGACTGAGTCCGAGAGCTCTCCCGCGGTGCCTGCTGATTCGGAGCAGAAGAACGCCGTTGCCGCTGCGTCCACCACAACGCTTTCCAGCGAGGCTAAGGTCTATATTCAGGACGCCAAGGATATGGACAACTCGTATTCCACGAGGTATGGCGCGCTCAGCGCGGGCGATACGCTCTGGGCAAATATGTACGACGAGGTCGAGGACGACTGGTACGGCACTTCGACTGAGTCCGTTGCCAATCCTGGCACCTGGACCTATACCTGGCTTGCCGGTACGGTTAGGGCCAGCAGCAATGTCGCCGACTACACCGAGGTCGTAGGCCACGAGCAGTCGCTCACCGTCACCGCCGCGATGGAAGGCAAATACTTCATCTGCAAGGTAACGGTTGATGGCAAGGATTACTACGGGCCCGCCGCGTACGGCTCGGGCATCAATGCCAACTACATTCCTGGCCCCGTGCTGGGTGTCGGGCAGATGGAACTCTACAGCGTCAAGCTGAATAGCGACACGCCGAGCATAGGCGATACCCTTACGGCGACGCCGTACAAGGATTGGTCGAGCCCCGCGGGCTCCGACGCCAAGGTTACCTACACGTGGTCCGCATCCACCTCGCAGTCCTCGGGCTTCACTAAGATCGAGGGCGCGACGGGCGCTTCCCTCACGGTAACCGACGACCTCGAGGGCAAGTACGTCAAGGTCGAGGCCACTGCCGGCGTCAACACGGTGAGCAAGACCACTTCCAGTAAGGTCAAACAGGCCGGTGCGGTTGAGATTTCGGCCGTGTCCATCATCAACACCAAGGACAACACGAGCGTCTTTGCGGTGGGGGATACCGCTAAGGCTCGCGCCAAGGAGAAGGGCGGTGCGTCCGGCGCGTTCGTCGACGCGAGCAAGCTCAACTATCAGTGGCAGTGTTCCGACACCAAGAGTGGCGCGTATGCCGATATCGCGGGTGCCACGGGTGAGACCCTCGAGCTAACCGATGCTTTGGGCGGCAAGTACCTCAAGTGCAAGGTGTCTTCGAAGATCGGCTCTTCGAGCACGACCAACTCGACGTGCGCTCTCGTTGCAGCCGCCGGTTCAATTAATGTCTCGAGCGTGACTATGAGCCCGACTTCGGGCAAAGTCGAGGTTGGCTCCACGATTACGGCGACCGCCAAGGCGGGTTCCACCGACGTTACCACCGATTCGCATGTCACGTGGCAGTGGTATAAGGGCACCGCGAAATACGCGAGCTCGTGCAACACGCCTATCGAGGGTGAGACCGGTAACACCCTGACGGTGACCGCCGCCCTTAAGGGCTACTACGTCGTGGCTAAGGCCAATGGCGGCTATGGCGAGGAGAAGCCCTACTATGCGGCAGGTCCTGTCTCGGTTGCGGGTCAGGTTGAGCTTTACGACGTGCAGTTTGAGGGCTCTCCTGCCACCAACGGCGTGCACGTGGGCGATAAACTCAAGACCAAGGTGCGCAAAAAGGACGGCTCGAAGTACAGCTATATCGACCGCACCGATAATGTGACCTACCAGTGGCAGTATGCAAATAGCAGTTCGAGCTCCGACTCCGCTTACACCGATATCCCCGGTGCCACCGAGGCCACCTATACCGTTGACGCCGCCTATGCCGGCAAGTATCTGCGCGTAAAGGTGACGAGCGAAAATACCGTTTTCAGCACGCAGAAGAAGAGCTCCTCCGGCGGCACGCAGTCTGTTGCTCCGCTTGGCCCCGTGACGCTTAAGGGCCAGTACAAGCTGGCGGGCATTGAGCTTGCCGATAAGAACGTTACGCTGAGCGTGGGTTCAAAGATCACACCGAGCGTGCAGGTTCCGGGTCCTTGGTCGGGCTCGACCAAGGACGTGCCCGATGATGCCGACCTCACCATGGCGTGGTACGCGAGCGAGAACGGTACCGATTGGACCGAGCTCACCGACGGCGTCGATACGACTGATGGCAGCCTGACTATTACGGATGCGCTTGTCGGCAAGAAGATCAAGGTCACCGCGAGCGCGCTCGATAACACCGTTGAGTGGGTTTCGCCCGATAGCGTTACCGCGGCGGGGGAGTATAACCTGCTGCGTGTGACCACTGCGCCGCAGATCAATAGCGATTCGACCCATCTCGTCGCGGGCGATAGCGTTAAGGCGACGGCGCAGGCCAAGCGCGCCGACGGTTCGGCCACTAACGGTATCGACGTCACCGGTCAGGCGACTGTTGCTTGGTATGCGGCCGACGACGCGAAGGCTCCCGCGGCCGACTGGACGCTTCTGTCCGATATGTCGGGCGCCGAGGCGACGGTCTCGGCATCTGCTGCTGGCAAGTATCTGAAGGCTGTCGCCACGAGTGGAAGCTCGACGGTCGAGCTCGTCTCCACCAACAAGGTTATCGCCGCAGGCTCGCTTGAGGCTGCAGTCCAAAAGCTCAACAATGCTAACAAACAGATCGCTGTTGATTACAGCGCCAAGGGCGGCAACGTCAACGATGTTCTGAAGGCGCAGCTTGTCGATCTGGGATTTACCGATATCGACGTCAAGATCTCTGAGGGCGGCGTTGCCTTTAATGCAGAGGATGACAAGGCCACGGTCGGTATCTCCGACGCCCAGGATAAGACCAACGGCGATGTGACGTTCTTCTACATCGATCCCAACGATTACACCGGCTACAACATCGACGGCCTGCGCAGCGCCGACGTCGTGTTTGAGCTGTCACGCGGCGACGAAACCGAATACTATCAGCCCAGCAAGACAGTGCAGGTTGCTTGGGACGAGGCTCGTGTGCAGCAGATGCTCGACGATGCTGCCGAGCAAATTACCATAGGCTACGCTTCGGGCGATTCGGCCGAGTCCGTCACGTCGAATCTCACACTTCCGTACCGCGCGGGCTCCAAGAGCAAGTTCGAGGTTGAATGGAAGAGTTCCGACGGCGATGTCATTTGGCCTTCCGGTTATGGCTGGGACGACTACACCGGCAAGGTGACGCGCGTTTCGAGCGATCGCGCCGTAACGCTGACCGCGACCGTTTCGTTTGTGAGCGGTGGCCCGTCTGGCGTTAAGGGCGCGCACGACTTCACGGTGACCGTCAAGGGCGATCCCGAGAAGGTCGCCGCCGACAAGAAGGCACTGCAGGAAAAGGTCGATGCGGCCTTTACCTACGACAACATTAAATACTCCGGCACCGAAACGGTTGCCAACAAGGATGGCCTGACCGCCGACCTGCAGATGCCGCGCACGAGCACGCTCAATATCGACGGCAAGTACTACGAGGTCAAGTACTCTGCCAGCACCGATGACATCACGATTAACGGCTACAAGGGCACGGTCTACCAGCCGCTGCCTGGCACCGAGGCAGCGAAGACCAAGGTCACCCTTACGGTGACCGATAAGTCCAACGCCGAGGTCACGGCAAGCAAGACCCTCGACTTCGCGATTGCCCCGCAGGACCAGGACGAGCTCGATGCCGAGCTTTCTCTTATGGAGCAGGCCAAGGCTGGCTACGCTGCTGCCATCCTTAACGGTCAGGATGCCGCTGCTGTCACCGGTGACATGCACGCGTTCCAGAAGGCGTATCTCGATGCCGACGGTAAGCTCGCGTGGAGCTACGACAAGGCGACGACCGATTCGACGTCCCTTGGTATTGTTCCGGTGGATCTGCCTGGCTATGACGCGATGTCCGGGCAGGATTGGCGTCTGTTTAAGTCGAGCAACAGCCCTATTGTCTCCGCAGAGAATCTCAAGGTCACGCAGCCGCAGTACAACACGAAGGTTGTCGTTTCCTCGCGCCTGACGAGCGAGAAGTACGCTCGCTATGCTAAGCGCTATCCCGACAATGCCACGTATGCCAAGCTTGCTAACCAGGACGTATCGGCAAAGATCACGGTTCGGGGCACGAGCGGTCAAGATAGCCCCGAGGTTACAGCAACATGCTCGGTTATCGGCATCGATGCCGATGGCAACCAGCAGACCTGGACCGCCGCCGAGCCGTACACGTTAAAAACGGGGTCTACCGCCGCCGACCTCTCTGAGGCGCTCTTCAAGAAGCACGGCCTCACCGCCGATTACGGCATGGGAACCTGGGGCTGGTACCTCAATTCCATCACCTCGCCTGTCGACGCGGGCCGAACGCTTGGCTATGATTCGCAGACCGGAGCGTACTGGCAGCTCTTCATCAACGGCACGGCCGCATCGGTTGGTGCGGGCGGCTACGTGCTCGAGGCCGGCGACTCGGTCGTCTGGTGCTACTCCAAGTACGGCGACCCGGCGCCCACCGACCAGCTCTCCGTGAGCTGCGAGGTTGTTGGCCAGGCTAAGGACGGTAGCCAGCAGACCTGGGCTCAGCCCACGACTATCCAAGTGAAGGAGGGCTCGACCGCGGCTGAGCTCTCTGAGCAGGTGTACAAGCAGGCTGGCATTGGCGCCGACACCGGGACGGGCTCCTACGGCTGGTACCTCAACTCGCTCACCTCTCCGTTTGATGAGGACGTAAAGCTCTCGACCGAAAAGGTTGACGCTTCCACTTGGAATTACTGGCAGTTCTTTGTCAACGGCAAGCTCGCAAATGTGGGCGCCGGTAACTACACGCTCAAGGCCGGTGACAAAGTTTCCTGGGTCTACGGCTCTGACGGTACTATGCCTGGGCAGACAAAGGCTTCCCTGCAGATTATCGGTGTTGACAGCGGCGGTAATGTTCAGACGTGGGCGCCTGCAGCTGACTACACCATGGTTGATACCGCGACCGTGGCTGATGCGACTGAACTTGCCTTCAAGCAGAGTGGCATCTCTGCGGATTATGGTACGGGTGCATGGGGCTGGTTCCTCAACTCAATTACATCGCCGTTTGATGGGCGAACGCTCGCTTGGGACTCCACGACTGGGGCTTACTGGAAGCTCTTTATCGATGGCAAGCCTTCCGATTTGGGCGCGGGCGGCGTCCAGCTGAAGGACGCGAAGTCTATCGCCTGGGTCTATACGGCTGGCGACAAGCTGCCTGACCCCGATGCCCTCACGACCGACCCCAACGCGCCTAAGTCTAACTTCGACTCTGCCTGGCCTGCGTTTGCCGGCGGCAAAGTCAATGGCTCGGTTGCCGAAGTGCCGACTCCGTCTGGTGCGGCTGAATCTGCGTGGGATGAGCCCGCGGATATCAAGGGCGATGCAAAAGGCGTTTCGGACTTGCTCATTATCGACGGTAATATTTGCGCGGTTAAGGGCAACCGCATTGTGCTCATAGATTCTGAAACCGGAAAGAAGGAGCTTGCGAGCTGCTCTATTGGCGCGAACATTGGCTACTTCTGCCGTCCCGCCTATAAAGACGGCTATCTGGTTGTTCCTTTTGAGGACGGCTCGCTCGGCATTTTTGTTCTGGACAAGAAGGATGGGCAGTACTCGATAGCCTGTCGATACAAGACCCCTTCGCTCGGGATCAAAGATACCCAAGCTCTCACGTCCGTGACCATCTCCGGCGGCAAGGCCTACGCAGGCTTCACTGTTGTCGACGGTTCAGAAGGTGCGCTCGTGTGCGTTGACCTGGCTTCCGGCAAAGTGGACTGGACAACAGACAAAAAGAAGTCCGAGACCAACGAGAACGAGGGCTACTACTGGGCGGGCGCTGCGGCCTCCGGTGACGACATCATCATCGGTAACGAGTCCGGTAAGGTTGCCCTCATTGATGGCTCCAACGGCAAAGAGCTCTCGAGCGTAAGCGTAGGAACGCCCGTTCGCTCCGGCATCATTGCCGTCGAGGTTGGCGAGAACGGCGGCGGCACGTATCTCGCGGTCTCCCGCGATAACGGAACGCTCTACAAGATTCGTCGCAGCGGGGACAAGCTGACCCTCGAGGGCAAGCCCGTTGCCTTCGCGGCCATCTCCACCTCTACGCCGGCAGTGAGCAACGGCCTGGCGTATGTCTGCGGCATGGACATCGAGGGTTACGGAACACTCTCTGTCATCGATCTGAGCACTATGAGCGTTAAAAAGAGCATCCGCGCAGACAAGGGCGAGTCCAAGAGTACCCCACTCGTCTCGGTTCAAGGTAACGACACGTACGTGTACTTCACCTGCAACGCTCTGCCCGGTGGCGTTTATGCTTATAAACTGGGCGACGATGCAGCGCAAATGATATTCACGCCCGACGAAAAGTATCGTGAATACTGCACCGCTTCTATCATCTGTGATGAGAAGGGCAACCTGTACTACGCCAATGACTCGGGACGCCTCTTTAAGCTAGCGGGTGCCGAGTCCTGGAGAGTTGCGTTCGATGTACAGGGCGGTTCGTACGTCGCACCGCGTTATGTTGCCAAGAACAAGATGGTTTCCGAGCCGGCTGCCCCAACCCGCGACGGATATACGTTCCTCGGCTGGTACACCGCCGAAGGCGAGAAGTGGGACTTCGCCAAGGACGTCGTGACGGCCGATATGACGCTCTATGCCAAGTGGACCAAGAATGCCGTTAACCCTGGCGGTAGCGGTGGCTCTGGCTCTAATGGCGGCTCGGGTAATGCCGGTGCTGGTTCTGACCCCGGTAACGGCACAAACGGCCAGCAGAGCGGCGGTGCCGTTTCGCCTGGGCAGAAGCCTGTGTCGTCGACCACGACCAAGACCAAAACCAAGGACGGCAAGGATTCCAAGAAGGATTCCGACAAGTCCGACAAGAAGGACAGCAAGAAGTCTGATAAGAAGTCCGCTGAGGCTCCTGTGCAGCAGTCTGGCTTCAATCCGCTCGCCATCGCTGGTGTGGCGGCCGGCGTGATCGGTCTTGCCGTCATCGGTGTGTTCGTATTCACCAAGCGTCGGTAGGTGAGGACTGTGTCCAATAAACCTCAGGACGCCGACTCCAAGCAGCCCGACTCGTCGTTCATTCAACTCGACGATGCAAAGAAAAAGGGCGCCGCCTCGGCGGCGTCCGCCCCTCGGCGCAGGACGCTGCTTGGCGCTCTGACGGCCGTCTGCATCGTCTTGATCGTTGTGTCGCTGGGTTTTGTCCAACCTTCTTCCAGCGGTGCATGGTCCATCGATTGGATCGCTCAGGCTGTGACAGGGGAGAGCGTCGTTGCCAAGGATGCGTCGGTTTCCGGCTCGATTACCGCTTCGGGCAAGGCTGCGCCCAAGGACTCCAAATCTTCGGACAATGCGAAGGACGGGTCGAAGGACTCAAAAAAGGATTCGAAGGAGAAGAAGTCCGAAAGCAAGGACGGCAAGACGTCCAACAACGCGTCTGCTGGACAGGGCTCTGAATCCGCCGGTGGATCGAGTTCTTCTGACGGCTCTTCTTCGGGCGGCGGCTCGGTGTCTGGCGGTGGGTCTGCATCCAACGGTTGCAACGCCTCTGCGGGCAATCAGGGCGGCTCGCAGCAGCCTGGTTACGTCACGGTGACGGTTGCGGTCACATCGAGCGCTGTGGGCAATCCCGTGTCTTCTGGTGGCACCTTCACCTTTAACGAGGGCGCAACTGCCTACGATGCCCTGTGCGCCCTGGGCCTTTCCGTGAATGCGCATGGCTCGTCGTACGGCACGTATGTCGCCGCCATTGGCGGTTTGGCCGAGAAGGAGCACGGCGGCACGAGTGGCTGGATGTACTCCGTCAACGGCGTGGCGCCCAACACAGCGTGCAGCAACTACGTCCTACACAACGGTGACAGTGTCGTCTGGTATTACGTAACGGGCTAAATGCCTCGACATAACACGCTAAACGGGCGGTTCGGACAAACATCCGAGCCGCCCGTCTTTATGCGAACGGGACGCAGTTTCTCGTCTCGTACGCCTTCCTCGTCAGACTCGGCAACCAAAAAAACCGGTTGGAACGAGAGTTCCAACCGGTTATACCTTCAAGCAAATGTCGAACAAACTACGACTGTGCGCCCTCGAGGAATAAGCGACGGCTAAAGTAGTTGTACCAGGTGACCAAGAACGTTGCGATTGCCTTCATGGCCTGGTAGCCGATGCTCAAAAACGTGACGCCCACAAACATGTACAGGTCGTTGAGGCCCAAACCGATCACGGACAGGATGGTGAAGATCGTGAACTCGCGCTTGCGGCTCATGCCCTCACGGTGGTCGAACACGTACTTCATGCTGAGCCAGTAGTTGACCACGACGGACGTAGTAAACGAGATCGTGGTGCTCATCAAAAAGTCGAGGTGGAACAGCTCGACGAGCGCAATGAGCATACCCCAGTCGATGCCAAAGGAGATAAGACCCACGACAGCGAACTTGAGGAATTGCTTGGTATGAGGTTGTGCCAGTGCCTTGCGCACGTAATCACATCCAATGCGTTGACGAATCGAGCAACGAGATACTTTAGAGCTTTTGCATGGGAAACGTAAGGTCTTTGGCAAGAACTATACGAACTCGCCAAATATTCAAGAGGCAATCCGCAAACGTTGCAAATCTTGCCGTAAACGAGCAAGGCCCACGAACAACGCAGCGCTCGACGCGCGTCGTCCGTGGGCCCCGTAGTGCAACGAGGAGGCCGGGCTACTTGGTCTCGTCGCCCTCCAGGAAGATCTTTCGGGTCACAAAGTTGTAGACCATAACAAGCGCGGTGGCGCAAATCTTGGCGATATTGGCCTCGAGCCCCAGGCCGGCGTTGAGCGCCAGCACGATACCGTCGTTGAGTGCCAAGCCAATAACGGACAACACGACAAAGATGATGAACTCGCGGCGGCGGCTCATGCCCTCCTTGTGTGCAAATACGTACTTCATGCTCGCGACGTAGTTAAAGATGAGCGAGACGATAAAGCCACTGGTGTTGGCGATCAGGATATTGAGGCCCAGGCCGTAGTGGAGCAGATTCATGATGCCAAAGTCGATGACGGTGGCAATGACGCCGACGACGCCAAACTTCATGATCTGCGCAAGGAGCTTTTGCATGGTACCTGCCTTAGGGTGGCGCCGGGGCGCCGTGGGGATGACAAACTCAGCAAGTTTAGCCAATCCGCGCAGGCGGGGCTAGGCGCGCTCCTCGATAGCACCGTTTCTATATGCATCGAGCAGTTGGCGCAGGTCCTGGATCTGGCTGCGAATCTTGACGCCGGTATCGGTGTCGCTCACCATGCGGCGCCGGTCGGCCTCGTCAAAGCGGTTGGTCTCGCTTTCGATGTCGATGTTGCGGGTGAGCGCTTCGGCAACCGTTGTAAAGGCCTGGTGCGACTTGAGGCGGCATCCGCGCGAGCTCGAGATGAGCGTGTAGCCGGCGATGCCTGTTTTGGGATGGTAGGCGCGACAGAAACCGCCATCGATGACCAGCAACTTACCGTTGGCGCGGATGGGCTGCTCGCCCTTGGTGGTTTTGACCGGGGTGTGGCCGTTGATGATGTGGCCCGTCGGCGAGCAGGCCATGGGTGCGACGCCAAACTCGCGCATGATATCGTCGCAAACGGACGAGGAGGTGGTGAGCGTATAGTACGGGTCCATTGGCTCGACCCACGTGCTCTTGTCGGCGATGTAGGCGCGCTCGAAGGTGCGCACCACGCGTCCGCTGGCGGGTGAGTTAAAGCCGATCCACAGGTACCACATCCAGTCGAGGGCATCGCGGTCGCCGACGCGCCAGGCGCGGCGCGCGATATGGTCGCAGAAATCAAAATAATCGCGGCCGGCGTGCCAGGTGCCCAGGCAGTTCATGCTGCTAAAGGTGCCGTCTTCGTTGAGCGGCACGCAGCCGTGGAACAGCAGGTTGCCGTTGGCGACCTTATACATGGAGCCGTGGGTATAGAGGAAATCGATGTGGCGATGCAGGTGTTCGGCGGTGACAAACTCGGATACGAGCTTGTCGATGATGTGCTGCTCCTCGGGCGTGAGCGTGTAGGGGTCTGCCGGATCGACGGTGGGGAAGTCGTTGGTCGTGAGCGGCCGCACGCTGCCGTCGGCAAGCGTGACTGTGCCAGCATCGTGATCGATCTTGTCGAGCAGCAGGCGGTCGGCCATATCGAACTCGGGGTGGCGCTGGATAATCTGGCCCTCGAGCTTAAAAAGCAGGACGTTAATGGCTTTGATCAGCGGGCTGACGGACTCGCCGGCGGTATAGGTGGCGTCGGCGAAGGCGACAAGCTCGCGCAGCGAGATACCATAGTCGTTCTCGAGAATCTCGTAGTTGTCGTAGCGCAGGTTGTTGCGCAGCACCGTGGCGATGCAGGCGGGCTCGCCGGCAGCGGCGCCCATCCACAGCAGGTCGTGGTTGCCCCACTGAATGTCGAGCGAATGATAGGTGAGCAGGCGGTCCATAATCTTGGCCGCGCCGCCGCCGCGGTCGAAGATGTCGCCCACCAAATGCAGGTGGTCGACGGCGAGGCGCTTGATGAGCGAGGCGAGCGACTCGATAAAGTCGTCGGCGCTGGCGGTCTCCAAGATGGATTCGATAATGCGCTCGTGATAACGCACACGGTAGTTGTTCTCGTCCGGATGCGTGTGCAGCAACTCGTCGATGATGTAGGCGTAATCGCGCGGGATGGCTTTGCGCACCTTGGAGCGGGTATAACGGCTCGAAAGCGAGCGGGCAACCACAATGAGTTGGTCGAGCATGGTCTTATACCAGGTGGGCGAGTCCTCGCGCCGGCTGCGGACAAGATCGATCTTCTCGCGCGGATAGTAGATGAGCGTGCACAGCTCGCCCTTTTCGTCAAAGGAGAGCGTGTCGCCAAAGATCTCGTCGACATGCTCGCGCACGACGCCCGAGCAGTTGTTGAGGATGTGCATAAAGGCTTCGTACTCGCCATGCACATCGCTCATAAAATGCTCGGTGCCCTTGGGCAGGTTGAGGATGGCCGAGAGGTTGATGATCTCGGTGAATGCGGATTGCTCGGTGGGGAACTGTCTCGACAGCAGGCGCAGATACTTGAAGTTTTGCGGATTGCGATCGAATGCGACCATGAGGCACCTTCCGATGTGGTTGGTAAAACTGATAAAACAGCGTCAAGCGTTTATCAGTATGCGCCGCTTTTGTTTCGATTGGAGATGGGAGGTCGAATTGTTGGCCGAACGGTTTGGTAAATCGATTTAGTTGAGGTGGATATGGCGGTTGAATGGAGATGTAGAGTCGTCTTTGCAGGCGCATATCTCCGGGATCGATAGAGATGATGACGGTAAAGATGTTCACTACCTTTGGTTCAATTTGGTAAATAGTGGACATTTGTACCGTATTCACGCTTGCTGTGCGATAATTTACGCAGTACTGAGTAAGGAGCCTCATATGAGTGGTTTTGTCCTGACCTGTGAATCCGCCGCCGATCGAACCCGTGAGTTCTTTGCGTCGCGCAATATCCCTGTCGTTTGTTTTCATTACGAGATCGACGATGTTGTCTATACGGACGATCTGTATCAGTCGATTGCGCCGGACGAGTTTTTTGCCCAGATTGCCGCGGGCGCCATGCCCAAGACGTCTCAGGTGAGTGTGGGTGAGTACGAGGAGTTTTGGGAGCCGTTTGTTGCCGAGGGTAAAGACGTGCTGCACCTGGCGTTGTCGTCGGGTATTTCGGGCACGTATGGATCGGCCTGCGTTGCGGCGCAGATGCTTGCGGATCGCTATCCCCAGGGCGGCAAGGTGCGCGTCATCGATTCGCTGGCGGCGTCTTCGGGCTTTGGCCTGCTGGCGGAATGTGCCGCCGACGTTCGCGATAGCGGCGCTTCGCTCGACGAGACGGCCGCTTGGATTGAGGAGCATAAACTCAACCTGCACCACTGGTTCTTCTCGACCGATCTGTCGAGCTACCTGCGCGGCGGTCGTATTTCGGCCGCGAGCGCGATCATCGGCACGGCGCTCAAGATTTGCCCGCTCATGACGGTCGATTGCGAAGGTGAGCTGGCGCCGCGTGAGAAGATTCGCACCAAGAAGCGCGCGATCTCCGAGATGGCCAAGACCGTGATGGCGCATGTACAGGACGGCGCGAACTATTCGGGCAAGTGCATCATGTCGCACTCGGCGTGCCGCGAGGACGCCGAGGCCGTTGCGGCACTGATAGAGGAACAGGTTCCGCAGCTCAAAGGCAAGATTGAGATCAATAGCATCGGTGCTCTGATTGGCTCGCATACCGGCCCTGGCACGGTGGCCGTCTTCTTTATGGGCGACAAACGCGTGGACTAACGTTCGTGGGCTGGCTGACGGTTTTAACGGCTGCGCCTGTCCCTCCTGACATTCGATAACAGAAAAAGGCCCGTCCCGTTGTTTGCGGGACGGGCCTTGCTGTTGCGGCTAGCGTTTCTTTCCGCGGAAGAAGAAGCCGTGCAGCGAGGGCTTGAGGCCGCGATTGGCGCGACGCTCCTCGATATGATCGTGGATCGAAGCGACGCGTTCGATGACTTCGTCGGGGATCGGCACGTCGGGATTCATGTTCTCGACCTGGCTAACCTCGGCGGCGGCGACCTGGTCGATAATGGGCACATCGTCGTGCGAGATGACGGGCGTGGCGTCTTCTTTCATCTTGCGGTAGCGCTGCATCATGTCGGTCTGAAGCTGCTGGGCAGATGGCGGCGTCCAGATGATGGCGTTGGCGCCGGCGGCGATGGTCTCACGGATGCTCTCGGGCGTCTTGCCGCCCGGTGCGATGAGCGGCAGGTTGGGATAGTGCTCGCGCAGTTCACGCAGGACCTGCGGCGTGTTCTTGCCGGCCGCGATGTTGAGAATCTTGGCTCCGGCGCGCACCTTGGCGTGAGCATCGTCGTCGCAGCGAACGACCGTGGCGATGACGGGGATGTCGGCGATGTTGGTGATGTGCTCGACCATCTCGGCAGTGGCGGGGGAGTTGACCACGCAGCCCGCCGCGCCCTGCATCTCGGAGACGGCCGCCATCTGCACGGAGCGCTTACCGGTGGTGGTGCCGCCGCCAACGCCCACAAAGACCGGGCACTCGGCAACGGTCAGCAGCGCCTGCGTAATGGCGGGCTGCGGCGTGAAGGGGTAGACGGCAAACACGGCGTCGGCATTGGAGTTGCGGATGACCGCCACGTCGGTGGTGTAGATGAGCGATTTGATGCGGCGGCCAAAGAGCGTAAAGCCGCTGGCCTCCTCGATCTCATCGGGCATGCGGAGGGCCGCCTTGCGCAGGCGCCCGTCGATGGGCAGCGGCTCCATGGGCAAAAGGCCGTTGGGAGTTACGGCCACCTGGGGCTCGGTAAATTCGTCTGCAAGCTCTACCTCGGAGAAGTCGACCGAGGCGACGATGTCCTCGTGAACCTCGGCGGGAACATCGATGGGGGCTTGGTCGTTCGTCGCGGCAGGTGCGTCGAAGGAGCTGGTGCCGACAAAGGCGTCGACGCGCTCGTTCAAATCGTTGAGAGAATCCATGGCGGTCCGTTTCTATGTTGTGTGGTCGGCAGTGTACGACCGGCGTTGCGAGTGCTAAATCGTTTGACGAGTTGATTTTTCCCCGCCGCGCCATCCGTTAGACTGAAGGGCCCGCGAACGTGAAGGAGCTGTGGTGGCGGGAATCGAGGTGCTATCTTGAATGTCCCGTATACAAAAGAGAGGTGACGCGGTATGGAATTCTCGGCAATGTTGGGCTCGATTGGCCTATGCGTGGGCGCGATCGTTGCCGCCGCGGTCATCTACTTTGTGGTCACGGCTATTAAGGGCAAAAAGGCCGAGCGCAAGGAGCGTGAAGCGCTTGCGCGACATAAGGACCAGCAGGACAGGCGCGCACGGCGATAGCTTGTTGAGTTTTGAATCCGTGCGCTAGCTGCGTTTTCGGATCAGCGCGATGTAGAAGCCCTCAAAGTCGCGACTGGGCGGAATGGTCAGCGTGCCGGGCATGCCGTTGGTGATGGCCGATACCTGACCCGCGGCGATTGCCTCGGTGAGAGCGTTGGACTCGATATGCGGCTTGTTGCCGGCATCCTGGGCGCGACGCGCTTCGCTTTCGCTCGGCGTGCCGTCGAGAGGGATGAGCTCGCAGTCCATGTGCTTGTCGAGGGCCTCTTGCAGGGCATCCTCGTTTTCCTGCGGCAAGATCGAACACGTCGAATAGACGAGCGTGCCGCCCGGCTTGAGGGCCCCCATGGCGCGGTCCAGAAGCGCGCGCTGCGAGCGGGCGCACTTGACGAGTAGCTGCTCGGTGAGGCCGCGCAAGCTCTTTTCGTTGCCGCTGATGACGGTGCCCGTACCGGTGCAGGGGGCGTCGAGCAGAATACGGTCAAAGCGGAAGAACTCGTCAAGCTCGCGTGCGTCGATACGCATGACGGGCACGTTTTTGGCGCCCTGGCGGCCCAAGTTGGCCTCGAGCTTTTCGGCGCGGGGAATGCTCATCTCGCAGGCGGTGAGGTGTGCCTGTCCCTGGGTGAGGGCGGCGATCTGCGTCGTCTTGCCGCCGGGGGCCGCACACATGTCCAGGATGTCCTCGCCGGCCTGAGCGCCCAACACCAAGGGCGGCATCATGGACGACAGGCTCTGCAGGTAGATCTTGCCGTCACGGTAGATGTCGAGGCCCCACAGATCGGATACCTGGGCGTCGGGCAGGATGAAGGCATCCGGGTACCAGGCAACGGTTTGGTGGGCGATCCCGGCGGCGTCGAGTGTCGCGGCGATGTCCTCGGCGGTCGCCTTGAGCGTGTTGGCGCGCAGCGTAACCGGGCGCGTGGCTGCGGCGCCGAAGCCCTCAATCATAAGTTGGGCATCGGCGGGTGCATAGGCGCCGGCGACCGTGTCGACCATAAAGCGCGGCAGGTCGGCGGCGCAGGGAAGGGCGGCAAGCTGGTCGGAAAGCTCGGTAGCGGCAACCTGCCTGAGCTTGAGCTCGGGCTTAACCTGCTTTTTCTGCTTACGACGACGCGGCTTGGACATCCGTCTTTCCTTCCACCTAAATGATTATTCTGGGACGGGGATTAAAAAATCATTTAATGATCCCCGTCCCAAAAGACTGTACCGTGGCGCCCGGGAATGATTTTTTAATCCCCATTACAGTTTGAGTCGTCCGAAAGGGCGGCTCTTTTCCGTTGCACGGTTATACGATTGAGCCGTACCGGTGGTCGCTGGCCGACCGCCCCGGACGGCCGTCAGCCCCTGCCCCGTAGAGGGCCCGGGACGTGTTGCC
>DBGCAP010000029.1:0-28771 GCA_048367555.1 Collinsella sp.
AGGGACAGGTTTGTTTTGGCAGGTTTAGAAGTTTTACCTACCAAAATAAACCTGTCCCTTTTTGGTCGGTTTTGATGAGGGGTGTCGCATGCGGCATGTGCATATTCATGTGACGGGCATTGTGCAGGGCGTTGGCATGCGACCGTTTGTGTATCGCGAGGCCATGGCGCATGGCATTTGCGGCTGGGTGCTCAATGCGGGCGACGGCGTGCACATCGAGGCGCACGCTCCGGCCGATGCGCTCGATACTTTTGTTGCCGCGCTTTCTGAGCATGCACCTGCGGCAGCCCGCGTAGAGCATGTCGAGGTTGTGGACTTGGCAGTCAACGGTTGGGATGCCGCCAATGAACAGGGTTTTCGCATCGTAGCATCGCAGGACCAGACCGCGCACACGACGCTCGTCTCGCCCGATATCGCCACCTGCGACGATTGTCTGCGCGAGTTGTTCGATCCCGCCGACCGACGCTATCACTACCCCTTTATCAACTGCACTAACTGCGGCCCACGCTTTACCATCATCCGGTCGCTGCCTTATGACCGAGCGGCCACGTCGATGGATTGCTTTCCCATGTGCCCCGAGTGTGCCGCAGAGTATGGCGACCCGCTTGACCGGCGCTTTCATGCGCAGCCCGATGCCTGCTTTGATTGCGGGCCGCATATTACCTGGCGCGAGGCAGAGGGCGACATGGAGCTCGAAGGCTCGGGGGCGACGCCAGCCGTCGGCAGCACGCGCGAAACCAGCGATGCCATTATCGACCGCTGTGTTGAGCTGCTGGCCGACGGCGGTATCGTCGCCATCAAGGGTCTGGGCGGATTTCACTTGGCATGCGATGCCTCCAACGAGCAGGCGGTAGCCGAGCTTCGCCGCCGCAAACGCCGTAGCAATAAGCCGCTTGCCGTTATGGTGCGCGACCTTGCCGACGTTGAACGCCTGTGCCATGTCAACGACGTTGAGCGCGGCTTGCTGGCCGGCAGCATTCGCCCCATTGCGCTGCTGCGCCGACGTGCTATTTGCGAGAGCGGCGGCTCCCCCGACGCCCTCGCGCTCGCGCCGTCCGTCGCGCACGACCTTCCCGAGCTCGGCGTCATGCTCCCCTACACCCCGCTTCAGCATCTGTTGCTTGCCGCGGCAGAAGCCCGCGGTATGCACGCGCTCGTCATGACCAGCGGAAACCTGAGCGAAGAACCCATCGAGACCGACGATGACCTTGCCTGGGAACACCTCGTTGCCGCCGGCATCGCCGACGCGCTGCTCGGCAACGACCGCACAATTCTGTCGCGCTACGACGACTCTGTGGTACGCGTGGTTGACGGCGCCGTTATGCCCGTTCGCCGCGCTCGCGGATATGCACCCCAGCCGCTGCCGTTACCGGCGCTCGACGGCGCTCCGCCCTGCGTGCTCGCCTGCGGGCCACAACAAAAGGCCACGATTGCGCTCACGCGTGAAGGGACGAACGGCGAGGCAACCTGTTTTGTGTCGCAGCATATCGGCGATGTTGAAAACGGCGGGACCTTCGATGCCTGGAACGCCGCGCGCACGCGCTTGGAAGATCTCTTTGACTTGGTGCCCGCCGCCTTGGCCTGCGATCTACACCCCAGCTATCTATCGAGCCAGTGGGCGCGCGAGCAGGCGCGAAAATGCAATCTGCCGCTCGTTGAGGTGCAACACCATCATGCGCATATCGCGAGCGTAATGGCCGAGGCTATCGTCGCGGACCAGCTTACAACCGACGCGCGCGTCCTTGGCATCGCCTTTGACGGCACCGGCGCCGGCACCGATGGGACCATTTGGGGCGGCGAGTTTCTTGTTGCCAGCCTTGGCGGCTTTGAGCGCGCCGCGCATTTGCGCACCTGGGCGCTCCCCGGCGGGGCGGCCTCCGTGCGCGACGCCCGCCGCAACGCCTTTGCCCTGCTCAGCGAGCTCGGCCTGCTTGAACACCCGGGGGCCGATCGGCTCTTGGGCAGCCTAGACGAGCAAACACGTAGCGTGACGGCAACGATGATCGAACGTGGCATCAACAGCCCGCGCACCAGCAGTATGGGTCGCTTGTTTGATGTCGCAGCCGCGATCCTGGGCATTTGCGGCCAAGCGACCTACGAGGGTGAACCCGCCATCGAGCTTGAGGCCGCCGCCTGGCGCGCGCTCGGCGGTAAGACCGTTCGTCTCGACGGCAATCATGCAGGCGTATTCACGTCTGCCGACGACTCCCCCATCTTGGACCCCCAACCGCTCATCGAAGCTCTTCTGAATGGAATCGAGGCAGGCGCGCCGGCCGACAGGCTCGCCCTCGGGTTTCACATTGCCATTACGCACGCTACGACCCGCATCGCAAGCGAGATCTGCGCCCGTGAAGGCCTCGACACCGTTGCGCTCTCGGGCGGCGTGTTCATGAACCGACTTTTGCTTCAGCTCCTTACCCACGACCTCAAAGACGCCGGTCTTGCCATCTTGGTTCCCCACTCCGTGCCCGTCAACGACGGCTGCATCGCCTACGGTCAGGCCGCCATCGCTCGCGCTCTCCTCGCGCAGACAGCATCGCGATAGGCGTTTTTCCAGCCTGCGCGCCACCGTCTCACAGGTGTAACGCGTTTGCTCGTGACTCCCGCGAGCGCTACCATCAACTGATGGGTAATTAGGCGCCTATCCAGCGCAAAACGTATAAAGGGGAACATTATGTGCCTTGCCGTTCCCGGTAAAGTGGTCAAACGCGACGACGACCTTAAGGCGACCGTCGACATGATGGGCATCGAGCGCCCCGTTTCGCTGCGCCTCGTGCCGACGGCACAGGTAGGCGACTATATTCTCGTGCACGCCGGCTTTGGCATTCAGATTGTCGACGAGCAGGAGGCCCAAGAGACCCTCGAGCTCGTCAATACTATGACCGAGCTGGCCAAAGAGGACCAACTCGCCACCAACCCGGTCGAGGCATACTAGTGGCGGCGACGCAGCCGGCTCGCTCCGGTATCGACTTTTCGGTATTTCGCGATTCCAAGCTGGCCCGCGAGCTCATCGAACGCATCCGTGAACTCGTCGGCGACCGCACCATCAACCTTATGGAAGTCTGCGGTACGCATACCGTGAGCATTGGCCGCTATGGCTTTCGCTCCATTATGCCGACGGGACTCAAACTGCTGAGCGGCCCGGGGTGCCCCGTTTGCGTCACCGCCAACCGTGACATCGATCACGCAATCGCGCTTTCCAACATGGACGGCGCCATCATCACCACCTTTGGCGACATGATGCGCGTGCCCGGATCGTCCACCTCGCTTGCCGCGCAAAAGGCGGCGGGGCGCGACATCCGCATCGTTTACTCTCCGCTCGACGCACTCGACATTGCCGAGCAAAATCCCGAACGCCCGGTTATCTTTATGGGTGTGGGCTTTGAGACCACCACTCCCACCATCGCCGCCGCCATCCTGGAAGCCGACGCGCGCGGGCTCCAGAACTTCTCGGTCTACTGTGCTCACAAGACCACGCCGCCGGCTCTGCGCGCGATCTCCAACGACCCCGAGACGACCATCGACGGCTTTATCCTGCCTGGTCACGTCGCTACCATCACAGGCCTGGCACCCTTTGGGTTTTTGGTCGATGAGTTCGAGACCCCGGGCGTGGTCACCGGGTTTGAGCCGGTCGATATCTTGCAGGGCATCTGCATGCTGGTCCAGATGGTTGTCGAAGGCAGGCCGGCGATCGACAACGCCTACCGCCGCGGCGTCAATGCAGACGGCAATCCCGTAGCACGCCAGCTGGTCGAGCAGGTATTTGAGCCGTGCGACGCCACGTGGCGCGGGCTGGGACCGATTGCCAATTCGGGTCTTTCCATCCGACCCGAATTCGCGCGCTTTGATGCCGGCGCCCGCTTTGACGGGCCCATTGAACCGACGGTTGAGCCACGCGGATGCCGCTGCGGCGACGTGCTGCGCGGTGCCATCACGCCAAGCGACTGCCCGCTGTTCGGCCACGCATGTACGCCCGAACACCCCGTCGGCCCCTGCATGGTGAGCTCCGAAGGTAGCTGCGCGGCGTACTACCGCTACCGCGACTATTAGGTTCCGCCGTTCTAACGAATGGCGGACCGGTCGACGCTGCGCCTCACCCATATAATTCCACCCACGATTGGAGTTTTCGATATGTCCCGTACTGCCACCGATAGCACTGTCCTGCTGGGCCACGGCTCCGGCGGCCAGATGATGAAGCGCATTATCGATGAGGTCTTTCTGGATGCCTTTGGGTCGCCCGAGCTGCTTGCGGGCAACGATGCCGGTGTCGCCGCGTTGCCCGCAAGCGGGCGAATCGCCATGTCGACCGACAGCTTTGTGGTAACGCCGCAGTTCTTCCCCGGCGGCAATATCGGCCGCCTCGCCGTATGCGGAACCGTCAACGACGTCGCGACCTCGGGCGCTAACGTGCGCTACCTCTCATGCGGCTTTATCCTCGAAGAGGGCTATCCCATGGACAAGCTGCGCCAAATTGTGCAGACCATGGCCGAAACGGCGCACGAGGCGGGCGTGTCCATAATCACCGGCGACACTAAGGTGGTCGAGCGCGGCGGTGCCGACGGCGTCTACATCAATACCGCCGGCGTGGGCGAGGTTCCCGCAGGCGTGACGCTCAGCGGTGCCAACTGCCGGCCCGGCGACGCCATCCTGGTGTCGGGTACGCTAGGCGACCACGGCATCGCCATCATGAGCCAACGCGAGGGCTTGGCGTTTTCGAGCGACATCGAAAGCGACGCTGCGCCGCTCAATCATCTGATTGCCGACGTGCTCGCCGCCGCCCCCGACACCCGCTGCTTCCGCGACCCCACACGCGGCGGCCTAGCATCCACGCTCAACGAGTTTGCCCAGGCCAGCGGCGTTGCTATGGAGATCGACGAGGATGCCGTGCCCGTGCGCCCCGATGTGCAGGCGGCATGTGAGATGCTCGGCTACGATGTGCTGCAGGTAGCAAACGAGGGCAAGATGGTCGCCGTGGTGCCTGCCGAGCAGGCCGATGCCGCGCTGGCGGCCATGCGTGCCGCGCGCTACGGCGAAAACGCCGCGATTATCGGCCGCGTGCTGCCGTTTGGACCGGACGCTCGGCCCGTCGTGCGAGTACGCACCGGCTGGGGCTCGACCCGCATCCTCGACATGCTCGTGGGAGAGCAGCTGCCGAGAATTTGCTAGGGCGGAACCGCACAGTCGGCGCGATGCGGCTTGATATCCCTGGAGATGTTCAGATTCCAAGCACGCCCAACACGGAAGCCCAGTATTATGAGGTGCGTTTTGAAACCCAATGACGGGAGCTTTCATGGCAGCAGCTTTTTCCCATGTGATCTTTGACCTGGACGGCACCATCCTCAACACGCTCGAGGACCTGGCAGCCGCCGGTAACCATACCTGTGAGTTGCACGGCTGGCCCACGTTTGCCGTAGACGAGTACCGCTACAAGGTGGGAAACGGCATGCTCAAGCTGGTTGAACGCTTTATGCCCGCCGAGTACGCGGGAGACAGCCGTATGTTTGAGCAGACGCTTGCCGAGTTTAGGGCTTACTACGGCGAGCACAAGGAGGACCACACTGCCCCCTATGCCGGCACGATCGAGATGCTCGACCGCCTGCGCGCCGCGGGTGTGCAGCTTGCCGTGCTCACTAACAAGGACCACGTCTCGGCGGCTCCGCTTATCGAGAAGTATTTTGGTTCCGAGCGCTTTGCGCTGGTACAGGGCCGCGTCGATGCGTTTCCGCCTAAGCCCGAAGCACCCGTCACACTGCATGTGATGGAGGAGCTGGGTGCCGATCCGGCAACCACACTCTATGTGGGCGATTCCAATGTCGATATCCTGACCGGCCACAACGCCGACCTTAAGAGCGCGGGCGTCAGCTGGGGCTTCCGCGGCCGCGCAGAGCTGGAAGCCGCCGGCGCCGACTACGTAGTGGACACCCAAGCAGAGCTCGCAGCGCTGGTGCTGGGCGAGTAACGAAGCCGCCGCCCAACGCGGCCGCGGCAATGCTGCCGAGCGAAAAGCGCGACCCGCTTTGACGCTCCAGAGCATAGTCGTTGGGGACATTCTTAAACGACTGGTCAAACAAGAACGTCCCCAATGACTACCACGGCAACGTCGCAGGTAGAGGACGGACAGCGAAAACCCGCCAGAGCGAGCGAGGTGTCTTGAAAGAGGAGGGCATTGACCTTCTGGTCATGCCCGACGATTGAAAGGCAGATTGCCGCTCTGGCGGGTTTGCAGCGTCGAGTCGTTACGCGGTTCGTAGAACCGCGTAACTAGTTAGCTCATCATCGCATTCATCATCTCGGTGGTTGCGGAATCGTCGGCAGACCACTCGTTATCCTCGTTGGCGGAATACTTAAAGGTGACCTTGGTGTCCTTGGTCTTAGCGGCCTTGGTCACGTCGACCATGACCTGGCCGGCCATCTTGTACAGGTCGTCCTCGGACGGCAGCTCGTCGAGCGCTGCGACCTTCTTCTGATACTGGGTGGCGAAATCTTCGACGATCTTGTTCATGGACTTGCAGGTGATGGTGACCTCGGCGGTCGCGGTGCCCTTGTCCTCATCGACCGTCACATCACCGATCTTGTAATCAAAACCCTCGAGATAGCTCTTGGCGTACTCCTTGGGATCGATGCCCAGCTGCTCAAACTCGTCGCCCGAAGCCTCTTCCAGGCCAGCAAGGAAGTCATCGCCGCCATTCTTGATCTCGTCAAACTGGCTCGTAAGGTCGTTGGTGATGAGCTCCTCCACCGAAGGCCCTCCGCAGCCGGAAAGCAAAACCACGCACGCGACCAGAGCAGCCATCAGGGGCGCAAGCAGCAGCTTCTTTTTCATGACATTCCTCCAAACAAGCGGCGCCGCGCTCCCTACGCAGCGCACGTCGTGACAGTAAGTCCATATTAGCGGCTCCGTCCAAACCCCTACGTCGCAAAAGCGCAGGCGGCTCAATTTGACGAACGAATGGCCCATATAGCAAGCCCCCTGCAATAAAATGCGCCTGCTCGGCCTATTAAAAAAGGGTGGCCGGATAACCCGACCACCCTTGTGCATCTTCTGGATGCCGCAGACTACTTGCGGACGACCCTAACGATGGCGTCACCGGCGGCGACGGCAGACTCGGCCTCGACGGCGAGCTCGACATCGGCAAACTCGGCGGTGTTGGACACGGCCACGACGACGCAGTCCTTGTAACCGGCGGCAGCGATCTTGGCGCGGTCGATCTTGAGCAAGGGCTGGCCGGCCTTCACGACGTCGTCGGCCTTGACGAAACCCTCGAAGCCGTCGCCGTTCATGTTGACGGTATCGACGCCAACGTGCACCAGAACCTCGATGCCGCTATCGGACTGCAGGCCCACGGCGTGACCCATGGTGACGGTCACCTTGCCGTCGCAGGGAGCGTAGACCAGGTCGTCCTCGGGCCACACGGCGCAGCCCTTGCCCAGAACCTCGCCACCAAAGACGGGATCGGGCACGTCGGCCATCTTGATGACCTTGCCCTTGACGGGCGAGCACAGCACGTCGGCACCGGCAGAAGCAGAGATGGAGGCCGGAGCAGCAGCTGCCGCGGGCTCAGCCTTCTTCTTGAACATGTCAAACAGACCCATACGTTTTCTCCTTTTGATTAAGCGCAACGTTATGCGCATGCCTATGGTGATTATAGTGCCAAATGATCAAATTGCTAAGGTGAGGGCTCGAATCGCAAGCCCTTCCAAGCCCTTCCCAAAACCTTTTACCAGTGGCACTCATATTGTCGATTACTCCAAGCCCTCGGTGCCGTTGGACTTGATGATCTTCTGATATGCGAAGAAGCTGTCCTTGCGGCGGCGCTCGTAGGTACCGGTGCCGTCGTCGTACTTATCGACGTGGATGAAGCCGTAGCGCTTGCGCATCTCGCCAGTGCCGGCGGAAACCAGGTCGATGGGACCCCACCAGGTGTAGGCGATCAGGTCAACGCCGTCGGCGATGGCCTCGCCCATAGCCTTGATGTGGCTCTGCAGATAGGCGATGCGGTACGGGTCGTGGATGGAGCCGTCCTCCTCGACCTCGTCGTAGGCACCCATGCCGTTCTCGACCACCATCAGCGGAATCTCGTAGCGGGCGTAAATCTCGTTGAGGGCGATGCGCAGGCCCAGCGGATCGATCTGCCAGCCCCAGTCGGTGGACTCCAGATAGGGATTCTTGCCGCCAAAGGTCATGTTGCCCTCGGTCATCTCGTGATCCTTGTGGGTGCCCACGGTGCCGGACATGTAGTAGCTAAAGGTGTAGAAATCAACCTTGCCGTCGGCGATATCCTGCAGGTCGCCGTCCTCCATCACGAGCTCAACATCGTTCTCGGCCCAGAAGCGCTTGGCATAGAACGGGTACTTGCCGCGCACCTGCACGTCGGAGCAATACCAGTTCATGGTGTTCATCTCCTGCTGCGTGGCGAACACGTCGGCCGGATCGCACGTGGCGGCATAGGAGAGGATGAAGCAGTCCATGTTGCCCATCTTAAACTGCGGGTAATGCTCGTGGGCATAGCGCACGACGCGGCCGCTGGCGACAAACTGGTGATGCAGCGCCTGCATACGAGCCTGCGGCGTGGTATGGACCGCCGATGCCGGACCCTCAAAGCCCTGAATCATGCTGGTCTCAAAGAGGTTGCCCATGTCCTGAGTACCGCAGTTGATCTCGTTGAAGGTGAGCCAGAACTTGACCTTGTCCTGATAGCGGTCGAAGACGGTCTGGCAGTACTTCTCAAAGAAGCTGATGAGCTCGCGGCTCGCCCAGCCGTTGTATTTCTCGACCAGGTGATAGCTCATCTCGTAGTGTGAGAGGGTCACGAGCGGCTCGATATTGTGGGCGCGCAGGCAGTCGAAGACGCGGTCGTAGAAGGCGAGACCGGCCTCATTGGGCTCAGCGTCGTCGCCGTTGGGGAAGATACGGCTCCAGGAGATGGACATGCGGAACATATTGAAGCCCATCTCGGCGAACAGCGCGATGTCCTCCTCGTAGTGATGGTAGAAATCGATACCGTCATGATTGGGGTAGAAGCGGTTGGGGTCGATGTCGATCGTAATCTGACGTGGCTCCTTGTAGCTGCCGCCCAAGAAATGGTCGTCAACGGAAGGACCGCGGCCGTCCACGTTCCAAGCGCCCTCAAACTGGTTGGCGGCGGTGGCGCCACCCCAATAGAAACCCTTGGGGAACTTGATGTTTGCCATGAGCATCTCCTTTGCATCGCGGGTCGATAATCCGAGTATCGCCTGCGCACGGGACGGGCAGAAGCGGGCGCGCCAAACCCGACACTTCTTTTCGCGCCCACGGACCGCCGCCGCCCCGTCCCTGACACTTCCTGATACCGACCAAAAAAGGGACAGGTTTATTTTGGAAGGTTTTATCTGGGCAAACGCCGGCGGTAGGCGGCCGGCGTGCAGCCATAGCGCTCGGCAATTTTTTTGTAGAAGAAGCTCATATTGGCATAGCCCACCTCGCGCGCTGCGGCCTCTGCAGTAGCACCGGTGTCGAGTAGAGCCGCCGCGCGTGTCAGGCGGCTCTCCTGCACGAGCTGCATAAACGTGCGGCCCGTCTGCCGCTTGAGCAGCGCGCTCGCGTAGTTAGGACTCAGGTGCAGGTGATGGGCTAAGTCGTCGAGTGTGCAATCGCAAGCATGCCGCTCGATGTAGGCCATGGCGGCAGCAACCTGCGCCGAGGGAAGTGCGGGCGCGTCCGTTTGCAGCAGCGCGGCCTCGTAGCTTTGCATAAGCTCGACCAGCAGCAGCTCAAACAGCCTCGACACGATCTGGGCGCTCGCTGCCGTCGGCTCCAGGAGCTCGCACAACATCTCCTGTATATACCGGCGCACCCGACGGCTAGCGCCCGTGCGGAAATGCACATGCCCGCGATGATCGGTCTCGTCGTTAAGTGCGTTGAGCAGGAACTGTGAGACAGCGCTTGTGGACGAAAGGCTTTGCTCCAGGCTGCGGCGCAGCATCGGCCGTGAAATGACAATGCTCAACATCAGGTCGTGCTCGCCGAGCTCGCCTACGGCATGCGGGCAGGCGGCATCGAGCAGAAGTACCTCGTTTTGGGCGAGCGTGAGTTGCGTACCATTGACAACCTGTGGCGCGCTCCCTCGATAGACATAGCTGATTTCGACATAATCGTGCACGTGCTCCAGCACGGGGTTAAAGCGCGAGTTGCGCACAATCGACAGGCCCTCGGGCATGCCTTCTTGGTGCAGGGCGTACGCCGCGTTACCGATTTTACGGACATGCCTGCCATCGATATCTGCCTGTTGACCCTGTCTAAATGCATCGTTCCAGTCATAGCGGGCGCCCGCGCAGTAAGCGCGCTCGCTATCGGTCAGCTCGAGCAAAAGATTGTCCAAACGTGCGATATCCATAGCGCCACAATCGTTGATTTAGTCATATTCTGCCGTGGTTTTGATATTAGCAGGGCAGCGCGGACGACGTACCCTGAACTCGCAAGGGTTTAGAAAGTTGGTTCTGGCATGTGGCACGCGTCCCAGCGCTTCGCCAAGCAACTGTGGGGTGACGTTTGCCCAGATAAAACCGACCAAAATAAACCTGTCCCTTTTTGGCAGGTTTTGAAGGAGTGAGTATGGCGGCATATGACAACCATGTGCTTCCGTTCTTGTGGCTCAAGGGCGAAGAACGCGAGACGATTACCGAATACTTAGAGCAGATTGCCGGGGCGGACATCCGCGAGGTCTGCCTCGAATCGCGCACGCATCCCGAGTTTTGTCGCGACGGCTGGTGGGCTGACCTGCGTTTTATCATTGGCGAGTGCAAGCGCTTGGGGTTGAAGATCTGGCTGCTCGACGATGCGTACTTCCCCACGGGCTATGCCAACGGCGCGCTTGCGGGCGAGGATGTTGACCCCGCGCTTAAGAAGACCGTGCTCAAACATCGCACGGTTACGGTCGTTGGTCCCCAGCCGTCCACGGTCATCAAGCTCGGCAATCTTATGGATCCCACGGAGCGCTTTGTGGGTGCGGCGACTTTCGACGCCGCCGGCGCACCGCTCGACTTTGAGCTCTCCGTTGAGCAGGCCGACGGCACCCCCGCCCGCCTGCGTTTTGACGCGCCCGCCGGCATCACCACCGTCGAGCTCTTCGTCACCAGCCAAAAAACCGGCTTTCGCGATGAGTACATCAACATGGTCGACGCCGATTCGTGCCGCGCGCTCATCGATGCCGTCTACGAGCCCACGTTTGAGCATCTGGGCGACGAGTTCGGCTGCACCATCTTGGGGTTCTTTACCGATGAGCCGGGCTTTATGAACGAGAAGGGCACGGCTCTCGACGATGCTTCTACCAGCAGCTTTATTGGACGCGGCGATATGGCACTACCTTGGTCGGACGAGCTTGCCAGCCGCCTGCGCAATGCACTTGGCGAGGACTGGCTCACCAAGCTACACGGCCTTTGGACACGCGAGGCAGATGGCGCCCGAGTCCGTCACACCTACATGGACATTGCCACGCAACTCTACCGCACCTGCTTTGACGAGCAGATCGGCGACTGGTGCCGTGAGCACGGCGTCATGCACATCGGACATGTGATTGAGGACAAAAGCTGCCACACGCGCCTGGGCCAGGGCGCCGGGCACTACTTCCGCGCTGTCGCCGGTCAGGACATGGCGGGCATCGATGTGGTTATCAACCAGCTCGCCCCTGGCATCGACCACGGCCCTTACAGCTACTTCCATGGCGCATGGAACATCGAGTTCTTTACCTACGCGCTTGCCAAACTGGGCTCTTCGGCCGCGCGCCTCGACCCCAAAAAACAAGGACGCTGCATGGCCGAGGTCTTCGGCGCCTTCGGCTGGCACGAGGGCCTGCGCGAGATGAAGTGGATTGCCGACCACATGCTCGTCCGCGGCGTCAATTGGTTTACGCCGCACGCGTTTAGCATGGCGCCCTTTCCCGATTGGGACTGCCCGCCGCACTTTTACGCGCACGGCAACAATCCGCAGTGGCCGCACTTTGGGCAGCTCATGAGCTATATGAACCGCACGGCAACACTGCTTTCGGGAGGCTGTGCCACGCGTCCCGTCGCCATCCTGTACCACGCCGATGCCGAGTGGGCCGGCAGCGCCATGCCTATCGAGCGCGTGGCTGCCGAGCTCACGCGTGCGCAGATCGACTTTGATTTTGTGCCCGCCGAGGCTTTTGAAGACAAGAGCCGCTACAAGGTTTCGATTGCCGATGGATTGCTTGGTGTTAACAGCTGCCGCTACCAGGCATTTGTTATGCCCAGTGCTACGTTTATTGGCGCGAAGACGGCAAAGGCAGCGAGACGCATGACGGATGCAGGCGTTATGGTGCTCGCCGTCGACAAGGTGCCCGGTGCATTCTACGATACCGATGGCGTGGTCGAGCTGGGAGGGCTCGTCGCAACGCCGCTCGCCGATGTCGCCCGCGCGCTTGCAAGCGCGGGACTACAGACCGTTGTGTCTGACACGCCGCAGCCCTGGCTACGCGCACTTCGCTACGAGCGGGCAGGCGAGACCTACGTTATGCTCGTCAACGAGCACCCCCGCGAGCGCATCGACTGCACGGTTGCACTTGCGACAGGTGAGCGCCTTTGCGGCACGCGGCTCGACCTGCTAAACGGCACCGAGCCCGTTGCGTTTGACGGTGCGTTGGAGCTCGCACCCTTCGAGAGCTGCATCGTTGTTTTGGAAGCGGGCAGCGAGGATGCGCCCGGAGACGGCGCAATCGACGCTGATACATCGCTCGGTCTGCGCATCGAAGGCCCATGGACCGTTGCCCTCTCCCCTGTCGGCAGCAATGGCGCCTTTGGTGAAGCACAAGAGCTCAAACACCTGGGCGACCTTACGGCCGACCTGTTCACCGGCACCTGCGGCACCTACCGATATCATGCGTCGTTTGAGCTGGCCAACGATTGCGCCGACGCCATGATCGACCTGGGAGACGTCTACGAAACCGCGACGCTCGTGCTCGATGGGCGCCCGCTCGGCACACGCATCTGCCCGCCCTACCGTTTTGCCGCCGGCACACTTTCCACCGGTGCGCATGAGCTCACGATCGACATCATCAACACGCTCGACCATGCGATCCCCGACATCTTCGCTCTCACCGAGCCCGTCGCCCCCAGCGGCATCCTCGGCCCCGTTACCCTTTGCGGGCAAAACCTGCCAAAATAAACCTGTCCCCTTTTGGCAGGTTTGGCGAGTGTGGGAGTTCGCATGGATATCAAACGCAAGATCACCGAGGCGCAGGGCCTCACCCCCACCGAGCAACAGCTCGGCATTGCAGCCCTTGCCATCGGCGAGGACATCCGCGGGCTTTCGATTAAGGAATTTGCCGCGCGCGCCAACGTTTCGGTCGCGAGCGTGCACCGTTTTTGCAAAAAGCTCGACCTCGAGGGTTTCAAGGACCTCAAGGTCGAGCTTATTCGCTTGGCAACCGAGGCGGGTAACCGGCGCGACGTGGACATCAACTTTCCCTTTGATGCTACGTCCAGCCCCGCGCAGGTTATGGAGCGCATGGAGGGGCTCTACCAGACCACGCTGGCCGAAACGCAGGAGCTGCTCGACCCCACGCAGCTTGACCACGCCGCCAAGCTCATCGCGAACGCCCGACAGGTCGACATCTACACGGGCTCGCACAACCTCTATCCAGCGGGAATGTTCCGCGACCGCCTGCTCTCCGCCGGTAAAAGCGCGACGTGCCACGACGGTGTCGAGGCCCAGGTGCGAACGGCGCTCGCCTCGGGCCCCGACCATGCGGCAATCGTCATCTCCTACAGCGGCCTTGCCCCCAACCTCAAGGACATCTTGCCGATCCTCAGCAGTCGACATGTCCCGGTCATCGTCATCGGCACGCCTTATTGCGCGCGCATTCACCCTGGCTTTGCCGCCTACCTTACGGTGAGTGACCACGAGAGCATGACGCATCGCATCACGCAGTTCGCCAGCCATATCGCCGTGCAATACGTGCTCGATTCGCTCTACAGCAGCTACTTCGCCAAAGACTACGCCCACTGCTCCGAATTCCTGGAGCGATCGTTCCCCTACACCCGCCTGCCCGGGCTCAAGTAGCGACGAGCGTGGATTTTTGGACGCTTATCCATGCTCATTCACGACTAGTCATTTAAGAACGTCCCCAATGACTACCAACGACTACCGCATCCGGAGCAAGGCAACGCCGCAGGCAGAGAACGGACAGCGAGCGACGTCCAGGGCGAACAAGTTGGCATGAAAAAGGCAAGGCATAGACCTTCTGGTCATGCCTCGCCTTTTGAATGACAAATTGTCGCCCTGGGCGGCGCGCAGCGTCGAGCCGTTACGCGGGTTGGTAAACCCGCGTAACTACCTACTCCCGAGCTCCGTACTGCTCGTAGTAAGCGTCGATGGCGGCCTTGAGCTCGTCATCGATGACGACCTTGCCGTCGATCTCATGGTTGTAGAGGGTCTCGACGACCTCGGCCATGGAAACGATGCTCGCGACGGGGAAACCGTACTTGGCCTCGATCTCCTTCTGCGCGGTGGTCACGCCGCCCTTGCCAACCTCCATGCGGTTGAGAGACACGATGAGGCCCTTGATTTCGACGTCGGCAGCAGCCTTAACCTTGGGATAGGTCTCGTCGATGGACTTACCGCTGGTGGTGACGTCCTCGACCATGACCACGCGGTCGCCGTCCTGGGGCTCATAGCCCAGCAGGTTGCCCTTGTCGGCGCCGTGATCCTTGGCCTCCTTGCGGTCGCAGCAGTACTTGACCTCTTTGCCGTACAGCTCGTGGTAGGCAATTGCGGTCACGACGGCCAGCGGAATACCCTTGTAGGCCGGTCCAAACAGCACATCAAAGTCGTCGCCAAAGTTATCGTGGATGGCCTGGGCGTAATACTCTCCCAGCTTCTTGAGCTGATAGCCCGTCACGTAAGCGCCGGCGTTCATAAAGAACGGGGACTGACGGCCGCTCTTGAGCGTAAAGCTGCCGAACTTAAGGACGTCGGACTCGACCATAAACTTGATGAACTCTTGCTTGTAAGCCTCCATGCGGGCTCCTCTCGTAATCGCGTACGTGCCTTCCAGTTTAGCGCAGGCGAAGCGTCGATGCGGGCGGTTCACACCGGGCTTTATCTTTTTCGACAGCCTCGTTTGGCTCGCGCTACACCAGGCGCATGGCCTCCTGGACAGCGCCGTAAAGGTTGGCGTCGTTGCCGAGCTCGGCCGCCTTTATCTGCGGCACAGGAATGCCGGCAAGGGTCCCTTTGTAACTCGCGAGGGCCAGCGGCATCTGCGCACGCAGGGCATCGATGAGCTCGGGATGGCACGAGATGCCGCCTGCGATCACAAAGACCTCGGGGTCGAGCACGGCCTGCAGGTTGATAAGCTGTCCGTCAAATGAGCGAGCGTAGCGGTCGAGCGCACGCTGCGCCGCCATGTCGCCATCCGCGATCCACTCAAAGACGCGGCGGCAGTCCACCGGAGAATCCGCAGGCAGGCCCTTCTCGGCAACGACGGCATCACGGAGCGCACGCCAACCGCCCGAACCCGCAAAGGAGTTTTCCATGCCCGCGGCAGTCGTGACATCGTTGCGCAAGAAGCTGAACTCGCCTGCAAAGCAGTGCGCGCCGCGCAGGACCTTGCCGTCGATGACGATGCCGCCGCCGATGCCCGTGCCGATAGCGAGCACCACGCCAAAACGCGTCCCGCGCAGGGCGCCAGCCGCATACTCACCGAGTGCACAGCACTTACCGTCGTTATTGACGGCAACCGGCACCCCCAGCGCCTCGCGCATGAGCTTTCCCAGCGGGCAGCCGTCCATAAACGTGAGCGCACCGCCGCGATGGATCGTTCCCGTGACGTCTCCCTCGTAGATACCGCCGGGTGCGCTCACGCCTACAGCGCTCACGCGCTCACGATGCGGCTCGACGAGCCCGATCAACGCCGAAACCGTCTCCTCAGCCGTGGTAAAGCCCGTCGGCAGGCTCCCGCGCTCGCGGATGGAAAAATCATCGCCCAGCACAGCCCATTTAACGGCCGTACCGCCCACATCAATTCCAAAGAACTCCTGCATATTCGCCCCTCACGCGCCATGGTCCCGGATGCGCATCGACGCGACCACCACAGGAGCTGCCCCCTTATGATGGCCATGCGGCAAATCGCGCCCGGAGCCGATTATCTCTCTGTTTTACGCCTCTACTTTGGTCAGACGAAGCAACATATCGTCGACGTAGGTCTCACCGTGGGTCACATAACCGCCACGCAAACCGCCCTCCCATAGAACGTCCCCAATTACTACTCATTTAAGTACGTCCCCAATGAGTGCAACGGAATGGCTCCCCTTGGCAGCTTAAAGCTGTCATGCAGGAACCATTCCGTCGCACCCTCATGAAAGGGACTGGGTTGTAAATGTTGGAGTAGAGCCGTTAGCGCCCGGGGGCCAGGATCACCAGCGCGTCATGCTCAAAGGGATGCTGAGCCACGCGTACGGTGCCGTCACCGTTGTCGCGGACGGGCAGCTTGGCGATGCGTTTATCCTCCATGTCGAGGACCGTCGCTATCCAGTTGCGCGCGCCGTCGAGCTTAAACTTGAGCGCCGTGGTACGCGGCAGGTACGTAACGACACGATCGCCAACGCGCGCCACACGAATGGCCTCGCGCGCGTCATCGAGCAGCTCCTGCGCCGGAACCACGGCAAGCGCGTCATCGCCGGCCGTAGCGCCCAGGCCGGCAAGCACATGCTCGATCGCGCCAAAGTCCCAAACGCCCGCAAACTGCAGGCACTCCTGCCAGCGGAACGGCATATCGAAGCCCTCGCCCAGCACCGAGCCCTGGCTCTTGCTGGTCTGCCAGTTCCAAACACCGTGCGCGCCATAGGTCACGCCGGCGCTCGCACCGGCAAGGATCGACGACCACACGCTCGCGCGGCAGTCCTGCGCGGTAAAGCGCCAGTACACGTTGCGCGACGCGCCCATCTGCTCGTAACAGGGCTCGGAGTTGACCATCGGCTTTTTGGGATAGTTGGCGGTAAAGTCCTGCGGCAGGCGCCATGCCTCGGGCTGGCCCTCGTAGTTGTGGCCGGGCTGGAACATGTAAAAGTCCAGACGGTCCAGGTACTGTGATGGCATGGTGCGGTTGCCGCGGTTGATATGCATGGTGCGCAACGCCTCGGGCGCGCGTTTGACGACTTCGTCGAGCGCATCCTCGTAATAGGCAATTGCCTCATCGTCGGCAAAGTCCGTGTCGCCCGTCACCACGTAGACGGGGTCGAACTCGCCCAGGTTCTCGACGACGCGGGCAACGTGGGCACGGACCTCCTCGCGCGGCATAACCTCGGCACCGCAACGCTCGGCAATCTTGGCGCCCCAGGTACCGGGCACGTAGTTGCACCACATAAGCACGAGTGCCGGACGAATGCCGTGCTCGACGGCAGCGCGGCACATGGCAGCAGCGCGGTCCCAGTACGCCTGGTTGGGACGGGACCAATCAAAATGCACGCCGTCCTCGCTGGCATAGGGCCAAATGCCCAGATCGGGACAGCAGCGATCCCACTGCGGCAGCGTGTTGATCTGCAGCACGTTCATGCCCTGCTCGGCGCGGCGGGTCAGATAGTAGTCCCAATCGGCCTCGGCGATGCTCGTAAACGCGCTCCAGCACGTATCGGCAAACCAAAAGAACGGTTTGCCCTCGCACAAAAAGCCGTCCTGGCGACCGTTAACGGTCAGCTTTCCCAAACTCATCTGCATGTCCTTTCGTTTGATAAAGGAGTTGCGAACCGGCAGATTCTTTCGCGGTAACCCCGCGCGAAAGCCCCTGGCGCTTAGCAAGCCCCGGCGAGTGGGATCCGCGCGCCCCCAATCAGTCTACCTTGTAAGAAGGGCCCCGCCGGGCTTGCGCCTGACGGGGCCCTGTCGTGTAGGTAAGGTCGTATGCGTCCGAATGGTTTGGCTTTAGGCCTCCATCTCGGCGAGCTCCTCCTTGGAGAAGCCAGTGGCAAAGACGACGGCAGCAGCGATGACAAAGGAGATTGCCATACCGACGATAGCCCAGACGGTGTTCATCTGGCCACCCTGCAGGTAGTTGGTGAAGACCAGGAAGTTGGAGGCACCGCCGGCCAGGTAGTAGGTAACACCCATGAGGCCGGAGAACACAGCGCCGATGGCACCGCCGATGAACATACCGAGCATGGTGCGACGGAAGCGCATGAGGATACCAAAGAGCGCGGGCTCGGTGACGCCGCCGGCGATGGCGGAGATGACGTAACCCAGGGCAAGACCCTTCTCGTCGGGGTTCTTCATCTTGAGGAAGGCACCGAAGGCGCAGCCCCAGACAGCGGCCATAGCGCAGTTGGTGGAAACGAAGACGAAGGGATCGTAGCCGGCGGCGATGATCTGAACCTGAGCGAGCAGGATGACGGGCATGTGCATGCCGCAGACCACGAAGAGCTGCCAGAAGGCGCCGAGGATGGCCATGACGATCAGGATACCGATACCGCCAAGGTCAGCAAGGCCAAAGAGGGCGTTGGCGATGAGGCTGCCGATCTCGTTGCCGATCGGCGCAAGGATGATGAAGGCGATGGGGATGGTGACGATCATGGTGCAGAACGGCGTGAAGACCGTGGACAGCACGTCGGGCATTACCTTCTTAAAGAACTTCTCGACAAAGTACAGGACCGGCACCGAAAGGATGATCGGCAGGACGGACTGCTGGTAGTTGGCAGCGGCGATCTGGATACCGTAGACGGAGATGATTCCGCCACCCTCCTGAGTCGCGACACTCACGACGGACGGGGCCATGAGAGCGCCGCCGAGGAGCATGCCCAGGACCGGAGAGGCGCCGAGCTTCTTAGCAGCGGCATAGCCCAGGTAGATGGGGATAAAGGTAAACGTGGCCTCGTACAGGGTGGTGTAGAGGAACGTGTAGGTCGGATCGGTATCGGAGAGAACGCCGAGCATGGTGGGACCGAGGACCGCAGCGATGGTGCGGAACAGACCGCCGGCCATGAGCAGCGGAATCAGCTGGGTCATGGAGCCCGACAGATAGTCGAGGATGATGTTGGGCAGGTTCTTGAGCTCGAACTTCTCCTTAGGAGCGTCGAGGTTCTCATCGACCGCGGCACCCTGCTTGACGCCGGACATGGCGACGAACTCGGCGAGCACCTTGGGCACGTTCTGTCCGATGATGACCTGGAGCTGGCTGCCGGCGAACTGGCAACCCAGAACACCCTTGACCTTCTTGATCTTCTCCACGTCGGCCTTGCTGTTATCCTTGAGCGTCAGACGCAGACGCGTCATGCAGTTGGTGGCGACGGCAACATTCTCCGCACCGCCCACGAGCTCGAGGACATCGGTGGCAATCTGCTTATTATCTACTGCCATGGGACCCCTCCCCATATCATCGTGTGCCTACCCGTTTGGACGTAAGCACGCCTTTGACCCGGCGACTATAACCCCTTACGGCTGCCGAGCCCTTGGATACGCTGTCGTAAACAATCTGTTTACTGAACGTTTACAGCACTTAGTTTACACGCAGCGTTGAATTTGTGGCAGTTTTGCCGTTTGCAGTCCGGTGAACAGTAGGAAATCGGGGGTGAGCGTATCTGAACGGCAGTAAATCGTCTCTTTGCCTATGTATTGATATATGGCTATTTACGTGGGATTTTACTTTGAGTGGCCTCTCAATAGCCTGTTAGCTCATCAAGAAAACCCCAGATAGAAACTACTAAACATATGTTTAGTAGTTCACTGCGTGTTCGATTATGCCGTTTACCGAGTTCATCTGCTTGTTCCACAACTCTGCATTAAACTAAACATGTTTAGATTGTATTGCCGCGATTGTTTAGCACGCGCGGCGCAAGGGAGGCAGCTCATGGAACTCAGATCGTGTACTTACGCAACCGTCACCACCCTGGGTGACTTTGGCCCCTGGATCAGCAAGGTCGTTCTCGACCTACCCTGCACCGTACGCGCCAACGATGTCGATGCAAACACTTTCCATATATATGTAGAGCGTCACGAGCGCACGGGCGAGATCCTGATGCGCAAGGAGCACGGTGCCGACCATGCCGCACCCTCCGTGGGTTACATCGACATTCTTGCCGCGTATCCGTGCGACGAGAACGGCCGCAAGCTCGCCGTGGGCACCCATGTGGCACTCGAGGTCGCCGAGCAGCGCCTGACCAAAAAGATCGAAGGCGGCGTCATGGGCTCGCGCATGCTCGATGACCAGCTGCACGTCACGCAGCTCGCGGCTCTTCCCGGCGACGACGGCGACGACCCCACCTGCGGCCTGGTCTTCGATACCCGTCGCGGCGACATCTGCCCCGCGCTCAAGGGCTGGAGCAATGCCGTGCAAAAGACCGCCGTTGATGGCATCGCGCTCGAGTACGGCTTCTTTGAGCCCAGCTTTAAGACAGAGGACTCGGCCTGCTTCAATCCCTTCGCGCCCGAGGTCACGGTCGTGCCCCAAAGGGCCCCGCTCGTGGTGTACCTGCACGGCGCCGGCGAAGGCAAGGGCGCCACACAGGGCGAAGGCGCCACGCGCGCCTATGTCGGCAACCGCGTGACAGCCATTAGCCAGGCGCAAATCCAGCGCTACTTTGGCGGCTTTGCCTGGGTGCTCGTGCCGCAGTCTCCCACGTTTTGGATGGACAACGGCGTCGAGCAGCTCGGCCGCTCCAACCAGAGCATCTACTCCCCCGTGCTCAAGGCGCTCATCGACGAGTTTGTCGCCGAGCATGCCGAGCGCATCGACACCGACCGCATCGTGGTCGCCGGCCTTTCCAACGGCGGCTTTATGACCCTGCGCTTGTGCGCCGACTACCCCGATTTCTTCGCCGCGGGCCTTCCCTGCTGTGCCCCGTGGTACAACGCCACGGACGAGGACGTCGTCGCGCTCGCCAAGACGCCGCTGTGGTTTACGCACTCCAAGGGCGACGAACTCGTGTCTCCGCAACAGACCGTGCTGCCGCTCACGGCGCGCCTACGTGACGCCGGAGCCAACGTGCACCTCACCTACTTTAGCCATGTCGAGGACCTGACCGGGCGCTATCGCGAGGCCGACGGCTCGCCCAAGAAGACGTTCAACCACGGCGTGTGGATCCACCAATTCAACGACCTGTGTTATCAAGACTTCGACGGGGGCAACGTACTCATCGACGGCGAACCGGTGGGCTGCTGGGAGTGGTCGGCCAGGGTCGATAGGTAATCCGTCCCTTCGCGGGCACCGGGGTTTACCTCTGCAAACGTCCTCGGGCATGCATGGTCCGGCGCTTTGCGCTTCGCGCTGCGCCGGACCATGCCCCCTGCGGAATGTTTGCAGAGGTAAACCCAGGTGCCCGCTGTGTTTCCATTGCTGAGACTCTGGCCGGCCGCTTCCGGCGGGCCGTCGGATTGACGGCGATGGGGGCGTGGGTCCCGTCTTGCCTTGCGCGTAACTGGCTAAATTGATTTTGATTGGAGCTGTTCCTATGTCCCAGAAGTTGACTCGGGTGATTGTTACTACCGATATGGAAGTCGACGATATGAACTCGCTCGTTCATTTGGCTCTGTATCTCAACTTACTTGATGTTCAGGCTGTGGTGTATACGGCTTCGCAGTATCACTTTCTTGGGGATGGGGTTCATACGTTGGGCGAGGTGAATTCGCATTGGCGGACCAAAGGGCGTCGCTCTTATGAGTGGGCTGTTGTGCCTCATGAGCCCGATCCGCTGGCCGGCGAGCTTCGTGAATATCGACCGTTTCCCGAGCATTGGATTGAGAGTCTCTGGAGTAATGAATATGCCCAGGCTTGGCCGCAGTTGCAAGCGAATGCGGGCGCTGCCGGTGAGCCGCCGTTTCCCACGCCTACCCAGATGATCGAGCGCACCTTTGTGGGAAATGTTGCCTTTGAGGGTGATGTGACTGAGGAAACTGAGGGGTCTCGCGTAATTGCTCAGGCAATTTTGGATGATGATCCGCGTACGTTATGGCTGCTCAGCTGGGGTGGCATGAACACCATCGTTCGCGCCCTCATGAGTATTGCAGAGCGTTATCGCGCCACGCCCGAATGGCCCGTCGTACAGCAGCGGGTCTATCGCAAGGTACGCGTGATGGGAGTCGCCGATGGCATAGGGCAGGACAACTCATGGCTCGACCATGGGCGTGAGCTCTTTCCCGAGCTCATCTTTTGGCGCGTGCCCTATATGTATGGCGGCTATGTCGACGCCAAGATGGCTCAGCCCGATACGCTGCCGCTGTTTAAGGCTCCTTGGCCCGAGCAGAATCTCACGCAGGACAACGGCCCCCTCATGGCACGCTATATGCTCTATGGCGATGGTAAGGTCTACGAAAACGAGCCCGAGCGCTTTCAGTTTGGCAAGCATGCCCGTCTGGATTGGGGTCTAGAAGGCATGCCCGCGATGCAGTTTGAGCGCGGCGACTTTATGGCCGAAGGCGATAGCATGACCTATATTCCGCTGCTGCCGTTTGGCCTGCGCGGCATCGATGACCGCGACTTCGACACGCTGCTCGGCCGCATGTTTCTTGATGAACATCCCGATGCGGACGCACCCGCCGGTTTTGCCGCCATCGGCACACCCGCAGGCGACAACCCCAATCCCTACCTGCGCGCCTATCAGGAAGACTTTGCCGCCCGCGCGCAATGGTGCGCCCATGATCCGGCAGCTTGCTCGCATCCGGCGCATGTTGTCGAGGTCACAGCCGACCGCAGCGCTACAGTCGGCGAGCGCGTCACCCTTACAGCGACCATCGTCGACCCCGACGACAAGGGCTTTGATGCACATTGGAATGTCGCCGTGGACCCGTCGAGCTATGCAGGCGCGCAGGATCTTTCGCTGTGGCAGGAATGCACGGCGAGCACCACTTTCATCGTGCCCGCCGACGCGCAGACCGGCGACCGCTTCGTGCTCACCCTTACCGTGCAGACGCGCGCCGAGCGCCCCTGCAGCCGCTACGCCCAAGTTGCCGTGACCGTGGCATAGCGAGCGACAGACCCCACATTCGGCAAGGAGTGTCCCCAACTGCCACTCATTTAAGTACGTCCCCAATGAGTGAAGAAGGTTATCGCTTCTAATGGCGAGGACCTAGCCTAGGCTTTCCCAATAATCGTAGCCTCCTAACCAAAACGCCAGGCGAGCAGTTAATGCCCGCTTGGTGTTTTGTTAAAAGAGGTGAAAGAAAGCAAAAGAAATTAAAGCTTGCAAAAGAAATTAAAGCTTGCAAAACTAGTGAAAGCAGGATAGAAGCTGACGGGGGAGTGTTCCATGAATGTGTCCAGCAATCCGTTTACGCCGACATTTGGCATCGTTCCGCCAATTATGGCCGGCCGCACGTATCTTATTGACGATGTTGTGCGGGCGCTCGACCGTGGCCCCGGCGATCCCAACCTAGCAACGATTTATGTTGGCGCACGTGGAACGGGCAAAACCGCCCTGCTTTCGTACCTTAGCTCCGAGGCGCAAAGGCATGGTTGGATTTCGGTCGGCGTGGCTGCTGCTCCTGGAATGCTGGAAGACATTTATGAGCAAACGCGTGAAGTTGCGGCTGAGTATATCGATAACGGCTTAAATCCGAGACTAAGGGGCCTAAGTGTGGGCCAGTTATTTAGCGTGGAATGGGAGCCGGAGCAAGCTCCTTCGGCAAACTGGCGCACGCGGATGACTCGCCTTATAAGGGCTTTGGACAAATATGACATCGGTTTGCTGTTCACGATCGATGAGGTGTCGGCTTCGTTCGATGAAATGATTAGCTTTGCCTCTACGTACCAAATGTTTGTGCGCGAAGGCCGACGCGTGGGCGTGCTGATGGCGGGGCTACCTCATCAGGTTTCAATGTTGCTGCGCAACCAGTCCGTTTCGTTTTTACGTCGATCGGTCCAGCATCACTTGGGGAATATTAGCGACAAAGAAATTGCCGCTGCATTGAACGGGACCATAGAGGGTGGCGGCAGGCGCGTGAGTGCCAACGGCCTTCAGAAGATGGTGGATGCCATCGGCGGTTTTCCGTTTCTTATGCAGCTGGTAGGATTCCGCTCCTGGGATGTGCGACCCCAAGCAGAAGAAATTACGGCCCAAGATGCTGCGGAGGGCATTGCTCTTGCGCGTTCTGACATGGAACAGCGCGTGCTGGCGCCGACGTATTACGAGCTTTCCGAAGGCGATAAGGCATTTTTGGAGGCAATGCTTGTAGATGAGGGCGAGAGTAAGATTGCGGATGTTGCGCAGCGAATGGGCGTAAAGAGCAATTATGCGTCGCAATACCGCGCTCGCCTGATTGAGCAGGGGATTATCGGGGAACGTGGTCGAGGAAGGGTTGGCTTTGACCTTCCGTATTTTAAAGAATACTTGGAGGAGGGTCTCGATACCGACTAAATGGCCTTTTCGTCGATTGCCTGTGTCGGCAGCAGATTATTGGCGCCCAGCGAGCTGCTAATGCTCGCTGGGCGCTTTGCTGACTAGTCGTTTAAGAACGTCCCTAATGACTAGTCAAAAATGGGCCATGTGTCCCAGTTGTGGAGACTCCTTGAGCCGTCTGGGTATCGTGAAAAATCGCGCACTCCCCCATCATCAAAAGTGACACACGCTACCTGTTGATGGGAGGCAGCCATGGGCTTCTTTGACAAGATGTTCGAGAAGAAAGAGTGCGCGATTTGCGGTACCGAGCTGGGACTTCTCGGCAAGACCAAGATCAACGAAGGCTACCTGTGCAAAGAGTGCGCCGGAAAGCTCTCCCCCTACTTCCACGGCTATCGCTCCAGCACCGCGGACGATATCCGTGAGCAGCTCGCCTACCGCGAGGCCAATGCCGAACGCCTGGCGTCGTTCAACCCCACGCGCACGCTCTCTGCCGGGCGAACCAACATCATGCTCGATGAGGACGCGGGCCTGCTGATCATCACTTCGCAGAGCCGCTGGCGCGACGCCAATCCCGACATCATCGAGTTCTCGCAGGTACTCGGCTGCGATATGGATATCGACGAGCATCGCACCGAGATCTATCGCGAGACCAAGGACGGCGAGCGCGAGAGCTACAACCCGCCGCGCTATGACCTGGATTACGACTTTAATCTGACCATCCACGTCAACACGCCGTACTTTACCGAGATCAACCTGCGCGTGAACGACTCCACCATCGACCAGCGCGGTTCCATCGAATACCGTGAGGCCAAGCGCCAGGCAACCGAGGTCCGCGACGCGCTGGTGCAGCTGCGTCAGGAGACGCGCGACAGCGTCGTGGCCGCTAAGGCCCCCAAGACCGCGGTCACCTGCCCCTTCTGCGGTGCAACCACCATTCCCGATGCCAGCGGGCGCTGCGAATACTGCGGCGGCGCCATCGGCGCATAGCCTCCGGCAGCGAAAGGACCGATCATGGCCTTCGAGAGCGTCAACTATCAGTGCCCCGCGTGTGGCGGCCCCCTTCACTTTGCCAGTGCCGAGCAAAAGCTCGTCTGCGACTACTGCGATTCGCGTTTTGAAGTCGAAGAAGTCGAGGCCCTCTATCGCGAGCGCCAGGACAAGGCCGATGCCAAAGCCGATGCGGCAGCCGCGGCCCCCAAGCCTGCTGTCGACGATGCCGTGCAGGAGCTGGCTCAAAACGCCGGCTACATCTGCTCGTCGTGCGGTGCCGAGCTGGTCTCGGACGGCACCGTCGCCGTTACCACCTGCCCGTACTGCGGCAACTCCGCCGTAGCACCCGGCCAGCTCTCGGGCGACTTCTCACCCGACCTGGTGATTCCGTTTAAGCTCGGGCGCGATGACGTTATGGCCGCGCTCAAAGACCACTACAAGGGCAAGATCCTGCTGCCCAAGAGCTTTGTCACCGGCAACCATATCGACGAAGTCCAAGGTGTCTACGTGCCGTTTTGGCTCTACGGCGCCCGCGTTGACGGCGAAGTGTGCTTTGACGCGACCAACGAGACCGTTACCGAGGAATCCGACCGCACCGTCACGACCACCGACCACTACGACGCCTACCGTAAGGGCAATATCTCGTTTGAGCACGTGCCCGTCGACGGATCGTCCAAGATGCCCGACGGCCATATGGACGCCATCGAGCCGTTTGACTACGACGCGTTGCGCCCGTTCTCGGTCGCGTATATGCCCGGCTACATCGCCAACCGCTACGACGAGGGTTGCGAGACCTGCAAGGCGCGTGCCGAGCGCCGCATGGAGGAGAGCACGATTTCGGCCCTGCGCGAGACCGTCGTCGACGAGTACGACGACGCCACGGTCGAAAGCAAGCAGCTCGACTACACCTGGGAAGACAGCGACTATGCCCTGTTCCCCGTGTGGATGCTTTCCACCTCGTGGAACGGCAAGAGCTATCTGTTTGCCATGAACGGACAGACCGGTCGCATGGTCGGCGAGCTTCCCTGCTCCAAGCCCAAGCTCGCCATCGCCTCGGTGCTGTTCTTTGTGATCGGGTTTGTCCTCTCCCAGATTCTCTTTATGGGCGAGAACGCCTTCGATCCGGACTACCTCGCCTTTGATGTCGAGGGCATCCTCATCAACATCGTCGCGCCGCTGATCATCGTAATCATCGCGGACGTGCTGCTGGTGGGCCAGCTCAAGACGGCCAACGAGGCCACCCACGCCGATTACTACTGCGGAGACCTCGACCTGACCGAGAAGCACGACACCTTCAGCCACACCGAGACCACCGTTGTCATGAAGGACAACAAGGACGATTAGCCATTCTGACCAATACCACCCGGCCTTTGACGAGAAAGGAAGATCACAATGGGACTCTTGAAAGCTGGATTGGGTGCTGCCGGCGGCGTCATGGCCGACCAGTGGAAAGAATTTATCTATTGCGAATCGATGCCCGCTGACGTCTTGGCCTGCAAGGGCAGCAAGCGCACCGGCGGCCGCAGCTCCAACACGCGCGGCGAGGACAACGTCATCTCCAACGGCTCCGTCATCGCCGTCAACGACGGCCAGGGCATGCTCGTGGTGCAAAACGGCAAGATCATCGAGGTCGCGCTGGAGCCTGGCGAGTTTGTCTTTGACACCGGCAGCGAGCCGAGCGTCTTTAGCGGCAACCTGGGCGACTCCATCAAGGAGACGTTCGCCAATATCGGCAGCCGCTTTACCTTTGGCGGCGACGCGGGCAAAGACCAGCGTGTCTACTTCATCAACACCAAGGAGATCATCGGCAACAAGTACGGTACCGCCTCGCCTGTGCCCTTCCGCGTGGTCGATAACAATATCGGTCTGGACGTCGACATTTCCGTTCGTTGCAACGGCGAGTATTCGTACCGCATCACCAACCCGCTGCTGTTCTACACCAATGTGTGCGGCAACGTGACCGACAGCTACACGCGCGACAAAATCGACAGCCAGCTTAAGTCCGAGCTGCTCACCGCCCTGCAGCCCGCCTTTGCCAAGATCTCGGAGATGGGCATCCGCTACAGCGCCATTCCCGGCCACACCACCGAGCTCGCCCGCGCACTCAACGAGGTCCTCTCTGCCGACTGGCGTGACCTGCGCGGCGTCGAGATCGTGAGCTTTGGCGTCAACTCCATCGCCGCCTCGCAAGAAGACGAGCAGATGATCAAGGACCTGCAGAAGGCCGCGGTCATGCGCGATCCCACCATGGCAGCCGCCAACATCGCCAGCGCCCAGAGCGATGCGATGCGCGCCGCGGCGGCCAACCCCAACGGCGCGATGGCCGGCTTTATGGGCATGGGCATGGCGGGCGGCATGGGCGGCATGAACGCCAGCCAGCTGTTCGCCGCCGGCCAGGCACAGCAACAAGCTGCCCCACAGCCAGCTCCGGCACCCGCCCCCGCACCGGCTCCTGCCGCTGCCCCCGCGGCCGGCACGTGGACCTGCAGCTGCGGCGCCACCAACACCGGCAAGTTCTGCCCCGAGTGTGGCAGTCCCGCACCCGCCCCGGCACCGGCCAAGTGGTTCTGTCCCAACTGCGGTAGCGAAAACGGCGGCAAGTTCTGCAGCAACTGCGGAACGCCCAGGCCCTAGCCCCTCTATCTGGTAATTGGCGGGGGGTCCGCCACCCCCGCATTTGCTTCTATGGGTTTCGTTCGATGAAGGAGGACACCATGAAGACAACGTTCAAAAAGTCCGTACTCGCATTTCTGACATGCGTCCTGGCGCTTACCTTTGCCCTGACGGGCTGCAGCGGCGGCGGCAAAGACCCCAAGGCCAACTTCGTCGGCAGCTGGGAACTCTCGGGTGGAACCGTGGAGGGCGAAGAGCTGACCGATGAGTACATGAAGATGCTCGAGGATTGGGGTGTCCACTGCGTCCTGATTCTCGATGAGGACGGCACAGGCGCCCTCGACCTGTTCCTTGAAGTCGTCGACCTTAAATGGGAGGCAAAGGACGCCACCACCGTAACTATCACCGCCGAAGACGAGTCGCATGACATGAAGCTCAAGGACGGCAAACTCATCCTCGAAGAAGATGACGGCAATCTTGTCTTTACCAAGTCCGACAAGGACCTGTCCGGTACGGTGAAGAAGGATCGCGAGGCGGCCGAGAAGGAAGAGGAGATCGATGAGGCCGTCGAAGACAACGATGTCCAGAACGTCGAAATCTCCCCTGCCGTCACCGTCGCCGATGACGATCTGTGCACCATCACCATCACCGAGAAGTTCAAGGACGACTGGGGCGACATCGGCTTTGTCGTCAACATCACCAACAAGAGCGACAAGGACCTGACCTTCTACGCTCCTTCCGGCAAGACCAACGTCAACGGCACCATGAAGGAACCCTGGTTCTCGGCTAACCTGATGCCCGGCACCAGCGCCACCGAGGAATTCACGTTCTCGAGCGGCGAGCTTGACAG
>DBGCAP010000030.1:0-97489 GCA_048367555.1 Collinsella sp.
GTGGGCTAGAGACGCTGCATGCGGTACCCGACACCCATGTGCGTCTGAATCATCTTGGGGTGAGAGGGGTCTGCCTCGATCTTCTTGCGCAGGGTGCGCATGAACACGCGCAGGCTCGCCAGATCGCTGTCCCAGCTCGTGCCCCATATCTCGCGGGTGATGAAGGTGTGGGTGAGCACCTTGTCGACGTTTTTCGCCAGAAGGACGAGCAATTTGTACTCGGTTGGGGTGAGCGAGAGCTCGCGTCCGTCTTTCGTCGCGTATCCTGCGGCGTAGTCGATATGCAGCGGACCGTTGTCGAACGTGCTCGCTTCTGTCGACTCGCTCGACGCCATCGAGGAGCGCCTCAAATTCGCACGGACGCGCGCGAGCAACTCATCCACAGAAAAGGGCTTGGTGAGGTAGTCGTCTGCCCCCGCGTCAAGTGCTGCAATCTTGTCGGAATCTTCGGTGCGCGCCGAAATGACGATAATGGGGACTGCCGACCAGCTTCGGATCTTCGTGATGACCTCGATACCGTCAATGTCGGGAAGGCCGAGGTCGAGCATGATGAGGCTGGGGCCGTGCGACACCGCATCCATGATGGCGGCTTGGCCGCTGCAAACCTTGCTCACGACATAGCCGTGGAGGTCAAGCGCGGTCGAAACGAGGTTTTGAACGGTCGGGTCATCTTCGACCAGGAGGATGCGTGGCTTAGCGGCATTATTCATGAATCTCAATCTCCTCGGCGGGCAGGGTAAAACGGAAGACAGCCCCATGGGGGTGGTTGTCGCGAACTTCGATGACGCCGCCATGCGCCTCCACGATGGAGCGGCAGAGCGACAGGCCAAGGCCGATGCTTCGACGCGAATCCACGGGCCGCGTATTGCTTGAGGTGAAGAAGCGCTCAAAGATATGAGGCTTGTCGCAGTCTGCCACACCCGGCCCATCGTCTGCGACGTCCACCACGACGAACGCGCCCTCGCGACGTGCACTGATGGTGACAGTCGAGTCCTCGGGCGTGTATTTGAAGGCGTTCATGATGAGATTCGTAAGCACCTGCATGATGAGATGGACGTCGATGCGTACCAGCAGGATGTCGTCAGTGTGCTCGATGGTGACGGCACGTCCATGCGATGCTTGGGCGACATGGCTGAGGGCGGCCTCGATGACCTCGTCGATGAGCTCGGATGTTAAGTTGAGGCGAATGGTGCCGTCCTCGACGCGTGTGATGGCGAGGAGGTTCTCCACGGTATCGATAAGCCAGAGGGAGTCGTCGTAGATGGCATCGGCAAGATCGCAGCGTTGTTCGAGGCTGAGCTTCTCGTCGCTCTTCCGAAGGATTGCCGCAGATCCGGATATAGCTGTGAGGGGTGTCCTCAAATCGTGGCCGATGGAGCGCAAAAGGTTGGCGCGCAGCTGCTCGTTTTTCGCCAAGACCGCAGCCTCTTCGCGCTCTTGCGCCGCCCGGTCGCTTTCGAGCGCCAAGGCGCATTCACCTACGATAGATAGGACGATCGAATGCTCGAAGGCTTCGATCTCGCGCCCCTCCAGGGCGATGCCGATGACACCGAATACCTTGTCGCCGGTGCGAACCGCGAGGTAGAGACAGCGCGCCTCAGGCAGGGTCCGCGTGCTTGCGCCCGCGCGCTTGTTGTTGGTGTAGGTCCAGGTTGCAACGGCGCGCTCGTAGTCGGTGAGCAGCGACGCGGATCGGTTTTCGGTGCCAGCGGACTCATAGAGCGCCTTGCCGAGCGTGCCGTGTTCGGCGGGGTAGAAGACCACGTCGAGTTTTAGCAGTTTGACGAGTTGGTTCATGGCGACGCGGGCGCACTCCTCCGCGCTATGGGCTTGCTGCAAGAGCTGGTTCGTTTCGAGGAGTACGCGCGTTTTGAATGCGTTCTCGGCGGATGTACGGGCGTTGTCGGCGATGCGCGCAGTTAACTCGCCGGCGACCATAGCGGTGGCGAACATGATGCCGAACGTGACCAGATAGCTTCGGTCGTAGCTGGCGAGCGAAAACAGAGGCGTGACGAAGCAGAAGTTGTAAAGCACTACAGAGAGCACGCTCGATACGATCGTGCAGATACGCCCCGTCGTGGTGACGGCGGTCAGCAGGGCCGTGAAGATATAGAGGGATATGATGCTGGAATCGGCAAATCCCAGATGGCGGAAAGCCGTGCCGATCGCCGTGGCGGCAAGAGAGAGGGCCAGCGTGCGAAGCACGTTTCGGCTGCTGGGCGGCTGCAGGGCGAGCGCATGGCGGCGTCCTTTGGGTCGGGAGGGCGGAGTCGACTGTTCTGGAATGATGTAAATGTCGAGGTTCGGGGCGAATGTTATGAGCTGTTCTACGAGAGATTTGCGGCCGAAGAGGGCCTGACGGACGCTGCTGCGCTCGCCCGTGCGCCCCATGACGATCTTCGAAATACCCGACAGGCGCGCGAACTCGGAGATCTGAAACGCGATGTCGTCGCCATAGACGGTTTCCATATGTGCTCCGAGCTGCTCGGCTAGGGCGATATTGGCTGCAAGCTTGGCGCGCTCATCATCGCTCATGGCTTGCGTGCGCGGGCTCTCTACGAACAGGGCGACGAGCTCGCTGCGAAACGCTTTCGCCATGCGTGCGGCGGCACGGACGATGCGGGGATTGGTCGGCGCCGGGGAGACACAGACTAAGATGCGCTCCCTGGTGTAGTAGTCACGGTTTCCCAGCACGCGTGCGGCGTCTGTGAGGTGACCGGTGCGATCGGCGCAGCGGCGCAGCGCGATTTCTCGGAGTGCGGTGAGGTTCTCGACGGTAAAAAAATGCTGTTGCGCTCGGTCGGCTTGTGCGGGACGGTAGACGAGGCCGGCGCGAAGGCGCTCAAGTAGGTCTTCGGGCTCTATGTCGACGAGCTCGACCTGGTCGGCATCATCGAAGATACGGTCGGGGATTCGTTCGCTCACGACAACGCCGGTGATGGATGCAACCATGTCGTTTAGGCTCTCGATATGCTGAACGTTCACGGTCGTATAGATGTCGATGCCCGCATGTAGAAGTTCCTCGACGTCTTGATAGCGTTTGTCGTGGCGAGACCCCGGCGCATTCGTATGGGCGAGCTCGTCGACAAGGATGAGCTGAGGGGCGCGTTCGATAGCCGCATCTAGATCGAACTCGCTGAGCGCAATGCCGTTGTGCTCGATGAGTTTACAGGGCACGTTCTCAAGCCCTTGTGCAAGATGGGCAGTTGCCGGACGTTCGTGCGGCTCGATGTATCCCGCGACGACGTCGACACCTCGCCGCTTGGCGGCGTGGGCGGCTTGAAGCATCGCATAGGTTTTGCCTGTGCCAGCAGCGTAGCCAAAGAAAATTTTGAGGTGTCCCCGGCTGGTTCGAGTGTCATCGGCGACCTCGTCTTTCTCAATTGCCTTGAGGATGAGGTCTGGATTGACGCGAGTGTCCGATGCGTCGCGCTGCATAGCGTAGCCTTTCTGAAGCGTTGTCCATGCGTGCATACGCGGTGAAGACACCACTGTATGCTCGCGAGGTCGAGTATAGGCGCACTGCAGCTGCAATAGTGCTTTCTACCTGCATCTTTACGGCATCTTAAGGACGTGAGCCCCGGCCCTCACGCCTCTTTAATCCCTAGAAGCGTTTACTGTCCCCAGACGCTTGCGAGGGCAGGCGTCCGAGACATCGGACCGCGTGTGAAAGGGGCGGTAAATGGACATCCTCATTCCCATCATCGGAGTCGTCTGCATTGGACTTCTTATCTATTACATCTACATTCTGATGAGGAGTGATTCGTAAACTATGGACGCTGCGATTCAGTACATCTTGTACTTTGCCGTACTCGTCGTCCTGGCCGTTCCGCTCGGTCGGTTCATGGCCCATATCATGGATGGTGAGCATACGTTCCTGTCGCCTGTGATTGCTCCTGTGGAGCGTGGCGTCTATCGTCTGCTTCGCATCGACGCGGCAGAACAGATGGGGTGTAGGCACTATCTGGCGAGCGTGCTGGTCTTTTCGGGGATCGGCCTCGTGGCTCTTGTGGCACTCCAGGCGCTTCAGTCCTTCTTGCCAGGCAATCCTCAGCACCTGCCGGGCGTGTCATGGGACCTGTCGTTCAATACGGCTGCTTCCTTCATAACCAACACCAACTGGCAGTCCTACTCCGGTGAGACCACCCTGTCCTACCTTGTGCAGTTCATGGGTCTCACCGTGCAGAACTTCGTTTCCGCTGGCACCGGTATCGCGGTCATGTTCGCGCTGATTCGCGGCTTCCGTCAGGTCAAGGAGCAGGGTCTGGGTTCCTTCTGGGTCGACCTCACCCGCACCGTCCTGTATGTGCTCATCCCGCTGAACCTCGTGTTCGGCATCTGCCTGGCTGCCGGTGGCGTCATCTCCAACTTCCAGCCGGCTCAGAAGGCTGAGCTCGTAGAACCCGTCGCTGTTCAGCCTAATGCAGACGGCGGCTGGAGCGTCATCGACGGCGCCCAGATTGAGGGCGACACGGTCAAGGTCGACGGCAAGGTTGTCGAGGGCGCGCGCGTGGTCACCGAGCAGTTCCTGCCCCAGGGTCCCGCGGCTCCTCAGGTCGCCATCAAGCAGTCCGGCACCAACGGCGGCGGCTTCTTCGGCGTGAACTCCGCCCATCCGTATGAGAACCCCAGTGCCTTCACCAACATCATCGAGATGACCAGCCTGCTGCTGATCCCGGCCGCCTGTTGCTTCGCCTTCGGTATCGGCGTCAAGAACACCAAGCAGGGCAAGGCCATCTTTGCCGCCATGTTCATCCTGCTGGTGATCTTCACCGGCATCATTGCCGTCAACGAGCATGCGGGCACCCCGCAGCTGGCCGATGGCGGAGCGGTCAATATCGAGATGACCGACGGCCAGGCCGGCGGCAACATGGAGGGCAAGGAGAGCCGTTTCGGTATCGCCTCCTCTTCTACCTGGTCCGCTTTCACGACGGCTGCTTCCAACGGCTCGGTTAACTCCATGCACGACTCCTACACCCCGCTGGGCGGTTTTGTCCAGATGCTCCAGATTGCTCTGGGCGAGGTCGTCTTCGGCGGCGTGGGCTGCGGCCTGTACGGCATGATCGGCTTCGCCATCCTCACAGTGTTCATCGCCGGCCTCATGGTCGGACGCACGCCTGAGTTCCTGGGCAAGAAGATCGAGCCGGGCGAGATGCGCTGGGCGGTTGTCCTGTGCTTGGCAACTCCGTTTGCCATTCTGGTGTGTTCGGCCATCGCCTGCATGGTGCCCGGTCTTGCCGACCAGCTCAACAATGGTGGCGCGCACGGCTTCTCCGAGGTGCTGTATGCCTTCACCTCATGCGGCGGCAACAACGGCTCGGCGTTTGCAGGCATGAACTGCAACATTCCCTGGATCAACGTGATGCTCGGCCTCGAGATGCTGTTCGCCCGCTTCATGCCCATCATCGGTACGCTGACTATCGCCGGCTCGCTGGCCAAGAAGGGTAAGGTCGCCGAGAGCGCCGGTACCCTGTCTACCACCAACGGCATGTTCGTATTCCTGCTCGTGTTCATCGTTCTGCTGATCGGTGCCCTGAGCTTCTTCCCGGCCCTGGCGCTTGGCCCCGTTGCCGAGTTCTTCCAGATGATTGCGTAAAGGAGGACGCAGATTTATGGCTATGCAAAAAGACATGATGGGCCGCGCGGTCCGCGACTCGTTTGCCAAGCTGGATCCTCGCGTCCAGATTCAAAACCCGGTCATGTTCCTGGTGTGGCTTTCCGCCGTCATGACCTCCGTCCTGGCCGTCGCTTCCATCTTCGGTGTGCAGGACGCGGGTGTGCCCACCTACTATGTGGTCGCCATCGCGGTCATCCTGTGGCTCACCGACCTGTTCTCGAACTTCGCCGAGGCGCTTGCCGAGGGCCGCGGTAAGGCTCAGGCCGATTCCCTGCGTGCGGCCAAGAAGGATGTCGAGGCCCATCGCATCGAGTCCGTTGAGGACAAGGAGCACTTCACCGTCGTTCTTGGCACCGAGCTCACACGCGGCGACCTGGTGATCGTACGCGCCGGCGAGCAGATTCCCGGCGACGGCGACGTTATCGAGGGCGCTGCCTCCGTTGACGAGTCCGCCATCACCGGCGAGTCCGCCCCCGTGGTCCGCGAGGCCGGCGGCGACCGCTCTGCCGTTACCGGCGGTACCACGGTGCTGTCCGACTGGATCATCGTCAAGATCTCCAGTGAGCCCGGCCAGAGCTTCCTGGACAAGATGATCGCGATGGTCGAGGGTGCCGCGCGCAAGAAGACCCCTAACGAGATCGCTCTGGAGATCTTCCTGGTGGCCCTCTCCATCGTCTTTATCCTGGTCACGCTGGCCCTGTATTGTTACTCCTGCTTCTCGGTCGGTCTTAACGACATGGCCAACCCCACGGCCGTGACCACGCTCGTGGCGCTGCTCGTGTGCCTGGCTCCCACTACCATCGGCGCCCTTCTGTCCGCCATCGGCATCGCCGGCATGAGCCGTCTGAACGAGGCCAACGTGCTGGCCATGTCCGGCCGCGCCATCGAGGCCGCCGGCGACGTCGACATCCTCATGCTCGACAAGACCGGCACCATCACCCTGGGTAACCGCCAAGCCGCCGAGTTCATCCCGGTCGACGGCGTCGATCCCGCGGAGCTGGCCGATGCCGCCCAGCTTTCCTCGCTGGCTGACGAGACCCCCGAGGGCCGCTCCATCGTCGTGCTCGCCAAGGAGCAGTTCGGTCTGCGCGGCCGCACACTCGAGGATAAGGGTATGGAGTTTATCCCGTTCACCGCGGCAACGCGTATGTCCGGCGTGAACTACGAGGGCAATGAGATCCGCAAAGGCGCTGCCGATTCCGTGCGCACCTATGTGGAGGCAGCCGGCGGCGTGTTCTCAAAGGAGTGCGACGAGGCCGTCGAACGCATCGCCAAGGCCGGCGGCACCCCGCTGGTCGTGACCAAGAACTGCCGCGTGCTGGGCGTTGTGTACCTCAAGGACATCATCAAGTCCGGCGTTAAGGAGAAGTTCGCCGACCTGCGCAAGATGGGCATCAAGACCATCATGGTGACGGGCGACAACCCGCTCACCGCCGCGGCAATCGCCGCCGAGGCCGGCGTTGACGACTTCCTGGCCGAGGCCACCCCTGAAGGCAAGCTCGAGAAGATCCGCGAGTTCCAGCGTGAGGGGCACCTGGTCGCCATGACCGGCGACGGCACCAACGACGCGCCCGCTCTGGCCCAGGCCGACGTCGCCGTGGCCATGAACACGGGCACCCAGGCTGCCAAGGAGGCCGGCAACATGGTCGACCTCGACTCCAGCCCCACCAAGCTCATCGAGGTCGTGCGTATCGGCAAGCAGCTGCTCATGACCCGCGGTTCGCTCACGACCTTCTCGGTGGCCAACGACATGGCGAAGTACTTCGCTATCATCCCGGCCCTGTTCTCGTCGATCTACCCCGGGTTGGACGCCCTCAACATCCTCGGTCTGGCAAGCCCGCTGTCCGCGGTTCTTTCGGCCATCATCTATAACGCGCTCGTTATCGTCGCGCTGATCCCGGCCGCGCTGAAGGGCGTTAAGTACCGCGAGGTCCCGTCCGGACAGCTGCTGACCCACAACCTGCTCGTGTGGGGTCTGGGCGGCATCGTTGCCCCGTTCGTATTCATCAAGCTCATCGACATGCTGCTCGCGTTCTGCGGCATTATGTAAGTGGAGGTTTGTATGTTCAAAGGTGTTGCATCGCGCGCACTGGGCGTGTTCGCGCTGTTTACCGTTGTCTGCGGCCTGGGCTATACGCTTGTCGTGACCGGCATTGCCCAGGTTGCGTTCCCGTATCAGGCGAACGGTTCGCTCATTACGGTCGACGGCAAGGTTGTGGGTTCCGAGCTCATCGGCCAGAACTTCGAGGATGAGGACCACATGTGGGGCCGTATCCAGAACGTGTCAATTTTCGAAGGCGAAGATGGCGAGCTCATGGCGTATGGTGCCCCATCCAACCTGTCCCCGGCGAGTGAGGAGTATCGGCAGCTTGTGGATGCGCGCGTGAAGAAGATCCGCGCCGCCAACCCCGATGCCGATATGGACGCTGTGCCCGTCGACCTGGTGACGTGTTCGGGGTCCGGCCTCGACCCGGAGATCTCTCCGGATGCCGCCGAGTACCAGGTCCCGCGCCTTGTCAAGGCCACGGGCAAGAGCGAAGGTGAGGTGCGCGAGATCATCGCCCAGTGCACCAAAGGCCGATTCCTGGGCGTCTTCGGCGAGCCCACGGTCAACGTGCTCAAGGTGAACCTTATGCTGGACGGCGCGCTGTAGGTGAGGGAGTGGCGGATGAGGGCGTGACTGACTATCTGAGCCCTCAATTCCACCCCGCCCATCAGTTGCGGTGAAATACGGACTGTTTTGCCTGTCAAAAGCCTCATCTACTCCGTATTCCACCGCAACTTTTTTGTGAGGGTCGGGATTGAAGGTGGGGAGTGCGAGCGAGTGCGAATGCGGCGGATACTGATACGATAGGTACGTTAGCAACTGCCGCCGAGCGGCTCAAACGAAAGGAAGCCTGTATGGAGTCATCCGCCTACCCGATGCTCTTTAGCCCGATCAAGGTCGGTACGACCGAGGTCAAGAACCGCGTCTTTATGCCGCCGGTATCCACGAACCTGGCCGATCATGGCTATGTGACCGACGACTTGGTCGACCACTACCGCGCCCGCGCCAAGGGTGGTGTGGGCCTCATCATCACCGAGGTCGTGACGGTCGAGCCCACCTATACCTATCTGCCGGGTGACATGTGCTGCTACGACGACACGTTTATCCCCGGCTGGGAAAAGCTCGCCGCAGCCGTCCACGAGTACGGCTGCAAGATCATGCCGCAGCTCTTCCACCCCGCCTACATGGCCTTTAACATTCCGGGCACGCCGCGCTTGATCGCTCCGTCCTTTGTGGGCCCGTCCTATGCCCGCGAGGCGCCGCGTCCTATCACGGTCGATGAAATCCACGAGCTCACGCATCAGTTTGGCGACGCTGCCGTGCGTATGCAGAAGGCTGGCGTCGACGGCGTCGAAGTCCATGCGGCGCACGCCCACGGTATGCTCGGCGGCTTTTTGACTCCGCTCTACAACAAGCGCACCGATGAGTACGGCGGCTCGCTCGACGCCCGCATGCGCTTCCTGCTCGAGGTCATCGCCGAGATTCGCGAGCGCTGCGGCAAGGACTTTATCATCGACGTCCGCATCTCGGGCGATGAGTACACCGACGGCGGTCTGACCCTCAACGACATGATCTACGTCTCGCGTCGCCTGGAGAAGGCCGGCGTCGACATGATTCATGTCTCGGGCGGCACCACCATCAAGCGCGGCTCTGCGATTCCCGCCGCCGGTACCCAGCAGGCCTCGCACGCCGCCTGCTCGCGCGAGATCAAAAAGCACGTCAACATTCCCGTCGCCACCGTCGGCCGTATCAACGAGGCCTGGATTGCCGAGGAGCTGATCGAGGACGGCGCTGCCGACATTTGCATGATGGGCCGCGCCAATCTGTGCGATGCCGAGTTCTGCAACAAAGCCGCTGCCGGCAACGCCGACGACATCCGCCCCTGCATTGGCTGCCTGCGCTGCCTGAACGGCATTATGTTTGGCAAGCGCATCTCCTGCACCGTCAACCCGGACGTGGAGCGCGACGAGGCCGGCTACGAGCCTGCCGCCGAGGCTAAGAACGTACTGGTTGTGGGCGCTGGTCCTGCGGGCATGGAGGCAGCCTACATTGCCGCCAAGCGCGGTCATAACGTGGTGCTCGTGGACAAACAGGACGAACCGGGCGGCGAGATGCGCATCGCAGCCGTTCCGCCGGCAAAGCAGGAACTCACCCGCGTGATTAAGTATCAGTACCGTCGCCTGGCCGAGGTCGGCGTCACATGCGTCTTTGGTACCGAGCTTTCGGCCGAGGACATTCAGCGCGACTACGCCGGCTACGAGGTTGTCCTGGCTTATGGTGCCGAGCCCATCGCTCCGGCCTTTATGCAGGGCTTTAAGCAGGTTATGACGGCTGACGACCTGCTGGGTGGCAAGGCTTTCCCGGGCAAGAAGATCGTCATCGTGGGCGGCGGCACCGTCGGCTGCGAGACGGCCGATTATCTGGCCCCGCTGGTCAATGACCTCTCGCCGGCCAATCGCGATGTCACCGTCATCGAGATGACCAAGACGCTCGCCGCCAACGAGGGCGGCGCCGGCCGCGCGGTGCTCATCACGCGCATGCTCTCCAAGGGTGTCCACGTGCTGACCGAGGCCAAGGTGACCGAGATCACCGAGGATACCATCAGCTACGAAAAGGACGGCGAGGTCCACACCATCACCGGTGCCGATACGTTGGTGCTTGCCATGGGCTATCGTCCCAATACCAAGTTGGCCGACGACCTTGCCGCTGCCGGTGTTGCCACCCACGTGTTGGGTGACGCCAACAAGTGCGGCAACATTCGCGACGCCATCGGCGATGGCTACAAGGTTGCCTGCGAGCTCTAGTCAACCCCTTGGCGCATGTGAGGCCTATCCCTGCGGCGTCAGTCGGTAGATAGCAAAAAGCGGCGGTCGTCCCGTACGTGGGACGACCGCCGCTTGCGTTAGCTGCAATGAGCCGTGCGATTAGAGGCCCAGGATCTCCTTGACCTTGGCGATGATGGCCTCGTCGGTTGCGTTGGCAAAGAAGTACTCCTGGAAGTGTTCGCCGGCAAGTGCGCCCTTCACCAGGTCCTGATCGATCTCGCCCAGAACGTCGACGAGCGGACGCATAGTCACAGCGCGGACGCCGTCGAGGATCTTCTTGTTGCGCTGCTCGGGCTCAACACGCTCGGCAGGATAGCCGTTGCCCGAACCAAAGCCAAAGAGCTTCTCAAAGGTGTACTCGAGGTTGAGCTCCTGGCCCCAGCCGTTCTTGAGGGCGAAGGGCATGGCGACAGCGTTACCGTCGTTGACCTGGGCAAAGGTGTAGGCATCGAGCGGGTCGGCAACATGGCCGCACAGCACGCCGGGGAAGGAGTTGCAAGCGAGCATGGCGCCCTCGCCGGTGCCACAGCCGGTCACGACGTAGTCGGCAGCGCCGGAGTTGAGCAGCACGGCGGCCAGGATGCCGTTCTGCACATAGGTGAGGGGCTTGGAGTCGGCGTCGGCATACATACCATAGTTAAAGACGGTGTGCCCCATGGGCTCGACAACCTTCTTAAGGGCAGCCTCGATCATAGGGTTCTTGGAGTTCTGAGAGTTTTCGTTGATCAGAGCGATTTTCATTGCGAATTACCTTCCTATTTCTAACTTGCGGTGGAATACGGACTGTTTTGCCTGATAGAAGCCAAAACCAATCCTTATCTCACCGCAACTCAAATGAAAAACGAGTGGATGAAACCTGATGTGGGCAGTTGCGGTGACGCTTATTGAGGCTGCTTTCCAATGTATGCGAGGATGCCGCCGTCGACGTAGAGGATGTGGCCGTTGACGAAGTTCGACGCGTCGGAAGCCAAGAACACGGCGGGGCCCTTCAGATCCTCGGGCGTGCCCCAACGGGCGGCCGGCGTCTTGGCAATGATGAACTGGTCAAACGGGTGGCGGCTGCCGTCGGGCTGCGTCTCGCGCAGCGGTGCGGTCTGCGGCGTGGCGATGTAGCCGGGTCCAATGCCGTTGCACTGGATATTGGCCTCGCCAAACTCCGAGCAGATGTTCTTGGTGAGCATCTTGAGTCCGCCCTTGGCCGCGGCATAGCCGGCGATGGTCTCGCGGCCCAGCTCGCTCATCATCGAGCAGATGTTGATGATCTTGCCGTGGCCCTTGGCGATCATGCCGGGCAGGCAGGCCTTGGACACGATAAACGGTGCGTTGAGGTCAATATCGACGACGCGGCGGAAGTCCTCGGCGCTCATGTCGAGCATCGGGGTGCGCTGGATAACGCCGGCGTTGTTGACCAGGATGTCGGGCGTGGTGCCAAAGTCGGCCTCGATCTTGGCGATGAGCTCGGCAACGACGGCCTCGTCGGTGACGTCTGCCACGTAACCATGAGCCTCAAAGCCCAGCTCGCGGTAGTGCTTCTCGGCCTCGGCTACCTTGTCGGCGTGACGTGCGTTAAAGGCGATCTTGGCGCCAGCCTCTCCGAGCGCCTCGGCGATAGCCATGCCAATGCCATAGGTGGCGCCGGTTACCAGTGCGACCTTGCCGTCCAGACGGAAGCTGTCCATAAGATCAGACATAGCGATCCTTTCAAAAGAAACGTTCATCTATATAAGTCTTGCTTTTCATACAAGGTCAGTATAGGAGAAGAGGATGATTTAAAAATCAGATTCTCCTAAAATCAGGTGAACGTTCACTTTTAAAAGGTAAACGGTGATTTCGCCCTTGCCGCGCGGACGTTTATTCGCTCTGTTCCTGCGTGCCCTCTGCGATCATGTTACGGTTATACACCAGGTGCAGATACATCGCGTCGTGCGCGGCGGTGGGATTGCGCGAGGCGATGGCGTCGGCCACATCGCGGTGCGTGCGGATAGTTTCCTCGACGAGCTTTTTTCCGGTCACGTCGATAAAGAGGGGGACGGATGCCTTGAGCACGCCCATCAGGCGGGGAACGACGAGGTTTCCGGAGCTCTCGGCAATGGCATTGTGGAACGCGGTGTCGGCGGCGGAGTAATCCTCACCGGCCTCGGCCAGGCGCTCGGATTCGTCGCAGAGCTCTTTGATACAGACGACCTGGTCGTTGGTTGCGTGCTCGGCCGCCATGCGTGCCATCTGCGGCGGCGCCACGGCCCTCTCGCACGTCAACGATGCCGGTTTTTGGATGTGCTCCTCGTTCCTGGAGATTGACGAGAAGACCACCCTCAAGTCCTGGACCGTTATGGAGACGCTCATCGGCCTTTCGGGTCTTGCCTGCGCCCTGGTGATTTCGTTCTTCGCCTAGTTCGCGTAGCTAAGCATCTTTTGCCGAGCGCATCGCTCGGTGCCCATTTACACCTGATTCATTAACCAACGATTGGTACAACCGTTCAAATCAAAAGAGGAGAGCATCATGGACGAGAAGACCAAGGCACAGATTCAGCAGGAGGCAGCCGACCTGGTTGCCAAGCTGCAGCCGCGTTCCGGCAAGTTTCGCACCATCAGCCCCGAGATGGACCCGCTGCGCCTGGGCTCTGGCTGGTCTATCGAGGATCTGGACAAGCCGCAGGTCATTATCGAGTCGACGTTCGGCGACTCGCACCCGGGTTCTGCCGGCCTGTTTGAGCTGGTCGAGGAGGTCCGTGCTGGCGTTGCCGAGGCTGGCGGTCACGGTGCTCGTTACTTCTGCACCGATATCTGCGACGGTGAGGCCCAGGGACACGACGGCATCAACTACTCGCTGCCCAGCCGCGACATGATCGCCAACATGATCGAGATCCACGCCAAGGCCACCCCGTTCGACGCCGGCGTCTTTGTCGCCAGCTGCGATAAGGGCCTGCCTGCGAACCTCATGGCCATGGGCCGCATCAACATCCCCTCCATCGTCGTTACCGGCGGCGTCATGGATGCCGGTCCCGATCTGCTGACCCTGGAGCAGCTCGGCGCGATTTCTGCCCGCTACGAGCGCGGCGAGATCTCCCGCGAGGAGCTTGAGTTTGCCAAGCACAACGCATGCCCCAGCTGCGGCGCCTGCTCCTTTATGGGCACCGCCTCGACCATGCAGGTTACCGCCGAGGCCCTGGGCCTTATGCTTCCCGGTACCGCCCTGCTGCCCGCAACCAGCTCCGATCTGCGTGAGTTTGCGCGCGAGGCTGGCCGTCAGTCCGTGTGGCTCTCCGAGCACAACCTGTGCCCCCGCGACATCGTGACCAAGGAGTCCTTCGAGAACCTCATCATGGTCCACGGCGCCATCTCCGGTTCCACCAACTCGCTGCTGCACATTCCCGCGATCGCCCGCGAGTTTGGCATCGAGATGTCCGCCGACGATTTCGATCGCCTGCACCGTGGCGCCCACTACCTGCTCAACGTTCGCCCCGCAGGCGAGTGGCCGGCGCAGTTCTTCTACTATGCGGGCGGCGTGCCGCGCATTATGGAGGAGATCAAGTCGATGCTCCACCTCGACGTTATGACCGTCACCGGCAAGACTCTTGGCGAGAACCTCGAGGACCTCAAGAACAACGGTTACTACGAAAAGTGCGGTCGTTACCTTGAGAAGTGGAATCTCAAGCGCGAGGACATCATCCGTCCGTTTGACCAGGCCTTCGGCACCGACGGTTCCATCGCCATCCTTCACGGCAACCTTGCCCCCGAGGGTGCCGTCGTCAAGCACACCGTCGTTCCGCGTGAGATGTTCCAGGCTACGCTCAAGGCCCGTCCGTTCGACTGCGAGGAGGACGCCATTCACGCCGTCCTGACGCATGAGGTTAAGCCCGGCGATGCCGTTATCATTCGCTATGAGGGTCCCAAGGGTTCCGGAATGCCCGAGATGTTCTACACCACTGAGGCTATCGCCAGCGATCCCGAGCTGGGTGCGAGCATTGCCCTGATCACCGATGGCCGCTTCTCCGGCGCCTCCAAGGGCCCGGCTATCGGTCACGTTTCGCCCGAGGCCGCTGTGGGCGGTCCGATTGCCCTGATTGAGGAGGGCGACCTTATCCGAATCAACATCCCCGAGCGCTCGCTGTCCATCGTGGGCATCGCCGGCAAGGAGATGGAGCCGGCCGAGGTCGACGCCGTCCTGGCCGAGCGCCGAGCCGCTTGGAAGCCCAAGGCTAATCGTTACACCTCCGGCACGCTCAAGTTCTTTACCGAGCATGCAGTTTCCGCCATTCAGGGTGGCTACATGGAGTAGCGCCCATGCGCATCAAATATCTCCTCTCATAGATGCGCGGTACAAAGAGCCCCGAGCCACGTCACCGGGGCGCGTTGTTCAGCGCCGCCGGGGCGCTCCACTCAAACGACAAGAGACGTCTTACGCAAGCGCCCGCGTCCGTGGATAAAACCACGGGCGTGGGCGCTTCACTTTATTCCCAGCCGCTTTATTCCCAGCCCTTCCACACGTCAGGCTCGTAGCCAACGGTTGCCTGGCGGCCGTTGCGAACGATGGGCTCACGAAGAATCTGCTGGTTATCGAGCACCTTTTCGAACTTCTGGTCGGCAGCAAGATACTGTACGAGCGCAACCGTGTCGGCATCTTTCGCCTTTGGATCGATCACAGCGTCGATCCCGCCGACGGCGCGCGCCACGCTTTCGAGCTCGCCTTTGCTCATCCCCTTTTCCTTCAAGTCGATGAACTGGAACTTCACACGACGTTCCTTGAAATAGCGCTGCGCCTTCTTAGTATCGAAGCTTTTCTTCGTGCCGAATATCTGGATGTTCATACGTACCGCCTTCGCTCAATTCTCGTCCGTCCATGATACGACAAGGGAGCCGAGCAAAAACAGAGCAGGCGGAGATGGAGGAGGACGGCGACCGACCGTCGGCAAGAGTCGGCCGGATCGGACTGGCGCCCAGCGCGCGCCGGCGACACGCTCGCAGCTGCACACATAGCCGATGTACAAGCTCGCCGCGGCGTTCCCTCGCCCCGCGGTGTGGCGATAGAGAAGCACGCCACCCGTCAACGATGGCGCCTCGGTGAAGAAAATCAACGTCTGGGTTACATCCCTTGAAAGGGGCGAAGACGGCTGCTAGAATGCCTCCCCGCTATGAAGGATTTGACCAAAGCATACATCGCAATTCGGCGGCCCCTGGTATACGGGGCCTCTCCTGTTGTTCCCCAAGTGCGCTCTGAGCAGCCGCTTTCTTCCTGTCGTATCTGATGCACGCATAGCACGTGCATGTTATTTCGCCCGTGGGCCGGCGCGCCTTCGGCGAAGAATCGAATAGATACGAAGGAAGCTTATGTCTGATAATTGTACGGTCGCGCCCGCCAATGGGCGCATTACCGGTACCCAGATCAGCATCGTCGCGGTCGTCGTCCTGGGTGCCTTCTTGGCGCTACTGAACCAAACGGTGATGTCGCCTGCGCTGCCGGTCATCATGTCCGATTTCGCCATCGATGCCTCGACTGCCCAGTGGATCATGTCCATATACCCGCTGGTGAGCGGCATCATGGTCCCCGTTTCGGCGTTCCTTATCGACAAGTTCAGCACCCGCGCGCTATTCTTCGGGGCGACGCTGGTGTTCGCGCTGGGCACGCTGCTGTGCGCCGCAGCCCCTGATTTCCTGTTCCTCATCATCGGTCGCGTGTTGCAAGCGGCGGGCTCAGGCGTGCTCATGCCGCTTGTCTCGGTGGTTCCCATGCTGGTGTTCCCCGTCGAGAAACGAGGAACGGCTATGGGCATGGCGGGCATCGTCATGTCGGCGGGTCCCGCGGTCGGCCCCGTCGTAGGCGGCGCGGTGATCGACACGTACGGCTGGCGCACCATGATCGGCGCCATCGTCCCCCTCGCAATTCTCGTGCTGGTGCTGGGCGTGTTCATACTGAAAAACGTGGGCGAGCTGAAGAACCCCAAGCTCGACCTGCCCTCGGTCGTCCTCTCCACCATCGCCTTCGGCGGACTTCTCTACGGGTTCTCGAGCGCCTCGTCGATGGGTTGGGGCAACCCCGTGGTGCTCGGCTCGATCGTCGCGGGTGTCGTGTGCTTGGTGCTGTTCGTCGTACGCCAGGGCAAAATCGAGGACCCGCTGCTTCAACTGGGCACGCTCAAGACGCGCGAGTTCCGCGTGGCCGCCATCATCGTCACGCTCATCAACGCCGCATGCCTGGTCACCAACACGCTGTTGCCGTTGCTGCTGCAAACCTCGCTTGGCGCTTCGGCCTTCGAAACCGGCATGGCCATGCTTCCCGCCGCGGCGGTGGGCATCATCATCAGCCCTATCTCCGGCGTGGTGTTCGACAAGTTCGGTCCGCGTGCCATCTCGATCGTCGGCCTGGCCCTCATGACCGGCGCCCTGTTCCTGCTCTCGCTTTCGACGGTAAACACGCCCATCTTGGTGGTTGCGCTGTTCTGCATGCTGCAGTCCGCCGGCCAGTCGCTCGCGAACATGCCGGTGAACACATGGGGTGTCAATGCCTTGAAAAATGACATGATCGCCCACGGCAACGCCATCGCGAACACCGGCCGCCAGGTCGCCGGCGGTTTGTGCACGGCGCTCATCATCACGGTCATGACAAGCGTCACCGCGTCGGCCGGCGTCGATGCGAGCATCCAAGTAGCCACCGCCGTGGGCGCGGGCGTCGCTTACAAGGTGTGCGCGGCAATCGGCCTCGTTTCCCTTATCTGCGCCATATTCAGCGTGCGCACCAAGAAAACCGCACCGAAAACGAAGGAGGCATAAGCGATGTCCGAGATTCTGTCCGAGCGCATCCCGCTCGAGCTCGAGGGGACGCCCGTTTCGAGCATCATGATTGAAGAGCCGTTCACCTGCACGCAGGATTGCACGATTTCCGACGTGGTGCGCATGCTCGCCGAAAACGAGGTGAGCAGCATGCCCGTAATCGATGAGCGCAACCAGGTGGTCGGGTTCATCTCCGACGGCGATGTCATGGGAGCCATCGCGCAGCATCGCGCTCACACCATCTTCACGGGCGGCGACGCGTCCATGCTGTACTTCGACGATCAGAGCCTTGAGCAGCGCATCGAAGACCTGAAGGATCGCTGCGTCATGGATTTCGCGACGCGCCAGGTAGTGTGTGCCCGTCCCGAGCAGAGCATCGCCCGCGTCGCCGCGCTGCTGGCGAAGAAGAAGTTCAAGAAGCTTCCTGTGGTTGATGACGAGGGCAAACTCGTGGGGGTCATCCGCCGCTCCGCCATCACCAAATACATCTTCGGCATCCTTTTCCAATAGGGGCAGGTCGCACTTGAGGCGAACATCTCGAGGCATCGAGCCAGCAACTGGACTAGACAACCTTGACACGCACGCGCTTTCCCTCGATGCTTCGGTAAGGGGAGCTGCGAAAATCGCAGTACGGGTGATCGGTGCCGCGCCCCCGAAGGCAAAAGCGAACACGGGAGCGATACGATGGGAAAAGTCCTGGACGAAGATTTGGTTTATGAGATTCTCTCCGTCGTGGCAGAGATTCCGGCGGGATGCGTCGCCTCGTACGGTCAGATAGCGCGCCTCATCGGCAGGGAGAAAAACTCTCGCCTGGTCGGAGCGGTGCTGAGCGAGGCGGATCGCTACGGAGATTATCCCTGCCACCGCGTCGTCAACCACGCGGGACGCCTCGCGCCAAACTTCCCCGACCAGCGAGCACTACTGACGGAGGAAGGAGTCGCCTTCCGAGACAACGGCTGCGTCGACATGAAAAAGCACCAGTGGAACGAGTAGCCAGGCAGCGTAGCGTCGAAAGGAGCGACGCCACGGGGAACGACCTGCGCCCCGCCGCCGGACAACCTATGGCAAAGTGACACGTCCCACAAAGAGCGGCGCACCAGTACGAGACACGACCGCGACGTAAAAAGACCCTATGATACTCGTAAGCATCTATCTGATTGCCCGCCTCGAGGTACCCAAAGAACGAGAGATGCCGAAACCCCTAGACAAAGAAAAAGGTCGGGAGCTTTTATGCTTCCGACCTGAAGTTTCATGGTCGCGGGGGCGGATTTGAACCACCGACCTTCGGGTTATGAGGTCGCTACGACGTTGTTTCATTCAGACATTTCGACCCAAATTGAAGTCAATATAACTCCAGGTCATTTGATGTTTTCATAGATTTACGAAAGAAAAGTACGCGGAATAATTCGACCCAGATTCGACCCACAACGAGCTTGAAAGCGGTCAGGCGGAGCATTACCCTTGGGGTGTGACCCCACGCAGGGCCTACCACCAAGGGTAATGCCCACTCGCCCCAGCCCTTTGCGCCATTCCGCGCAACCGAGCGCGATTCTCAGGCACTTCAGGCAAGGAACACGATGAACGACCGACCTCTCGTCATAGGCAAAGGAACGAAGCAACGCCGCGACAAATACACGTGGCGCTACCGTCACAGCCTCGGCAAGGATCCGGTCACGGGCAAATACCGCTATTCGCCGTGGCAGACCATACATACCACCAAAAGCCGAGAGGTCGACGCCGCACTCGAAGCCTACAAGGCAGAACTCAACAGCGGCACCTACGTCCAAAAATCGAGGGACACCGTCGGCTCGTACGCAAAAAAGTTCCACGACAACCGCGAAGGAACCATCACGCCGCTCGCCTACTCGACATCCTACTCAATCGAGAACCGGACGCGCACATCACATGCGTGATGCTCATGCTCGACACCGACATGAGAAGGGCAGAAGCCCTCGGGATGACGTGGTCCGATGCCTCCGTCGAGAACAGAAGCATCCTCATTGAGCAGCAGTTCGCGGCCGATCGAAGCGTTCGCTCGCCCAAAAGCAAGAAAAGCGTGCGGAGGATCTCGATAAGCGAGACGCTGACGTCGTATCTCGAATTCTGGAAAAAGGAGCAGGCCCGCGAAATGGAAGCCTTCGGCCTGGAACAAGTCAAAGGCACTCCGCTCGTCCACTCATTCGAACGAACGAAAGACAGGCATCCCCAAGTCAACTTCATGGACCTGAATGGGTTTTCGCGCTGGTTCAGAAACTTCAGCGTCGAGAACGGGTTCGGCAAGTTCGAAGGCGTTCGAACATACCATTATGTGAAGGAAACTGTCGACGGGGAAACGATTTCGAAGCGTTATGAGCATAAAGAGTGGCTCGAATTGAGGGATTACCTCAGGAAGCATCCCAAGGTTCGCGAGGCGAGGCATATCAGCACATATGAGAGCGAGCACCTTCCTTACGGATATTCGGGCCTATCGAGCCACACCGCTACTGCCGCTACTGCCCGCTACTGCCCGCTACTGCCCGCCAGCTTCCGAACCAGCGGGCGGTAGCAGCACCCCGAACATCTCGCCGACAGCGCAGAGAGTCGTCGACCTGGCGGCCAAGGCCGACATCGAGGACGTGATGCTGTGCGACCTGCCCGGCGTCCTGTCCTTCCTAGGGCTGCCACCTGAGACGGAGATGCCACCGGGCAACAAGGGGAAGACGAAGCTCAAGAAGCTCTACAGGAAGGTGGCGCCGAACAAGGCATACCACTCCGGCGAGCGCGCCAAGGATTTGATCTCGCACCTCGACATGGCAGAGATTGGAGTGGGAAGGATAAACTGGACTTTCTTTTAAGGATCCTCAAGCGTATTGCCGCTCGTATTCCACTGGAGACATGTAGCCCAGGGTGGAATGCATGCGCACCCTATTGTAATAGAGCTCTATGTACTTGAAGATGTCCTGCTTGGCCTCGTCCCTCGTCCCATAGCCCCTCTCTTTCACCAATTCCCTTTTCAGCGTCTTGAAGAACGACTCGGCCACCGCGTTGTCCAGCGGCGTGCCGGGCCTTGATACCGACTGGACTATGCCATGCGAGTCCAGACACCGCTGGAAGGAACGGGAGGTGTACTGCGCGCCCTGATCGTCATGGAAGACGAGGCTGCCGTCATCTGGCGGACCCTCCCTGCCGACCGCCTGCTCCATCGCGTCGATCGCGACCTTCTCGGTGATGCGCTCGGACATTGACCAGCCCACGACCTTGCGGGAGAAGGCGTCTATCACGGCTGCGAGATAGAGCCACCCTTCTCTTGTGGGTATGTAGGTGATGTCGCCCACCCAAAGCCTGTTGCGCTCGCCCACGGTGAAAGCGCGCTCTACCAGGTTCAACCGAGGGTCTCCCGGCTCGACCTTCTTCTGGATGCGGTGTTTTCGGGTCGCGCCCTTTCCGGCAAGTCCGAGCTTCTGCATGATGCGGAGCACGCGCTTCTCGCTCACGACGATGCCGCTTTTTCGCAGTTCGCGGTTGATGCGCCGGTAGCCGTAACGGCCCTTGTGCCGCTCGAAGGCCTCGGCGACGAAACCTTCGATCGCCTCCCGCTCTATCTGGGCGTCGGACTTCTTCCGGCCGAGATACTCGTAGAAACCGGATTTCGAGACTTTCATCAGCCCGCATGCCTTCTTGATGGGGCCGATCTCGCCCCTATGCTCTTTGAGGAACTCGAACCTCACGCATGGTCTTGACTCAAGAAGGCCCGGAAATTTTTTAGTATCTCGTTCTCGCGCTCGAGCTCCTCGACCTTCTTCTTGAGCTTCACGATCTCGTAGTCCTTGTTGATCTTCGGGGAGCCGTTTCCGGGGAACGCGCCGTCTCCCATCTCCTCGTATTCGCGGGCCCATCTTCTCAGCGTCGAATCCTTTATGCCGAGTTCCTCCGATAGGCCTTTGACCGTCATTTCCCCGGACAGGACCACCTTTGCCGCCGAGACCTTGAACTGCCTGTCGTATCGCTTTCTTCTTTGGGTCATCTTGAACACCTTTCGCTCTTAACTAGGTGTCCAATTCATCATACCCACTCCAGATCAGGGCATCGGCGCCCGTCCAAGAATTGGGATGCAGTTCAATACGAGCTCGGGGCTCTTTTCGTCTAGATTGGGGACGCATGGCCGGACGAAAACAATTTGCGTCTGGTAATAAGCGTACGAAAGCGCAATTTACGTCTTAATTCCGTACGCAAATCAAGACGAAAATCGTTTACGTCTGCTTTAATCCGTACGAAAACGGTTTTCGTCTTGCAGGGCAGTTGCCGTTTCTACAGTTCAACTTCCAGTTCGGCTTTGTGCTCGTAGAGGTAGTCGCGCATGTAGGGGATGGCAAATGAGACCTTGCCGTACGAGGGAGCCTCGATAATCGATTCTCTTAACAGGCGGCTGCGGACGGAACTCACCTGTTGAGGCGTTTTGTTTAGGGCATCGGCAACCATGCTGGTCGAGCTCGTCTGCCCCAAAGACGCCATGCTCAGCAGATAAGCGATGCACGTGGGCGGAATGCGCTGCAGCGCGGGCTCAATCACCATGGCGCAGAAGCGTTCGCGTGCCGTTGCAATGCCACGCTCGGCTTCTTCTTCTCCAATAATCGTTGTATGTGCGCGTCTTGCCAACTGCCATGCGTAGTATCCAACGAGTTGGATCATGAAAGGATAGCCCTGCGTTGCCTCGGCAAGTTGGCCGGCAATACCTGGCTGCAACTCCATGCCAGACGCTTCAATGGTTTCCTCGAGGGAGTACGACACTTCGGTTACTGCCACAGCCTTCAGATCAAAGGGGAGGGCGCGGCGCAAAAACGCAAGTGTCTTTCCGTTGATGATGCTTTCAATCATCGAAGGCAGCCCAGCAAAAACAAAGGCGATATCAAGGTCTTCGCCGATAACCTGCTGAATCGCAATGGAGAGCGTTCGGACCTCATCGAGCTCTGCGTCTTGAACCTCGTCGAGAGTGATGAGCAGGCCATTTCCATTCTTGGATATTGTCTGTCTCATGGCGTCGCGTAGCGATGGGCCGATTCGCTCAATATCTATGCTGCCGATGGATATGCCAGCTACGGTGGGCTCAAATCTGGCGTGTTTGGCCTGGAATTTGGGCTGCAGCTGTTCGAGAATGCGCTGGCAAAGTCCCTCGGTTGCGACCTCTTTTATGACCGTCCAGCCACGGCTTTGCGCCAAACGTGAGCACTCGTCAAGGAGGACCGTCTTGCCCGTTCCACGGACGCCGGCTATGCGCATTAGGCGCCCAGGGGCACCAGGCCCGTTGGTGAGGCCTTCACTGAATTCTTCAAGTACATCTTCGCGGCCGATAATCGTGGGAGGTGTTTTACCTGCTGTGGGCTTAAAAGGGTTTGTTTGCATGTGAGCCACCTTTGCTCAAGATATAGCAAGATATAGCAAAGTATAGCAAGATATTGCAAAGTATAGTGAGATATAGCAACGTATAGCGCTGTTCTCGGGTTCTTACGGTGGTGCTATTTTCCGAATGCCGCGCGGATAAAGCGCTGGGCGAACAGCTTGTTGGCGACGTTGATGACATGGCCCAGGAACAGTGCCGAGATGGCGGTCGTGACGCCAAAGCCGCCCAGGTTGTACATAAGGATCAGCGACAACGCGAGCGAGGCGGCGACATGTGAGCAGTCAAACGCGACTTTTACGTCACCAAAGCGGCGTTTAAGCTTTTCGGCAATGACTTGCACCAAGCCGTCGGGCGCGTTGGGGACAACGCCCATGTTGACGACGAGACTTACGCCAAATGCGGTGACAGCGAGGGAGAGCAGCATGGTCGCAATCTGTGTGGGGAGTGCCGTGGGATGCAGTGGGTTGACCGCCATGAAGAGGTCGGTCAAGCCGCCAATCAGCGTTGAGAAGAACAACTCGAGCAGGATGCGCGGCTGGAACTCGCTTCGCAAGATGGCTAATTGCGCCACGATGTAGGCGACGTAGGTTGCGGTGATCCAAAAGCCGAGCGTCTTGCCAGTGAGCATGGATAGGGTTGTGGCAAAGCACGTGAGCGCGGCGACGCCCAGGCCGGATGCCGTCTGGAGACTCATACCGAGTGCCAGTACTGCAACGCCCACAAGATACATCAGCATTCTAATGACGGTATGGCACCAGTCGATGTTCTCGCCATGCATGATAATGAGCGGTCGCATGTTGCTACCCGTCCTTTCGGTTGTGTGAAAAAGCTGACCCGGGCCGGCAAAAGAGGGTTATCGGAGGCACTGCTGCAAAAGCAGAAAAGCCGGCCCCACGGTCAGTCGTCTAGGAAGTGTCTCGCTGTGCCGGAATGGGACTAAAGGTCCAACGAGACGGGAAGAAAGCAAATGGCATTGCGTGGGCGATAAGATGCCAAGATGGTAGGGTGTGTCTTAACACCCTATTGCCCACGCTCAACGAAATCGGTTTCGTTTGAGCCTAAGTATACGCACGGGATTTTATTTGCGAAGAGAAAAACAATAAAAAGGTGAACGTTCACCTAATCGCAACAACTCGTTGGCTGTAGTTGCGGTGGAATAGTTCCTGTTTTTGCTGCTGAAGGCCTTGAACAGGAACTATTCCACCGCAACTTATGATGGGGCGGGGGATGCGATAGTATTGCATGGTGAAATTCGACAAACCGTGAGCTTCATCCGAGGGCTTTATGGAACAGCACCAGCATTATCAGAGCCTGCAAGACCAGGCGTACAACGCATTGCGCTCCAAGATCATCTATGTCGAGCTCAGGCCCGGCACGCGTCTTTCGGCGATTGGTCTGGAAAAGGAGACGGGAATCGGGCGCACGCCCATTCGCGAATCCTTTGTGCGCTTGCGTGAGCAGGAGCTGGTGGAAACGCGTCCCAAAAGCGGCACCTACGTCTCTAAGATCAGCATGGAACGCGCCGAAAACGCCTGCTTTTTGCGCGAGAAGCTCGAGAGAAGCGTGCTAATTAAATGCTGTTCGACCGCCTCGCCCGAGCAAAAGCAGCGGCTTGAGCAGATTCTTACCGAGTCCGAGTCGCTCGACCATGGCGAAACGCGCCGTTTCTTTGACCTGGATAACCTGTTCCATGAGACATGTTTTGAGATTGCCGGTCGTCACATGTTGTGGGGTTGGATGAAGAGCATCAACACGCATTTTGAGCGATATAACTGGTTGCGTATGGTGTCGCAGGATTTGGATTGGGAGCCGATTCGTCGGCAGCATCGCCGGATTCTCGAGGCCATTAAGAGGGGCGATACCGACGCGGCGAGCTATCTGGCAGAGACGCACCTGCACCTGATGCCCGAAGAGCAAGGTCCGGTTATCGCCTTGCATCCCGACTATTTTGAGCTGTCCAAAGACTCGTTCATCTAATCAATCCCCATATAAGTTGCGGTGAAATAGGGACTGTTTTGTGACCTAGGTGGCGCAAACAGTCCCTATTTCACCGCAACTGCGTTGGGGTGTGACCGGGGCACAAAGATGCGGTGCCGCTTGGAGGAAAAGACCGGAAGCAAAGGTCCATTCCTCCAGACGGCGCCGCAGCTGTTTTGATGGCTCGGCTTTTACCGAAGTGGCTCAGTTGAGCGCGACTGCCAGCCGATTATACAAAGCGGCTCGGGGGCGTGTCGCTTCCGTCACGTTCTATCAGCATACAAGACGGTTTTGGTTCTTGTTCGTGACGGAAACGGCGCGCTTCCGAGCCGCTTTAAAAGAAAGGGGGCGAGGTCTAGGGCACGCCCCCTTTCACGATAGAGAGCTAAACCTAGCCGCGGACCTTCTTGACGACGTCCATGGCCTCGCGGGCGATCTGCTCGACCTTGGAGAAGTCGCCGTCGGCAAACAGGGCCGGCTTGACCATCCAGGTGCCACCGCAGGCGATGATGGCGGAGGAGCTCAGGTACTCCTCGACGTTGGCGGTGCTCACGCCGCCGGTAGGCATAAAGCGGTGACCGACAAACGGAGCGGCGAGGGCCTTGATGGTGTTCAGGCCGCCATACTGGGACGCGGGGAAGAACTTGGTGACCTTGAGGCCCAGGTTCTCGGCTGCGGTGACCTCGGAGGGGGTCACGGTGCCGGGAAGGACGGGCAGCTCGATGTCGATGCAATGCTTCACGACGTCCTCGTTGTAACCCGGGGAGACGATGAACTTGGCACCGGCGGCGCGGGCCTGCTCAACCTGCTCGACGGTCAGGACAGTGCCGGCGCCAACGCACATCTCGGGCTCGGCCTCGGCCATAGCGGCGATGCACTCGGCGGCGCAGGCGGTGCGGAAGGTGACCTCGGCGGACTTCATGCCAGCTGCCATAAGAGCGTGGGCGAGCGGGGCGGCGTCCTCGACCTTGTCGAGCACAACGACCGGCACGATGCCCAGGGACTCAAGCGTGGTGTAGAACTGATCGAACATGATGTTCCTTTCGATGTGTGGCGCGCATGGGCGCGTGATTACCAAATGTGCTGGTCAGGAGCCGATTTTGGATTGGTTATCGGAGGCACCGCTTGGGGTTCAAGCAATTCCAAAACCGGCTGCTCGACCAGTCATGTAGGGAATGCCAGGCAAAACCGGAATGGGACTGGTGGTTTTGCCCGGCCGGAGGAATCGGGGAGCGGGCCGCAGGGGTATGGGATTGGAAAGCTGCGGCCTGCGGAATGGAGACGGACTAGCGCGCGACGCGGGTGCCACCGTCGGCGGCTGATGCTACGGCTGCAATCTCGTCTGCGGTCACCAAGTTGGAGTCGCCCTTGATGGTGAGCTTGAGGATCGAAGCCGCAATCGCGTAGTTGACGGCAGCCTGCGGATCGAAGTCGTTGATGAGGGCGTGGACCAGGCCGGCGTTGAAAGCGTCGCCGGCGGCAACACCCTCAAGCACGTGCACATCGTGAGCAGGGGAGAACCAGTGCTCGCCGCTCTCGGCGTCAAAGAGCATGCCCATCCAGATGGAGCGCTCGACGCAGGAGATGTTGCGGACGACCGAGGCGACCTTCTTGCAGCCGTACTCGGCGCAGATCTGGCGGGCCATCTCGACGTAGGTGTCGCGCTCCTCGATGCCGTGGGCAAGGGAGCCAGAGACGCAGGTCATGCCAAGGCCGGCAGGCGCGTCCTCGTCATTGGCGATGCAGATGTCGACGAGCGGCAGGAGTTCCTTCATGGTGGCCTGCGATTTCTCGGGCGACCACATCTTGCCGCGATAGTTCACGTCGCACACGGTGGTGATGCCCTTGGCGCGGCAGACGGTGAGGGCATCCTTGCAGGCGGCAGCCATCTCATCGGAGACGGCGGGGGTCACGCCGGAGAAATAGAAGACATCGATGCCCTTGAGGATCTCGTCCCAGTTAAAGACGTCGCGCTTGGCCATGTTGATGGCAGAGTACTTGCGGTCGTAGACGCAACCGTTACCGCGCTGCGAGGCGCCGACCTCAAACACATAGGAGCCAAGACGGTCGCCCTGACGCACGACGCGCGTGGTGTCGACGCCGTAGGCCTTCAGCGAACGCAGGGCGCACTCGCCCAGACGGTTGGCCGGGACAACGGAGACGTAAGCGGCCTTGTCGCCCTGGTAGGCCAGGGAAAGCGCAGTGTTGGCCTCGGCGCCGCCGTAGCGGACGTCAAACTCGGTTGCCTGCTCAATACGCAGGTGGTCTTTGGGTGAGAGTCTCATCATGATCTCGCCGAAGGTAAGAACCGTTTTACCCATGGTCGCGCAGCTCCTTTTACTCGTGCGTACACCTTTGATATGGCGTTGGCACGCAGGTGCCAAGACGGTAGGGTGCGTCTTTGCACCTGCGTGCCAACGCTCGCCGAAATCGGTTTACGAAATCGGTTTCGTTTCGAGTTGTAGTATACTCACCTACAGCGTTTTGCAACCGAGATTTTTAAAAAAATGCCTAAAATGGCTCAGATCGCCGACAATTGGGAAACGGGGTGCGTTATGGCGCAGATGAGAATCAAGGACATTGCCGCCGAGGCGGGCGTGAGTCCGGCCACGGTCTCGCGCTACCTCAACAACCGCCCCGGGCAAATGACCGAGGAGACCCGTGCTCGCATCGCGGCAGTTATCGAGCGCACCGGCTATCGCCCACGTGCCGCCGCGCGCAATCTGCGCAGCTCGCGTACGAACCTCATCGGTGTGATTCTGGCTGACATCGCCAACCCGTTCTCGAGCGCCATGCTCGAGGGCCTTTCCGCCAGCACCGCGGCGCGCGGCTGCTCGCTCATGACGGCCATTAGCGGCAACGACCCCGCTAAGGAAGCGGAGTCGCTCACCAGACTTATCGATGCCGGCGTGGACGGCCTGGTCGTCAACACCTGCGGAGGCAATGACGAGGCGATCGCCGCGGCAGCGGGACGTCTGCCCGTTGTGCTGCTCGACCGCGACGTTGCCGACGGCGGTGTTGACCTGGTGACATCTAACAACCGTGAGCTGGTCGCCGGCTTGGTAGATGCCTTGGCAGCTGCGGGCAGCGAGCGTCTGTGCCTGCTCACCGAGGCAAGTGACGATAGCCCCGTGCGTCGAGAGCGCGCCGAGGCCTTTGCCGACGAGCTTTCGCGCCGCGGCCTTGCGGGCGAGGTCGTCACCCTGGCCGACGGTGGCGCCACGGGCGTCGGCCGCTTGGACGAGGCCATCCGCGACTATGCGGGCAAAAAGCTCGGCCTCATTGCCGTCAACGGCCTGGTCTTCCTGCGCCTGACCGAGGCGCTGGCGCAGCTTGGTCCCTCGCTGCCGGCGGGGCTCAAGATCGCGACGTTTGACGACTACCCCTGGAACCATGTGCTCTTTGGTGGCGTGACCACGGCCGCGCAGGACACCCTCACCATTGCCGAGCGCGTAGTCGAGCGCCTTTCCGAGCGCATCGACGTTGTTACCACCACCGTGGGCGAGGCCGCAAAGCTCGCCCCCAAGCGCATCGAGATTCCCGGCCACATCGAACACCGCGCCTCGACCTCGCGCTAGCAGCTCGTTCGCAACTGCCTGTTCGCGCACGTTTTTTGAGCGCTTGATACGCTTTAACCCTGCGGAAACATTTTTCTGCGATAGTATCTGCGATATAGACCAGTCGAAACCCGCCCGAAAGAAAGGGGAGCGACATGAACCAGCAGAACATCGATTACGTACTCCGCTCCGTAGAGCAGCGTGACATCCGCTTTGTGCGTCTGTGGTTTGTCGACATTCTCGGCCGCCTCAAGAACTTTGCCATTAGCCCCGAGGACCTCGAGGTCGCTTTTGAGGAGGGTATTGGCTTTGACGGCTCCGCCATCGAGGGTTTTGCCACGCCCGAGGAAGCCGACATGCTGGCGTTTCCCGATGCTTCGACCTTCCAGATCCTGCCGTGGCGCCCGAGTCACAACGGCGTCGCCCGCGTGTTTTGCGACGTGTGCACTCCCGATTGCAAGCCCTTTGCCGGCGACCCGCGCGATGCCCTGCGCCGCATGTTCCGCAAGGCCGAGAAGGCCGGCTATCTGCTCAACGTGGGCGCCGAGCTGGAGTATTACTACTTCCCCGACGAGCACACCCCCGAGCCGCTCGACAACGTGGGCTACTTCGATCTTTCGGTGAGCGATGCCGCCCGCGACCTGCGCCGCAACACGGTCCTCACGCTCGAGAAGATGTCCGTGCCCGTGGAGTACACCTTCCACGCCGCCGGCCGCTCGCAGCACGGTATGAGCCTGCGCCATGCCGAGGCCCTGAGCATGTCCGACGCCATCACCACGGCCAAACTCATCATTAAGCAGCAGGCCTACGAGAGCGGTTGCCACGCCTCCTTTATGCCCAAGCCGTTGGCGGGCGAGGACGGCAGCGCTATGTTCCTGTGCCAGTCGCTATTCGACCACGACGGCAACAACGTCTTTTGGGGCGAGGACGACGAGAAGTACCACCTCTCCGACGTCGCCAAGCACTATATGGCCGGCATTCTGGCGCATGCCCGCGAGATCAGCGCCATCACCAACCCAACGGTCAACTCGTACAAGCGCATCACCACAGGCGGCGACTCCGTGCCGCAGTACGCCACGTGGGGCCTGCGCAACCGCGCGAGCATGGTCCGCATTCCGGTCTACAAGCCCGGCAAGCAGCTGTCCACGCGCATCGAGCTTCGCAGCCCCGACCCCATGGCCAACCCGTACCTGGTCAACGCCGTCACGCTGGCGGCTGGTCTGGACGGCATCGAGCGCAAGCTGGAACTCCCGCCCGAGGCCACGGCCGAGACGCTCAAGCTCACCGACCGCCAGATGCTCGAGGCCGGCTACACGCCGCTGCCGCGTTCGCTCAAAGAGGCGCTCGACGTGTTTGAGGACTCGCAGTTTATGAAGGATGCCCTCGGCGAGCACATCCACAGTTTCTTCCTCAAAAAGAAGCGCGACGAGTGGCATAAGTTTGAGTCTACGATCACCGAGTGGGAGATCAAGCACTACCTGGCGAACTCCTAATCGCGCTGGCTTGTTCCAGTACGATTGAGCTCATTTCTTTGGAGGCCGATATGTCCGAAAAGAGTGCCCTGTTCATGGCGCGCACGACGCGCTTCCACGAGTTTGCCCGCAGCTTGACGACCACCCTGGGTGTCGAGGTGAGCCTGGCAACCCCCGATTCGCCGACTGCGGCGCACGACTTTGACCTGCTGATTCTCGATTCCGACGGCATCCGCAGCGACCGTATCGATCAGATTGCCAAGTGGCTTGACGATCGTGGCGGCGTCCCCATGTTGGTGATCGTCGACGACGAGGCGCTCGGTACCTTGCGCCTGCCCAATCACGCGCATGCCGACTTTGTATGCCCCACGGCGACACCCAACGAGCTCAAGGCTCGTGCGCAGCGCCTGATGGGCGAGGAGGAGACCGTCACCGCCGACGATGTGCTCAACATCGATAACCTCGAGATTAACCTGGCTACCTACCAGGTGACGCTCGATGATGAGCCCATCGACCTGACGCTGATGGAGTACTCGCTGCTGAGCTTTTTGGCGACGCACCCCAACCGCGCCTACAGCCGCGAGGTACTGCTGCACCGCGTGTGGGGCTTTGAGTACTGCGGTGGCACGCGCACCGTCGATGTGCACATTCGACGCATCCGCTCCAAGGTAGGCCCGCAGATCGCGGCACACATCACCACCGTCCGCGGCGTGGGCTATCTGTTTAAGGACTAGATTTCCACCACAAAGGGGACAGGCACCTTTGTGGTGGTTTTGCCGTAGGCCGGGTCCTTTCGGGTCTGCAGCAGAACTTAAGCCTTCCTAAAAGATTGCGTTCTCATACACGTTCGCCCGCATATTGGGGTACAACTCAACGTGAACAATGATGGCCCGCCACATGTTTGGCGGGCCTTTGGTTATTTGACGAAAGGATCGCAGCTATGAGCGAGAACGATTCCCAGCGCCCCCAGGATGCGGACCACGCCGGCGAGACTCAGCAGCAGCCGCGCGTGCAGGTGGAGTCGACGCCTGCCGATGGCAACATTCCCTACGTGCAGGCCTACGACACGCAGACCGGCAAGCCGCTGGGCGGCCAACAGGTCGTAAACAAGCACACGGTGGTCAAGACCAAGACCAAAAAGCTGCCGATTTTCATTACAGCGCTCGCCGGCTGCGCCTGCGGTGCCCTGTTGGTCATCGCGCTCATTATGAGCGGCACGCTCGATATCGGTGGCGGAAAGAATGCCGTGACGGCGGGTGCTTCGGGTTCATCGACGCAAAAGATTACGATTGATTCCGAGGACACCACGCTGGCCGAGGCCGTTTCTGCTAAGGCCCTGCCCTCCGTGGTTTCCATTACCGCCACTTCGAGCGGTAGCCAGAATGGCTCGTTTTCGCAGTCTGCCGACGAGTCGGACGGCTCGGGCAGCGTCGGTTCGGGCGTTGTGCTCGATACCGAGGGCCACATCCTCACCAACAACCATGTGGTCGATGGCTATGACCAGTACGTGGTGACCATGGATGACGGCACCACCTACGAGGCCGAGTTCGTGGGCAACGATGCCTCGAGCGACCTGGCCGTCATCAAGCTCAAGGACGCCGATGCTTCCAAGCTCACCCCGATCGAGATCGGCGACTCCTCCAAGCTCAACGTGGGCGAGTGGGTCATGGCGATCGGCTCGCCGTTCGGCAACGAGCAGTCTGTCTCCACGGGCATTGTGTCGGCGCTGTATCGCTCCACGGCCATGAGCTCTACCAGCGGTAACACCATCTACGCCAACATGATTCAGACCGATGCCGCCATCAACCCAGGCAACTCCGGCGGCGCGCTCGTCAACGACAATGGCGAGCTCGTGGGTATCAACTCGCTCATCGAGAGCTATTCGGGCTCCAGCTCGGGCGTGGGTTTTGCCATTCCGGTCAACTATGCCAAGAACATTGCCGACCAGATCATCGACGGCAAGACGCCGGTGCATCCGTACATGGGCGCCACGCTTTCGAGCGTCAACGCGCTCAACGCCCGCACCAACAAGCTGAGCACCGATAGCGGCGCGTATGTGGCGAGCGTCGTTGAGGATGGTCCTGCCGCCAAGGCTGGCATCCAAGAGGGCGATGTCATTACCAAGCTGGGCGACGATGAGATTACGAGCGCCGATGGCCTGATCATTGCGCTGCGCAGCCACGAGGTGGGCGAGAAAGTCGAAATCACGCTCATGCGCGGCAAGGAAGAGAAGAAGGTCACGGTTGAGCTGGGCTCCGATGAGGAGCTGCAGAACCAGCAGCAGGACGACAGTTCGACCGACACCGGCAACGGCGGTATTACCGACGAGCAGCTGCGCCAGTACCTGGAGGAGCTGCTAGGCCAGCACGGCCAGGGCCAGGGTCAAGGCTACGGCCAGGGCTACTAGCGAGCCGTTTCGCTCATACCGATGCCAGAGGGGCTGTCCCACCAACGCGGGACAGCCCCTCTTTTCTTATTGATCCGTTGGGGACGGAGGAAAACGGATCATTTAGAAATGGCAAGGGCATGGTTTGATCGCGCGATCCACCCCAGTCTGGCGGCTGCCGATTCGGTGCGGTTTGAGACCGCTATTCGGCCCCGTTGCGACCGGTGGTACTCTTGTATCCGTTTGAAATCGAGCGAAGGAGTGCCGCTATGGAGCAATCGAGCCTGTTTGGTGACGGCGTGGACATCGATACCGAAACGTCCACGACCGCGGAAGCCACCGCACCGACCGATGCCCGTGCCCAGGCGGCAGCACGTGCGGCCGAGCTGCGCCACGAGCTCGATTACCACGCCTATCGCTACTACATGCTCGATGCGCCCGAGATCACGGACGCTGCCTTTGACAAAATGCTCGTTGAGCTGCAGGAAATTGAGGCGACCTACCCCGATCTGGTGACGCCCGACAGCTATACCCAGCGTGTGGGCGGCTACGTGAGCGAGCAGTTTACGTCGGTCACGCATATGGCGCGCATGTATTCCATGGACGATGCCATGGATCTGGACGAACTCGACGCGTGGCTCCAGCGCGCCGAGGATGCGCTCGGTGCCGGCAGCGTTACCTATACCTGCGAGCTTAAGATCGACGGTCTGGGCGTGGCCCTTACCTACCAAAATGGCACCTTCGTACGTGCGGCCACACGTGGCGATGGCACCACGGGCGAGGATGTGTCGCTCAACGTGCGCACCATCAAGGATGTGCCCATGCACCTGTCCGAGCCGGCGCTCGCTCACATGGGCGCCGACCGCGAGCGCACCATTGAGGTGCGCGGCGAGGTCTACATGCCTAAGGGCAGCTTTGTTCGTCTGAACGACGAGGCCGATGCCGAGGGTCGCGACCCCTTCGCCAACCCGCGCAACGCTGCCGCCGGCAGCCTGCGCCAAAAGGACCCCAAGATCACGGCACGCCGCGACCTGGCCACCTTTATCTATGCCATCGCCGATACCGACCCGCTGCACGTCCACAGCCAGCGCGAGTTCCTCGATTGGCTGCGTAGCGCCGGCTTTAGCGTCAACCCCAACGTGGCACGCTGCGCCACGCCGGCCGAGGTCCACGAGTTCTGCGCCCAGGCCCTCGAGCACCGCGGCGACTTAGACTACGACATCGACGGCGTGGTCGTAAAGGTGGACAGCTTTCAGCAGCAGCTCGACCTGGGCTTTACCGCCCGCGCACCGCGCTGGGCCATTGCCTTTAAGTTCCCGCCCGAGGAAAAGCAGACCGTCCTGCGCGAAATTCGCATCCAGGTGGGCCGCACCGGTGTGCTCACACCGGTCGCCGAGTTCGACCCGGTGACGGTTGCCGGCTCCACCATCGCGCGCGCTACGCTGCATAACATCGACGAGATCCGCCGCAAAAACGTGCGCGAGGGCGACACTATCATCGTGCACAAGGCGGGCGACGTGATCCCCGAGGTCGTGGGTCCGGTGCTCGACAAACGCCCGGCCGATTCGGTTGACTGGCACATGCCCGAGGTCTGCCCCGTGTGCGGTAGCCCCGTGGTCCACGAGGATGGCGAGGTCGCTTACCGTTGCGTCTCCATCGATTGCCCCGCACAGCTCAAGGAGCGCTTGCTCCACTGGGTGAGCCGCGGCTGCATGGACGTCGACGGCCTGGGCGACGAGATCGTCGACAAGATGATCGCCGCCGGCTTGATTCACGACGTCGCAGACTTCTACCAGCTCACGGTCGATGACATTGCCGGCCTGGACACGGGCCGCGTGTACGCCAGCTCCAACAGCAAAAAGGGCGTCAAGAAGGGCGACCCCATTCCGGTGGGCCTCAAGACGGCCGAGAAAATCATCGCCGAGCTCAACAAGTCCAAGAGCCAGCCGCTCGGTCGCGTGCTGTTTGCCCTGGGCATCCGCCACGTGGGCAAGAGCGTGGGCGAGGTCATCGCCGAGCGATTCCTGTCGATTGACAAGCTTATCTTGGCGAGCGAAGAGGACATCGCCGAGTGCGAGGGCATCGGCCCCAAGATTGCGGCGAGCGTTAAGCAGTTCCTGGCCGTGCCCGAAAACCTTGCTGTGCTGGAGCGTCTGCGCCAGGCGGGCCTTTCGTTCGAGGTCGACCTGGGCGCCGCGCATGCGCAAGCCGCAGCCGACGCTGGCGTGGCGGGCGAGCTCGCCGATGCGCAGCCGCTCGCGGGTCTGACCTTCGTGCTCACCGGCACGCTCGTCAACCGCACGCGCGACGAGGCGGGCGCGGCGCTCAAGGTGCTCGGCGCCAAGGTTTCGGGTAGTGTTTCAAAGAAGACGAGCTACCTGGTCGCCGGTCCCAAAGCGGGCTCCAAGCTCACCAAGGCCGAGCAGCTGGGTGTGCCCGTACTGGATGAGGACGCACTCGAGCAGATCTTGGCTACCGGTGAGGTGCCCCAGGCTTAGTGCATCGATAACCAAATTGAAGATCCGCCCGGAAAGCATGATTGAACTGCCTTCCGGGCGGATCTTATTTGGACGGGGCAACGGGCACTGTGATCTGCGTCACGTAGGTTGTGGGGTTGTCGCTGATGATGTCGTCGATGAGGGCGATCTCGCGCGAGGGGCCGACGGGTGTCAGGTTGCGCTCGCGCATATAGCTGAGCAGCTGCTCATAGCGTGGGGTTGCTTGCCCGTGCGTGCCGCGAAAGCTAATGGTCAGGCAGCGCGCGGCGGGCCGCGTCTCGAGGTTGCCCACGTAATCATCGGTGTCATCGAGCAGTAGAAAGACCTCGTCGTAGCCATCAAAGTCGCCGGCGGCGAGGCGCTCGGCGCTAATCCCAACGCCCAAGTTGCCCAGAAAGACAAAGGTCTCGTGCTGGCCCTTCTGCAGTTGACGAATCTGCCACTCCAACGCATAGGCGTCGGTGGGGTTGACGCGTTCGCGCAACACGGCGCAGCGAAGCTCGGGCGCACCGATTGTGCAAATGGTATCGAGCTCGGTGTTCAGGGCATCGTGCAACAGGGCAAGCCGGTTATCGATCTTGCGCGACACGCGTTCGAGCTCGCGGCGCTTGCGCTCGATGAGCTCCTGCTGCTGAGCCAGCTGCCGCTGCATGAGGTCCACATCGCGCGTGGTCACAAACTCACGGATCTGCGCCAACGGCAAGTCGAGAACGCGCAGGTGGCTGATGGTATTGAGGGTGGAGAGCTGCCGCGATCCGTAGTAGCGGTATCCACTTGCCGGATCGATGTGTGCCGGATCCAGCAAGCCCATCTGCTCGTAATGGCGCAGCGTGCCCACGCTCAGGTTAAACAGGCGCGCAACCTCGCCAATGCGGAGCAGACCCTCGGTATGTTCAGTTGGCGAGTCGGTCATGGCACCGCTCCTTTCAATGGACGGGGAAGGGGCGCCGAGGTCGTACGACGCAAACGATCCTCTACGCCATCAGCTTGTCAAAAGCCCCGCGGCGGTTGAGTATGGTAAATGCCATCACGCAAATGACTGCCGACAGAATTGACCCGCACGGCGAAGCGATGCCCATGGGAAACAACGTATCGGAATAGGCATTCGACAGCAGCCACGCACCGGGCACGCGAATGAGCGCCACGGCCAGCACGTTGTGCGCAAAGCCGATGTAGCTCTTGCCATATGCAGCGAAAAAGCCGCTAAAGCAAATGTGGATGCCGGCAAAAATCGCGTCGAAAATGTAGCTGTGCATATAGCCGGTACCGGCCGCGACCACCGCGGGGTCCTTGGCGAAAAAGCCAATAAACGCCGGTGCCACCAGCCACATCAGAACCGTGATCAGGCAGCCGTACACCACCGAGATCGTCATAGCGTCCTTGAGCACCTGACGTGCGCGGTCGCCCTTGCCCGCGCCGGCATTTTGCGCCGTGAGCGCGCTGACGGTGGCACCCATGGAACTTGGCACAATGAACAAAAAGCTGATCATCTTTTCGACCAGGCCCACGGCGGCGGCGTCGACGAGCCCTCGGTGGTTGGCGATGACGGTGATAAACATAAACGCCACCTGGATGCAGCCGTCCTGCACGGCCACGGGCACGCCAATCTTAAGAATGCTGCCGAGCACCTCGGGCTGGGGGCGCAGGTCGCTGCGCTTTACGTGGATGTTCGTGCGGCGGCTCTTGAGCCACACGAGCGCGAGGGCAACGCTGGCCGTCTGGGCGGTCACCGTGCCGAGCGCCGCGCCCACGGGGCCGAGCCCCATGTGGCCGATAAACAGAAAATCGAGCGCGATGTTAATGATGCACGCCACGCCGATCACGTACATGGGCGAGCGCGAATCGCCCAGCCCGCGAAAGATGGCCGAAAGAATGTTGTATGCGGCGATAAACGGAATGCCGACAAAGCAGATACGCAGGTAGGCGGCGGTTCCTTCGACTGCCTCGGCCGGCGTGCCAATGAGTGCCACAATCTGCGGACACAATGCAAGCAGGACAGCGGCCAGCACCACCGAGACGCCCATAAAGAGCGTGATGGTGTTGCCGATGGCGGTCTCGGCGCGGTCGAAGCGGCGCGAACCCACGGCGTGACCGACGATGACCGTCGTTCCCATGGCTAGACCCACGAGCGTCACGGTAATGATATAGAGCGTCTGCGCACCATTGCCCACGGCGGTGATGCCGGCGGCGCCGCTAAACTGCCCCATCATGTACAGGTCGGCCATGCCGTAGAGCATCTGCAAAAAGTACGAGAGCATATAAGGCAGGGCAAAGACCGCGATGGTCTTAAGGACATTGCCGCGTGTGAGGTCGTGTTCCATGGGCGGGGCTTTCTGGCTGGGTTCGTTTACGTACCAGTGTAGTGAAAACCCTACAACGATTGTAGAGTCAAGGTTTGTGTTGGCAGTGGGGAGAAAAAAGTCGCGCCCGTAATCATTTCCGTCGAATACAGATATAAACCGTACAAGCGTGGTGCCTGCGCTGGCCTTAAAGAAATCGATTTCGCATCACTTGACACCGTTACCTGTCGCGCAATAATACGTGCGTTTGCGAATGACGTTTGACGGAGATGATGATACGGGTGCGTAATCTCAAACTGCTGATGTCCTATCTCGGCGAATTCAAGCGCGATTTTATCCTCGGCGTGCTGTTTATCGCCGTCGAGACTACGCTTGAGCTCTTTATCCCCGTGATTATGGCTAACATCATCGACGTAGGCGTGCCCGCGCGCGACACCGGCTACATCCTGTTCCAGGGAGCACTCATGTTGGCGTGCGCGGCCGTGTCGCTTGTACTCGGCCTCGGCTATGCGCGTTATTCGGCACGTGTGGCGGTGGGCCTCGGTGCCAACCTGCGCGCCGCGGAGTACCGCAAGATCCAGACCCTCGCCTTCGGCAATCTCGATGAATACGAGACGAGCTCGCTTGTCACTCGCATGACCACCGACATCACCGTGATTCAAAACGCCGTAGGTAACGGCTTCCGCCCTATGGTGCGCGGGCCGGTAAATCTGGTCATGGGCCTCGTCTACGCCTTTGCACTCTCGCGCGAGCTCGCGGCGGTCTTTGCCGTAATTCTGCCGATGCTCGCCATCGTGCTCGGTATCATTACCGTGCGCGTGAGCCCACTCTACCGTCAACTCCAGACCTCGATGGACCACCTCAACGGCGTGGTGCAAGAGGACCTTACCGCCGTGCGCGCCGTGAAGGCTTACGTGCGAGCCGAGCACGAGTGCGACAAGTTCGACACCGTCAATACCGAGCTCGCCGGCACGGCGACCAAGACCTTCGGCACCGCCGTGCTCAACCTGCCGGTGTTCCAACTCTCGATGTACGTGGCTGCGCTCTCTATCCTGTGGATTGGCGGCCGCATGATCATCGAAGGTCGCTTGGGCGTGGGCTCGCTCACGGGCTTTATGAGCTACGTACTGCTGATCATGAACTCGCTCATGATGATTTCCAACGTGTTTTTGCTGCTCACGCGCGCCCTCACAAGTGTGGGCCGTATCGCAGAGGTGCTCGATGAAGAGCCCTTTATCGCCAACCCTGCGGGAGACCTCGCGACTGCGGTGCCAGCGGACGGCAGTATCGAGTTTCGCGACGTTTCCTTTAAATACCGCGCGGATGCAGCCGAGGATGTGCTCGAGCATATCGACCTTCGCATCGAGAGCGGCTCGACGGTGGGCATCCTCGGCGGCACGGGCTCGGGCAAGAGTTCGCTTGTACAGCTGATTGCGCGCCTGTACGACGCCACTGAGGGCACCGTGCTTGTGGGCGGACACGACGTGCGCGACTACGACCTCGCGACCTTACGCGACGCCGTGGGCATTGTGCTGCAAAAGAACGTGCTGTTTACGGGTACCGTGCGCGAGAACCTGCAGTGGGGCAATCCGCAGGCGTCGGACGATGAGCTCCTCGCGGCTTGCCGCGCGGCGTGCGTGGACGAGTTCCTTGATCGCATCGGCGGGCTGGACGGCGAGTTGGGCCAAGGCGGCGCCGGTGTCTCGGGTGGCCAGAAGCAACGCCTGTGCATCGCGCGCACGCTGCTCAAGCATCCGCGCGTGCTCATTTTTGATGACTCCACCAGCGCGGTCGATATGGCGACCGACGCTAAGATTCGCGAGCACATCGCCCGGATTTCCGATACGACCGTGCTCATCATCGCCCAGCGCATCGCGAGTGTCATGGATGCCGATCGCATTGTGGTATTGGACGACGGTCGTGTCCACGGCGTGGGCACGCACGAGGAACTGCTAGCGGGCGACAACATATACCAGGAGATTTATGCCTCGCAGATGGAGTTTGCGAGGAACGCGGACGCCGGCGACGGCAGCGACGATGGTTGCGCGAATGATCCGTTTTCCTCCGTCGCATGCGGATCGCCCTTGGAAGGGGGTGAGCGTCATGCCTAAGACCGCAGCCCAAGCACGCCCGGCCGACCTCAAGCGCACTGTGCGCCGCTTGCTCTCCTACATGGGGCATGCCAAGTTCTCGTTGCTCGCGGTGGGCGTGCTCGCCTCCGTTGCCGCCATCGCGAGCCTCGCCGGCACCTACATGGTGCGCCCCATCGTTAACGGTTTGGCCACGGGCGGGGAGGAACTGCTCGCCAAGCAGGTCATCCTGACGGCGATCATCTACGCTGCGGGCGTGCTCTCGGCCCTGGGCTACTCGCAGATCATGGTGCGCGCGGCCCAACGCGTGGTGTCCGATATTCGCCGCGACCTGTTCGCGCACATCCAGACGCTGCCGCTCAGTTATTTTGACAGCACGCGCTCGGGCGACATCATGAGCTTTTTCACCAATGACGTCGACACCGTCTCCGAGGCGCTTAACAACAGCTTTGCCAACGTGATTCAGGCCACCATTCAGGTTGTGGGCACCACGGCCATGCTCATCATCCTTAACTGGCAGCTCACGATTATCACACTCGTGTGCGATGCGGCCATTGTGCTGTATGCGCGCTATTCGGGCGCGCGCTCTAAGCGCTTCTTTGCCGCCCAGCAGGCATCGCTTGGCGACCTGGACGGATATATCGAAGAGATGGTCTCGGGCCAAAAGGTCATCAAGGTCTTTAACCGCGAGGCGGCGAATGTCGCCGGCTTTGCCTGCCGCAACGACGAGCTTCGCCGCACCGGCACCGCCGCCGTGAGCTATGCCAACTCCATGGTGCCCATGACTGTCGTGATTGGCTACGTCAACTATGCCATCGTCGCCGTGGCGGGCGGCATGCTCTGCATCAAGGGGCTCGCCGACGTAGGTGCGCTCGCGAGCTACCTGGTCTTTGTGCGCCAGGCCGCCATGCCCATCAACCAGTTTACGCAGCTCGGCAACTTCTTGCTCAACGCGTTGGCCGGTGCCGAGCGCCTGTTTGCGGCTATGGACCTTAAGCCCGAGGTGGACGAGGGCTGCGTGGAGCTGGTGCAGACGGGCGACGCCGCATGGGCGTGGAAGATTCCCGAGGGTCAGGGCGTGGGCGCGTACGGGCACTTGCATGATGTGGTTGCTGTTGATGAGTCGGGCCGCGCGGTGGCTGCCGACGGCACCGAGCTCACGTGCGGCTTGGTCCCGCTTGCCGGCGACGTGCGCTTCCATGCCGTGGATTTTTCCTACGTGCCGGGCACCCGTGTGCTCATGGATCTCAACCTGTTTGCCAAGCCGGGGCAAAAGATCGCGTTTGTGGGCTCGACGGGCGCCGGAAAGACGACCATCACCAACCTCATCAACCGCTTCTACGAGGTCGATGACGGCGAGATCACGTACGACGGCATCGACGTCAAGCACATTGCCAAGGCCAGCCTGCGCGGATCGCTCGGCATTGTGCTGCAGGACACGCACCTGTTTAGCGGCACCATTGCGCAGAACATCCGCTTTGGCAAGCTCGACGCGACCGACGAGGAGGTGCGCGCCGCTGCCGAGGCAGCCTGCGCCGACTCGTTTATCCGCCGCCTGCCTAGAGGCTACGACACACCGGTCACGGCCGACGGCGCCAACCTGTCGCAGGGGCAGCGTCAGCTGCTCGCCATCGCGCGCGTGGCCGTCGCTGACCCGCCGGTGCTCATCCTAGACGAGGCCACAAGCTCCATCGACACGCGTACCGAAAAACTCATCGAGCGCGGTATGGACCGCATCATGCGCGGACGCACCACGTTTATGATCGCGCATCGCCTGTCCACCGTCCGCGACGCCGACGCCATCATGGTCCTCGAACACGGCCGCATCATCGAGCGCGGCACGCACGAGGAGCTCCTGGCCCAGCACGGCGAATACTGGCAGCTCGCGCATGGTTTAAAAGAGTTGGATTAACCCGTTCGAGCACGATGCTTTGGCCCTCCGCGCCTCTCACCTCGCCTCAAACCATCACAACATTCGACGTTTTTTGCCAAAATCGGGAAAAGCATCGAATGTTGTGATGGTTTTTCTGCCACTCGATCGGGTGGAACCGCTTTCTTGTGCACGAAGGTGTGCGGACCCGTGGGCAAGGGAATAAGGTTGGTTATCCGACTCCATTGGAGGGATCATGGACCTGCCAATCGTCCTGTCCCATAAGACTGCCTGGCTGTACCACAACGTGGCGCGCCCGTCCGAGCCGCTTTCGCGAGCAAGCAGCCTATACGATGAGGACTCGCTTGCTAACGAGGCGGAACCGACCGCGGGCCTGCCCAAATTGGGGCTCGATGTCAAGGGGCTGAGGGCTTCAACGGCAGTTGGGATCGTTACCGACCATCTGGTTTCGCTTGGTATTCCACGAGAGGAGCTCGATCATATCGACGCGCTCGTCAACTTCGATTTTGAGCGCTCGACGCCGGCTGGATTTAGGTGCCACGTGTTTGGGGCGCCGGTACCTCCAGACCATCTAATCGAGGTGGCAGAGGACCTTCTAGTGGTTGATGAGGTCATGTGTTTTGTCCAAGCGGGTTCGTGGATGAGCGAGCTCGAGCAGCTTGAGTACGGATTTGAAGTGTGTGCTCGGTATCACCTTAACCATCTGTCGAGCGATGATTATGTTGAGGCCTCGCAACGATATGCCGTCGCCGACCTGCGTGCTTTTTGCGAGCAGAATCCTTCGCGTCGAGGCGTGAAACGCGCGGCCTCGTTGCTCAAGCGTGTAAAGGACGCTGCTCGTTCGCCTATGGAGACGGCCACCGCAATCATGGTCATCGCGAAGCGTTCCCAGGGCGGGCTAGGGTACACCAGGGTCGAGCTCAACCATCGGGTCGATGTTCCCAACGAGTTCAAATATCTCGCTAAGGCCGGGTATTTCGAGATCGACGTATATGCGCCTGCAAGCGGTACGGGGATTGAATACAACGGTTCGGACCATCTTGATAAACAGCGCAGCGCGTCGGATGCGGAGCGTATGACCGTGCTGGGCGCGCTGGGTTTTAGGATGATCGTTCTCACCGGGACTCAGTTTGCCCATCAGCTGCAATTGCACCGGGCGATGAATGCCATCGCGCTCGCTATGGGTCTCAAGTGCGACCGAAGCGAGGTGTTCCAGAAACGGCAGAATGACCTGCGGGAATTCGTGATTCGCAACTGGAATGGTGGCCTCTAGGGGCGTTCTGACCCTTCTGCGGGGCATTGTGAGCAGGCAAACCGTCCCAAAAATCGATGCTTTTCTCGATATTGAAGAAAATCATCGATTTTTGGGACGGTTTGGATGTTGAGGATGGGCTTGGGAAGTCCGTTTTGCTCGAAGCGACCTGTCCTGTCGTACGCATGTCGACCCATTCTTCCCGTGGGGTATTATGTTTCCCGAAGAATAAATCGCTGCGCGAGGGGAGGGCTGCGTGGACGGGCACGTGCAACATGACGGCTTTGGCCGCGATATCAATTACCTGCGCATTGCCGTTACCGACAAGTGTAATTTCCGCTGCATTTACTGCATGCCGGCCGACGGCGTGGCGCCCCGCGCGCACGACGAGCTGCTCAGCGCCGAGGAAATCGCCCGCTTTGTGCGCTTGGTAGCAGGGGAGGGCATTCGCCGCGTGCGTCTGACGGGTGGCGAGCCGTTGGTCAGCCGCCGTATCATCCCACTCATCCGCGATATTCGCGCGATTCCGCAGATCGAGGACATCTCGCTTACCACCAACGGTGCCCTGCTGCCCAAGCTGGCGCCACAGCTCAAAGACGCAGGACTTAACCGCGTCAACATCTCGCTCGACACACTCGACCCTACGCTGTTTGGAAAGATCACGCGTCTGGGTCGACTCGAGCAGACCATGGCTGGCATCGACGCGGCGCTGACTTGGGGCTTTGAGCCCGTTAAGGTCAACTGCGTTGTGGTGCGCCGGCTCAACCAGGATGTGGCGGCCCTCGCGCGGCTGACCGTCGACCGCCCCATCCACCTGCGCTTTATCGAATACATGCCCATTGGCGACGAGCGAACGAGCTCGCATTGCGCTGTGGACCCGCATGCGCCCGCGCTCAATCCCGAGCTGTGGGACGCGGGCGATACCGTGCCGAGCGACGAGCTGCGGGCGCGCATCAATGCCGGGGCCGCCGCGATGGGGTTGGGCGAGCTTGAACTGCTCGACATCAACGACGCTCCTGCCGGCGCGGGCCCTGCGCGTTATTGGCACTTTCCGGGCGCGGCGGGAACGGTTGGCTTCATCAGCGCCATGTCCAATCATTTTTGTGCGAATTGCAACCGTCTGCGCCTGACGGCCGATGGCAACGTGCGTCCGTGCCTGTTCAGCGATGCCGAGTATTCGGTGCGTGAGGTGCTGCGCCGTGGTGATGATATGCAGGTGCTTTCGATTTGGCGCGATGCCGTGGCCCACAAACCGCAGGAACACGCGATAATTGAGGGCACGCAACGATTTATGTCCCAAATCGGAGGATGATCATATGGCCAAGAGCAGGTACGCCGATGCCACCAAGGCCGCTCGCAGGGCCGCGATGTCTGCCCACAAAGCCACGGCTACTGACAGCGACGCCGTCGCAGCCGCGCAGCAGACTGCCAACACTGCTGTCGAGCCCGCCCGCGACGCCCGCCGCGACGAGCTGACGCATGTGGACGCCAAGGGCGAGGTACGCATGGTCGACGTGTCCGACAAGGCCGAGACTCATCGCATTGCCATCGCCGAGGGCACCATCCTCATGCACCCCGAGACACAGGCCATGGTGCTGCAGGACCGCGCCAAAAAGGGCGACGTGCTTGCCTGCGCGCGCGTGGGGGGCATTATGGCCATCAAGCGCACGAGCGACATTATTCCCATGTGCCATCCGTTGCTCATTACCAAGAGCAAGTGCGACATTGCGCCCATCGCTCCGGCGGGGACGCCTGTCGAGGATTTGCCCGAGGGCTGGGCACCGGCGCGCATGGACGGACAGGTTGGCTTTCACGTGCTGGTCACGGCCGGCGTGACGGGCAAAACGGGCATCGAGATGGAGGCCCTGACCGGCGCGAGTGCCGCGTGCCTAACGATTTATGACATGTGCAAGGCGGTCGATCGCGGTATGGAGATCGTCGACGTGCGCCTGCTGCACAAGGAGGGTGGCCGCTCGGGTGTGTGGGATCGTGCCGAGCGTCAGGTTGCTGCTGTTGAGTCCGTGGCCGCTGACGGTGCCGCGCCCGCGAGCGCACCCGTCGCCGTCACGCCCGCAGCTCCGACACCGGCCGTCCCCGCGATCGCGTTTATCGGCTACCAGAACTCGGGCAAGACCACGCTCGTCGAGAAGGTCATTGCCGAGCTCACCCGCCGCGGCCTGCGCGTGGGTTCGCTCAAGCATCATGGGCATCACGGCTTTGATATCGATGTGCCCGCTAAGGACACCTGGCGCCATCACCAAGCCGGATCCAAGCACGTGGGCCTCATCTGCGCCACGCGCTGGGCGGAGTACGCCGACACGCGCGAGGAGGACGAGATGCCCGCGCGCGAGCTGCTGTCGCGTTACAACGATGTCGACGTGGTGATCATCGAGGGCTACAAGACCGAGGGCTTCGACAACATCGTGGTCGCGCGCTCCGGTGTCGACCGTCTGCGCGGCAAGAGCTCGCTCGACCTGGTCGACGGTCACACGCTGGCCCTTGCCTGCAACGAAGCCCTGGCACGCCAGGCATTTGATGCCGGCTTTGCAACCCGAGCCATCAACATCAACGACGCCCGAGCCATCTGCGACCTCATCCAAGACCACCTTCAGGCTTGACGCTGCGCCGGCCCCAAGCACCCCGTCTCGCCCCTCAAGCCGTCGCTCGCGTACCAAAGTACGCGTCGCTCCTCTTTCGGGGCGACCTGGGGCACTTGGAACCGGCTCGCTGCGCTGCCATAACATGCCAAAAAGGGACAGGTTTATTTTGGCAGGTTTTATCTGGGCAAACGTCATTTCCACCACAAAGGGGCCAGGCACCTTTGTGGTGGTTTTTGCTTTGGACGATGTGCGGGACATGCCTTACAATCTACCAAGTAGTTCATGACGGGCGGAAAACGGAGAGAAGGGGTCTGATGAGTCCTTAATGTTTCATGCGGATTGATTGATTCGATAGACGGTGGCGAATGCCCACCGCCCGTATTCGTATGAAACAAGGAGTCTCCATGCTCGCCTCTCTTTTCTCAAAGCCTCAATCATCGCTGTCCGTGCAGGCCAAGCGCCTGGTGGCGATGCGCTTTCTCGTCTACACCGGTTTTCAGACCAGCTACTTTATCGGCGTTATCGGAACGCTCACCTATGCGGACGATGCCTCGGTCGTGGCGACATCGTTGGCCGTCCTGTTTATGAATGTTTTTGTAATCCTGGGATCCTTTGCGGGTGGCGCGGCGCTCGACGCCTGGGGCCCGCGCCACCATTTCTTGCTGAGCATCGTGGGCACGCTGACAACCGGCGTGGCGATTATTGCCTTTGGCAGCGCGACCGGCATCGTCCTGCTCGGCGCGGTGCTCCTGGGCTTTGTGATGGGGTTCGCCCAGCCCATCGCCACATCCTATCCGGCTTACCTCACTGATGATCCTGTCGAGCTCAAAGACATCAACTCCGCCATCGCCATGCTCTCAAACGTGAGTATCATCGTTGGCCCCACGCTGGGCGGCTTTGTCGCGGCAGCTGCGTCGTCGCGCGCGGTGTTCGTGCTCATGATGATCTTTACCGTACTGGCGCTCGTCGCCGGTTGGGGCTTTAGGCCGCAAGGAGGTCGCGTCGCCGCGCGCGAAAGTACTCCTGCGGACGGCAGCACAACGGCAAGTACTGCCAGTCAAAGCTCCGACTCCAGCAAATCCACCCGCGCAACCTTCGCGACCAGCATCAAGACAGTCTTTACCAACAGCGTCCTCGCCCTACTGTTCTGCATCATCTTTCTTTCGAACTTCGGCTATGGCGCCTTCGATCCGCTAGAGTCGTTCTTCTACCGCGATGTTCTGCACGTCGGTGTCGAATGGATGGGCTGGCTCTCGTCGGCCAGCGGTGTGGGCGCGGTGCTGGGCGCTGTGGCCGCGCTCCGCTTGCCGCCGCACCTGGTCAACCTTAAGACGCTGCTTGTGGCGCTCATGTCCGTTGGTCTGGGAAGCCTGCTCTACGTGGGAACGCCGTACGTGGGCGTAGCCCTTGTCGGCCAGCTTGCCTTGGGCGTGGCCTGGGGCGTCGTCAACCCGCTCCACAACACCATCGTGCAAACGACGGCTCCGCTCGAGCAGCTCGGTCGCGTGAACTCGGTCATGGGCTTTGGCAACATGTTTGCCGGCGTAGCCCCGCTGGCGATTGCCCCCTGGCTGGCGGCGACGTTTGGCGTGCAGCAGACGCTCGTTGGTGCGGGCATGGTCGTGACGGCGGTTCCCGCGGCGCTGCTGCTGTTTGGCCGCCGGCATTTCGATTGTTCTGCAAGGCAGTAAAACCATCACAACATTCAGCGAAAATCGCGATTTTGCCGAAAAACGTCGAATGTTGTGATGGTTTGCGCCCCGGGCCAGGCCACCCTTCGGGTCCGGGCACCACAAAGGGGCCAGGCACCTTTGTGGTGGTTTTTGCTTTGGCAGGCCGCGCCTGCGCCTTGGTATACCATGTACGCCGTTCACGAATACATCCCACACCGCCGCGCAATCTAGAAAGGCCCCCCATGGACGCCACCTTCAGCCACATTAAAGCTGTACTCTGCGATATCGACGGCACGCTGCTCACGAGCCAGCACGCGGTGTCCCCGCGCACCGTGGCGGCGATCCGCGCCCTGCGCGAGCGCGGCGTGCTGTTTGGTCTGTGCACCGGGCGCGACGCCCGGGCGACCGAGGCCATGTTTGGGCTCTGGGGTATTGACGGCCTGGTAGACGTGCTGGTGGGCTGCGGTGGCGCCGAGGTCATCGACCGTGCGCACGGCATCAACGAGCTGAGCTACCCGCTGCCAGGCGAGACTATCGTGCGCATCTGCGAGCACATGGCAGGCCTGCCGGCAACGCCCGTTTGCCCTCGGGACGGCGTGCTCTATGTGCCCGAGAGCAATGCATGCGTCGAGCACCTGTCGCGTGTCGATGGCGTGCCCTACAAGGTGGTCGACTTTGCCGAGTTTTTGCGCGAGCCGCAGACCAAGGTGATGTTTACCATGGTGCCCGAGGTAATGCCGCGGGTGATTGAGCGGGCGTCGACATTTGTCGATGACACCGTTAAAGCGGCGGCTCTGCAAACCACGCAGCGACTCTACGAGTTCATGGATCCACGCGTGTCCAAGACGCGCGGCCTTGTGCGCGTGGCGGAGCTCAACGACATGGAGCTCCAGAACATCTGCGTGTTTGGCGATGCGGACAATGACATCTGCATGGTGGCCGACGCCGGTGTGGGTGTGGCCATGGCAAACGGCAGCGATGCCACCCGTGCCGCCGCCGACTTTGTAACCGCGAGTAACGACGAAGACGGCATCGCGATCTTTATCGAGGAATATCTGCTGTAGTGCCGGGGGAGAACCGCCAGGAGGATGGGCATCTTTGGTGGCGGATTGGCTCCAACTGGTCATTCGAGATGTCCAACCATCACAACATTCGATGAAAACATCGATTTTGATGAAAAGCGTTGAATGTTGTGATGGTTTTCGTTGTGGACGAGACGGTTTTCGCTATGGACGGTGCGGATTCGCTATAGAACCGCCAGCCCGCCGCCTACCAACCGTCGCCCTCGTTACGTTTTCGCTGCATTTGGGTAAAGCGCCTGCTCTAAGCCGGCGCTGCCCTGTATACTAGAGCGGTTTAACTGTTATGCGGAAGGGAGCGCCTATGGCACTCAGCGAGAAAGACGTGCGCGGCATCGCCGAGTACGCAAAGATCGCACTGACCGATGACGAGCTCGCCCAGATGACGTCCTACATGAACGATGCCGTCCAGATGCTCGAGCCCGTCTTGCAATATGACTTGCCCGACGTGGAGCCCACGTTCCATCCCATCGGAAGCCTGTCCAACGTGATGGGCGATGACCTGCGCGAACCCGAGCGCGATCTGCCGCTCGACGTTGCGCTGGAGAATGCCGGCAGCGCGCGCGACCGCTACTTCCGCGTGCCGTCCATTTTGGGAGAGGGGGAGAGCGAGTAATGGCGCTAAGCTTCGATTCCCTTACCGCTGCCCAGATCGCCGCGGGCGTTGCCGCCGGCGACTTTACCGCTACCGAGGTGGCCCAGGCCTCCCTTGCCGCCATCGAGGCGCGCGAGGGCGGGGTCCAGGCATTCCTGCAGGTGGCGCCCGAGCTTGCGCTCGAGGCCGCTGCGCGCGTGGATGCCGACCGTGCCGCAGGCAAGCCGCTGCCCCCGCTCGCGGGCGTGCCGCTGGCCATTAAGGACAACATGAACCTCGTGGGCACGCGCACCACCTGCGCTTCCCGCATGCTCGAGGACTACCAGAGCGTCTACACCGCCACCTGCGTCCAGCGCATGCTCGATGCCGGCTGCCTGCCCATGGGCAAGGCCAACATGGACGAGTTTGCCTTTGGTAGCTCCACCGAGAGCTCGGCGTTCCACCGCACCAATAACCCCTGGGATACCGAGCGCGTGCCCGGCGGCTCCTCGGGCGGTTCCGCTGCCGCCGTCGCCGCGGGCGAGGTCGCGCTCTCGCTGGGCTCGGACACCGGCGGCTCCATTCGCCAGCCGGCGTCGCTGTGCGGCGTGGTGGGCTTTAAGCCCACGTATGGCGCCGTGAGCCGTTACGGCGTGGTTGCCTTTGGCTCGTCGCTCGACCAGGTGGGCCCCTTTGGCCGCACGGTCGAGGATGTCGCGCTGGCCATGAACGCGCTTACCGGCGCGGGCCACGATCCGTACGACTGCACCAGCCAGGATTGCGCCGTCGACTTTACCGAGCATCTCAACGACAGCATCGAGGGCAAGCGCGTGGGCATCATCCCCGCGTTTATGGAGGCCGAGGGCCTGACGCCTGAGGTCAAGGCCGCTGTTCAGCGCGCCGCCCAGGAGCTGCAGAACCAGGGCGCCGAGCTGGTCGAGGTCGACCTGCCGCACCTGGATGCCGCCATCGCCGCCTACTACGTCATCGGTCCGGCCGAGGCATTCTCCAACCTGGCCCGCTTCGACGGCATTCGCTACGGCTACCAGGAGGAGGGCTGCGCCAACCTGTCCGACCAGAGCTCGCTTTCGCGTGCCCACGGCTTTGGTGCCGAGGCCAAGCGCCGTCAGATGCTCGGCGCCTACCTGCTGAGCTCGGGCGTGTACGACAAGTACTACTACGCCGCGCAAAAGGCCCGCACGCTCATCACGCAGGACTACGACGCCGCGTATGCCAAGGTGGACACCATCCTCATGCCTGCCTCGCCGCGCACGGCCTTTAAGTTTGGCGAGATTAGCGACCCCACGCAGATGTACCTCTCCGATCTGTACACCATCTCGCTCAACATTTGCGGCAACGGTGGTATCTCGGTGCCGCTGGGCCTGGGCGCGGACAGCAAACTGCCCGTTTCTGCCCAGCTGGTGGGACCTGCCTTTAAGGACCGTCGGCTGCTCACGTTTGCCCGCGCCCTGGAGCGCGGCTTTGCCGATGCCGCCACGGGTGCGCCCGCGCTTTCCATCGCGCCCGATTTTGCCGGGAAGGGAGGCGAGCTGTAATGAAGGAGCTTTCCGAGGTCCTGCAGGATTGGGAGGCCGTGATCGGCCTGGAGATCCATACCGAGCTCACCGCACTCGATACCAAGATGTTCTGCAACTGCAAGCTCAGCCACGATGACGAGCCCAACGCCAACGTGTGCCCGGTGTGCCTGGGCCTGCCCGGTGCCCTGCCGGTGCCCAACAAGCGCGCCATCGAAAGCATCGTCAAGGCCGGCCTCGCCACCAACTGCGAGATCCAGCGCCACTCGATGTTCTACCGCAAGCACTACTTCTACCCCGACATGGCCAAGAACTTCCAGACCACGCAGGGTCCGGTCGCCTTTGCCATGTACGGTCACCTGGATCTGGACGTGACCGGTCGCGGTGCCGCCGAGCGCCCCGACTGCGCGTTTGGCGAGACCGAGGCCCAGAGCCTGGCGAGCGCTTCGGCCAACGCTGAGGGCCTGTCCACGTCCATGTCCTCTACCATGCGCGAGGGCAATCAGCGTGCCGGCCATCTGGCCAGCTACGACGCGTCCAACCTGCAGATGCCCGAGCGTCGCGAGGACGGTTCCTACACGGTGCCCATCCGCATCCTGCGTATCCACATGGAGGAGGACGCCGCCAAGATGGTTCACGTGGGTGGCGCCGAGGGCCGCATTACCGCCGCGGCCGAGTCGCTCGTCGACTACAACCGCTGCGGCACGCCGCTTATCGAGCTTGTCACCGAGCCCGACTTGCGTACGCCCGAGGAAGCGCGCCTGTTTATGGAAAAGCTCCGTCGCATCTTTGTGACGCTGGGCATTTCGGACTGCTCCATGGAGAAGGGTTCCATGCGCTGCGACGGCAACGTGTCGCTGCGCCGCCGTGGCGAGACCAAGCTGGGCACCAAGACCGAGCTTAAGAACCTCAACTCGTTTAAGAGCCTGCACGATGGCCTTGCCTACGAGATCTGCCGCCAGGCCGAGGTGCTCGAGGAAGGTGGCATTATCTACCAGGAGACCCGTCACTGGGAGCCCAGCCGCAAGCGCACCGTAGTCATGCGTGTGAAGGAGACAGCCGACGACTATCGCCTGTTCCCCGATCCCGACCTGGCGCCCTTCGATCTGGACGACGAATTCATCGACCGCTGCCGTGGCGAGATTCCCGAGCTGCCTGATGCCAAGTGCGCCCGTTTTGAGGCCGACTTTGGCATTAAGGCGGCCGATGCCGAGCAGATCGCCGGCGACCCGGAGTTCGCCGAGTTCTTTGAGGCTGCCGCTGCCGGTATGGCTGGCAAGGAGGCTCAGACGGTCGCAAACCTGCTGGTCAACGAGATGATCGCCTACCTTAAGGGTGCGGGCGTCTCGCTGGCCGAGTCCGGTATTGCACCGGCTCAGGTGGCAGCCCTTGCCAAGCTACTGGCGACCGATGCCATCAGCTCCAACCAGGCGCACGAGGTCTTTGAGGCCATGGCCCAGACCGGCGACGACCCCAACAAGATCGTCGACGAGCGCGGTATGCGTCAGGTGAGCGATGCCGGCGCGCTGCAGCCGATCGTGGACGAGGTGCTGGCAAACTGTGCCGATCAGGCGCAGCAGTATCGTGACGGCAACCAGAAGGTCATCGGCTTTTTGGTGGGCCAGTGCATGAAAGCGAGCCGCGGCAAGGGCAACCCGAAGCTCTTCAACGAGTTGCTGAGAACGTCGCTCTCGTAAGCGGGAACCCGGGAGCCCCGGCAGGGCGGGTGCTTCCTCAAAATTTCGAACAGTCCTGCGCAAGACGAAGGCCACATTAAGTGGCCTTCTTTGCGTGCGGAACTCATTTTGAGCAAGCACCCGCCCTGCCGGGGTTCTTTGGTACCGTGACGACTCGGCCGTTCGGGTCAGGTAGGCTGAATGGAATTTGGTGAATGAGGGCGCCGTTGGCGCCCCCATTTTTTTGGATGTGGCGCAGGGACGGTCCCCTTGATCACATCGCGCCTCAAGATTTCCAAAAAGTTAACCTTTGTTGAACTTAATAGTTAGATAAACTAAACTATTTTCCAAAAGTGTGCTCGAGCAAACTTGTTTACTCGGGTGCTAAGGCACCGTGCCGCAGTTGTTGCGGAAAAGGGAGAGACATCATGAAGAAGTCCACGTTCAACACCCTGCTTGTTGGTGGCGGTTTTCTGCTCGGCACGGCCGGCATCAAGCTGCTCACCAGCGCTCCGGTAAAGAACGCCTGCGTGCAGGGCATCGCGTGCGGCATGCGCATCAAGAACGGCTACCAGGACATGGTCGAGCAGGCCAAGGCCAATGTCGATGACATGGTTGCCGAGGCTGCCTACATCACCCAGAGCGAGGCTGCTGCTGACGAGGCAGCCGAGTAACGCTCCCAGGCACAAACTATGAGATTCTCGATTATTAGCGAGATCCCCGGCAGGACCCGTCTTCAATTGGCGGGTCCTGTGCCAGAGGGCGATCTCGATGCACTTCTTAAGCTTGGCATCGAAATCGACGGCGTGCGCAAAGTGCGCGTATATGGCCGCATTGGCCAGATGGCGCTGGAGTACGACGAGCCGCGCCGCGCGAGCGTGCTCGACGCCTTGGGCGCACTCGATGCTCAAGCTATCGCCGATGCCAAGTCGGGCTACGTGATGCAACTCGAGCCGCGCAAGCACAAACTCGTTATGGACCTGGCGACACTCGTCGGTGTCCATTACGCACGCCGTTGGTTCCTGCCTACGCCGCTGCGCGCCATCTTTGTCGTGGCCGGTTACATGACCTTTTTGCGCGCCGCTCTCCACGAGCTCGCGCAGCCGCGCCTGACCGTTCCTGTGCTTGACGCTTCGGCCATCGGCATTTCGTTCGTCAAGCGTGATGTCGACACCGCGGGCCAGACGATGTTCCTGCTCAACGTGGGCGAGCTGCTCGAGGACTACACCCGCGCCATGAGCGAAAACGAGCTCATCAACTCGCTGCTCGACGTGCCCGACAAGGCACAAAAAGTGGTCGGCGACACCGAGGCGAGCGTCGCCGCCACCGAGCTTGAGCCCGGCGACTTGGTCGCCGTTCGCACCGGCATGTCCATCTGCATCGACGGCGTGGTTGAGCAGGGGAGCGCCATGGTTAACCAGGCGACCCTGACCGGCGAGCCGCTTGCCGTTGAGCGCAGCGTGGGCGACGACGTGTTCGCCGGGACCGTCGTGGAAGACGGCAGCATCTTGGTGCGCGTGCGCGCCAACACGGCTCAGACCAAGCTCCGCTCGATCGTCTCGCTCGTGCAGACGGCCGATTCACTCAAGTCCGAGGGCCAGTCGCATATGGAGGACCTTGCCAACAAGATCGTCCCGTGGAATTTCTTGCTTGCGGGTCTTGTCGCTCTTACCACGCGCAGCCTCATCAAGACATCGGCGGCGCTGATGGTCGACTACTCGTGTGCGCTCAAGCTCACGGGTTCGGTCGCCGTCATGACCGCTATGAGCGATGCTGCCAAGATGGGCGTCATGGTCAAGGGCGCCAAGTACTTTGAGTCGTTTGCCAAGGCCGACACCATTGTGTTCGATAAGACCGGCACGCTCACCGAGGCGCAGCCGCGTCTTGCCTGCGTGCTCACCACCGATGGTTGGAGCGAGGACGAGGTCCTGCGCCTTTCCGCTTGTTTGGAGGAGCATTTCCCGCATCCGGTGGCACGCGCCGTGGTCAATGCGGCACGCGAGCGCGGGCTCGAGCACCGCGAGCGCCATGCCGCCGTCGAGTACATCGTGGCGCACGGCATCGCTTCGTCCATTGAGGGGCGTCGCGCCATCATCGGTTCCGCGCACTTTGTATTCGAGGATGAGGGCGCGCAGCTCGAGTCCGACATTAAGGAGCAGATCGAGCTCCAGATGCAGGGCCTGTCGCCGCTGTATCTGGCGGTCGATGGCAAGGTCGTCGGCGTGTTCGGCATCGAGGATCCGCTCAAGCCCGGGGTCCGCGAGGCCATCGCTGACCTGCATGCGCTGGGTGTTAGGCGTGTCGTTATGCTCACGGGCGACTCCGAGCGCACGGCCCAGCGCATTGCGCGAGAGGCAGGTGTCGACGAGTTTAAGGCCGAGCTACTGCCCGAGGACAAGTACGCGTATGTGGAGCGCATTAAGAGCGAGGGGCGCCATGTTGCCATGGTGGGCGACGGCGTCAATGATTCGCCGGCGCTCGGTTTGGCCGACGTGGGCCTGGCGATGGGCGGCGGGAGCGACATCGCCAAGGAGATCGCCGATATCATCCTGACCGATACGGATCTCGCCGCGATCGTGCGCCTGCGCCGCATGAGCCAGGGCCTCATTGATCGTCTGACGAGCTCCTACTCTAAGGTGATGCTCACCAACTCGGCGCTGCTGGCGCTCGGCATTACCGGCACGATTACCCCGCAGGCGTCGTCGCTGCTGCACAACGGCTCGACGATTGCCTACAGCCTGAGCAACGCGAAGGCGTACCTGCATTAGCGTTTTCGATTGAGTATATGGCCTACATTCGGGCGGCACCGCAGCCGCCAGGGTGCAGGCCTTTTTAGGCAAGTGCAGCTTTGATGGCGGGACTTTCTGCGAGCTGCTCGGCTGCCTTTTCGTCGGAGCTGTCGAGTGCTGCCAGACTGCGGTAGACCCACTCGTTGACCTGGGTGTTCTTGACGCCCGCGGTCTGCATAAGGGCGCCTACCTCGCGGATTGCTGCGAGCAGGTCGGCTTTGGGACCCGCGAGCTCGACCTCGATGCCGTGGTAGGCGGGCACGCCGCGGTTCTCGCTCACGTGGTCGATAAAGCCCTCGACGGTCTCAAGCTGCTGGGCGAGAGTAGCATCATCGTCAGCGTCCAGCGCGACGAGTCCGTTCGATACCGTGAGGGCAGGATGTCCGCAGGGGACAAAGCCCTCGATGACATCCATAGCTTCGGTAATGGTTGAGCCCAGGCCTGCGAGGGCATTGACGAGTTGTTGCTTGGTATCCATAACGGTCCTTTCGACGGGTCAATTGTGCTTGGCGAAAATATACGTGACGCGATCGGTAGCAAAAGTGCGAAGTGCAGCGCACATTGGGGTCTTCACAGCTCGTGCATAGAACAGCTGTCCGCTTTCAGAACGTGGTAAGATAACACTCCACAAGCGGGGCTCGCCCCGTATGTTCCTTGAAAAGTCGACGGGTGTTGGGTGCTCGTGCCCAATGCCATCCAGACTTTCCCGACATTCGGGGGCGACTGGTTTCGACACGATAGCTCTGAGAGAGGAAGCAAGCCGAGGTCTCCTCGCCTCGTTAAACAGGGGTACCGTCAAATTGAATTGACAACAACTCTTCTTTTGAGCCTATGGCTCTCGCTGCTTAGTTTATAGCGGCGCGTCAACCCGGTGATTTCCCCGACACCGGCGCGACGTCATGTTAGGGGAATGCTCCTGCGCACGTAATCGGTATGGCGCGGGCTAAGACCGAACCGGTTGGGATGCCGCGAGCGTGTCGCTGCGCGCAAAGCGTCCGAGACTAAACCAGCGACTGAGCTTGGAGATGCCAATCAGGGGGCTTTCGTGGACCGGAGTTCGATTCTCCGCGCCTCCACCATAAGTAACAGGCAGGTAGATACTCATATCTACCTGCCTTTTTATTTCTAGTCCGTACCGCGGAGAATCGAACTCTGTGCAGGGCGCGAGCGTTAAGCAAACGCGAAGCGTTTGTAGCGAGCGGGCGAGGGCGCCGGCAGGCGGCCGAAGCCGGTGCGTATTTGCGAAGCAAATACGCGGATTCTCCGCGCAACGCCCCGGCCCAATATCTATGCGATGTCGATTAAGCTCCGGCTGCCCATGCCCCCGCATCAACGGATTCTCCGCGCAAACTATCAGCCCAATATTGATGCGATGTTATCGAATCTCAGCCGGCCATGCGCCGCATCAACGGATCCCCAAACCCGCGGAGAATCGAACTCTGCTCCAAAACCCATGCGCTCTCCTCCGTAAAACTGGGTAGAAGAAGGCCAAAACGAAACAGCAGGAGGTCAACATGACTGCAGAAGATAGGGCAAAGAACGCCGGCAAGGTCGCGCTCGTTTTGGAGGGCGGCAGCTTCCGCGGGCAATTTACCGCAGGCGTGCTTGACGTTCTCATGGAGGCCGGCGTCGAGATTCCGGCGGTATATGGCGTATCGGCCGGCGCCCTCAACGGCGTGAACTACAAGTCGCACCAGATCGGCCGTGCCAACCGCATCAACCTGGCTTTCTGCAACGACAACCGTTTCATGGGCGCCGCATCGCTTGCGTCCACGGGTTCCATCGTGGGTTACGACTTTATCTTCAACGATGTCCAGGACCGCCTGGATCCCTTTGACAACGAGACATTCGACGCGAGCCCCATCGAGATGTACGCCGTCGCGACGGACATGCTCTTTGGAACCGCCGCGTACCTGTCGGTCAAAAGCGCCGTGCTCGACCTCGATGCCGTGCGCGCTTCGACCTCGCTGCCGCTGGTGACGCCGCCGGTCGAGATTGACGGGCACAAATACGTCGACGGCGGCGTAGCCGATTCGGTCCCCATCGAGCATGTGCTGGAGGAGGCGGGCTTCGATCGCGCGGTTGTCATTGTCACGCAGGACCGCTCGTACGAGAAAAAGCCGTACGAGTTTATGCCCGCCGCGCGCGCCCGCTATGCCGACTACCCCTACCTGCTCGAGGCCATCGAGACGCGCCACGATCGCTACAACATCCAACGCATGCACCTGTGGAAGTATGAGCGCGAGGGCCGCGCGCTGGTTGTTGCTCCGCAAAAGCCGGTCGAGGTCGGCCACGTTGAGCACGATCCGGCAAAGCTCCTCGACCTGTATATTCAGGGCCGCCAGGAGGCAAAGCGCTTGCTGGGAGATATCGAGGCATTTGTCGAGCGCTAGCGTCGCGACGTCATGACCCATGGACGACATGTGCAGAAAGTCTGGTCAGAGCCAAAATACCTGTTGACTCGGGCGACGAGCGGGGTAATATGGACGGGTTACTTGCAGAGCCCCGTGAATCTCTGTAACAACACGTACTGTACATGGAGGAGTCTAAGTGATTTCGAAATCGACTCACTACGCCAAGCAGGGCGAGGTCCAGCGCAACTGGGTTCTCGTCGACGCCGATGGTGCTGTCCTGGGCCGTCTTGCCACCCAGATCGCAATGATCCTGCGCGGTAAGAACAAGCCCCAGTTCACGCCCAACAGCGACTGCGGCGACTTCGTTGTCGTCATCAACGCCGATAAGGTCCAGCTTACCGGTAACAAGGCCGACACGAAGACCTATTATCGCCACAGCGGCTACAACGGCGGTCTCAAGGCTGAGAGCTTCCGCCAGGCTATGGAGAAGCACCCGGAGAAGGTCATCGAGCGCGCCGTTCGTGGCATGCTGCCCAAGACCACCCTCGGCCGTGCCCAGATGACCAAGCTTAAGGTCTACGCTGGTGCCGAGCATCCGCACGCTGCCCAGAACCCCACGAAGATTGAGCTGGAGGCTTAAAGATGGCTGAGAACACCGTTGTCTACCAGGGTACCGGCCGTCGTAAGAACGCCGTCGCCCGCGTCCGTCTCGTCCCCGGCACCGGCAAGGTGACCATCAACAAGCGTGACGCCGAGCAGTATTTCGGCCGTCATCAGCTCGTTGAGAACGCTCTTGCTCCCTTCAAGGTGACCGACACCGCCGGTCAGTTCGACGTTATCGCTCTGTGCGATGGCGGCGGCATCTCCGGTCAGTCCGGCGCTCTGCGCCTGGGCATCGCCCGCGCTCTTCTGAACGCTGGCGACTACCGTGCTGACCTCAAGAAGGCCGGTTTCCTTACGCGCGATGCTCGCGTGGTCGAGCGCAAGAAGTACGGCCTCAAGAAGGCCCGCCGCGCTCCCCAGTTCTCCAAGCGCTAAGGTTTTATCTCCTTACGAGATACAATGTACAAGCGGGGCCTGCCGATTGCTCGGTGGGTCCCGCTTTTCTTTTTCGACTAGGGTGGGCGACTGCGTTTTGCCCACTTGGGAAGGAGCGATCCTATGCCCCAGAACATCTTCGGTACCGACGGCGTCCGTGGCGTCGCCAACGCCGACCTCTCGTGCGACCTTGCGTTTCGCCTTGGCCGTGCGGCGACCAAGTTCCTTGGTCCGGACATTTGCATCGGCCGTGACACGCGTCTTTCGGGCACCATGCTCGAGAGTGCTCTGACCGCCGGCATTATGGCCGAGGGCGGCCGCCCGCACTGCTGCGGCGTTATCCCTACGCCGGCCGTGGCGCTGCTCACCGTCCAAAACGAGCTCGACGGCGGCATCGTCATCTCCGCTTCGCACAATCCGCCGGAGTTCAACGGCATCAAGTTCTTTAGCCGCAAGGGCATGAAGCTTCCCGATGCTGTTGAGGAAGAGATCAGTGCCTGGGTCATGTCCGAGGAAGCCATGGCTGCCGACATGCTGCCGACCGGTGCTGGTGTGGGCCACATCATCAAGATGAAGGACGCCCGCAAGGCATACGTCGACCACGCTATCAGCACCCTCGACGGCCTTAAGCTCGATGGCCTGGTCGTTGCCGTCGACTGCGGTCACGGCGCTTCCTGCCAGACCACACCCGCCGCGCTGCAGCGCCTGGGCGCTACGGTCCACGCCATCAACACCGATTACTGCGGCACCGACATCAACGTCGAGTGCGGCTCCACCCATCTTGAGCCCCTGCGCGAGCTCGTGCTGCGCACCCATGCCGACATCGGCCTGGCCCACGACGGCGACGCAGATCGCGTTCTGTTCGTGGACAGTGAGGGCAACGAGATCGATGGCGACTACATCCTGGCCATCTGCGGCTCCGACCTTGCTGCCCGCGGCAAGCTCGCCAACTCCGAGATCGTTTCGACCGTCATGTGCAACCTGGGCTTCTCCATTGCCATGAAGGAGCAGGGCTTCGAGATGGTCCAGACCGCCGTGGGCGACCGCTACGTTTTGGAGCGCATGCTTGCGGACGGTGCCGTCATCGGCGGCGAGCAGTCCGGCCATATCATCTTCCTGGAGCACAACACCACCGGCGACGGCTTGGTGACGGCCCTGCAGCTTCTGGCCGTGCTCAAGCGCACCGGCCGCACCCTCACCGACCTTGCCGGCATCATGAAGAAGTACCCGCAGGTGCTTGTCAACGTGCATTCGGACAACAAGGCCGGCCTGGACGATTGCCAGCCCATCTGGGACGCCGTCGCTGCCGCCGAGAAGGAGCTCAACGGTCGCGGCCGCGTCTTGGTGCGCCCGAGCGGTACCGAGCCGCTGGTTCGCGTTATGGCCGAGGCGGAGACGCACGAGCTGACCCAGAGCGTCGTCGACGACATCGTCGAGGTTGTCAAGCGCGAACTTCCCTAATGGTCAAAAACCAGTGCTAAGTGGTAAACTAGTAAGGCTATTTTGATTGATTGGTATGTCCGAGGGGGAGCATGTTCACTAAAGTCCTGAGGTCTTTTGGTATGCGTGGTCGAGTCCTTACGCTGGATGCTCCCATCTCGGGCAACGTCATTCCGCTTTCCGAGGTAAACGATCAGACGTTTGCCACCGGCCTTTTGGGCCAGGGCGTTGCGATTCGGCCCACGGGTATGCGTGTGATTGCGCCGGCGGACGCTAAGGTCGAGGCTATTTTTCCCACGGGACACGCCGTTGCGCTTAACACGGTCGATGGCCTGGACGTGCTCATTCACGTTGGTTTGGACACTGTTCAGCTCGAGGGCAAGCACTTTACCGTGCATGCGCAAGTGGGCGACATCGTCCATAAGGGCGATGTACTCATCGAGTTCGATCGCGACGCAATTGTTGCCGAGGGCTACGATGTGACGGTTCCCATCTTGGTGTGCAACTCCGTTGAGTTCTCGAGCATTAAGGGCTCCGTTGGAGAGCATGTCGAGGAGATGGACCAGCTTATCGTCGCTCGCGAGCGCTAGTCGCTCCGCTTATCCTTTAGCCTACAATTTAATCACGTTTACGGAGGGCGCCCTTGAAAGAGGGCGCCCTCCGTGGCAAGATGGAAAACGTCCGAGGCTAAACAGCTTTGGGTCACCGTGGACGGGCAGGGGCCTCGACGCGGCTAGACACGAGACACATACATTACGCGACCTCGCCCTGGTGGCCGCACACGTTGGTTGCGGCCGACGCGGGCCGCGGGCAAGTGCTTGTAAGGGGAGCCTTGCCTCTCTTGTACGAGAAAGGACGCGTAATGAAAATCATTAAAGCTAAAGACTACGAGGATATGAGCCGCAAGGCCGCTAATATCATCTCGGCTCAGGTTATCCTCAAGCCCGATTGCGTGTTGGGTCTTGCCACCGGCTCCACCCCGATTGGCGCCTACAAACAGCTCGCTGCTTGGTACGAGAAGGGTGACATTGACTTCACCGAGGTCAGCACCTATAACCTGGACGAGTATCGTGGTCTTTCGCACGACGATCCCCAGAGCTATCACTACTTTATGCGCGAGAACTTCTTCGATCACATCAATATCGATCTGAACAACACGCACGTGCCCGATGGCTCCAACCCCGATGCCGCTGCTGCCTGCTCCGAGTACGACAAGATCGTCGCTGCCGCCGGTTACCCCGATCTGCAGCTGCTCGGCATTGGTAATAACGGTCATATTGGCTTCAACGAGCCCGATGACCACTTCTCCAAGGGTACGCACTGCGTCGATCTGACCGAGAGCACCATTCAGGCCAACAGCCGCCTGTTTGACAGCATCGATGATGTGCCCCGCCAGGCTTACACCATGGGTACTCAGACCATCATGTATGCCCGCATGATCCTGGTTGTCGCCAACGGCGAGGCCAAGGCTCAGGCCGTGCACGATATGTGCTATGGCCCGGTTACGCCCAAGTGCCCCGCTTCGATCCTGCAGCTCCACACCAATTGCGTCGTCGTTGCTGACGAGGCCGCTCTTTCGCTCTGCGAGTAACGCGACCAAGCGATTTCACATAGCTTTTCAAAAGGCCCTCGCTTTGCGGGGGCCTTTTTAGTGGACATAGGCCGTAACGTATGCATGACGGAAACCTTGCCACATGCTTGGCGAGTTGGTTCTAAATCATGAGATTCATTCTATAGCAGATACTATGCATATTTGCCACCATAGAGTCGCAGGCGGTAGCGAGGAGTAGGCGAGTTGCGCAACTCAAATAAAAATAGCCGACTACGCTACACTGCAAATGGGATGGGACATGCTGGCAAGCGCATTGACCTGCGCAAAGACCTATTGGTCGGGGGATAAGTTACCATCGGGCCTCGCTGTACAAAAACTTGCCAAACACGTACCGGCAGACAATTAAAAACTCTAAGTCGCGCTATTCACGGGGCGGCTCATATGGTCCTGCAGCTACGGTGTCCATATGGTCGAGTTGAGGAGCAAGCATGGTAAACGATCTGGGCAATACTGACGACCTCGAGTTGATGTCGACGGGCGGCGGCTATATGGTGCGGCGCGATCGCTTGATGAATGAGCTCATCGTTAAAGGGCGCAAGGCGGGAATTGTTTTGCTCTACGCGCCCGATGGGTTTGGTAAGACGTCGGTGTTGCTGCAATACGTGCAGGAGGTTAAATCGGACCCCACGCGAGGGCCGGTTCGGATTATCGAGGCCGACCGCGCGATTGGACGCGAGCTCTTTATGCAGCTCGAGGTTGTCGCCGATGAGCTTAAGGACAAACCTCATTCGCTCGTTGCGATCGACAACGTGCCCAATCTCGAGCAGCACGAAACCGAGGACCTCATCGATCGAATCCGCAGCTTACGTGCTACGGGGACGGGGGTCTTTATTGCCTGCCGCCCCTCCAACCGATTGCTTATCCACGGGCTGGGCGATTCTGTAAAAGTCAATGCACAGATGCTCAAGGTGCACGCCTACGAGTATTCGTCATGGGCCACGGCGTTCTCAATCAGCACATCGCTTGATTTCTATCGGCTCACACAGGGTGTACCAGAGCTGGTATCTGCCCTGCAGACGGGAATGTATGGACAGGGCGATGTTGCCGGGTTGCTCGAGAACGAAATCGTCAACGTGTACGGTGCGGCGCTGGCCGATCTCGCATCGCTCGAGAACAACCTGTTGTTTACCGTTGCCTGTTTGATGGTACTGATGGGCGAGGGCCGCATTGCGGAGCTAGAGGCGTGCGGCGTGAGGCTTTCGATGGTCGACCAGTCCATCTTTGTACGCGATTATCCGATTTTTGGCGTGGATCCGTCTGATCGCACCTTTAGGTGTTTGGGCGCTAAGGACAACGCGCGCCTGAGGCTGCGAAAGCTTGTTGCCGAGATCCGTCCCGAACTTGTATCGCGGGCTGCTCGCATTTTGATTAAGGCAGGTCGATGCGATTTGGCTATGGACCTGGCCGACGCGTTCTTGGACCGCCATGTGGTATTGGAACTTGCCGGGCAGTATGGGGCCGATCTTGCCCTGACCGGGCACGGAGGGGACATTTGCCGTGCGGCGTCGGCGATGATCAATGCGGAAAAGCAGGAGCAAGAGCCGGCACCCGCCGAGGCACTCGGCGTGTATCTGGCAGCTGTTAGCGTGTGCAATACAAAGCTCGCAAGGTATATGGCGTCCGTTATCGAACGTGCGGGTGACCAGGCGGCGCGCGAGGTCGACCCTGCTACCTGGAAAATAGCCCAGGCGCTCACTATCGCCTTTTACGGCGGCAATGACCTGGGGCTTCCCGCCAGCCCTATTTTGCAAGAACAGACATCCTGCGAGGTGCTCGACATGCTGTCTGCGCATATCGAGGTCAAGCGCCACCTAACCGAGCGGGCGGAAGACGGCAATGTTCTCGCGAAGCTCAAGGCGTACAAAGCCTATGATTGCGAGCTCGACATCGCGGGGATTCTCATACAGGCCGACCATATGCTGATGGAGTTGTTCGACGGCTCGTTTGCTAAACCCGACGATCGCGATGACAAGATGGCTCAGATACTCGAGGCACTCGATATCCGCGGGCTTAAGGCACCATCCATTTGGTTGCGTATGGTGCTGGCGGCGCGGCGCCTGCTCGCGGGCTTGCCCGTGACCGACGATGTGGCGTTTGGCGAGCTCGACCGCTTTGCAGTGCGTGTTCGCGACAATCAAATTCAGCTGTTTGGACTATTGCTGGAGGGCTGGCAATCGCTGGCGGAGGGGCGGCCGGTCAACGCGAAGTTCCGCGCGGTCCAGGTGCTCAAGCTCGCCGACGAATCGATTACGTACATGCGCGAAAACGCTTTGCTGCTGGAGCGCGTGGCGTACCTGCGCAATACGTCGCTGGTATCGGTTCGCGAAGAGGCGGAGCTGCTCGACATTAGCAAGACGCAGGTCGGTGGCTCAGAAGCTTGGATCGTGGCGTTGCATCTGGCCGCTGCGGGCCGCGATAGCGATCTTGCCGCCTGGATGTCTATGAATCGCTCGGGGATTTTAGACCCATCGTATCGGCTTTTTGCGCGTCTTGCGATGCACTGCCTGGGCGAGCCTGCCGTCAGGATTCGGAAGAAGCTTCCGGTGCGCGAGCTGTCGCGGTATTCACTACGCGATGACTTTGAGGGCGAAAGTGAGCATCTGTTCCAGGCGGGCGAGGTTGAAGCTGTCGATACCATCGGCCATATTGAGATGCGTGTGTTTGGCACGTTTCGCGCCGAGCGCGACGGTTTTCCCATCACGGACAAGATGTGGCGTCGCAAAAAGGCGGCAACGCTTGCCGAACGGCTCGCGCTGGGCATGGATGCCATGGTCGATCGCGAGACAATCGCTATGGAGTTGTGGCCCCATGCCGAGTTTAACGCTGCGCGCAACAATCTGTATTCGACGGTATCGCGCTTGCGCTCGGCTTTGGGTCCAACGCCAGATGGCAAGTCGTGCGTGCTCATCCAAAACGAGTGCATTGGGCTCAACGGCGACTACGTTAAGACCGATGTAAGGCTCTTTGACCAGTTGAGCCGCGAGATCCTGGGAAACCGTATGGGTGCGAGAGGCCCTCACCTGGTTGAGCTATGTCTTAAGGTTGAGCAGCTCTATGCGGGTCCGCTGTATGTTCCCACCGGTTGCAATCCCACGTTCTTTACGCGCATGCGCCACATAATGCAATCCAAGTACATCGACTGCATGATTAGGGGAGCGAATGCCGCTCTCGAGGAAAATGACCTGCAATCGGCAATTTGGCTCGTGGAATCGGGGCTTCGCCAGGAGACGGCGCGCGAGGATATGGTTCGCTGTGCCATGCGCGTTTACGGCGCGGCGGGACGACGCCGCGATGTTGTCGAGTTATACAGCGGCCACATGCACCACCTGCGAGAGCAGGTACAGGGAGTGCCCGAGCCGGAGACAAGGCGTCTGTATGAGCGCTTGGTCGAAGGCAGGCTCAAGCGCGTGCTTGTCGAGCGATAAAAAACGGGCGCCCGAATCAATCGGACGCCCGCAGGCTTGCTCGATATGGCCAGTCGGTTTTAGACGAGCTTGATCTTCTCGATATCCTTGCGCGAGGACTCGCGATACAGCGAGAACTTGCGGCCGATAACCTGAACGACGTCGGCGTGGCAGCGCTCGGCGAGCTCCTCGGCGGCCTCGCGGGCAGAAAGGCTGGAGCCGTCTAGCACGGAGCACTTAACGAGCTCGTGCTTCTCCAGGTAGGCAACCGTCTGCTCGACGGTGCCCTCGTTGACATCGGACTTACCGATGATGATGGCGGGGTTGAGGTGATGGGCCATGCTGCGAAGCTGCTTGACCTGGGCTCCTGTCAGTGCCATGGGTTCTCGCTTTCTATGTATGGGGCGCCCCGCAATGGGGCCTTAATCTACGTGAGCTGTCCCACGATAGCGCAGGAACGGCGCAGTGTGGAGCGCGTTTGCCCAGTTCGCAAAGAATGCGGATGCCAGGCGGGAAAACGTTGCAAGCTTTAGATGGGCTACGGGCGGGGTACGGAGACCGGCTCCCAGGCGATAAACGCCCATCGGACCTTACGGATATGGTCGAGCATATAGCGCCCCTGCGGTACGCCCTTGGATCCCGGCTCGCCGGCATGGGGGTTCTCGATCATGTGGTGGGCGATATAGTCGCGCAGGCGGTCGATCTTATCCTCATTACCGTGCTCGAGCATGCGAGAAAAGTCTGCCACGCCCGCCTCGATACTATCGAAGGTGTCGCGACGGGGCGATTCAAAATACGTAACCTGCGGCAGCGCCCCCATCTGAATAAGGATGTTAAAGGCATATACAAATCCGTTGCTGTGGGTAACCGAGGCGCCGATGGCATTCATCAAGTGCAGGTCATAACGCGGGCTGGAGTTGGCGACCATGGTGACGGCACAATGCCGGCGAGCCGTGCGGTCGAGCTTGGCAAGCGCGCCTTTTAGGTCATTTGTGGTGACGGAGCGACTGGCAAAGGCAACATCCACAGTCTTGGCAACCGGCCCAACCAAGTCCCAATCATCATCCCAGGCAAGCTCAAGCGGCGTAATAAGATCCTCGAGCCCGTAATATTCAATACCGGCATCAAGGGTGCCTAACATGGCAGGAGAGAAGTCGGCAGCAATCACGGGATGCCCAGCCTGAGCAAGCGGAATAGCAATCGACCCAGCTCCGCACCCCATATCGAGCACCGACTCATCAGGCTCAAGCGCCAACAGCTTTATAAAATCCCGAGCATACGGGGCAGTCTCCAGCGGACGAAAATGCCGAGCCCGCTTATCCCACTCAAAAGAATCATCAGCCCGATGTTGAGCGGCCTGCAGACGCATCCATTCGCCATTCCAGTCCGCAGAAAGCAGCTCAGAGCGAGCATCCCCATCAACCACGGGCCAACCTCCTAGCAACAAAAAAGCGACTCCTCCCAAAAGAAGAGCCGCAACCAGCATATATCAGAAAAAGAACCGTTCCAACGCCAAACCGCCGCACCAGCCAAGTGGTGCAGGAGCGAAGCGACTGCAACCGGGATAGAATCCAACCGAGGTCCCGTTGTGCGGGAGCCCCGGGGAGGGCAAATATATAAGGTCGATCGCGAGTTCCGCACGAGCCGGAGAGCACTTAATGTGCTCTCCGTGCGAGTCAGGACTGTCCGAGCAGGCGACCTTATATATTTGCCCTCCCCGGGGCTCCTCGCCAGTCCCCCTCAGCTAGTTCTTGAGCGAGTTCAGCGGCGCCGGGAAGCGTCCACCGCGGTGGACAAGCACGGTGCCGGCGTTGGGGTTCACCGGCATGATGGGTGCACGGCCAAACAGGCCGCCGTACTCAACGCAGTCGCCCACGCCCTTGCCGATGGCGGGAATCACGCGCACGGCCGTGGTCTTATTGTTGATGACGCCGATGGCCATCTCGTCGGCGATAATGCCGGCGATGGTCTCGACCGGGGTGTCGCCGGGGATGGCGATCATGTCCAGGCCAACGGAGCACACGCAGGTCATGGCCTCGAGCTTCTCGAGCGAAAGCGCGCCGGCCTCGACGGCGGCGATCATGCCAGCGTCCTCGGACACGGGGATAAAGGCGCCCGAGAGACCGCCCACGCTGGAGCTGGCCATGACGCCGCCCTTCTTGACGGCATCGTTGAGCATGGCGAGCGCGCAGGTCGTGCCGGGGCCACCGCAGGTGCCCACGCCGATGATCTCGAGGATGCGCGCGACGGAGTCGCCGATGGCGGGCGTGGGAGCCAGCGACAGGTCGACAATGCCCTTCTCGACACCCAGGCGATGGGCGGCCTCGCGACTCATAAGCTCGCCGGCACGGGTGATCTTAAAGGCGGTCTGCTTAATCTTCTCGGCGACTTCCATCATCGATGCGGAATCGGGCAGCGTCTCCAGGGCTGCAGCCATAACGCCGGGACCCGAGACGCCTACGTTGATGACGGCGTCGGCCTCGCCACCGCCGTGAACGGCGCCCGCCATAAACGGGGAGTCCTCGACCATGTTGGCAAAGCAGACAAACTTGGAGGCGCCAACGGAATCCTCATCTGCCGTAAGCTTGGCGGCATCGATGATGGTCTGAGCCGCCATGAGCACGGCATCCATGTTGATGCCGGCGCGCAGGCTGGCGACGTTGACGCTGGAGCAGACACGGCTCGTGGTGGCGAGCGCCTGGGGGATGGACTGGATGACGCGGCGGTCGGCGTCGCCGATGCCCTTCTGGACGAGCGCGGAGAAGCCGCCCAGGTAATCGATACCGAGCGTCTCGGCCGCGCGGTCGAGTGCGTGCGCGATGGGGGTGAGGTCCTCATCCTTGCAGCACGCGGCGATCTGCGCCACCGGGGTGACGGAAACGCGCTTGTTGACGATGGGGATACCGTACTCGCGCTCGAGGTTCTCGGCGGTCTCGACCAGGTGCTCAGCCGTGTGCGTCACGTGGTCGTAGATCTTCGTGCACATGCGGTCGAGGTTCTCGTCGCCGCAACCCATGAGCGAAACACCCATGGTGATGGTCCTGATGTCGAGGTTCTGCTCCTCAACCATGCCGCGGGTTTCCGCGATTTCTGCGGGCGTGATCGCCATCCTTGCACTCCTATCTGCCAAAACGAGCATAGCCTTATCTATTCTAACGTGCCGCACGTGCCAAGTGGCGCGTGCGGCACGTTTTGGTGCTCGGTTGTTTCCGTTGTGTTACTGCCCAAAGACCTCTTCGGCGATGCGCGCGCTTTCGGCGGCATCCTTGGCGTAGTAGTCCGCGCCGATCTGCTTGGCGTATTCGGGGGTGAGCACGGCGCCACCTACGATGATCTTGACGCCCGGAACCTCGGCATGGAGCAACTTGATGGTCTCCTCCATAGCGACGACCGTGGTGGTCATAAGCGCCGAGAGGCCGACGAGCTTGATGTCACGCTCCCGCACGGTCTTGAGCACCTCTTGCGGGTCGACGTCGCGGCCTAGGTCAAAGACGGTGTAGCCGTAGTTATCGAGCAGCATCTTGACGATGTTCTTGCCGATGTCGTGGATGTCGCCCTTGACGGTGGCCACGCAGATTTTGCCCTTGTCAGCAATCTCGCCGGCGGGCATCAGACGCTTGATGGTGTCAAAGCCCACGCGCGCTGCCTCGGCCGAGGCCATGAGCTGCGGCAAGAAGAACTTGCCCTGGTCAAAGAGGACTCCGACCTCGTCGAGGGCGGGGATAAAGTGATTGTTGATGAGGTCCATGGCGTCGTGGTCTGCCAGCAGACACTCGGTCTCGGCCGCGATTTCGCCTTTGCGGCCCGAGACGACCATGCGACGAATCGGGTCGTCGTTGTCGTCGGTGCCGGCGGTGCCAGCAGCGGGCACAGTGTCGGTCGATACTGCCTGAGCCGCCGCCGGGTTCGCGGCGATCTTGTACGGATCGGTCCAGCCGGCATAGCGCTCGATGTATCCGGTCGAGCCCTCGTCCTCAACGCTCAGGACGCGATAGCTGTAGACGGTATCCATAAAGCGCTTGGAACCTGGGTTCATGATGGGGGCGTCCAGGCCCGCGCCAAAAGCGGCAGCCAAAAAGACCGAGCCCAACAGCGGGCGGGCAGGCAGACCAAAGCTGATGTTCGACACGCCGAGTGCACACTTGACGCCCAGACGCTCCTTGCACAGGGACATGGCGCGCAGGATCTGTTCGGCTTGGCGTTGATTGGTCGAGGCGGTCATGACCAGACAGTCGATGAGGATGCGGTCCGGTCCGATGCCGTAGCGGGCAGCCTCGGCCACGATGCGCTCGGCGATGGCGAAGCGAGCCTCGGCGGTATCGGGGATGCCGCCTTCGTCGAGCGTAAGGCCGACAACGTTGGTGCCGTAGTGGGCGACCAGCGGAAAGATCTCATCCATGATCTGCTGCTTGCCATTGACCGAGTTGATGATGGGCTTGCCGGCGTAGCGGCGCACAGCGGCCTCGACGGCTGCGGGATCGGTGGAGTCGATCTGCAGTGGCAGCAAGGTGGAGCCCTGGAGCTGCTCGGTCGCCTGTTGGATGATCTTGACCTCGTCGATCTCGGGCAGGCCCACGTTGACGTCCAGGATGTCGGCGCCCTGTTCCTGCTGGCTGATGCCCTGGCTCACGACGTAGTCCAGGTCGCCGTCGCGCAGGGCCTGCTGCAGGCGCTTTTTGCCGGTGGGATTGATGCGCTCGCCGATGACAGCGATCTTGTGGCCATCGCAGGGAAGGTCCACGACCGTCTGGGCGCTCGTGACCGACATGCTGGGCTTGCGGCGGCGCGGGCTGGGCGTGTGGTTGTCGATAAGCGTGCGCAAGGCCGCCATATGCGCCGGCGTGGTTCCGCAGCAGCCGCCCACGACGCTCACGCCGTCCTCGATCATGCCGGCGACGGCCTCGGCGTATTCGGGGGCCTGGATATCAAAGACGGTATTGCCGTCGTCGTCCACGCGGGGCAGTCCCGCGTTAGCCTGCACCATAACGGGCTTGTCGGTAACGGTGAGCATACGTGCGGCGAGCCCTCGGAGCTCGGCCGGGCCCTGGCTGCAGTTGATACCCAAAACGTCGGCGCCGATGGCGTCGAGCGTGATGGCGGCGACCTCGGGACTCGTACCCAGGAACGTGCGGCCGTCTTCCTCAAAGGTCATGGTGGCAAAGACGGGCAGGTCGGAGTTCTCGCGGCAGGCGAGGACGGCCGCCTTGATCTCGGCAAGGTCGGTCATGGTCTCGATAATAAAGAGGTCCACGCCCGCGTCGACGCCGGCGCGCACCTCCTCGGCAAAGAGGTCATAGGCCTCGTCGAAGCTCAGGGTGCCCAAGGGGCGAAGCAGCGCGCCGATGGGGCCGATATCGCCGGCGACGTAGCGGGCGCCGGCCTCGCGGGCACAGGCGACGGCCGCGGCAAAGACGTCTGCCACGGTGGCAGCGCCGTCGAGCTTGTGGGCGTTGGCGCCAAAGGTGTTGGCGGTGATCACGTCGCAGCCGGCCTCGACATACTGACGCTGGATATCGGTGATAACCTCGGGCTCCTCAAAGTTGAGCAGCTCGGGCAGGGCGCCGGCCTTCATGCCGGCAGCCTGCAGCATGGTGCCCATGCCGCCGTCAAACAGCAGGTGCCCCGTGCCCTCGATGGCGGCGCGCAGGCGATCGTCCTTAATGCGCAGGTCGTCGATCGTGCGTGGCTTGTACACAGCGCCGTTGCAGCGTGCGGCATTGACGGGCGCCGCCAGCGCGGCACCATCCGAATTATGAGTAATAAGCGGGGTGAACATCGGGGGCTCCTAGTGGCTGGAATAGCAGGTGGTGTGGGCGGCGCGGAAGCGGCAGTGCTCGCGCATGCGGCAGATATTGCAGGTGGGGCGGCTCTGGGCGTCGTGGACCTCGCCGTCGAACAGGCCAATCACTGCGGTCACGCTCTTGGTGGGCATGAGCAGGCAGGTGGGCGTGACGGTAAGGCCGATGAGGCGCGTGGCGTTGAGCGCATCGACGATCGAGCGCTGGGCCGAGAGCGGGCAGTCACCGTAGCCGGGGCTAAAGCGCCAGTTGCCGGCGAGCCCGTGTGCGGCGGCCGCAGCCTTGGCCTGCTGGTCCATCTGCTCAACGGCGGCTTCTACATAGGCAGAGCACGCGGCGTCGAGCACGGCTCCCTCCAGGGGCTGCTGGGCTCCCGTGGTGCGCAGACGACGCTCGGCGTCCATGCCGAGGGTGCATGCCATGAGTGCGGCAAAGCGGGCGTCTTTGAGGTGGCGATAGATATCGCGACCGCGCAGCTCAACGTTGGTGCCGACCAAGCGAATGCAAGGCTCGCCCTGTTCATCGATTCCCGTGGCATCGACGGCAAATACGCGGCGCACGCCACGGGGTTCAATATCCAGCTCCAGACGCTCAACGACAAGCTCAATACGCTGCGACAGCTCGGGCTCAATCTGCTGACCGCCGTAGCCCAGATACCGCAGCATCTCGGCACGGTCGACACGAGGGTGGTGAGCAGCGTCGATACGGTAAAGCGCCGGCGACGCAAGGTCGGCCGGCACTTCAACAACGGTTGTATCGACGTGCGGTTTTTCCATTACCCCAGGCGCTCCATAATGGTTGCGGCGATCGCAGGACGATTCATAGTGTACAGGTGCAGACCGTCGGCACCGTGCTCTTTGAGGTCGCAAAGCTGGCGGGCGGCATAATCTACACCGGCTGCCTGCAGGCTCTCGGGGTCGTTCTCGTATTTGGCGAGAATCTTGATGACGGGGGAGGGCAGCGACGCACCGCACATAAAGACCATGCGGCTGATCTGCGACTTGCCCATAAACGGCATGATGCCTGCGGTAATGGGCACGGTGATACCGGCCTTGTCGGCAAGCTCGCGAAAACGGTAGAAGCACTCATTATCAAAAAAGAGCTGCGTCACAAAGAAGCTCGCGCCGGCGTCCTGTTTTTGCTTGAGGTGCTCGACCGAGAGGTTGAGATCCTCACAGGCAATGTGGCCCTCGGGGTAGGCTGCGGCGCCCACGCAAAAGCCGGCGTCGACGAGCTCGGGGATGAGGTCGCGGGCGTAGGCGTAGTCCGAGGCGGGCTTGTCGTCCTCGGTCGCGCCAGCGGGAAGATCGCCGCGCAGAGCCAGTACATTTTCTACGCCGGCGGAGCGGTATTCGTCGATCTTGGCGGCGATATCGGCGTGCGAGCGGCCCACACAGGTAAGATGTGCCACCGAGGGCGTATCGAATTCGCTCGTAATCATATGCGCTATGGGGGCGGTGGTGGCACCGTTGCCGGAGCCGCCGGCCGAGCAGGTGACCGAGACAAAGCTCGGCGAAAGCTTGCACAGATTGCCTGCCACTTCGCGAGCCGTATCGAGGGTCAGCTCGCCCTTGGGCGGGAACATCTCAAACGAAACGGGCGCGGTGCCCTGGGATGCTGCCTGCTTAAAAACCTCATCGACGCGCATATCGTGCTCCTTTAGATGCCTGGGTGCGATGTTTTGTTGCAAGGATTCTACAGCACCACTGTGCTAAGGTGGAGTTTCTCTCTCGATTTGGGGATACCAATCGAAAATGCTTCGCTATCGGCATTTCCTATAACAGGGCAGTCAATGTAGGATGGGGCTATATTGAATGGTATCTGATGCGAAATACCAGTTAAGAAAGCCCCGTCCCAAATTGACTACCCTTAAACCATGGGGAGAGGTCTGCAATTTATGCAGTTGATTGGCTGTTGAGGGTGGCAACGCCGCCTCGATAGGGTAACCTCAATGATTGGTTTCGCGACGGCAACATAACGGTAATGTCGCGGAAACACGGCGAGTCTAAGCTATGACTCGTTCGTTAGTAATCAACACCGCTTCTCACGCGGTGCCGATACGAAGGGAGTTCCGTATGGCCGAACTTACTGACCGCTTCGGGACCATGGTGTTCTCTGAGGAAGTCATGAAGGACTACCTCCCCAAGGACATTTGGAAGCGCCTTGCTGCAACCCTCGAGGGCGGTGAGCCGCTCGACCTGGATGTGGCCAACGCCGTTGCCCATGCCATGAAGGTCTGGGCCATCTCCAAGGGCGCGACGCACTACGCGCACTGGTTCCAGCCTCTTTCGGGCATTACTTCCGAGAAGCACGACAGCTTCCTGGAGCCCAACCACGACGGCACCGCCATTACCAAGTTTACGGGCAAGAACCTCATCCAGGGCGAGCCCGATGCCTCCAGCTTCCCCAACGGCGGCCTGCGCGCCACCTTCGAGGCCCGTGGCTACACCGCTTGGGACCCCACTAGCCCCGCCTTTATCAAGGACGATGTCCTGTGCATCCCCACGGCTTTCTGCTCCTACACGGGCGAGGCCCTGGACAAGAAGACCCCGCTGCTGCGCTCCATGACCGCGCTCTCGCGTGAGTCCAAGCGCGTTTTGGCGCTGTTTGGCAAGACCCCCAAGAAGGTCGTTCCTTCTGTGGGCGACGAGCAGGAGTACTTCCTGATCAAGAAGGACGCCTACCGCAAGCGCAAGGACCTGGTCATCACCGGCCGAACCCTCTTTGGTGCTGCTCCCTGCAAGGGCCAGGAGCTCGAGGAGCACTACTTTGGCGCTATCCGCCCCACCGTCTCGGCCTATATGAAGGATCTGGACGATGAACTGTGGGCGCTTGGCATTCCCGCCAAGACCAAGCACAACGAGGTCGCTCCCTGCCAGCATGAGCTCGCACCGGTCTATGGCGAGGTCAACGAGGCCATCGACCAGAATCTGGTCATGATGGAGAAGATGAAGCTCATCGCCTCCCGCCACGACTTGGTCTGCCTGCTGCACGAGAAGCCCTTTGAGGGCATTAACGGTTCGGGCAAGCACAACAACTGGTCGCTTGGCACCGAGTCCGAGAATCTGCTCGATCCGGGCGACACCCCGCTCGACAACCTGCAGTTCATCGTCTTCCTCACCGCGGTGATCGAGGCCGTCGATAACTATCAGGAGCTCCTGCGTGCCTCCGTTGCCTCGGCCGGCAACGACCATCGTCTGGGCGCCAACGAGGCTCCTCCGGCGATTATGTCCATCTTCCTGGGCGACCAGCTTACCGAGGTCGTCGAGAAGATCATCGATGGCAAGGCTTCCGTCCATGCCACGCGCGGCGTACTCGACCTGGGCGCCGATACCCTGCCCAAGCTGATGCAGGACAACACCGACCGCAACCGCACCTCCCCGTTTGCCTTCACCGGCAACAAGTTCGAGTTCCGTGCCTGCGGCTCCGAGCAGAACGTCTCCGACTCCAACCTGGTGCTCGATGCCGCCGTGGCCAAGTCACTCAAGTCCTTCGCCGACGCGCTTGAGGGTACGCCCGAGGATGAGTTCCAGGACGCCGCGCTCGAGTACTGCAAGAAGGTCTTGACCGACCACCAGCGCATCCTGTTCTCCGGTGACGGCTACTCCGACGAGTGGCCCGTCGAGGCCGAGAAGCGCGGCCTTGCCAACAACAAGACCACGGCCGATGCCCTGCCCGCCTTTGTTTCCGATAAGGCCATTGCGCTCTTTGAGGAGACGGGCGTCCTGACCAAGGCCGAGGCTCAGTGCCGCTACGATTGCAAGCTCGAGAAGTACAACAAGCTCATGAACATCGAGGCCACCACGATGGTTCGCGAGGCGCGTCGTACCTATCGCCCGGTCATTACCGCCTATGCCACCAAGGTCGCTAAGGGCCTTGAGACTATTCGTGCCGCCGGTGCCGAGGCCGCCATGCAGTGCGAGCAGAACACACTCAACAAGCTCTGCAACGGCATCACCGCCATCAACGACTCCATCAAGGCACTCGACGCCGTGCATCAGAAGGCCGAGGCCCTCGATGGCCAGGAGCAGGCCAACGTGTATGCACACGAGGTCGTTCCCGCTATGGATACGCTGCGCGCCGCCGTGGATGCCATGGAGGAGATCGTGGCCGCCGACTACTGGCCGGTCCCGACCTACGATGACATCCTGTTCTATGTGTAACAGACACGTTTGATTTTGCGTGTGAAGGGGTCTCGACTGTGCGAGGCCCCTTCTTTTTATGCCGCTTGGACCTGCTTTGAACTTGCAGCCGAGCGGGCGTTTCACGCGGGGCATCTTAAAAGTTGTAACCTGTTTTGGCACGCGGACGTTTCGGGCGTTTGTTCATAAAGGGGAGGATTATCCGATGAAGGTATTCGATATCGTGTTTAGCCCGACCGGCGGAACGGAAAAGGCGTCTGGCTACATTGCCAATGCGTTGGAAGGGGAAACCGTTGCTGTAGATCTGACCGATAGTGGGCTTGGTTTTCGCACGGTTGCGATGACAAAAGAGGATGTAGCCGTGATTGCGGTGCCCTCGTATGGCGGGCGAGTCCCGGCTGTGGCCGCGGAGCGCTTGGGTATGATGCGGGGAAACGGTGCGCAGGCGGTTCTGGTTTGCGTTTACGGAAATCGCGCATATGAGGACACGCTGGTCGAGCTTGAGGATGCGGCAAAGGGCGCGGGCTTTCGGGTGATCGCGGCGGTTTCTGCCATCGCCGAGCATTCTATTGTTCGCCAGTTTGCCGCCGGTCGGCCAGATGCACAGGACGCGGCGCAGCTCACTGGGTTTGCGGATCAGATTCAGCAAAAGATGTCTGCAGGAGATGCTTCTGTGCCGGCAATTCCGGGCAATCGTCCCTATAAGAAGGCAGGGGGCACCGGTGTGGTGCCCAAGGCCACAAAGGAGTGCACTGCCTGCGGGGCTTGTGCCACAGCGTGTCCCGTTGGCGCTATCGATAAAGACGATCCCAAGCGGGTGGACAAAAAAGCCTGCATTTCCTGCATGCGCTGCGTTGCCGTGTGTCCGTGGGGCGCTCGCACGGTAAATCCCGTCATGCTCTCTGCGGCTACCAAGATGTTGAGCAAAGCCTGCTCTGAGCGAAAAGAATGCGAGCTGTTTATCTAGCGCAAGGGCGTTGAGTACTTTTCGTCTTATAACGGCAAAAAGAACGAACCCGTCGGACCTTACATCCGGCGGGTTCGTACATTTTTGAGTTGGTGCCCCCAGCGGGATGTCCGCGTGCGGCTGGCGCCGCCCGCTTCCGCTGCGTCGCTCCGCTCCTTGCGTGCTGCGCTGGAAAACGCTCCGCGTTTCCTCAGCTCCGCACCCTGCCGGGTTCGAATCCCGGCGTATGGGTAGCAAAAAGCCCGCCACCGAATTGGTAACGGGCTTCTCAGATTCTGTGGTGCCCCCAGCGGGATGTCCGCGTGCGGCTGGCGCCGCCCGCTTCCGCTGCGTCGCTTCGCTCCTTGCGTGCTGCGCTGGAAAACGCTCACGCGTTTCCTCAGCTCCGCACCCTGTCGGGTTCGAATCCCGGCATATCGGTAACAAAAAGCCCGCCACCGGAGGGCAACGGGCTTCTCGATTTAAATGGTGCCCCCAGCGGGATTCGAACCCGCGATATCCACCTTGAAAGGGTGGCGTCCTTGGCCGCTAGACGATGGGGACAGCGGGAAAGAGTATAGCAGACTTTTTTGCCGGCGCGTATATCGTTGGCAAACTGGAAAACCACCACAAAGGAGCTGGCCCTCCCCCCCCCGATTTTCAAATATCTCAATCTGTAACATCTGGGCGGGCAAATTGGCTCTATCTGTTACAGTTTGAGACAAAATGCAGGCGTCGGGACGAACGTCTCAATCTGTAACAGTAAGACGACTTTTGGTGGTCTAGATGTTACAGATTGAGACAAACCGCTGGGGCGGGTCAAAACCACCACAAAGGTACCTGTCCCCTTTGTGGTGGTAGGGCGCTAGGGGAGGAGCTTCATGGCTGCGTCGTGGGCGGCGTGCTCGTAGGTGTCGTCGAGGGGCTTGAGCGGCAGCAGAGCGTTGGCCTGTGCGTCGCCGCGGCGCTCGAGAGCGTGGGCAATCAGCCAGTCGGCGAGTTCGGGGTTCTTGGGCAGCGCCGGGCCATGCAGGTACGTGCCGATGACGCCCTTGTAGATGAGGCCCTCAAAGCCATCGTCGCCGTTGTTTCCGGTGCCCGTGACAACGGACGTTCCGAGCGGTGTGGCGTCGGCGTCCAAAAGCGTGCGGCCGCCGTGGTTCTCGAATCCTACAAAGGGCTCGGGTGCCAGGTCGGTCTTGACGGCGACGTTGCCGATTAGGCGGTTGGAGCCGCGCACGGTCTCGGCGGCAATGACGCCCAGGCCCTCGATGCGATCCTCGCCCATGTAGTACGAACGACCGAGCAGCTGATAGCTGCCGCAGATGGCAAGCAGTGTGCCGCCGTCCTCAACATAGGCCGCGACCTTGTCTTTTTGAGCGAGCAGTTCATGTGCAACTGCCAGCTGGTCGCGGTCGGAACCGCCGCCCATCATAACGATATCGGCGTCGGTCAGGTCGAGCGTCTCACCCATGCGGACCTCGTCCACGCGCGCGGGAATGCCGCGCCAGGCGCAGCGGCGCTCCAGGACAATGACGTTGCCACCGTCGCCGTAGAGGTTGAGCGCATCGGGATACAGGTAGACGATGCGCAACGGGCGCGAAAGCTCGACCGGCGCGACGGCGGAAGGGATGGCGTTGCCATCGGCGCGGGCCACGGCGCGCCCGGCAACAACGTCGGCGGTGGCGCCCTTAAGCTCGTCGAGCTCCTTGACCAGCGGCGGGAAGGCCGTGTAGTTAGCGACGGCGTAGAAAGTGTCGCCGGCAGCCTCGTCTGCCACGGTGCCAATTGCCTGCGCGACGTCCGAGATAATTGCGGCATTGATGCCGGCGTACTTGAGACGCACCTGCATATCGTGTGCACGCGTGCCGCCGGCAAAGGCGACAAGCCCTGGGGTATCGGCGATGCGCTCGAAGTCGACGTCGTAGATCCAGGAGACATCGTGGCCGTCGGCACTGTTGTCGTTCAGGAAGAAAGCGCAGAGCCTGCCGCCTGCCGTTTTAATGGACTGGATCTGGCGATCGAAGCCCACGGGATTCTTGGCCAGGTTTGCCTCGACGGTACGGCCGGCGATCTCCCAGCGGCCCATGCGTCCGCCGGCGGGCACGTAGACATCGAGCGTGGGCTGCAGGTGCGCCGTATCCACGCCTAACTCATGTGCGGCAAAGAATGCGGCGGCAACGTTGTAGACCATGTACAGGCCGTTGTAGCGCGTGGCGATGTGCGCGGCTGGTGCGCTGGAATCAGATCCAAATACCAGGTCAAAACCATAGCCATCGCGACTGAGCTCCACATTCGTTACACGGCGGACCAGTGCGGGGCGTGCCCAACCGCACGAGGGGCAATGGTAGGCGCCGAGTTGACCATACTGTACGTAGTCGTACTCCAACGGGGCGTTGCACTGCGAGCAAAAACGCGAGTCGCTGATGCGGTCAGACTCGGTGTTGGTGGCGCCATCGATGCCAAAGGCAATACTCGCGTTGGGAACGCGCGCGGCAATCGAGGCGCACAGCGGGTCGTCGGCGTTGTAGATGAGCGTCGTTGCCGGCGAAAGCTCCAACGCGTGGGCGATGACCTCCTGGGTGTGATCGATCTCGCCATAGCGATCAAGCTGGTCACGGAACAGGTTGAGCAGCACGAAGTACGTCGGCTTGAGCTTGGGCAGGACGCGCACGGTGTAGAGCTCATCGCATTCAAAAACGCCCACGCGCTTGTCGCCGGCTCGCTTGAGGCCGCTGCGCGCCTCGAGCAGTGCGCCCACCACGCCCGGCTCCATGTTGTTGCCGGCGCGGTTGCATACCACGGTGGCGCCGCTGGCGGCAACGGCGTCGGCGATCAGGTTCGAAGTGGTGGTCTTACCGTTGGTGCCGGTGATCACCACGCTGCGGTCGACAAGACTCGCGAGGTCGCTCAGCAGCTCGGGGTTGATCTTCATGGCGATGCGGCCGGGGAGTACGCCGCCCTGGCGCTTGAGGACGGAGCGCAGTCCCCAGCGAGCGATATCGCTCGAGGTGCAGGCAAGAGATGAGCGGAGGTTCATGAAACCGTTCCTAACGTAAACGACATGGTCGGGTCGAGTGCGTCACTAAAATCCGTAGCGGCGCGCAAATTCCTGGGCAAGCTGCGACACGTCTTCGCAGGCATTGGCCCAGGGGGCAAAGTCGGGAGTGTCCGAGATAATGCCGTCCGCTTCCCAAACGGCCTGGTGCGAAAGATCCCAGGGATCGCGTGGCTCGGGCCGGCAGGGAAGGTACGGTGTCTGGTACATGGGATTCAGCAAGAAGAACGCGCCGCCCTCGCAGCGGTTAGCGAACTCACGCAGCGCACGCGCCGCCGGACGCATTTTGTTCGTTTTGAACAATAGGATTGTGCGGGCGAGCAGGTACCAGGGGGAGTTCTCGAGTGCATCGGCTCCCACCTGTTCCTCGAGCTGGTGAGCCAGGGCAAAAAAGCCGTCCTGGTCTTCCAAGCGAGCGAGGGCGAGCAACACGGTGCCGGCAGCTCGGGTGGGATAGCCCTCTGCTTTAAGGACGCGGCGGGCGTAGTTGGCAGCAGCGCGGTAGCGGGCGCTCGCCATGCACAGCTGCGAGATGGCCTCGAGCGTGTGGAGCCACCCGATAAGTGCCGGCTCGCTCACGGTGAGATCTGCCGCCGTCACGCCATCCGTCAAAACTTTGTTGGCCCAGTAATGTGGGGCCTCCATATCGAACCCGGGCACGCTTTGCTGCAGGTAATCGGCCGTGGTCGCTTCGAGCTTCATCAGGTCGGCCAGGCAGGCGTCAACGGGCGTGTCGGCCAGGATGATGGCGAGCAGCTGCGCGTCGACGGCAAGTGTATCGACGCGGACAATCTTGAGCAGTTCATCGCGCATGTCGTCGAACAGGCGATTGCGCGTCTGCTCGAACTCCTCGTCACTGCCCATGTCCTCGATGCGATGGAGCTCGTCGAGCAGGTGGCGATGAGCACCGGCATAGGACAGCAGCGCCTGGGCATGCTCGGACTGCGCATACTTTTGGGGATTCGCACTAATGTCGTTATGGACAAGCTCGCGTGCTGCATCGGTGAGCTCGGGGTGCGATGCCAGATAGGTGCGCTCCAAGTAGGCGGGGATGTAGACGCTCGGATCCATTAGAGGTCCCCTCCCTTAAATGGAAGCCCCTGCTCGGCTGCGCGCAGGATGCGCTCGTCGATCTGGGAACGCACGATGTCGTTGGTGGCGACCCAGGCGGCAAAGCTGGCGTTGTCGGGAGCGCCCAGGCCCTCCTGCAGTACCGGCGTCGCTTCGGACAGTGCAAGGACGAGCTCGTCGGTGGAGCCTGCACCCACGTTGACGCGGGCATAGACGCCATCGGGAAACTCGGTTTGGAAGTAGAGCGCCTCGGCTGCGTGCGGGCACGAGCGTGCAAGGATGCGCAAGTAGTGCTCGGCGCCCTCGTAGTCCAGCTCGCGCCAGGCAGCGCTCATCAGCGCGATGAGCGTCCACGGGTCCAAGTCGCGCTCCGCGTCCTTGGGACGACGGCGCAGCGGCGTGTTGGCGAGATAGGGTACGGAGTGGGCAGAGCGAAAGCGCTTGAGTTCCTCGGCGGGGTATTCGAGCTTTGCCATGGCGAGCATCGCGGTGTGGCGGACACCAGCCGGATCGTTGGGGGCAAAGTCCAGGCTGCGGTTTGCGGCTTCGAGTGACATACGGTAGCGGCCGCTAATGAGGGCGCGCGACGCAAGGGCGGCAAGCCAGCGCAGGTAGGGGCGGCGCATAAGGTCGCCCGCGGCCTCGCGCTCGTAGGGGTCCTGCGCCGAGGCGATCTTGAGCGCCAAGTCGTGCTCGACTTCATCGCGCTTGGATACCAAGTACTGTACGTATTCCTCGTTGGATTCGGCGGTGAGCGCCGTCAGCATGCGCTGGGCATCCCAGTTGGTCGGATCGAGTGCGGCAGCCTCGCGAAGCATGTTCTCGGCAGCGGTCTCTTCCTGCTCGGCCTGGGCATCGTCGGGGATAAAGGGAATACGGTAGTCGACGGCCTCGACCACCTTGGCAATCAGATGTCCGGCGCGGTCGCGATCGTGCACGATGAGCGGCGCGGGGTTGCGGGTGAATTGCTCCATCAGACGCTCTACGGCGGGGCCGTTGGTGAGCGGGATATTGTCGCGGCGCAAGGCCTCAAGAACGAGGCGATGGCAATCCTCTTGAATGGGATCGAATGCCATGGGGCCTCCTTTGCTGCGGTTAGGGTTCAAATGTCTCTATATAAGGTTCTAGTTTACCCGCATGTGGCACACCGGGGGTGCCGCACTTGGACATGCACCTTTGCACCACGAAGACGGATGTCGCACAAATGTCGGCACTTTGGACGACTGAGTGGTATCACGGTGCCGCAAACGGTCGATTTTTGGCGGCGAACGGGGCGCATTTTGGAGGGGCACAGTCCTGCCCGGGGTATGTGGTCAACCTTGATAAAACGTTTGCCCAGCTTGGGAGTATGAATGCCCCACAAGGGTCTTCAGGGATAGAAAAAACGTTTCATCATTGTCGGCTTTAGGTGAATAACTGACCAACCAGAACGGTAAAATAGTGTTTGTCTGAGCGTTGAGACGTTTAGACATCGCGCATTGCCATCGCCGGCAACGCACAAAACGGTCCTAACGGAGCCAATCGGGTGCTCCGTTATATACGCAAGTCTAAGAGGGGCTTGTTTAGGAGGCACAGTATGGGACGTTTTACCAATCCTCGCGATCTGTACTTTGGTGAGGGCGCTCGCCACGAGGTGAAGAACCTCAAGGGCAAGAAGGCCATCATCGTTTCTGGCGGCAGCTCTATGCGCCGCGGCGGGTTCCTGCAGGACGTTGAGGCCGACCTCAAAGAGGGCGGCTTCGAGGTCAAGCTGTTCGAGGGCGTCGAGTCCGATCCGTCCATCGAGACGGTCATGAAGGGCGCCGAGGCCATGCGCGAGTTCGAGCCCGACTGGATTATCGCCATCGGCGGCGGCTCGCCCATCGATGCCGCTAAGGCCATGTGGGTCTTCTACGAGTATCCCGAGGAGTCCTTCGATAACATCATCCAGCCGTTCAGCTTCCCTGAGCTGCGTCAGAAGGCTCACTTCTGCGCCATCTCCTCTACCTCCGGTACCGCTACCGAGGTCACTGCCTTCTCCGTCATCACCGACTACGCCAAGGGCATCAAGTACCCGCTGGCCGACTTCAACATCACCCCTGATGTCGCCATCGTCGACCCCGAGCTCACCTACACCATGCCCGCCAAGCTGTGCGCTCACACCGGCATGGATGCTCTGACCCACTGCATGGAGGCCTACGTTTCCACCTGCGCCTCTATGTTCACCGACGCCAACGCTCTGCACGGCATCCGCGAGATCGTCGAGTGGCTGCCCAAGTCCTATGCTGGCGACCATGAGGCCCGTCAGCACATGCACGAGGCTCAGTGCATCGCCGGTATCGCCTTCTCCTCGGGTCTGCTCGGCATCGTTCACTCCATGGCTCACAAGACCGGTGCTGCCTTCGAGAACGGCCACATCATCCACGGTGCTGCTAACGCCATGTACCTGGGCAAGGTCATCCAGTGGAACTCCAAGGACCCGCGTGCTGCCGAGCGTTACGCTTACGTGGCCAAGGAGATCCTGCACCTTCCCGGCGAGACCAACGAGGAGCTCATCGCTGCGCTCGTCCAGAAGATTCGCGACCTCAACGACCAGCTCAACATTCCGCAGTCCATCAAGGATTACGCGAATGGTGGCGTGAAGGTCGACGCCGAGAACCCGCAGATGGTTTCCGAGGAGGAGTTCCTCGCGAAGCTCCCCGAGATCGCCGCGAACGCCGAGCAGGACGCCTGCACGCCCGAGAACCCGCGTGAGACCAAGGCTGCCGACTTCGAGAAGATCCTCAAGGCCTGCTACTACGACACCGACATCGATTTCTAATCGACTCTTGTTATCGTAATGAGGGGCTCCGCACGTATCCGTACGGAGCCCCTTTCTTTTTAATTGTTAGAGAATGGGATAAAAATGGCTGCAATCTTCAATAGCCCCAGCAAGTACATCCAGGGTCCGGACGAGCTGGCCAAGCTCGGTTCCTATGTCGAGCCGCTCGGCGCTAAGGCCCTCGTCATCGTGACGCCTTCGGGCAAGAAGCGCGTCGGTGCCAAGATCGAGGGCGGTTTTGCCGAGGCTAAGGCCGAGCTGCTGTTTGAGGATTTTAACGGCGAGTGCTCCAAGGGCGAGGTCGATCGCCTGGTTGCGCTCGCTCGCGACAACGGCTGCGACATCATCGTCGGCGTCGGTGGCGGCAAGATCCTCGATACCGCGAAGGCTGTCGCCTACTACTTGGGGTCTCCGGTTATCATTTGCCCCACCATCGCCTCGACCGATGCGCCGTGCTCGGCACTTTCGGTGCTCTACACCGACGACGGCCAGTTCGATAAATACCTCTTCCTGAAGGCTAACCCCAACATTGTCCTGATGGATACGACGGTTATCGCAGCGAGCCCGGTGCGCCTGACGGTTTCCGGTATGGGCGATGCGCTCGCAACCTACTTTGAGGCCCAGGCGACGCACGATGCCGACGGCGGCACTTGCGCCGGCGGTAAGGGCGGAATGGCCGGCCTGGCGCTCGCCAAGCTCTGCTACGAGACGCTTATGGCCGATGGCGTCAAGGCCAAGGTTGCGCTGGAGAAGGGTGCGCTTACGCCTGCCGTCGAGCATATCATCGAGGCCAATACGCTGCTCTCCGGTATTGGCTTTGAGAGCTCGGGCCTTGCTGCTGCTCATGCCATTCACAATGGCCTGACGATGCTGCCCGAGTGCCACGGCATGTATCACGGCGAGAAGGTCGCCTTCGGCACCATCGTCCAGCTGGTACTCGAGGATGCTCCGACCGAGAAGCTCGAGGAAGTCTTGGGCTTCTGCATTGAGCTGGGCCTGCCGGTCACGATGAAGGAACTTGGCGTTGCCGAGCTTACGCGCGAGCAGGCCATGATTGTTGCCGAGGCCGCCTGCGCGCCCGATGACACCATGTGCAACATGCCGTTTGAGGTGACGCCCGAGATGGTCGCCAACGCCATCCTGGGTGCCGACGCACTGGGTCATTATTACCTTATGGATGAGTAAACTAAGGTAAGGAAGGGGCAAAGCCGGCAGATGGCTTTGCCCCTTTTTGCTATGGTGCAAAGTGGCCTGTCTCCAATGCACAAGTTGGTGCAGGGGACAGGCTACTTTGCGCCAACCGTTGTTTGATGAAGGGCGGATTCTCGTATGGCGCTTCCCATGGTTTATGGCGGTCCCGGCCGGTATGTTCAGGGGCCGGGCGAACTTTCGCGTCAGGGCAGATATCTGTCATGGCTGGGGTGCTCCGCCTATGTCCTGTTTGACCAAGGCACCGAGGATCGACTGCGCAAGCAGATCGTCGATGGATTTCTGGGCGAAGATCTCAGCGAGCCGTTCTTTAAGATTTATGACGGTCCGCGTACGGAAGAGGCCGTTGTAAAAATGGCTAAGGAAGCCCAGGCCGAGTATTGCGACATGGTGGTGGGTATTGGCGGTGGCAAGATGCTCGATATCGCCAAGGCCGTTGCGTTTTATGCCGAGTTGCCGTTGTGTGTATGCCCCACGGCGGCTTCGATGGACGGTCCGTGCAGCGAGATTTCCGATGTCGATCTGCAGGGTGTTGCAAATGCGGTCTTTAGAAACGAGCGCAACATGGCCAACGAGCAGACCAAGGTGACCAAACAGAAGCTCGTGCAGCTCATGTGCGAGGCATAGCTTGGCGCTTGATTGACCTTGTGCAATCGAGGCGGCGATAGGCATAGGCTATTTGCCGCAAAGATGCGCCGCGTGTAATTTGCCCGAGGTATGAGCTAATGGCGTATCATTATCTATCGCTTGTTTGCACTGCTCAGGGAGGGGCCGCGCATGGCGCAGGAACACGATCTGTTTGATGACATTATCGAGATCAGCAAGGGTTTCGACTTTCTTAAAAACCCGCTTGGCGGCGTGACCGATGCACTCGATCCGTCGGCGCCGCAGTGGAATCCTGCTGACTACAAGGAGCGTCCGCGCGGCAACACCATTCCGTGTTTGACCTGCAAAAACGAAAAGAGCGGCTGCAGCGCGTGCATGGACGTGTGCCCGGTCAACGCTATCGAGGTCGAGGAAGACTCCATCGAGATCCTCGACTCCTGTCGCAAGTGCGGCCTGTGCGCCGCTGCCTGCCCGACGGAGGCGATCATCTCTCCGCGCCTTGCACCCAAAAACGTCTACGACGACATTGTCTCGGCGGCTACGAGCCACGAGACCGCCTACGTCACCTGCACGCGTGCCCTTAAGCGCATGCCGCGCGAAAACGAGGTCGTCGTCGCCTGCGTGGGCGATATTACGGCCGAGACTTGGTTTTCGGTACTGGCCGACTATCCCAACGTGAGTGTGTACCTGCCGTTGGGCGTGTGCGATAAATGCCGCAACACCGGCGGTGAGGACATTCTGGGCGAGGCGATTGCGAAGGCCGAGGAGTGGTCCGGCACGGGTATGGGCCTGGAGGTCGACCCCAAGAGCCTCAAATGCCATAAGCGTCGCGAGTACGAGCGCAAGGAGTACATGGAAAAGATCGCCCGCACCACGGGCCTGACGGTGACCAAGCTCAATCCGGCGACGGCGGCGCTGGCCTCGGTGACGCAGAAGCTCAAGGCCCATCGCCATCAGATTACCCAGCTGGAGCGCACGCTCAACACCATGTGCGGCACCACGACGACCAAGCGTCGCCGTTCGCTCACGCACGGGCGGCAGCTGGTGCTCTCGACATTGCAAAACCACCCCGAGCTTGCCCAGAACATGCAGGTGAGCACGCCGGAATGCGATTTTGACAAGTGCACATCGTGCGGCGAGTGCGTCAACGTGTGCCCCACGTTTGCCTGCGATTTGGTGGGAAGCGGCCGCTTTGCGTTGGAGTCCACGTATTGTTTAGGCTGCGGCGCCTGTGTCAAGGTTTGTCCCGAGCATGCGCTCAAGCTTGTTGAACACGACGCGTCCAATCTGGTCGTCGTCGATCCCGAAGCCGAGGAAAAGGCCGCCCAGAAGGCGAAGGCTCACGAAGAAGCTGAGAAGGTCAAGGCCGAGGCAAAGGCCAAGCTCGACAAGATGCTCGATCAGGTGGAGAAGCTCGCGGACTAGCTAAAAGAGCGTAAATGATGGCCGGTGGGACAAGTACTGCCCCGCCGGCCAAAAAAGATGCGGTAGAATAGTTCCTGTCTTGCCCTTAAGCTGGCCATTCTAGGAACTATTCCACCGCAACTAATAAATGGTTAGTTCATGCTACTTTGGTGGCCGGTTCGACCGGTACCGTTGCGCGTCACGGTTTCATGGAGCAAAAAGAACCCGGGGACCTGTTTGGTCTCGGTGTATTCCATAAGGATGCCGTCGGCGTTGTAGGTCTGCCCGCGTATAACGGCGAGTGCGTTAAAGTCGTCGAGATCGAGCACGCGCGTATCCTCGGGCGTGGGATGCTCGATCGTTACATCGCGTTTGCCCGTGGCAATCTTAATGCCAAGATCTTCTTCGAGGTAACGATAGATCGAGTCGTTGACAATCTCGGGTGTCAGCCCCGGTACTTGTGAGCTTAGGTAATAGGAGTCGTCGGAGCACACGGCTTGTCCGTCTGCATAACGGATGCGTTTGGCGCGTGTGAGCTCACAGCCTTCGGGAAACCCGGTAATCTTGGAGAGCGCCTTGCTGCAGATGAGGAGCTCAAAGACGGTGGTGACAGTCTTGAGCTCAAAGCCTCGGTTGACCGCGATTTCCTTAAAGGTCTCGAGTCCGCCGCCACCACGACTCTTCTCGTCGCTGATGTTGCGAATGACGCGCATGCCCTTGCCTTGCTGGGGGAGCACGTAACCATCTGCCGCAAGCATCGAGATGGCGCGACGGACCGTCATGCGCGAACAGTCAAACAGCTGCGTGAGCTCAGTCTCCGAAGGCAGATAACTCTGATAGGCGTATGTGCCGTCGTCAATCGACTGCTTCACGTTGTCGTAAATAGTTTGGAAGATGGCTCGCGCCATGACGGTCTCCTAGAGCTGGGTGCGCGAGCGGTGGATGAGGACCGCTCGCGCAGGTGTCGATCGATTTACTTGCTGGGGTCGATTATATATTTACCCATGGCACGCAGAGCTGGGTCTGACAGGATGGCACCGAGTTCGTCGAGGGAAGCCACCTTGGCGACCATCGAGGATACGTCGAGCCTGCCAGAGTCGATGAGCTCGAGCGCGCGACGCTGCGTATAAGGGTTGATGTAGGACGAGGTAAGCACAAGCTCCTTCTGGAAGACCTCGAAGGGCTTGACGGTGATTGTCTCATCGGGCTTGGTGAGGCCGAACATCATGACCGTAGCCTTATGGCCGGCGATCTGGATGGCTTGCTCGATGGTGACGGGCTTGCCAACACACTCGATAACGACATCGACGTTGCCGACGCCCTCCTGCTTCAGGCGGGCCGGGACGTCCTCGTGGATGGAATCAATTGCCAGGTCGGCGCCGAGTTTGAGCGCAACCTCGCGCTTGCCTTCGACGGGCTCGAGCAAGACAACCTTGGTGGCGCCGGCGTTTTTGGCGAGCTGCATCATGAGCAGACCGATCATGCCACCGCCGATAACGACAACTGTGCTGCCGGGCTTGATGTTGCACATATCGATGCCGTGCAGGCAGCAGGCGACGGGCTCGGTCATAGCACCCTGCTCAAAGCTGGTGTGATCGCCCAACTTGTAGACTTGCTGCATATCGACGGAGCAGTACTCGGCAAAGCCGCCGTTAACGGTGGTGCCGTAACCGGTCATATGCTCGCAGTAGTGGTTGATTCCGTCGCGGCAGGGTTCGCAGCAGCCGCAGGGATGGTTTGGGTCGATGCACACGCGATCGCCCGGTTTAAAGCCGGTGACATCGCTGCCCACGGCCTCGACAACGCCCGCAAACTCATGACCAAGGATCGTGGGCGGGGTAACGTCGGCTGCACCCTTGTCGCCTTCATAGATATGAACGTCGGTACCGCAGACGCCGCAAGCTTTGACGTTGATCAGAACGTCGCGCCTGCCCACGGCCGGCTTTGCCGATTCCTCGACTCTGAGGTCGTGCTTTCCATAGAAGACCGCGCTTTTCATGGTGACTCCTTAACGTGGTGGTGAATGTTGTAATGAAGTATAGGCATGTCTATAGATATAGACAAGCACATCTATACAAGTCGAAAAGAAATATAAAATGCAGCCATCAGCTATGTCAGATTTAGCAGGGGAAATACTGGGCATATACCGTTTACGGCCAATAATCAACCGTTGACCGACCGTAGTATTTATACTAACTTGTATAGATGAGTGATGTGATAAAACGTAAGTGCAAGAAGTCAGGGAAGCGGGCCCACCCGTCCTATTGCACGAGGTACACGCAAACGGCGCGTCTGCGGTCTCGAGTGAAGCCAAAACCGCAGCCGCTCCGAATGAAGAGAGGGGGATTCCCCGTCATGATGCAAAAGATACAACGTTTCGGCGGTGCAATGTACACGCCTGCAATTCTTTTCGCATTTTCCGGAATCGTCGTCGGCCTGGGTACGTTGTTTACCACCGAGGCGATCTTTGGCGAGATGGCCACAGCGGGTCATCTTTGGTTTGATTGCTGGAATGTGCTGCTCCAGGGTGGTTGGACGCTCTTTAACCAGATGCCGTTGCTGTTTTGCGTAGCGTTGCCAATCTCGCTCGCGAACAAGCAGAACGCTCGCTGCTGCATGGAGGCTTTGGCCATCTACCTTACCTTCAACTACTTTGTAAGCACAATCTTGGGGCAGTGGGGCCCTGTCTTTGGGGTCGACTACTCTGTCGAGGCGGGCAGCGGTACTGGTCTTGCCACTATCGCAAGCATCAAAACGCTTGATATGGGCATCATGGGCGCGCTCATTATCTCTGGTATCGCCACGATGCTGCATAACAAGTTCTTCGACACCGAACTTCCTGAGTGGCTGGGCGTGTTCTCGGGCTCCGTGTTCATCTATATGATCGGTTTCTTCGTTATGGTTCCGGTCGCTCTTATCGCCTGCCTGGTGTGGCCGCATGTTCAGGCTGCTATCTCCGCCTTCCAGGGATTCATCCTTTCCGCCGGTACGTTCGGCGTTGGCGTCTTTGCTTTCTTCGAGCGCGTGCTGATTCCTACAGGCCTTCACCACTTTATCTATACGCCGTTCTATTACGACAACGCGGCGGTCAATGGCGGCATCTTTGCCGCTTGGGCTAACATCCTGCCCCAACTGGCTGCCGATCCGAGCGTTGCTCTTAAGGATGCCGCACCCTGGGCTGCCTATACCTGCCCTGGTTGGACTAAGGTCTTCGGCTCGCTTGGCGTCGCCATTGCGTTTTATATGACCGCCAAACCCGAGCGCAAGCAGCGCGTCAAGGCTCTGCTGATCCCGGTCACCCTTACCGCTATGCTTTGCGGTATCACCGAGCCGCTTGACTTCACCTTCCTGTTCATCGCGCCTGGCCTGTTCGTCGTCCACTGCGTGCTCGGAGCGCTTGGCTGCATGGCTCAAAACCTCCTTGGCGTCGTGGGCATCTTCGACGGCGGCATCATCTCGATGCTCTCGTGGGACTGGCTGCCCCTTTGGGCCGCACACGGTCTGCAGTACGCCATCTCCATCCTTGTCGGCCTGTGCTTTACCGCCCTTTGGGTCGTGGTCTTCCGTTTCCTGATCGTCAAGTTCGACTTTAAGACCCCCGGTCGCGAGGATGACGACGTCGAGGTCGAGCTCAAGTCCAAGGCCGACTACAAGCAAAAGCAGGGCGGTGCTGCTGCTGGCAAATCGGTCGCCCAGAGTAAAGATGATGAGCGCTTGGTGCTTGCCGAGAACATCCTCGATCTGCTCGGTGGCACGGATAACATCATCGATGTAACTAACTGCGCTACCCGTCTGCGCGTTAACGTCAAGGACAAGAGCGTCGTTGCACCCGAGGCTTCCTTCAAGGCGATCGGTACGCATGGCTTGGTGGTCCAAGGTCAGTCAATCCAGGTCATCATCGGCCTTACCGTCCCGCAGGTTCGCGAGAAGTTCGAGAGTCTTCTGAAGTTCGAGAGTCTTCTGTAAACCATCGTCCATCGAAACAATCGGCCTTGCAGAGCCGGTATGCATCGCAAGGCCGATTCTAGAGATAAAAAACTCCACTTCTAGGTAACAATTCCAAACCGTACAGGCCGCGTGCGGGGATGGATTGAGCAAGCGGCCAGAATGAGGAGGACATCATGTCCAAGAAAAACTATGCCGTGACCATTGCCGGCGGTGGCTCTACCTTCACTCCGGGCATCGCTCTGATGCTGCTTGAGGAGCGCGACCGCTTCCCGGTCAACAAGGTGACCTTCTACGACAACAACGCCGAGCGCCAGGAGACCGTGGCCAAGGCCTGCGAGATCTACTTCCACGAGAACGCCCCCGAGGTTGAGTTTAGCTACACCACCGACCCCGAGACCGCATTCACCGGGACCGACTTCGTCCTTGCTCACATCCGCGTCGGCCTGTACGCCATGCGTGAGCTCGACGAGAAGATTCCTCTCAAGTACGGCTGCGTTGGCCAAGAGACCTGCGGTGCCGGCGGTATCGCCTATGGCATGCGCTCCATTGGTGGCGTCATCGAGATCCTCGACTACATGGAGAAGTACAGCCCCAACGCCTGGATGCTCAACTACTCCAACCCCGCGGCCATCGTCGCCGAGGCCTGCCGCGTGCTGCGCCCCAACAGCCGCATCATCAACATCTGCGACATGCCGATCGACCTCATGGATAAGATGAGCCGTATGTGCGGCATCAAGGATCGTCGCGAGCTGCAGTATAGCTACTACGGCCTCAACCACTTTGGTTGGTGGAGCAAAATCTACGACAAGGATGGCAACGACCTCATGCCGCAGATTAAGGAGCACATGGCTAAGAACGGCTACCTGGACGGCATCGAGCACGAGGCCGGTAAGGAGCAGCATGTCGAGGAGAGCTGGATTCACACCTTCGGCAAGGCCAAGGATGTCTATGCTGTCGATCCCGAGACGATTCCCAACACCTACCTCAAGTACTACCTGTACCCGGACTATGTCGTCGAGACGTCTGACCCCAACTACACTCGCGCCAATGAGGTTATGGACGGCCGCGAAAAGAAGGTCTTTGGCGCTTGCCGCGACATCATCGCCAAGGGTACTGCCAAGGACGGCGGCTTTGAGCCCGACGTACACGCCAACTACATCGTCGACCTTGCCTGCGCACTGGCCGAGAATACGCTCGAGCGCTTCCTGCTGATCGTCCCCAACGATGGCGCTGTGCCCAACTTCGACCCGACGGCTATGGTCGAGGTGCCTTGCATCGTCGGTTCCAACGGCTTTGAGAAGATCTGCCAGGGCCCGATCCCGCAGTTCCAGAAGGGCCTCATGGAGCAGCAGGTTTCCGTCGAGAAGCTCGTTGTCCAGGCTTGGGTCGAGGGCAGCTACCAGAAGCTCTGGCAGGCACTCACGCTCTCCAAGACCATTCCTTCGGCGAGCGTTGCTAAGCAGATCCTGGACGAGCTCATCGAGGCCAACAAGGATTTCTGGCCCGAGCTTAAGTAAGGACTGCTGTCTCGAACTCTCACGCATCTCTGCTTCATTTGCGCCGCCGCGGTGTCCGGATTCGCCCGGATGCTGCGGCGGCGCTATACTTATACGGTTTGAAGTACCTGTACCAAAAGGAGCTGTCGTGTCCCTTTCCATCGGTATCGTGGGCCTGCCCAACGTGGGCAAGTCGACGCTGTTCACCGCGCTTACCAAAAAGACCGGCCTTGCCGCCAACTACCCGTTTGCCACGATCGACCCCAACGTGGGTATCGTCGATGTGCCCGATAGCCGCCTGCAAAAGCTCGCCGACATCGTTAACCCGGGTCGCATTGTGCCGGCTACGGTCGAGTTTGTCGACATCGCAGGTCTGGTGAAGGGCGCTAACGAGGGCGAGGGTCTGGGCAACCAGTTCCTGGCCAACATTCGCGAGACCGACGCCATCTGCGAGGTCGTGCGCTACTTTAAGGACCCCAACGTCATGCGCGAGGTGGGCCGCACCGGCGAGTTCGTCGATCCCGCCGGTGACGCCGACACCATCATGACCGAGCTCATCCTGGCCGACATGGGCACGCTCGAGAAGCAGCTGCCTAAGCTCGAGAAGGAGGCCAAGCGCGACAAGGAGCTCATGCCCAAGTTCGAGGTCGCCAAGCGCCTGCTTGCCTGGCTCAACGAGGGCAAGCGCGCCGCATCCATGGAGATGACCGACGAGGAGCGTGCCGCCGCCAAGGGGCTGTTCCTGCTTACCATGAAGCCCATTCTGTATGTGGCCAACGTGGACGAGGACATGCTCAACGACGACCTGGCGCCCATCGACGGCGTCAAGCCGCTGCCTATCTGCGCCAAGATCGAGGCCGAGCTTTCCGAGCTCGACCCCGAGGACGCCGCCGACTACCTGGAGAGCCTGGGCCTGGAGCAGCCCGGCCTGGACGTGCTCGCTCAGGCCGCCTACAAGCTGCTCGGCCTGCAGTCGTTCTTTACGGCCGGCGAGATGGAGGTCAAGGCCTGGACGGTTCGCCAGGGTGCGACCGCCCCGCAGGCCGCCGGCGTCATCCACACCGACTTTGAGCGCGGATTTATTAAGGCCGAGGTCATTGGCTACGACGACTACATTGAGCTCGGCGGCGAGCAGGGCGCCAAGGCTGCCGGCAAGCTGCGCATCGAGGGCAAGGATTACGTCATGGCCGACGGCGACGTCGTGCACTTCCGCTTTAACGTGTAAGGACGACGCATATGTTTAAATATGGCAAAAAAGCTGGCTACATGGGTATCGCGCTGCTCGTGCTTGCGGTGATTCCGCTGGTGGTCGCAGCGTGTGTTATCCCCAACATTGGTCCCGAGGTGGCAACGAAGTTTAACGCAGCCGGCGAGGTGACGCGCTGGGGCAAGAGCTACGAGTTGCTGGCACTGCCAGTGCTCAACCTGCTGCTGAGCGTGGCGACGTACTTTACGGCGGGACGCCAGGCAAAGAACAATGAGGACTCTGCCGCCATGGCGCGCATCGTGTGCGAACGCTACCTGCGCAACGGTTGCATCACGGGTGTGTTCCTCAACGTGATCAACGTTTACTTTATGTACTCGGCGATTACCGGAACGGGCTTTGGCTTTGGTTTCTAGCTTGTCCTTTTAGGCAACGAGCCTGCAAGCATATTCGATGGCTGCTGCGAGGCCGCCGCTCGATCGTGGTTTAAAGACCATGTCGGCGGCGGCCTCGTTTTCGTATCCGGCGCCGCGAAGACAGAGCGCGATACCGGCTTCCAAGAGAAGGGGCAGGCCGCGCTGGCTGGTTGCTATTACAATGGCCTGGTCAAGGGCGCAGCTGTGCGCTTGGCATTGGATGGCAAGTTCACCTTGCGCCGGACAAGGGACCAAAACGGCGGCGACGCGACTTGATAGCAATGCAAATGCCGTGCGCTCATCGGGCGAAAGGCATTCTGCTTCAACGACGACGAGCTTGGGCGGTGCGCTGTTTTTGCGAAGCGTGGCTCGGTACATGCGGACCGAAGAACCCGACATAGAAAACTCCTGTGTATTCGGCAAAACGTAAACTATAGTTTACGTTTATGTTCGACTCCATTTCAAACTCGGCTGCATGGACGAACGTGCGAAACAGATTCTTGGCAGGCGGGTCGAAGAGACACGCAGGGACCTTGGTATCTCCAAGGTTGATTTTTGTGTGGCGACAGGAATCAGCCGACCCTACCTCGACCGAATCGAAGATGGGACGGCAAATTTCACGCTCAAGGTTCTATTTAAGATCGCGCCCGCACTCGGCATGACGGTGTCAGAACTTCTCGAGGGTATCGAATAGGGGATACCCGTCGACAACCGAATTACGCCATCGGGATGCGGTCGTGGTTGACTTGGCTGTAGAACAGGCGCTGAATTTCTGACGCATCACGTGACTGGCCGAGCGCCCACATGGTTTTGGCCACGAGCGTCTCGGTGGTCATGTCGTCGCCGCGCAGAATGCCCGGATGATCGGCGTAAGCACGGCCGACCTCATAAACGCCCAGATCGAGGCCCTCTTCGGGGACCTGCGTAGTCATAACGACGGTACGGCCCGAATCGACCCAGCGGAAAATTGCCTCTTGAAACGACTCGCCCGACTCACCAAACTCGGGGATACCGCCAATGCCAAAGGTCTCCAGAATCACGGCGTCGTAGCTATCGGCAAGGGCGTCGAGGATGCCCGGGTTTACGCCGGGCGTAAGCTTGAGTACAAATACGCGCGGATCGATGCTGTCGTAGAAACGCACCGGGTTTTCGCCCTGATGCGTGCCGTGAAGCCCGTTGCGCACGATGCGGTCGTTGCGGATATAGGCGATGGGCGGATAGTTGACGCTAATGAACGCGTTAAAGCTCATGGTGCGCTGCTTGCGGGCGCGCGTGCCGGCAATGGCGACGCCGCCAAAAACGATCGAGACGTCGTGCGAATGCTCATCGAGCGCATAGAGCAGGCTTTGGTACAGGTTGAGCTTGGCATCGGTAAAGGGGTTGCCCATGGGCTTTTGCGAACCGGTGAGCACGATGGGCTTAGGACTGTCCTGGATCAAGTAGGAGAGCGCCGCGGCCGTGTAGCTCATAGTGTCGGTGCCGTGCAGGACCACAAAGCCGTCGTGATCGGCATAGCCCTCGACAATGACGTCGCGGATGCGCATCCAGTCGCTCGGGCGCATGTTGGTGCTGTCGATGTTCATGGGCTGCACGACGTCAAGCTCGCAGAGGCCCGAGATCTCGGGGACGCTTTGGGCGAGCTCCTCACCGGTCAGGGCGGGGGAGAGGCCGTTGCCGTCCTCGGTCGATGCGATGGTGCCGCCCGTGGCGATGAGAAGGATGCGCTTCATGCTGGTATTCCTATCGTATTTGCCGCCGCAAGGGCGGAGTCGTTCGGCAGTATTGTGGCACAGGGCGGTGAATGTTCAAACGTATTACATCATCTGTAACGTTTGGTAACACTCCAATTGCCGTCAAATAGGGGCCCAGGTCGTGCGTTTGCCGTGCGCTGATGGCTGCGAGGGACGAGAAACCCCATATAACGTGTACACTATGGAGGTTATTTTCGTTCATTCACGCGGGTGGGCACCGGCTCCCCGCCAACAAGAGGGGGATACCATGGATCAAAAGGCTTCCGCAAAGGTCCTCGTACTCGACTTTGGTGCGCAGTACGGTCAGCTCATTGCCCGTCGCGTCCGCGACCTCAATGTGTATTCCGAGATCGTTCCCTGCGACATATCGGCCGACGAGATTCGCGAGATGAACGCCTCTGCGCTCATCCTTTCCGGCGGTCCGGCTTCCGTGTATGCCGAGGACGCTCCGTCCATCGATCCTGCCATCTTTGACCTGGGCCTTCCCGTCCTGGGCTTCTGCTACGGCCATCAGATCACGGCAGTGACGCTCGGCGGCAAGGTCGGCCACTCCGAGGTGGGCGAGTATGGCCGCGCCACCATCACGCGCACGGCCGGCGCCAAGCTCTTTAACTCCACGCCCATGGAGCAGACCGTGTGGATGAGCCACCGCGACGCCGTGTCCGAGGTGCCCGAGGGCTTTACCGTTACCGCCAGCACCGACGTGTGCCCGGTTGCCGCCATGGAGTGCGTCGAGCGCAAGATCTTCACCACGCAGTTCCACCCCGAGGTCAAGCACTCCGAGTACGGTCAGCAGCTGCTGAGCAACTTCCTGTTTGAGATCTGCGGCCTGGAGCCCAACTGGAGCATGGACAACCTGGTCGAGACCATGACGGCCGAGTTCCGCGAGAAGGTTGGCGACGACCGCGTGATTCTGGCTCTGTCCGGTGGCGTCGACTCCTCCGTCGTGGCTGCGCTGGGCGCCCGCGCCGTGGGCAAGCAGATGACCTGCGTGTTCATCAACCACGGCCTGCTGCGCAAGGGCGAGCCCGAGCAAGTGGAGGAGGTCTTCACCAAGCAGTTTGACGTCGACTTTATTCACGTCCACGCCGAGGACCGTTATGCCGAGCTTCTGGCCGGCGTGACCGAGCCCGAGGAGAAGCGCCGCATCATCGGTACGCAGTTCTGGAAAGAGTTCTTCGCGGTTGCTCAGCAGCTCGAGACCGATGGCAAGCCGGTCAAGTACCTGGCTCAGGGCACCATCTACCCCGACATCATCGAGTCCGGCGCTCGCAAGACGGGCGGCAAGACGGCCACCATCAAGAGCCATCACAACCTGATCCCGTTCCCCGAGGGCGTGCACTTTGACCTCATTGAGCCGCTCGATCACTTCTTTAAGGACGAGGTCCGTGCACTTGGTCTGGCGCTGGGCCTGCCGGGTCACATCGTGTTCCGTCAGCCTTTCCCGGGTCCGGGTCTGGCCATCCGCATCATCGGCGCGGTCGACAAGGAGAAGCTCGAGATCCTCAAGAACGCCGACGCTATCGTGCGCGAGGAGCTCGACGCCTACAACCAGCGCCTGTATGAGCAGACCGGCGAGCGTAACTCCGAGCACAGCTGCTGGCAGTACTTTGCGGTTTTGCCCGACATTAAGTCCGTCGGCGTTATGGGCGACGAGCGCACCTATCAGCGCCCGATCATCCTGCGTGCCGTCGAGTCCAGCGATGCCATGACCGCCGACTGGGCCAAACTGCCCTACGACGTGCTGGCCCGCATCTCCGGCCGCATCGTTGCCGAGGTTCCCGGCGCCAACCGCGTCTGCTACGACATCACGTCCAAGCCGCCTGCGACCATCGAGTGGGAGTAGTCTGACAGGGTTCTGACCTGTATTTTTGAGTGCCGCACTGTGCTGCTGAGTTTCGTTTTGTACGAGAGTCACGGCAAAGCCGCCAGCGACATTGGTGAGTAAATCCGATTATCGAGCCTCTGTTCCCGCGTCGGAACGGAGGCTTTTTCTTTGGCTATTTACTCCCTTTCACCTGCAATTTCGCGATTTACTCCCCGTGTTTCGAGACGGCAAGGCACGGGGCGGTATTCGGAGGAATGGGAGTAAGGATTTATCCCGAGTGAGTAGACGCGCGATTTTTGTCCCCGAGAACGAAAAGGGGCCGTTTTAGGTCCTTTGAAACTCAAATCGAACTCAATAGGCCTTTTGACGGTCTCTGTGCGGCGTTTTCCCAGGTCGTTAATGGGGAGTAAAGAATCTCACCGTCTCAAGGAAAGCGGGAGTAATCAGGGGAAATGCCGCGGGGTACCGCCGTGTGCCGCCATGTAAGCCACCGCGTCATTTACTCCCCAGGTGCGCCGAAAATGCCTTTGCATGCAATGGGGAGTAAAAACTCAACATACGCAGGCGTGAGCGGCGCTCACCGCCTAGCTTGGCGTCCTGATTCGGTTGCGCTGGTTGCGAAATGCGGGGAGCCGCTACAGCGAGGCTTTCCAGTCCTCGTATTCGTCGGCGTCGATCTCGCCGTTCTCGAGCTGCGCGCGCTTCTCTGCCCACAGCTCGATCGCCGTCGCGGCTTTGGGCGCGTGCGGAGCCTTGGGGTTCAGGGAGAGGCCCGTGCCGTCGGCGGAGGGAACGATGCCGAACGAGTCCTCGAGCCGCACGAGCAGCGACATGAGGTCGCCCGCGGTCTCGACGCCATAGTCCTTGAGGGCGTTGACGGACACGCCGAGCGCCGCGGAGATGGACTCGAGCAGCTCGGGCTTGACGGCGCGGATGCCGCTCTCGTAGTGGCGCACGGCCCCCTCGGTCAGGCCGACGGCCTCGGCGAGTTGAGCCTGCGTCATGCCGCGCGACTTGCGGTACCGCCTTATGTTTTTGCCTACGGACATGCGCCCTCCTCCTGGAATTACGTATCAGCACATCTTATCAGCGTACGTAAATGTACGCAATTCTATTGACAGTACAGATACGTACGTTTACTCTGAATCTGTAAACCGTACGTATTCGTACGCCATTGATTGGAGGAGCCATGGACGAGAAGGTGGCGAAGACGCCGAGGCCGCACATGCTGGACGCCGACGAGGTCGCGGAGCTGCTGAGGATCAAGAAAGGCAGCGCCTACGAGGTGATCAGGAAGATAAACGCCGAGCAGGAGGCGCGCGGGCGCGTGGTTATCCGCGGACGCGTCCGGAGCGACGTCTTCGACGCCCTGTACTTCCCGGAGGTGGACTGACATGCCCGTGTACAAGGATGGCAACAACGGCACGTTCTACGTGCAGTGCTACTACCGCGACGCCCGCGGCTCGAAGCGCCACAAGACGAAGCGCGGCTTCTCCTCCGAGGTGGAGGCCGCAGTGTGGGAGAGCCAGTTCAAGAGCCTTAACGGCGGGGCCATGGACATGACGTTCTCCGAGTTCGTCGAGGTGTACGCCTCCGAGGTGAAGCCGCGCGTACGCGAGCACACGTGGATCACCAAGGAGTACATCATCAACGACAAGCTCGTGCCGTTCTTCGGAGACATGCGCATGTGCGACGTGAGGCCGATCGACCTCATCAGGTGGCAAAACGAGCTCACCGAGCACCGGGACGCCGACGGGAAGCCCTGGGCGCCGACGTACCTGCGCACGGTGAACAACCAACTGAACGCCATCTTCAACCACGCCGAGCGCTACTACGGCCTCACCGACAACCCGGTGCGCAGGGTCGACAAGATAGGCTCGAAGAAGGGCGGCGAGATGCAGTTCTGGACCAAGGACGAGTACCTGAGGTTCAGCGAGGCGGTCATGGACAAGCCGCTGTCGTTCCACGCCTTCGAGCTGCT
>DBGCAP010000031.1:0-19348 GCA_048367555.1 Collinsella sp.
CATTTGTCTCCATTAGCTAACTTATATCCCCAATTCAAACCGAATTGGGGATATGATACAAACCGTTGTTCCGCCCAAGGAGGTTATCCATCATGAACGAGTCATATCGCCTGGGCGAGCAATCGATTATTGCCTATCTTCAGCGACTTGCGAACGGCGTCTCGACCGCTGAACTCGATGTTGCCGCGCTGCCTGCTGAGCTACGCGCCGTTGGTGAGCAACTGCAAAAGACGCATGCCATCCTGCAACAAGAGCGCCAGCTGCTTGAGCGCAACGCCTATATCGATCCGCTCACCAACTTGGGCAACCGCAATGGATTCGACCGTCACGTCGAGCAACTCTGGCGCAAAGGCGACCCCTTCACCTGCGCCTATATTGACATCGACCATCTCAAGCATTGCAACGATAGGTTTGGCCACGCCGAAGGCAATCGCTATATTCTGAGCATCTGCCGCACGCTCTCCGAAACCATGGAGCACGATGAGATGCTGTTCCGTATCGGTGGAGACGAGTTTGTGCTCATCTCGCCCTCCGCAAACGAGATTGGACTCGAGCAGCGCTTGGAGCAGGTGCGTACCAGGCTGATCGAGGCGAGCTCAGGTGGCAAGGCGCCCATGATCGGCAGCTTTAGCTTTGGCTGCTCGCGCGTCGATCCACTTGCCGGCGACACGCGTCGCCAGATGACGATGGATGCCGATCGCAAGATGTATCGCTATAAGCTTATGCATCGTGTGCAGCAACCGAAAGACGATGACGCGCTGCAACGCCCGATCGTCGATCAGCTTCCCTGCAACGACCGGGTGTTCCAAGCGATCTCCATGAGCTCCGAGACGCGCTATCCGTTTATCCTCAATCTCGATACGGGAGAATCGCAATGGTCGGTTAACGCCGTGCGCGATTTTGACCTGCCCTCCCAGCGCCCTTTTAACTCACTCGACATGTGGCTCGCCCGCGTTCATCCCGAGGACCGCGACAACGTACGTGCCGAGCTCGACATGGTGATAAACGGCACGTGGCACTTCCACTACATGCAGTATCGCGTAATGGATGCCACCGGAAAATACGCGCTTTGCGACTGCACGGGCTACCGCTTGGACGGCACCGATACCGAGCCCGGCATGTATGTGGGCATTATCGTCAACCGAAGCTTGGCAGATACGACTGATTCCGTGACCGGCCTGGGCGATATTCACGCCCTTGTCAACGCCATTGGCGAAATGCGTCGCGTGGCGCGCAAGGCTGGTTTGATCGCCATTAAAATCGACGATATCGCTCAGGTCAATGCCCGCTTTGGCTTTGATGCGGGCGACCGCGTTTTGGCAGAAAGCGCCGCCTGCCTCATGGAATGCTCGCGCGGCAAGGGTCGCCTGTTCCGCTCGACGGGGCCGACGTTCGCGGCGCTTTTCGACGACTTTGATCCCGAAGAGACCGACGCGATCGCAGAAGAAATCGAGCGGTTCCTGGGTTCTCCTGTGCTCATCGGCTCGCTTGAATATCAGCCACCCATTCGTGTGGCCACGCTCCATCTTGACGCTGTCGATCGACAGCCCGTTTCCATTTTGAACGAGCTCAAAGCGCGGCTTAAAGAGGCACCGCAAGTACCGGGCACCAAACTGGACTAGCGTTGTGGGGTGCGATGTGAAACACACGCCGTTTCACATCGCACCCCACGCCATCTGCCCTCTCGTGCGATAATCCTCCGCAGAAGTCACCGACAGCAGAGGGAGTTTGTGATGAAGGTTCTTTTGGTCAATGGCAGTCCCAAGGCAAACGGCAACACCGCCCGCGCACTCGCCGAGGTCGCCGAGCAACTCAATGCCGAAGGCATTGATACCGAGGTGTTTCAGCTGGGCGCCAAGCCCATTCGCGACTGCATCGGCTGCGGTCAGTGCGGCAAGCTTGGCGGTCGCTGCACCTTTGACGACGACGTGGTGAACGAGCTCATCGCTGCCGCCGAACAGGCCGACGGTTTTGTCTTTGGCTCGCCCGTCTACTACGCGCACCCCAGCGGCCGCATCCTTTCGGCCCTCGATCGCGCCTTCTATGCAGGCGGGCATGCCTTTGAGCACAAACCCGGCGCCGCAGTCGCCGTCGCCCGCCGCGGCGGCACGTCGACCACCTTCGATGTGCTCAACAAGTACTTCACCATTAAGCAAATGCCCGTAGTTGCCTCCACCTACTGGAACAACGTATTTGGCCGCGTGCCCGGCGACGCCGATGGGGATGCCGAGGGCCTTGCCACCATGCGAAACATCGGCAAAAACATGGCCTGGCTCCTGCGCTGCATCGAGGCAGGACAGGCCGCCGGTATCAACGCACCCGAGGCAGATCGCGCAACGACCAACTTCATCAGGTAGAACGGCGGAGCATGAATATCCAGATTTTTGGCACCAAAAAGTCCTTCGATACCAAGAAGGCCCAGCGTTATTTTAAGGAGCGCCGCATTAAGGTGCAGTTTATCGACCTTAAGGAAAAGGAGATGAGCAAAGGCGAGCTCACGAGCGTGATGCAGGCGGTCGGCGGTATCGACAAACTGCTCAACCCCAAAGCCAAGGACGAGGAGATGCTCGCGCTCATCCAGCACCTCACCCCTAGCCAGCGCTTCGACAAGCTGCTCGAGAATCAGCAGGTTCTAGCCGAGCCCATCGTGCGCAATGGCAAAAAGGCCACCGTCGGTTATTGCCCCGATGTGTGGGGAGCCTGGGAGTAGCCTGTGTTATTTGCCGGCGCATGGGTATAAGAGCAGGCGTTTGGCATAAGATTTAACTGTAAGCCATGTCTAACAAAGGAGGGCACATGCCCAACAAACCCGTGAAGATCATCATGCTTACCGGATACCTCGGTGCCGGCAAGACCACGCTGCTCAACCACATCCTCGCTAACGACGGCGGCATCCGCGCCGCCGTGATCGTCAACGATATCGGCGAGATCAACGTCGACGCCAGCCTTATCGCCGACGGCGGCCTTTCCGAGACCGACGACCTCATCCCGCTCACCAACGGCTGCATCTGCTGTACGCTTTCGGACGACCTTGCCAACCAGCTGCAGGGCATCGCCGATTCGGGCAACTTCGATTACATCATCATCGAGGCATCGGGCATTTGCGAGCCTATCCCCATCGCCTACACCATCTCGAGCTTCTGCGACGAGGCCAAGGTGGGCGGCGAGCCCAAGCTCGCGCTCGACAACATCGTGGCCGTGGTCGACTGCGCCCGCATGTACGACGAGTTCAACGGCGGCCGCGACCTGTTGGCCGAGGATATCGACGAGGACGACATCGAGAGCCTGCTCATCCAGCAGATCGAGTTCTGCTCCACGCTGATCCTCAACAAGACCGATACCGTGAGCCCTGAGCAGATCGCCGAGCTCAAGGCCATCGTGCGCAGCCTGCAGAAAGACGCCGTGATCGTCGAGGCCCAAAACGGCGAGGTCCCCATGGAGGAGCTGCTCGATACCGACCGCTTCGACTTTATGCGCGCCTACAACTCCGCCGCCTGGATCGAGGCCATGGAGCATCCCGAGGAGCACGACGACCCCGAGGTGCTCGAGTACGACATCGAGACCTTTGTCTACTCGCGCCGTAAGCCGTTTGACCTGCAGAAGTTCACCGATTTTGTTGAGCAGGAGTGGCCCGACGAGGTCATTCGCGTCAAAGGCCCGCTGTGGCAGACCGGCGATCCGGACATGTGCTACATGTTTGAGCAGGCCGGCCACCAGATGCGCCTGATGGAGAACGGCCTGTTTGTCGACTCGGCGCCCGAGGGCGAGAAACAGAAGATCATCGACGAGAACCCCGAAATCATGCAGATTTGGGACGACGAGACGGGCGACCGCATGACGAGCCTGTGCATCATCGGCCGTCACATGGACAAGGATGCGCTCATCGCCTCCCTCGATGCCTGCCTGACCGACTGGCACCGTGCCTAGGTTTATCCAAGCGGGCATTTTTCTGTCTACGTAACCGCCAAACCACCACGAAGGTTAACTTCGTGGTGGTTTTTCGTTCTGAGCCAAGGAGATTCATGTTCAACATTGTGCTGTATGCGCCCGAGATTCCGGCCAATACGGGCAATATCGGCCGCACCTGCGTGGTCACCGGCGCCCGCCTGCATCTGGTGGAGCCGCTGGGGTTTTCGCTCGACGACAAGACGGTGCGTCGCGCCGGTCTGGGCTACTGGCAAAACTTGGACGTGACGACCTATGCCGGCTGGGAGGATTTCCTTGGGCGCAATGGTCTCTCCCCTGTCGACGAACGCCTGCATCTGCTGACCAAAAAGGCGCGCCGCACCTATGCGCAAAGCACCTACCGCGACGGTGACTATTTGATCTTTGGCAGCGAGAGCTCGGGCATTCCCGAGCCACTGCTTGCCGCGGTGCCCGAGCGCTGCGAGCGCATCCCGATGCTGCGCGATTGCGACTCACTCGATAACGCCGAGGCTTGGGAAGCTCACGAGGAATCGCTCGGGCATACCGAGGACAGCCACGAGGCCATCCTTCAGCAGGATATCTGCGGCAACTTCGTCAACCCGGACGACTACCGCATCAGCGCACTCAACCTCTCCAACAGCGCCGCCATCGTCCTCTACGAAGCCCTTCGCCAGACGAACTTTGCCGGCATGTAAAAACCTGCCATTAGGGGACGGGGTAGAAATGGTAAGCTTTCAAACTCTCTAGTCCTTGACAAAATGGTTTTGACATCAAATGCGGCAAAGGAACAGTCCCTTTGCCGCATTTGGCTGCTGGCAATTCACGTCAGAATTCAACTTCAAATACAAACGACTGCCGGAGTTCTCGCTTAGCTTGGCTTGTCAGGCTCGAATTCGCCCTTATGTTCAGTTTGCTGCATGCCTCATCGATAGCCATAGCAAGCGATACGGACATGGTCATGGTCGTCTCGCTTTTCAATTCAACCCGATAACTCTTCGCCTTGTTTTTATCCTCTCCACCGCATCTCGTTTCGATTAACAAGAGAATGTCAGAGTCATGGGCATACCAATGGAGTTCAGGGCGCTGTGGAACCATGTCTCCCTCGAATTCCTGTGTAAACAGGATTTTCTTCTCATTTCTCGTTAAATCGCTCAAAGAGCCGTTGATTCGAGCCGAGCCCTTCTTTCCCGCTTTGGCATTTCCCTTAACCTGGTGGCCTCTCCGAGTTTCCTCGTACTCCGTCACCTCCAACTTGCAGCGCTTCGCGCCAAGCATGAACGCAATCCGTCTCAACTCGGCCATCTTGTCTTGTTGCATGGTTGCGAAATAGGAGTCAAGATCAACAAAGCGAGACCGATCAAAAGCATCTATGTAATATGTGGAATAAAGAGATGGTTTAGGGTAGAAAGACAGCTCGCTATCCCCAATTGCTTCGCGGTACAAATTGAAAATCTGCGTGCCCTTAACAGTATCCAACCAACCAATAGCATCCCTACAGACATCGATGCCCCGACGCTCATTTCCGTCAACAATTCGAATCACGTTCGGCAAATGGAATGAAGGGCTCTGATAGACCTCTTTGGTTACAGGCCTGTACCTATTGAGCTGTTGCTGGTATGCCCAATCGTTGACGGCGTCACCAATATCCGCAGCAGCACCTGCCGCACCATCGGCCGCATCAGCAATAGCCGCCAAGGCGTCATCGACCATCGGAGTTGCAGCACGCATTGCACCATCGGCATCTTTCTGTACGGTTGCAACCGCGCCCGCCATCGCGCTTCCGGCGCCATCAACCAACCCGGCAGCGGCCTTACGGATATCAAAACTCTGCTTATGTCGCGACAGCTCCTCCCTTTCGACAACAGCTAGATCGTCTTTATCCTCCATAGTGACCTCCTATTTCCGATAGTCGAAATCAACCGTATATTCATCGCCAAATGCCGAGTTGAACATCGCACGGATATTTGCTTCGGCGTTCACTCGAGCCTCTTCGAGCAGCTTGCCATCCTTGATGGCCTCGCTTTCACTCCGCTCCTTGCACTGCGCTTCAAACGCCGTGACGTCTTTGACCTCAATGGGATTGAGGATGTTGTTGCGTTCCTCGAGAGCACCCGACTTATTCATATCCGGCGTGTTCGAGATTACATAAGGCTCATCCATCGTAATGGTCAGCTTTTTCTTGTTTGTATGTATCTCTGCCGTCTCGAGATTCACACCCGCCTTAATGGTTCCCACATAGCGGTACCAAAAGCTGTTTTCCGTAAACGGGATATCAAACCAATCGAAGAACCTCTTGGTATCCGTCACCTTATCGACAATCGCATAGTTCTGCGATGCAGAAACCATCTCGTTCTGGGAAGCGATGCGTTCAAACACGACCGACGGGGAAAGCGTATTGGGGGTCGTTTCTTTCGCGCCCGCAGCTTTGCCGTTATTAAAGATGGTAATGAAAAGTACAGCCACAATCACTCCACCAAGCGCCAGGCCCGCAAAGAATACCTTAGGCTTTGTCAGGATTCTCCCGAGTTTCGCTTTCAGCGCCCCCATGCCTTCCTCTATCTCATCCATCCCCTATTCCTTTCAAAATCCCTGTTATTTAAGAAACTGCCGTGGGTTATACCTCATGCCTTAATTGTCGTTTTCAGCATGTCTTTAGACGAGGGCAGCTGTTTGCAATCCGAAATAATACACATTCGTTCGCAGCACTTGTTGTTCAATAATTGGCATAAAACGGGCAGGTCAACCATTCATTGCCGATTAACCCGCCCCTTCCGTGCAGAACTTATTTATTTACATCGTAGCTGAAAACAGATGCGACAACGCGCGCAGCGTCAACATCGGACATTGCCTCGAACTTGACTTTCTCACCCGGCGCCCACGAAGAAGTGTCCGCATAGGTCTCCTCCGCTTTGATGTCGTCTGCATCATAGAGAGCAAGTGTCAGGCTGACGTTAGAGAACGATATACCAGAGGTGTTCTCAACTACCGCCGTATACGTATACAGACCGTAACCGTCATCCGATTTTTCGAAATTTGCTCCCTGAATCAAACTGTTGATGGCATCCTCGTAGCGGGTCTTCTCTGCTACGGACTTTCCATTCTTAATTAAGTCGTTGAAATCATCCTCGTATTTCTCCCCGACTTCCAGCCCGTAATTATCAACAAGCTTTTTGAGCTGCGCAGACCGCTTATCGTAGACCTTATTCCACTCTTCGTAATAATCCGAAGACGATTGCGAGTAATCCTCGGTCACTTTAAGCTGGTCATCAAGCAGATTCAGATACGTGATTACGTCCTGTTGCATCTTGGAATCCTTAAACCTAGCGTTCTTGAGTTCCTTGTCGTTCTTGATTTCGGCCTCAATAGCTTCCTGGATATTCTCGGTTGAATGAGGATCATCATCGTTTGCATTAGATTCAATGACGTCGGACCTTCTCTCAAACCCGGCAGCGATAACATTCATCGCCTTATCGTCGACATATTTCGACTTTGCAGCGTTTGCATCATTCTGTGAACAGGCCGAAATGAACCCCAGAGAACAGATGAGTAGTACAAGCAAACCCATCATGGGCATCTTTTTAGTAATATTTCGTTTCACGACTATTTCCCTTCGATTGACGTTGCAACTCATAGCCCCTCATCAAAAAGCAGACGAATTGACAACGCGGTGGCACTATTTGGCTTAAGGGCGTGAACTGGATAAATGCTGAGGGAAGGAGCGGGCCCGCGTAAGAATACTACCCTCATCAAAATGTCTAGTTAAAGCGAACGATTAAACGGCGGGCGGTCAACAATAGTTGAATCCGCCCGTCTCCAACGATCAAACGTCGACGGACTAACGCCCAATAGTGCGGCAGCATCCCGCCTTGTCACCCCACCTCCTTTAAATGATTGGACAACTGAGCGATAGTTTTCTGGACGCTCGATCATTGGGCGTCCAAATCGAATGCCGCGTGATCGCGCCGAAGCAATACCTTCAGCTTGTCTTTGCTTTATGTTTTCGCGCTCCACCTGAGCCACGTAGCTCAAAACTTGAAGCACTAGGTCGGCAATAAAAGTCCCCGTAATCCCATTGGGCTGTTCGCGTGTATCAAGCAATGGCATATCGAGTACTACGATGGCAACGCATTTGTCCATCGTTATGCGACGCCATTCATCGAGAACCTCCCGGTAGTCGCGACCTAATCGGTCGATACTCTTAATCACCAGAACGTCCCCCTCGCGCAGACGACGAAGAAGACGCTGGTACTGAGGACGCCTGAAGTCCTTTCCGCTCGCTTTGTCAGCGTAGATCAAATTCGTTTGGACCGGAAACCGCTCCAGCGCATCCAGTTGGCGATCCAGGTTCTGATCTGCTGACGAAACTCGAGCATACCCATAGATTCTGTTTTTCATGATTGCCCCTATCAGCCGCACGATGGCAGCATCAGCTCATTTGAGAGCCCACTCACAATAGGGCGTGCAAATTTCGCGAATGGGTTGAACCCATTTTCGGGCTCCAACGTAAGTTATTCAAGCACCACTTCGATAACGCGCGACGCTAACCTGATACTTTGAAATAAAATTAATCATTTTTAACTGAAATTAACTAAAATAAAATGAAGTTAACTCGAGACGCTGAAGGAGGGCACAGTGGAGTATCTCGAAAACCCGTTTACTCCTAGTTTTGGTGAGGTTCCCGCACATCTTGCCGGAAGGCAGGAGATCATTCGTGATCTGGACCGTGCCTTCTTGAGCCAGCGCAGGCGCCCAGAATTGACCTCGATCTTCTCAGGCGCGCGTGGAACCGGTAAAACCGCTCTCATGTCGTCGCTCGCGACAAGGGCGGAATCCCACGGCTGGATTGCCGTAAAGACGACCGCGCTCCCGGGAATGCTTGAGGAAATCGAGTTCGGGGCGAAACGTGCCGCAGCCCATCTCATCGACTCGTCCAACCACTTCGAAGTCACCGGTCTCGGAATTGCACCGCTCGGCAGCATCGAGGTCAGTCGCGTTCACGATGCCTCAACCTGGCGTTACCGCATGAGCGACATCATCGACCGGCTCAACGAGGCGGGCACCGGTCTGCTTGTCACGGTTGACGAGGTGGACCCGACACTCGACGAGATGATCCAGCTCGCAGCGACGTATCAGCACTTTGTGACCGATGGGAAACGCGTCGCCCTGCTCATGGCGGGACTTCCCAACAACGTATCGACGCTACTGAACCACAAGACGGTCTCGTTCCTTCGCCGCGCCCAACAATATCATCTGGGTCGCATTGCCGACTATGACGTACGCGAGGCCTTGATTCGCACAATCCAGGAAAACGATCGCCTAGCAGATGCCGAGGGAATCGATAGAGCCGTTCGCTCGATCTCTGGTTTTCCCTTCCTATTGCAACTCGTAGGCTACCGTGCCTGGGATCTCACAAGCGATTCGAAGGAAATCTCGTCACGCGACTTTGACCTGGGAATCAAAATCGCGCGCGACGAGATGGACGACCGAATCCTCGCGGCAACCTATCGGGAACTCACTGCAGAGGACAAGCGATTCCTCATCGCCATGCTCGATGACGAGGAAGAGTCCACCACCGCTGACCTTGTCGAGCGCCTTAAGCGTTCGCCGCAGCAGGTCTCCCGCTACCGACGCCGCATGATAGATGCCGGCATCATCGGGGAAAGAGGACGAGGGCTCGTCGCATTTGAATTGCCATTCTTCCGCGACTATCTCGCGGCTCAATGCGTGAAATAGGCATCAATGAGGCAAAGAGGCTGTCCCTTTGCCTCATTGTCTATAGGTAGCGGCCGGTAATGCTCTTGGAGCAGGCCGCGATGTCGCTCGGCGTGCCGGCGCAGACGATTTGCCCGCCCGCATCGCCACCGCCCGGGCCCATGTCGATCACGTAATCGGCATTGCGAATAAGGTCGAGATCGTGTTCGATCACGATAACCGTGGCGCCCTTGGCAACGAGACCGTCAAACACGTTCAACAGTACCTGAACATCGAGCGGATGCAGGCCGATCGTGGGCTCGTCGAACACGAATACGGCGTCGTCCTGCACGCGGCCCATCTCGCTCGCAAGCTTAAGACGCTGAGCCTCGCCGCCCGAGAGCGCCGGTGTGGGCTCGCCAAGCGTGAGATAACCCAGGCCCAGGTCGTGCAAGGTCTGCAAGCGCGTCTGAACCTTCTTGAGTCCCACCGTGGCGTCGATGGCCTCGTCCACACTCATGTCCATAAGCTGCGGCAGCGTAAGCAGACTCCCGTCCTTACCCTCGCGATGGATATGCGAGGCGGCCTCGGCGTAGCGCGAACCACGGCATGCTGGGCAGATGATCTCGACGTCGGGCAAAAACTGCACGTCGAGCGATATCGAGCCCGTGCCGTCACACGTAGGGCAGCGCAAGGCGCCGGTGTTGTAGCTAAAGGCGCCCGCCTTGTAGCCGGCTGTCTTGGCCTCGGGCGTACGGGCAAAGGCGCGGCGCAGCTCATCATGGATGTCGGCATAAGTCGCTACCGTCGAGCGCACGTTGGCGCCGATGGGCGTAGCGTCAATCAGGTTTGCGCGGGCAATACCCTCGGCATCGACCCAACGCACGTGCCCCGGCAGGCGCTCGCCAGCTGCCTGCGCCTTGAGTGCCGGGATGAGCGTCTCGAGCACCAACGTCGTCTTGCCCGAACCCGAAACACCCGTAACCGCAACCAGGCGACCGCGCGGGATATCGACTTCGAGCGGCTTGACGGTATGGATGGCATCGGTCGCCATGCGGATATGGCCCTGGTCGAACATTTCGTCGTCAGTCACCTGCGGACGCAAGCGCTTGGGCTCGGCGCGCAAAAACGGCGCGATGCGACTGCTCTGCGATTGCTCGACCTCGTCTACCGTACCAGCGGCGATCACATTGCCGCCGCCTGCTCCGGCAACGGGGCCCATCTCGACCAGATAGTCGGCTTCCGCCAGCACACGTGTATCGTGGTCGACAACAACCACGGTGTTGCCGTCATCCACCAGATCGCGCATCACGCCCACCAAGCCGTCGACATTGGCGGGATGCAAGCCGATCGAAGGCTCGTCCAGCACATAAAGCACGCCCGTCGATCGGTTGCGCACCACGCGAGCAAGCTGCACGCGCTGGCGCTCACCCGTGGAGAGCGTGGCGCCGGCGCGATCGAGCGAAAGGTAATCGAGACCCAGGTCGACCAGACGACGGGCCGCGCTCAAAAACGAATCGCAGATATCCGTCGCCATGGGCCGCATCTCGGGCGGCAAGGATGCAGGCACCCCGCGCATCCACTCAATCGCCTCGCCCAGCGTCATGGCCGCCGCCTGCGCCAGATTGATACCGCGCACCTGGGGCTGGCGCGCAGCCTCGGAGAGACGCGTGCCACCACAGTCACGGCATGGCCTCTCGCACAAAAAGCGAGCTACACGCTTAAGCCCCTTATCGTCCTTAACCTTGGCGAGCGCATTCTCAACGGTATAGACGGCGTTGTAATAGGTAAAGTCGAGTGGCGTGGCGCCCTCACCGTTTTTGGGGACGTAGAGAATGTGTTTCTTAACCGCTGGACCATGGAACACGATGTCGCGCTCTTGAGGCGTGAGCTGGTTAAACGGCACGTCGGTGCGCACGCCCATCTCACCTGCCACCTGCTTCATCAGATCCCACATGAGCGTACCCCAGGGAAGCACCGCGCCTTCGTTGATGGTCTTTGACTCGTCGGGCACCAGGCTCGCCTCGTCCACCTCGCGCATGACACCAGTGCCGCCGCAGGTAGAGCACGCGCCGCCGCTGTTAAAGGCAAGGTCCTCGGCACCCGGCGCGTAGAACTCGCGGCCGCATGCGGGGCACGTGAGCGACAGGCCCGCAGCCACGTTAAGGCTCGGCTCCACACGCGCCCCGCAATGCGGGCACACGTGATGGGCGCAGCGGCTAAAGAGTAGACGCAGGCTATTGTTGAGCTCGGTCATGGTGCCAAATGTGGAACGCACACCCGGCACGCTCGGACGCTGGTGTAGCGCGAGCGCCGCCGGTACGTGCAATACCTCATCCACCTGAGCGTGCTCGGCCTGCGTCAGGCGACGTCGAGTATAGGTGCTGAGCGCCTCCAAGTAGCGACGCGAGCCCTCGGCATAAAGAACCCCCAGCGCCAGCGAGCTCTTGCCCGAACCCGATACGCCGGCAATGCCCACGAGCTTTCCCAGCGGAATGTCGATATCGATGTCCTTGAGGTTATGGACGCGCGCGCCACGTACCTCGATAGCCTGCGGGCTCATCTTCTGTTCCGTCACCTTTATCACCCTACTCATGCCATAAAACTCGATCGCGAATGTACGCGCCCAGCATGGGCACGGTAAACCGGACGAGACCGTATCCGGCAGCCTCGATGACGCGCTCGCGAATCAGGCTTGCGCGATATTTACTCGCCCAGCTCTGGGTACGATCGCAGCGCTCAATGATATCCGCCATGCGCGTCGGTTTACCCTCATCAGCAGCCATAGCCTCGATAAAGAGGCGTTGCGGACTGCGCAGCCCGTAATACAGGGGCGCGTCAACCGCTTCGTAGAACTCGGAGACGGCATCCGCATGACCATCCTCGACATCGCGCTCTTCAATGACCTGCGAGCCACGCCGGACAGCAGACCGCCACATGTAATAGCCCACCAGCTGAACCATGTAGGGATGCCCCATGCTCTTGCACGCCGCAAGGTCCGCCGTCTCCGCGTCAACGTAAAGACCAGCGTCTTTGACCGTCTGGACATATGAATCGCGCACCTTGGGCAAAGATATCGCCCCCAGCGTACGCTGCTGGGCACGCCGCAAAAACGTCACGCTCGGCTCTTCGAGCAGGTCGTCAACCATACTGGGTAAGCCGGCGAACACCAGCGCAAGACCGCGCTGGTCGCTATCGGGCAAGCCCGTGGCATCCTGGTCTCCGAGCACCTGCTGATAGAGAACGGCAAGAGCCGCCAGTTCCTCGATAGACGCCGATTGTGCCTCGTCAATCGCAAACAGGATGCCCTTGCCTGGACCGAGCTTCTTAAGGCGCTTGTTGACCAGCCCTCGCAACGTCTCGCCCTTTGCCCGCGCCGCCTCGACCGACATCCGACCAAACGACGGACCGAACTCCATTGACGTCACAACGGGTTTATTCGAGCGAAGCGCGTCGGCCAAGCGGTCGCATAAGCCAAGCGAAGCGGAATCGGAGACAACCGCCCATCCGCGCTCGCTGGCCAGACGTTGCAGCTCCCGCAGGAGAACCGTCTTGCCGCAGCCGCGGTTTCCCGTAATGAGCATGAGCCTGCCCGGCGCTCCGGCGCCGTTATCGAGCCCTTCCTCGAAATCTTCGATGACCGACTCGCGACCGATGAGTATCGGAGGCCGCTTGCCAGCCGTGGGCTTAAAGGGATTTGGATTCATGTCGGCCTCCTCGGATTGGCAAACCCTGGTAATAGTTATACCAACTTATACCGAGTTATACCAACAGCAGGTGACAAAAGGGCCGCCCTTCTATCACCTATGGCCGAAAAACTCGGCGTCTGCTGCTCGCCAGGGGCGGAAGGTGGCGGGATCGACCTTTACGTGCGCCGCGGCGGGTACGTCGTACCATTTGACCGTGTAACCGGCGCCGTGAGAGCAAAAGACCGAATCGGGCGTGTTGGGCAGATCGGCCTCTGGCTCATAGGCGGCAGCCTCGATTACGCGCTCGGCATCATGGCAAGCCGCATAGCCGGCGAACTCTAGGTACAGATGCCCGCGACCGCTCGTGTAGGCAGCCACCTCCAGGGCATAGTCCTGCACCTCGGATGCCGGTACGCGACCCACAAGCTTCGCCCGGTCGCCCGCCATCGTCGGCGGCTCGTACTCGGCACCCATGCGCGTGGCATCCGAGAGCGCCCGGCCCACGCACTCCCCCGGCACCTCGAGCTCAAAGCGATACCACGGCTCCAACAGTACCGCCGCGCCAGCCTCACGCGCCTGCATCAAACCCTGGCGAATCGCGCGGTACGTGGCCTGGCGAAAATCGCCGCCCTCGGTGTGTTTGGCATGCGCGCGGCCGCCCGTGAGCGTAATGCGCACATCGGTGATGGGCGAGCCGGTCAGCACGCCCAGGTGATCGCGCTCCATGGCGTTGGTGAGTGCCAGACGCTGCCAGTTAAGATCGAGCTCGTCTGTCGAGGTCACGGTGCCAAACTGCACGCCCGAACCCGCTGACAACGGCTCCAGGCGCAAATGCACCTCGGCATAGTGGCGCAGTGGCTCAAAGTGGCCCACGCCCTCGACCGGCTGCGAAATAGTCTCCTTATAGAGAATGCCGCCAGATTCAAACGCAACCGAAAGGCCAAAGCGATCGGCCAACACCCGCTGCACGACCTCGAGTTGCACGGCGCCCATCAACTGCAAATGAATCTGCTCAAGATGCGTATTCCAGCTTACGCCGAGCATGGGATCTTCATCCGCCAGCTCAGTCAGCGCTTTGAACACCGCATGGACATCATGTTCGCCCGGAAGCACCGTATAGGTGAGGACCGGCGCAATGACGGGCGCATCGCCCGCAGGCTCCGCGCCCAGGGCGTCCCCTGGGCGAACGTGCGCAAGACCCGTCACGGCACAAATACCGCCAGCAGCAACTTCTTGGGCAAGCTCATACTTTTCGCCGTTATAGATGCGTACCTGATCGACCTTCTGCTCCCATGCCTCGGCGCCGGAACGTCCGTCGATCATCTGCTTGGCATGCAGCGTACCGCCGGTCACTTTAACCCAAGCCAAGCGCTCACCGCGATCCCCGCGGCTGACACGATAGACGCGCGCGGCAAACTCCGGAAGCCATGCCTGTTCACGCATCAGCGCGCATATGCCATCCAGCAGCTCGTCCACGCCTTGGTCCTTGAGCGCCGAGCCGGCAAAGCAGGGAAAGAGCTTGCGCTCGGCAACCATGCGCGACAGCGTTGCAACAGAAAGTTCGCCCGCCTCAAGAAACTCCTCGAGCGCCGCCTCGTCCAACGCGGCAGCGTCCTCCTGAACGGCGCCGCCCGCCAACAGTTCGCTGGCATCCAGGCAGCCCTCGGAAAGACGTTGCCCAAGTTGTGCCAGCAAAACATCGCGGCCGGGATTCTCCAAATCGATTTTGTTGATGAAGATGAACGTCGGGATGTCATAGCGCGCAAGAAGGCGCCACAGGGTTTCGGTGTGTCCTTGCACGCCGTCGTTGGCGCCCACAACCAAAATCGCGTAGTCGAGTGCGCGCAGCGTGCGCTCCGCCTCGGCAGAAAAATCGACATGCCCCGGCGCATCCACGAGCATGACGTGGGCATCGCCATGGTCGAGCACGGCCTGCGACGAGAAAATCGTGATGCCACGCTCGCGCTCGATCGCGTTTGTATCCAGATGCGAATCGCCATCGTCCACGCGGCCGCGCTTGCGAATGCGACCCGCGTCGAACAGCATGGCCTCGGCCAGCGTGGTCTTGCCGGCATCGACATGCGCCAAGATTCCAACGACCGCTTGCTTCGACATGGTTCTCCTCTTATTACAAGCCCATCGCACGCGGCAACGGGCGTTCACGCTCCACACTGGATGATACAATTTACGGGCCGGCGGGCGAAGCGGGCCCTATCCCCCGACCGAGCTCATCGCCCCGCGTTGCCGCGCGGCGATTTTCGTAGGTTCGCGCCTTGCGAAAGCCGGCTTTAAATCAGCGCAGCGAACGAAAATGGCCCCGGGTGGGGCCATTTTCGTTCGCACGAATTGTTGATGCGCGCCCTCGATCTTATGCCTCGCGCAACCAGTCAAACGCAATACGTGGCGTGCCGTCCGACACATACACGACGCCGGCACGCTCAAACCCCGCCTTAATGCTCGCACCCTGCATGGGCAGGTTATCCTGATGCGTGTCGATGCGCAGGTGATCGGCACGCTCTTTGGCAAAGGCAAACATCGCAGCCGCGATGCCGTGCACGGTGCCATCGGATGCCACACGGTGCAGCACGGCGTACGGAGTGTCGCTGCGCCATTGACCGTCCTCAATTACGTCATAGCACTCGTCCGGGCCCGGTAAAAAGGCAAACGTCGCCACCACGCGACCGCCGACTTCACACACGTAACTGCCACCAGCGGCAATATCGGCAGCCAGTTGCTCGGCCGAAGGCGTGCCCTCGGGCCACTGCGTGGCGTTGCCATGCGCGCGCATAAAGGCGCGGGCCACGTCATAGATAGCCATGACGGCGGGAATGTCGGTATCGAGAGTTTTTCTGATCATCACGCGGCGACCTCACGTTTATTGGTATCACTTTGATTGAGCAATGATACCAACGTTTGGAGAGGGGCGCGATGCAGATGGGAAGCAAAAAGCGAGCCGCCTGGTCAAAGGCCAAAAGCGAGTTTTTGGGCGCTGCCACCGGCGGCGATATGAGCGACCTGTTTGCGCGCGAGGACGAGCGCCGCGACGCCCTGGACGCCGAACGCGATGAAGCCTGGCGCTACAAGTCGTGCGAGCGAAAAAACCGTTACGACACGCGCGCCGAGGCCGAGGCCGTTATGGCCGACTGCGAAAACCGCGGGCGGCGCGGGCTGGCCTGCTACAAATGCGAATACTGCGGCGGCTGGCATCTGACGTCGCATCCTTGGAAATAGGCACCGCATCGGCACGGCATTGACGGAGCGCCGACCATCGCACGCAAGCTACGGGCGCGGCGGCACCAAAACATCGTAACGAACGGCCTTGCCCGCAAGTTGATAGCTCGGCTTAACGCCGGCAAGCAGCGGGCCCTTCACCGGCCGCTTGATAACGACCTTGCGCGGGCGTACCGCAAGCGCGGCTTCGACCAGCGTCTCCTCATCGGCACACGGCTGTTCCAGATGATGCAAAAGTTGGAACTTCTTTTTAACCGCCGCACTCTTGGTGCGCTCAGGAAACATGGGGTCCAGATACACCACGTCGGGAGCGGCGAGCTCGCCCTGCCCGATCAGCTCAGCTGTATGGCGAAGGCCGGCAATGCTGTCCTCGCCCGCATGCAAGCGCATGCGCGCCACGGCTGTCGCAAGCGCCGGATCATCTGCCGCGCGATCCAAGGCATCCTTGAGGAGCGCCGCGATCACGCAATCCTGCTCATACAGATCGACGGTAAAGCCCGCGGCCGCCAGCAGCAGCGAATCCTCGCCAAAACCTGCCGTGGCATCAATCGCCCATGGGCGCTCGATGCCTTTTGCGCGCGCAGCCTTTACCAACAGCTCTTGCTGCAGACGGCCCTGCTTGAGCCGCGGAAGCATGCGGCCAAAATCGGCACGCAGCTCCATCGTGCCGTCGGTGAGCGTGAGTCCCTCGGACTTCCCGGTCAGCTCAAGCCCCGCGGCCCGAGCAACAGAAAAGGGATCGACGACGCCCATGGGTACTCCTTAACAAGCAAAACGAATACGTGAGCGCCGTTTATGTCGGCACCCAACCGTCCGCTATTGTCCCACATGCGACATGGCCCACAGCATCCCAATGCAAAGCACCGCCATCAATCCCGTGCACACGGCAGCGATCACAGAATCACCCATGCGCCTTCCCAACGACCGCGGCTCACGCACCTGCCCTGCTCCGTACATCATAGCTCCTCCTTGAGGCCAGCCCCTTGTTACGGCCTCATCATCGCAGCGCCGCACATGAGCTGCCATCGATTTGGCTTACGTCCAGCTTTCCTTTTTGAAAGGTTGGGGTTGGGCTGCGCGGACTCAAAGCGCTTTCAGGCGCATGCATCGCCGCGTTGAACTACAATGTGCTTCACCATATGTGCAGCACATGGGGTGCGCCAGACCGGCCGTACCCGTATCGAAAGGACCAGCCATGAGCAACGCCTGCAAATTACTCAAAATCCTATCGTTCTTCTTCTTTGTCGTCGGCATTCTAAGTGCAGGCATGGGTGCTACAGCGCTCTTTGCGGGCAGCGCGGCAGGCGATATCACGGGTGCCATGATCGTCTCTTGCGTCGTCGTCATCGTATTGGGCGTCGTCGAAATTGTGACCGCTGTCTTTGGTATCCGCGCGGCAAATAATCCCGCCAAGGCTGGCGTTGTCTGGATCTGGTCCATCGTCTGCCTAGCATGTTCGGTCATCAGTCTGCTCCTCTCCCTGCCCCTCTTGGGTGGGACCGGCTCAAGCATCCCCGATTTTACCGGCTTGATTGTCAGCATTATCTACTTTGTACTCGCCAACCGCGTCAAGAAAGAGGGCATGGACCGTTTGAGCTAAGCCGCATCCGTGTCAATCGCTCAGCGACTCTGGTATATACGCCAATAAAAAGGGCCGATCGCGTAGCAACGCGGTCGGCCCTTTACGTTTGCCCAGATAAAACCTACCAAAATAAACCTGTCCCTTTTTGGCAGGTTGTTAGCCGTGGCGGTACTCGGCGATGATGAAGTCGATGTCGGTTTGAAGGGTGTCCAAGTTTGCCAGGCGCTCTTTATCGGCAGGTCGTGTGCGGTAATAGTACGGCGTCATCTGGAACACCGCCTCGATGTCGGCCTGGGTCTGAAGCGTAATATTCGCAGATACCCGCTGCGTTCCGACTAACTCGAGTTCAGTAGTCTTCGGCAGTTTCTCGTCATTGAGATATGGCGTGTCGTAGAGTACCTCCTTGAGCCCAAACAGATGACGGGCACCTGGCACCACGGTGTAGAGCGAACCTTCGGGTGCCAGCACGCGGGCAAACTCGCGCTCGTTAAAGGGAGCAAAGAGCTCGGTCACCATATCGAAGGCGCCATCGGCCACGGGGATATCCTTCATGTTGGCCACAAAATAGGTCGCATCGCCGCGCTTGGCGGCAAGGCGCACCATCTCTTTGCCCAGGTCGAAACCGTAAGCACCCACGCCCGGCACCGCGCCCATGGCACTGGTGTAGTAGCCCTCGCCGCAGCAAATATCGAGCAGCGTCATGGGGCCGTTCGCAGACGCTGCACGCCCAGACACCCGCTCGTGCACCAGCTCAACCATCGCATCGCGCAACGGCGCATAGTATCCGCGGTTCAGAAAGTCACGACGACTGCGCGCCTGTGACTTGGGATCGCCCATGGAGTCGCCGCTCTTGGACGAGCGCAGTAGGTACAGATAGCCCTCGCGCGCACGGTCAAACCGGTGTCCGCCCGCGCATGCAGCACCGCGCTCGTTATCCACCAGTGGCTCATGGCAAACGGGACACAACAACATGGCAACTCCTTAGCGCGAACAACACAACGCCCACCATTGTCGCACGCCTTCCCCACCTAGTCATTGGGGACGTTCTTAAATGACTAGTCGTTTAAGAACGTCCCCAATGACTATAAGAACGTCCATTACAGTCGAAACTGTCAGCCCGGGACCGTCTCGGGCTACGATTGAGGCGCGCCCAGAACGGGCCGCCGACCGGGCGCCCGCGCACGGCCGAACGTCCCTGCCCCCGAGAGGGCCCGTTGGGTGCTGCCGG
>DBGCAP010000032.1:0-45909 GCA_048367555.1 Collinsella sp.
CGGGGTCAAAGCCTGCCGGCTCGCCCGCGGTTCTTCGTGCCCGCGCCTCTATCAAGTGGTAACGACCCTACCACGTTGCACTTTACCAAACAAGAGTATTCGTATATAACGTTTAAAAAATGCAGGGATATGCTGGAAACAAGGGTGCGGCAATCTTGCGGCACAATAAGATGGCAACTGGCGCGCACCTATGAAAGGAACCTTTATGACCGAGCTCCAAGAACTCCGTCGCTATCGGCGCGACTTGCACAGGATCCCGGAGCTCGACTTCGATCTTCCACAGACTATCGCTTATATTGAGGGCGTGTTGAGGCCGCTCGCCTGCGAGGTGACTCATCCGTGTCCCAGCTGTGTCTGCGCTTTCTTCGATGCCGGTACGGGCGCCGCGCATGCTACGGCGATTCGCGCCGACATGGATGCCCTGCCCATCGCGGAGGCAACGGGTGCGGCCTTTGCCTCGACGCATCCCGGCAAGATGCATGCGTGCGGTCACGACGGTCACATGGCCATGGCGCTCGCGGCGGCGACTTTTGTCGACCGAGCGATTCGTGAGCAGCCGGGTGCCATCAAGCGCAATGTGCTCTTTGTGTTTCAGCCGGCCGAGGAAACGACCGGTGGCGCCAAGACGGTGTGTGAGAGCGGCGTATTCGAGCGCTATGGGGCAGATCGCATCTTCGGGTTCCACGTATGGCCCGACCTGCCTGCAAACACGTTGGCGAGCTGCTCCGGTCCATTGCTGGCGCGCTCGAGTGAGACGCACGTGCGCATTCACGGGACAAGTATCCATATCGCCAAGACTTACGGCGTTCCCGTAAACGAATCACACGATGCGGCGCTGGCGGCTGCCAAGTTCTTGGTCGCCGAGCGCGAATTGATGGACGAGTTGGGTGCCGACGAGCCCTGCATTGGTAAGTTCGGCCTGCTGCAGGCCGGCACCGTCTGCAACGCGGTGGCGGGGGAGGCCCATGTTGCCGGCAGCCTGCGTGTGTTTACAGACGACATGTTCGACCGTGCACGCGGGGGCGTGCACCGCGTGCTTGATGAGGCATGCGCTGCAACGGGCTGCACGTACGATCTTGACTTTGCCGAGGGCTATCCGCCGGTTGACAACGACCCCGAGCTATTTGCCAATGTCGCGCCTGCCTTGCCCGAGCTGCAGCTCGTGGATGAGCCTTTGCTGATTGCCGAGGACTTCGCTTTCTATCAGCGCCATCTGCCGGGTGTGTTCTTCTTGCTGGGCACGGGCGTTCCTGTCAGTCGGGATAACCCGAGCGACGCCGAGGGCTGCCCCGCCTATGCCACGAGTGCCCTGCATACTGATACCATGCTCTTTGACGAGGAAGTCCTGCTCAAAGGCCTCGATGTCTACAAACGATTACTTTTGCTTGGTTAATTGACGTGGACGTTTGTTCTCGAAAATACGAACAAATGTACGCTATAATAGGGATGTAACTCTATAGAAACGTTTGACGTTATTAACGTAAGGCGATACTATGATTGCATCATATAAAGATGAAGACACTGAACGCTTTGCAATGGGTGTGCGGATTAGGAAGTTCATTCCTTTTGAGCGGGTCGCCTTGAGGAAGATTCGCCAACTGCAGATCTGCGCTTCGCTTGATGATCTTCGCGTTCCGCCAGGCAATCGTCTTGAAGCGTTGAAGGGCGATCGCGCCGGTCAATATAGTATCCGTGTCAATGAGCGCTATCGGGTCTGTTTTGAGTGGAGACAGGGGATGGCTTGGAATGTTGAAATCGTCGATTATCACAAGTGACAAAACTGATGCTGGATTGTTGTCGCCGGTGGCCCCCGGCGAGCTTCTCAAAGAGGAATTTCTTGTCCCTATGGGTATTTCTCAATATCGCCTTGCTAAGGAGACCGGGATTCCGGCTCAGCGTATTGGGCAGATTATTTTGGGAAGGCGTCGTGTTACGGCTGACACCGATCTTCGTCTTTGCCGCTACTTTGGCCTGACGGATGGCTATTGGCTTCGAGCCCAGATGACGTTTGATCTCGAGGCAGAGAAGAGGCGCATCGAACCGGAACTGGATAAGATCGTTCCCGTTCAGCAGGCCATTGCGTTGTAGCGCTCAAAGATGTTGAGGTTGGAGTGACGATGGAACGACGCCGGCAGTCTGCCGTGTTTAGTCCTGGTGGGTGCGGGTGCGGCTTGCTGCTGCTCCCGGTTATTGCTGTGAGCATTGGCGTGATGTTTGCGCTTGCTTGACTGGCGGCAGCGGCACTTGTGCTGTTGATTGTGGCCATTGGCGTGACGATTTGGCTGTGCCGTTCTCGCGAGCAACGTCGTGCCGATGGCAAGACCAATGTCGGATGGGCCTTCTTTCTGATCATTGCGTACCTGCTGAGTGTCAGCTACCTGGTGTTCTTTGTCCTGTTGATGATCAGTGCCTTTACCGGGGAATCCGTCACGGTGGGGTAGGCTTCGACGAGCCTCTTAAGGATGAAAAAGGGAGCCGGATGGGAAATGCCCCCATCCGGCTCCATTGCTCAATATTGGCGTGCACTTCTACTCGGCTGCCTCGCGGCGAGCGACCTCGTCGATCAAGATGGCGTCGCCGTGTTTGGCGGCGGCAATGCTCGCGGCCATAAACATGCCCATTGCCGTGATGTAGGCGAAGAGCATCGACGGCGCCACGTCCATGACGATGCCGGAGAGAATCGGTGTCGCCACCTGAGCCGCCATGCTCACGGTGTAGTAGTAACCGGAGTAGCGGCCTACGCTTTGGGAGCTGCAGCACTCCAGAATCATCGTGTACACGCACAGGTCCACGCCGCCCAACGCGACGCCCAGCAACAAAAAGACGCCGTACAACACGGGCGAGAAGCCGGGTGCCAGCCAAAGAAGCGCGGGGCACAAAACCATGATGACGGCGGTGCCCAGGGCGACCTTTTTGCGGCCGATTTTGAGCGAAAGGTTTGCCAGGGGTACGTAGCTTAGCAGCGCGCCTGCAATCGTCACGATATTGATGATGGCATAGGAACCGCCCTCCATGCCGTAGAACATATCGGCATAACGGCTGATATTGGTGGTCATGGCGTTATAGCTCATGTAGTAGAAAAACGTTGCAGCGAGCAGCATGATGATGGAGCGGTGTACGCCGGCGTCTGCAACGCGATCTTTACCGCCGGCCTCGGGGGAGTCATCTTTGTCAATCTGATCTTCGTCGATGCCCATGGACAGCGATTTCTCGCGCATCTTTTCGACGAGGGCGGGCTCACGGACAAAGATGCCGTAGACAACGGCCGACACGAGGATAAAGGCGGCCTGCAAGATAAAGAGCGGAAGATAATTGGGTTTGTCGGCCCTGGGAACCATGACCGAGATGGCGACGAGCATAAGGCCCGTTCCCGCATAGCCGACGATCTTCTCGATTGAGTCCGCCTTGGTTCGAAGTGGGCGAGGCGTAATATCGGCCACGATGGCAACCGTCATGGTGCGGTAGGCACATATTGCCAAAAGCGTGAGGATAATCGCGCCAATGAGCAGAGGTAGGCTGCCCATGTTGTTGGCAATCGCGATGAGCGGGACGGAGAGCATTGCCACCGCGGAGCCGCCCAAGATAAAGGGCGTTCGACGTCCGAGTTTGCTTGCGCAGCGGTCCGAGAGGATGCCAAAGAGCGGAAGCAGGAACAAGCCAAAGACATTATCGATGGCCATGATCGCGCCGGTGAGCGAGTTGGATAGGCCAAAGGTCCCTGTGAGCATCTTGGGAACGATGCCGTCGTAGACCTGCCAAAAGCTGATCATGCCCATAAAGGGTAGGGAGGCGAGGGCGACGGCCTTGGTGTCGAGCCGGGCCGCCCGCTTAAGATTTGGTTGGGTCATGCTGGTTCTCCTGGTCGGTAAAAGCGGGGAGGGGCGCTATCGGCCCTCCCGTCCTACAGTTGTCCAAGGTTGGCGAGAAACGCCACATAGAATTCGATACCGCGCTTGTAGACGTCGACGCCGATGCGTTCGTTGGCGGCATGGATGAGCTTGCGTGCCTCACCCGAGTAGATAAAGCCGCAGAAGCGGTAGACGCGATCGCAGATCTCGTTGAACTCGCGCGAGTCGGTGCAGGAGTTCTGCACGTAGGGAGCAAAGCCGGCCTCGGGATAGACACCCGACACGCAGCGATGGATGTAGTTGAAGGCGGCATCGTCTTCGTAAGGCGAGATGGGCGCGGGCTCGGTGTAGGGAATCGCCTCGTTGATTTCGACGGTGACATGGTCGGGGCTTACGCCCGAGGCGCGGCACTGCTGGGCGGCGAGCTTGCGGGCGCGCTCAACGGCATCGGCGATACTCTCAAACGGAGCGATGCGCACGTTGAAGTTGGCGCGAGCAGCTGGTGGCAGCACATTGTGCGCATTGGAGCCTTCGAGCTGCGTGAGCGCATAGGTTGTGCGCAGCATGGCCGAGGTCTCGGGGCTGGCGGCCATGATCTTGGTAACCGCGGGGCGCGTGAGCCACAGGTTGCCAAAGATTGCCTGATACGTCGCGCTGCTACGGGCACCCAACTCGGTCAGTGTAGCCTCGACGGCGGGCGTGAGCTGCGGCTTGCCGGGGTTGGCCGAGATAGTCTCGCATACACGGCAGAGAAGACGGCAGGCATCGTTTGCCGCAGGCGTAGAGGCATGGCCGCCGTCGGCGCGCGCCGTGACGGTAAGGTCGACGTGGCCCTTCTCGGACACACCTACCATGGCAACGGGTTCGGTGACGCCGAGCGGGGCATTGGTTGCCACGGCTCCACCCTCATCGAGCACCATATAGGGATGGATGTTGTGCTCGCGAAGCCACTGCACTGCATGGGTTGCAGTAGGCGCGGCGATTTCCTCGCCATCGCTCGAGAAGAACCAGACATCGCGCGGGGGAACGAAGCCCTGATCGATGAGGTGCTCGGTGGCCTCGAGAAAAGCAGAGACGATGCACTTGGTGTCGAGTGAACCGCGGGCCCAGATTTCGCCGTCGATGATCTCGGCTCCAAAGGGATCATGCTTCCAGTCTTGGCCCTCGACGGGCACGACGTCCTGATGCGCCATCATGACGATGGGGTCCAAGGCGGAATCGGCGCCAGGCCAACGCAGGAGCATGCCAAAGTCGTCGATGCGTGTGAGCTCGGCGACTTTAAAGAAATGCGGATAAAGTCGCTGAAGCGTGGGAATCCACTGACTGAAGGGCTCATCGTCGCGCTCGGCGATGCTCTCACGCGAAACGGTGGGGATGCGCAGCAATTCGCAAAAGCGCTCGACGGCTGCCTCGTCTGCCTTGTAGGTGCCTGCATCAAGAGGCGCGCCCTGTGCGACCGATACCGATGCTCCCATGGTGGGACTCCTTTCGTGTTGTATATCGAATATGTCAAGATTATCGCCCGCACCGCGCGTGGGAAACGGCGAAACACGTTGTTCATCTGAGGGCGGCGGGTCGGACAGTCTTAGCCGACGATGACCGTGCCGTCTTCGGCCACAGTGATGGCGTCTCCCGTCGATACGGCATCGAGAAACTCATCGCCCAGGTTGTCAATGGTGGGCATGGGGGTGTCGGTCCATACGCCCGAGAGAATCGCGCCAGCGGCGGCAAGGCTGTCAATGGGTTTGGAAAACAGCAGGCATGCGGGTTGGCGCCCCATTTTGGTGGCGCAGAAGAGCACCATGCCGCCTGTGGTGGAGCCGATGGTCTGCGGAAGGCACAGGGCGCATCCCGCCAAAGGTTTGCCGTACAAGTCGGGATTGTTTTGGTCGGAACACGTGGCCTTTTTGTCGCCAAACATCAGTGCCTTCTGAAACGATGCGAGTGTGTTGAGCCCTCCGTGAGAGACGAGTGCCTTGGCGTGGGCAGTTCCGGGGACAACGACGCGGCCGTGAAAGATTTTTTCCATGAGGAGTCGCCTTCCTATTTGATTGGTTTTCCGGTGGTGACGTAGGCGAGCACCTCGTCGTCGGTGTAGTAGCGCGATGCCGAGTACGTACGCAACTTGTTGGAGTTGGTGATGATGGGCATGCTGCCGCACAGCGGGTTGTTGGTGTACATAAGCGGGCAGATGCTCGAGACGACGGCGCCGGTAGTCGAGAGGCGTCTGTATGCCGCAGTCTTGCGGAAGGCGTCTGCCACAGATGGTGCGGCGGTCAGCACGGTTGGTACTTGCACGCGGCGGTTGCCGGAGGCGCTCAGCCCATCGCAGATAGCGTCTGCCCAGTGGGCGAGTTGTGCAGACGAGAGATGGGGGCAGCCGATGAAGGCCAGCTTGGGGCGCGCGCCCGGGTTCTTCCACATAACGGGGTAGCTCGAGCGGATGCGTTCCAGCTCGGCGTCGTCAATGCGATAGATTTGGGCGTCTGGTGCTATGAGTTGTTCGCCTTGTTCGACGGCCTCGGGCGTGATGCCGTCCACATGGTAGAGCCCGACAGCGCCGTTCGATGCGCTGGCGGCGCCCATGTCCTTAAGGTAGTCCTGCGTGTCGGGTGTGAGTTCGCGGCCAAGCCAACAGTCGAGGCCTTTAATGTAAGGGACGTCTTCCATCACCTTCATGCCAATGGCGCTGCCAAGCACTTGCGCTTCGGGCTTGCGCTTACAGTCGACTTCGATGATCCAGGTCGCCTTGCGGCCCTCATCGGTGAGCAGGCCGAATTCCGGGACAAAGCCGGCAATTGAGCCGAACATCTCGATGATGCCGGAGTTGCGATTGCAGCGAGCGCCCAACACGGAGTTGGCAAAGACCACGGCGCTGCTTTCTGCCCAGCTTAGGATGTCGCCACGCCGAGGTCGATTGCCAACCTCGGGCTGGTAGCAGGTGCAGGTGAAAGCATCGCTGTCCAATAGACCCATGCTGCGCAGCTGTGCCTCATAATCGTCTTGTTTGGAATACATAGTCTTGAACAGCAACTTTTGCAGCGGGTTGGCCGGGACGGCGGGGTCGAGGGGCCTCGGGTCGACCGAGAATGACTGACCGGACAGTGCGCCGTCTTTCAGCAGCTCATCCATAAGGTCATAGACTGGACCGAGCATGGAGAGGCCAAAACTTGTGACAAGATGACCGTTTGCGCCGGTCACGGGAACCATACGCTCGGCGCCAAAGCATTCGCCGTACATAACGAGGGTCTTGACCACTTTGGCCATGGCGGGGCCCTTGGCGCCGTCGAGCAGGGCTTGTTGCTGGGAGGTCAGGTTCATCTGTGAGCCCATCCTTTCGTGTTAGATATTGGTGCCGAGTCGGTATGCCGCACGGACCGCTTCGAGCACGCGGCCGGGTGCAAACCCATCGCCGATGTTATGCAGCTCGTCTGCGGCGTGCGTCTGCTGCAGTTTGTAGAACAGCGCATCGTCGGGGTGTCCGCCACAGGCAATGATTACCAGGTCGCAGGTTAGCTCGAGCGGCTTCCAGTCGTTGCCGATTTTGGGTGCAAGCGGGTTTTCGACGTTCTCGGGCAAGACCGGTGACCACGAGACGTAGGGGTCGGGAACGTTTTTGTGGCAGTTGCGACTCAAGTGGAGACGCGCGCACCTCGATGGGGCTCCAGACTCGCGTTTGCCGCCGACCTCCGCGCGCTCGACGCGTGTCATATTGAGAAGCCGCACATTGCGTCCCCTGAGCGCATGGAGTAGGTGGCCACGATTTGCCGTACAGGCGCCCTGCATCATGTGAGGCAGCATTTCAATTACGCTGACCTGTGGTATGCCGTGTTCGACGGTGAGCCATTGGGCAACCTCGCAGCCCACGGCCCCTCCGCCAATGATGGCGACGGTTTTGGCGTTACCAAGCAGCGCGGGTTGGCGCAGTAGCTGCGTTGCCTGCACGGCGTGGCCCGATGCTGCAAGCTCCGTAAGGCCGGGGATGGGCGGTATCGCATTGGAAGTGCCTGTCGCGCACACGATTGCGTCGAAGCCTGCTTTTGCAAGATCTTCGGCGCGTACTGCCCGTCCAAGCTCGAGTGTCAGGTTCCCGTTGGGTTTTTCTGTCTGCTCGCGCACCTGTCGAACAAGATAGGAGCGGTAATTATCGAGGTCGAACTTGATCCGGGCGGCGCTGGCGGAGAGGAGTTTTCCTCCAAGTTCATCTTCGGTGTCGATGAGCTTTACGTCGTGGCCGCGACGCGCGGCGATTAGCGCACAGACCATCCCGGCGGGTCCGGCTCCTATCACCGCTATGCGTTTGGATTCTATGGCGGGAGCGGGTGTCTGGGGCATGAGGTATTCAAAGCTGCAGCGTGGATTGACGGCACACTGCGGATGGCCCCCTTCGACAAACTCGTTGAGGCATCCTTCCTGGCATCCGATGCAGGGGCGAATATCTGCCACGCGACCGGCGTACGCCTTATTGGGCCACTCGGGATCCGCAAGTAGCGGGCGTCCGAGCATGATCATATCGGCATCGCCATTGCGAAGGGCGCGTTCGGCAATGTCGGGGTAGCCCAACTTACCCACCGCGACAACGGGTACGGGAAGGCCGGCATTGGAGCGGATATTGTCGGCGACAAAGCGCTCCCGAACGGCGCGCGCCACGGGAACGAAGCAGCCTGCGGGCATGCTCGCGGGCGGGTGGGGCATCCACCAGTTGTCGTAGCAACCCAGGTCGACGTCAAAGATGTCTACTCCCGCCGTCACGAGTTCTTCCATATAGCACAGGGTCTGTTCGACCGTGCGGCCGCCGCGCATGCGTCCCAGATAGGTCGAATTCATGACCTGCTCGTCATAGGTTTCCTCGAGTGCAAGCGAAAGGTCGATGCGGTACATAATGGGGTAGTCGGGCCCAACGCGGCGACGGATTTCTTTGACCATATCGAGGCCAAATTGACGCCAATCGGCATAACGTCCGAGCTTACGATGGTTAAAGGCGGGGTTTCCGAGCTGCTCGATAAGATAACCCTCGTGCCCGTGCAAATAGACGCCATCGATGCCCATGGCATGGGCATCGGCCGCCGCTTGGCCGATATTGTTTACGATACGGCGCAGCTTTTGGTCCGAGAGGCGCATGCATGGAATGGCGGGGATGTAGTAGTTAGGCAAGAAACTCGCCGAGACCGGAAACTTCTTTTGCGTGATGAGGCATTGCGGGTTGCCCACGCGGCCGAGTCCAGCCGTAAGCTGGACAAAAATGCGCGATCCGAAGGCATGAACGCCTTGGGCAAGGTCGCGCCAGCCTGCCATAACGGTTCGGCTCCGATCGATGCGCGGGAAATAGGTGAGCTTGTCCAGCTCGGTGACCGTGGTATCGATGCCGTGGCTTACCGGCACGAGTCCTGTTGTGATGAGGCCGCAGCCGCCTTTGGCGCGGGCGAAAAAGTACTGCAGCATCATGTCACTGGGGCGGCCAGTTTCCTCGCACATGTCGATATTGCCCATCGGTGCCATGACAATGCGGTTTTTGACGGTGAGCTTGTTAATTTTGATGGGAGAGAAGAGCTTGTCAAAAGGATAGAGCTCTTGTGTCATGCGGGACAATCCACAACCGGAATTTTTGGCGGGCCAGCTGTCGAATGAGTCGACGAGTTGCTGCACCAGTACGTCTTTTCCCAATGAGGTTCCTTTCAGATGTTGACAAGGTAACAAAGCAGTTTACGTCTAAATGTTTAATAGTCAACAACAAAGGCATGAGTTCGGTGAGGGAAAAAAGGACTCAATGAGCGTCGGATGGCAAGCTGTGTTGCGACATTAGCTCCCAGCTAATGAATTTGAGTTCGCTGCCTCCTACGATGTGCTGTGCGCCGGCACGGTAGCCGGATCGTAGGAAGGATGCATAATGGCAAAAGAGGGAAAGAAGCCGATTGGCAAGATTGTCCTAGGCGTCATCGCGGTGCTGGTTATTGCCGGTGCCGTGGGCTCTATGGGCGGCAACTCAACCGATTCGTCTGCGAACGATTCGGCAAAACCTGCCGAGACGACACAGCAGGCTGAGGAGCAAAAAGAACCGCAAGAACCGTATACCATTGCTGACGAGGCTGAAGACACCTCCAATCAGTTTGCCTATAAGATCACGGGTACGCTGACCAATAACACGGACAAGGAAAAGAGCTACATTCAGATTGAGTATGTTCTGTATGATGCTGATGGCAACCAGGTTGGAACGGCTCTTGCAAACACCAATCATCTGAAGGCGGGCGGCTCCTGGAAGTTCGAGGCGCTGGGCACGGTGTCTCCCGATCAGGTCGCCAGTTGGGAGCGCTCGGATGTGAGCGGTTTCTAGCATGTTGCATGCACTGGGGGAGGTGAAGTCGTATGCCCGATAAAAAGCTGACTGAGGAGCTGCTCAATGAGCTTCTCGATGCGCCAAGCATTGATGGCTATATCAAGGGGCATGACTTTGCCGCCCCGTCGCTTTCGGACTACTTAAAGCAGCTTCTGCAAGAGAAAGGTCTGGAGCGTTCGCGCGTGGTGCGTATGGCCGACCTCAACGAGACGTTTGGCTATCAGATCTTTACCGGTACGCGGCATCCAAGTCGCAATAAGGTGCTGCAGATTGCCTTCGCCATGGCGCTAACGCTCAAGGAAACCAACCGCGCCTTGACGGCGGCGGGTGCCAATGTCCTCAACTGCAAGGATCGCCGTGACGCCATCATCATTTTCTGTATCGATCGTGGCTGCAGCCTGCAAAAGGTGAACGAGGAGCTGTATCGCTTTGGCGAGGAGACGGTGAGTTAACGGCTAACTGCTGGCGGAAGCGCCGTTCACGATATTTAGAACGTGCAGGGCACGGGCGTCATTGGGCGTCCGTGCCCTGCGTTATTATGGACGCTATGGATACTCAGAGCCCAACATATTCCGATGATGAGCTGACCGCTGCGCTCGCCGGACACCTGGCGTCACTTGAGCGTGATGACAGTTATCGCGTAGACCGTGTGCTCAAGCACTCCGACGTCGAGACGACCGAGCTCGTATACTTTGAGGGCTCTGGCGGGGGATCTCTTGGCCCCTTTGTTCGCAAGCGCATCGACGCGTCGGCCCAGATTGGCGGGGCGTATGAACGCCTGTTTGCGGCCCAGCATGCCGGGCGACGTTACGAGCACTTGCCTCGGATTGTCGATTGCCGCCGCGTGGGCGACGAGCTTTGCGTGGTCATGGAATATATCGAAGGCGAAACGCTCGGGGCCCTGGTGGGGCGTTTGGGTGCGACGCCCGATTATGCTTGTGAGCTGTTTGGCGCCCTTTGTGATGCAGTTGCGGAGCTCCATGCCGGCTTTGCGTCGGCGGGGGAGATGACTGCGCCGGTGATCCATCGCGACCTAAAGCCCTCGAATATCATCGTTTCGGGCGCGAACTATACGCCCGATACAGGCATGACGTTTTCATCGCTGGTGATTATCGACTTGGGAATCGCTCGCGTGTGGCGCGAAGGAGCCGATGCCGATACCGTTAAGTTTGGTACGCGACCCTATGCGCCACCCGAACAGTACGGTTTTGGCCAGACGAGCGTGCGCAGCGATGTCTATGCGCTCGGTGCCCTGCTATTCTTTTGTCTGACGGGGGCCGGTCCCAAGCCAGGTCGGAACATGCGCGAGCAATGCGAGGCATATGACGTCCCCGCCTCGCTTGCCGATGTTATTTGCATGGCGATGGCGCTCGATCCGGACAAGCGCTTTGCAAGCGCGAAGGCGCTAGGGCACGCTGCGCGCGCATCCTATGCGTTGTCCGCACCGACGCCGTCGTTCGCGCCGAATGCTGCTTCCTTCCAAGAGCCTCCAGAGCGGCGAGCTGTGTGCCCTGCGCCCGTGCTCCCCACGGATCAGTCTCAGGGTGGGTTGCCATTGGTGCCTGAGCGCCCGAGTTTAATCTCCCGCATTCCCGACACCGTTGGGCGCATTTGGAACGGATTCGTCTATCTTTCGCTACTTGTTTTCTTTGCCGGAAGCCATTTTGCCGTTTTTCATCCCACGGGCGCCAACCAAAACTACCCGATGTGGTTTCTCGCGATTGAGTATTTTATCTTCGTTGACGGTCTCATAGTGCTCATTCATTTTGTGATGCTCGATAAACGCCGCCTTCGCCGGCGGTTTGAGCTACTCGATAGATATCGCGGTAAAAAGCTTGCAAAGCTCTGGCTCAAGGCTATGGGTGTGCTCTTGTTGGCAATGATCATCATTGTTGCCATCGCAAACGCGACTGGCATCGTCGATACCTCCGTCGCATAAAAGAAAAAAGGACCCCAATTGGGGCCCTTTGACGTTGATCTTAGATGCGGTTCATCTGGGTTGCAACCTTGTTGTACCAGTCCTGCCACGTGGGCGGGCAGTACTTTTTGGCGGCTGCCGGGGTAAGCGTGGAGCCATAGTTGGCGCCCAGGTAGGCAACGTGGGCAGAGACGCCCTCGCTCCAGCTACCAAAGCTCCGCCAGCCGCCGCCGCGGGCGCTCCAGCCCCAGGCGTTATAGGAGCCGGCACAATAGAGGCCCTTGCTGCTCTCGATGCAGGCGATGGCGGGAGACCAGCGAGGGTCAACACCGGTGTTCCAGGCGGCGACGGCAAAGGTGTAACCCTGGCCTGCCATGGGGGAGCCGGCGAGGTAGTTGTCGATGCGACTCGTCCACTCGTTGATAAACGAGTCGTAATCGGAGTTGCCGGTATTGGAGTTGTTCACCGTGGTGTCAATGGTGGTGTTGGCGTTATTGGCCTGGCTGTTGGAGTTGTTGCCGCTCACGCCCTCGCCCGAGAGCTTCTCGGCGGCAGCGGCCTTGTCGGCCTCGAGCTTGGCCAGCTCGGCGGCATTCTCCTGCTCGGCCTTTGCCTGGGCTTCGCTGCGAAGCTGCTGGGCCTGTGCCAGTGCGTCCTCGGCGGTTTTCTGCTCGGTTTCGAGTTGGGACTTGGCCTGCTCGAGCTCGGTCTTGTTCTGCTCGAGCTCGGTCTGCATCTTGTTAAGCTCTTCGATCTCGTCGACGCTCGAGCTCGTGATCTGGTTGGTGTACTTGCAGGTGGTGATGAACTCTCCCAGGCTCTGCGCATTGACCAGGAAGCTCACGATGGGGTTGGTGCCCTTCTGGTACTTATACAGATCGCGCATGGCGGAGCTCGCCTTGGCCTGCTGATCGGGAAGTTCGGCTTCGATCTTCTCGATGCTTGCCTCGTTGGTGTCGATTTGCTTCTGCAGATCCTCGAGCTTGGTGCGGGCCTCGTTGTAGGCACTCGTGGCGGTTTCGATCTTCTGCTGGGCAGCGGAAAGCTGATCCTGCGTTGCCTGCGAGGCGGCATAGGCTGCGACGGGGGAGAGCATCGGCGCGGCCGTCAGTGCAACGGCGAGCGCGGCGCTCGTGATGATACGAGCCGGCTTCGACGCGATGAGCGCTGCGGTGCGATGGTTCGAATGCTGCATCCAGTCCCTCTGCAATCAATCGTAGGTTATGGTTCGAAAGGTATTCTACTACTGCTTTCGACCTCAACTTGAACCTTAAAGGTTCTAAAGGGTCAAGTTGAACTTGAGGCTTTAGCCTTGACCTGCAGTTATAGTGAATTGTTGAGAAACCATAGAGTTCAACTTTAACGTTACGGAACCCTGCGGGCTCGATCATAAGCGCCTGCTTGCCATAGATATGGTGGAACTTTGGGAAGCGGCAGCTTGGCACGCTAGAATAAACCAGTTGCATAAAGACCGCCCATCGTACGGGCAGTTGATGATAGGAAGTTTCCATGGCATTGCAGTTTACAGAGCGCGAGTTTATACCCGTGCTGCTCGGCGGCGATATCAACGCCTATTCGGTGGCGCGCGCCTTCTACGAGGAGTATCAGGTCAAGAGTCTGGTCTTTGGCAAGTATCATACAGGTCCTGCATACCGCAGCCAGATTATCGACTATACGCCCAATGTGGATATCGATACCATGCCGGTCATGATCGAGACCGTCAACGGCATTGCGCAGGCCAATCCCGATAAGAAGATTATTCTGATGGGCTGCGGCGATAACTACGTCGCGCTTGCCGCACAGGCTCAGGATGCCGGCCAGCTTGCCTCCAACGTCATCGCGCCCTATGCGCCCTACAGCATGCTCGAGCAGTGCCAGAAGAAGGAGATCTTCTACGAGCTGTGCGAGAAGCACGGTGTGCCCTATCCGCACACGTTTACCTTTACCATGGCGATGCTCAACGCCCAGGGCGAGGCTTCCGCCGAGGTGCTCGACCAGATCGACTTCCCCTTCCCGATGATTCTGAAGCCCTCTGACGGCATTATGTGGTGGGAGCACGAGTTCGAGGGCCAGAAGAAGGCCTACGAGATTGCCGATCGCGCCGAGCTGGAGCAGGTCATTCGCGATGTGTATATGAGCGGCTACACCGACGACCTAATTCTGCAGGACCGCGTGCCCGGCAACGACGAGTACATGCGCGTACTGACCAGTTATTCCGATCGCAACGGCAAGGTTCGCATGATGTGCCTGGGTCACGTGCTGCTCGAGGAGCATCAGCCCCATGGTGTCGGCAACCACGCCTGCATCATCACTGAGCCCAACGACAAGCTCATGGGTGGCGTGCGCAAGTTGCTCGAAGATCTCAAGTTTACGGGTTTCTCCAACTTTGACGTCAAGTACGACGAGCGCGACGGTTCGTTTAAGTTCTTCGACTTCAACACCCGCCAGGGCCGCAGTAACTACTACGTTACCAACAGCGGCTTTAACGTTGCCAAGTACGTGGTGGATGAGTACGTGTACAACCGCCCGTTTGAGCCGGAGTTCGTGACGGCGCAGGACGAGGCGCTGTGGATGGTTGTCCCCATGGGCGTCGTTGACAAGTACGTCAAGGACCCCGAGTTGCGTGCGAAGGCGCATCGTCTGGCCAAGGAGGGCAAGGCTGCCGATCCTTCGTTTATGAAGGGCGACTTTGTCTTTAACCGCTGGCTGCGCATGTGGCACACCAAGTTGCGTCACTTTAAGCTGTTCAAGACGTATTACAAATAGGATGAACGTCGCGCCCGCCCGGTTTGTATCGGGCGGGCGCGGGTATGATACGCGCAATGGTGCGAGTGTCACCAAGGAGGCGGCGATGGAAAAACTGGGAGTTATCGGCGGTATGGGCGCCGAGGCCACGTCGTATTACTACGACCAGGTGGTGCGTCACACGGCGGCCGCCTGCGATCAGGAGCATATCGACATGGTGGTGCTCTCTAAGTCGACCATGCCCGACCGTACGCTGGCCATCAAGACCGGCGAGCATGCCGAGCTGCTGGCGACCATGAAGGAATGTGCGCAGGCGCTCGAGGGGCTGGGCTGTGCGCACATTGCCATTCCCTGCAACACGTCACACTACTTCTACGACCAGATCCAGTCGTTTACCAAGGTGCCGATTATCCATATGCCGCGCGAGTCGGTTCGCTATGCCCTGGCGGGCGCGGTGATGGGGGAGTGCGAGTTCGACCCCAACTTGAGCATGCCGGCCGAGCCGGTGCGCAAGATCGGCATTATGGGTACCGACGGCACCGTGGGCGCCGGCGTCTACGGGCGCGAGTGCGAGGCGGCAGGTGTCGAAGTCGTCTACCCCAGCGAGAAGCGTCAGGCCGACGTGATGTCGCTCATCTACGATGACGTGAAGGCAGGACGCGAGCCCGATATGGATAAGTTCGATCGTGTGATGTGGGAGTTCGCTCGCAGCGGCTGCGATCGCGTCATCCTGGCCTGCACCGAGCTCTCGGTGCTGCAAAAGTACCGAGAGATGCCCGAGATCACTCTCGACGCTATGGACGTCCTGGTACGCGAGTCCATTATCCGTAGCGGAGCCCCCTACCGCCTGTAGCCCTCGACCTGCCAAAAAGGGACAGGTTTATTTTGGTTGGTTTTATCTTGGAAAACAGTAAGGCCCCGGCTCGTTTGATGCGAGCCGGGGCCTTTTGCGTTTGTCGGTTGCCGGTGACGATGGGTTAGAACAGGAAGCCGAGGACGATGAGGGCAATGCTGGCAATAAGTATGGCAATGTCCAGACCCTTGATGGGGTATCGCTTGTACGAGCTCGCGAGCGTACGCAGGTAGAAGCCACGTTGCTCTGCCGCCAAGGCCGTGGCATCGGTTTTACCCACGCTCGAGATCAGTAGCGGCACGCACAGCGGCAGCATGAGTTTGAGCTTCTTGATGGGGTTCTTGGTGTCATACTCGACGCCGCGTGCGGTCTGCGCCTCCATGATGGCGTTCATCTCCTGGCCAAACACCGGCACAAAGCGCAGTGCCGTGGTAAAGGTGAAGGCGTAGCGATACGGCACGTGCAACACCTCCACGCAGGCGTTGGCAAGGTCGTTGAGCTTGGTCACCATGAGCATCAGGATGAGTGGTAGCGCTACGCCCAGCAGGCGCAGGCATGCCTTGGAGCCGGTGATGAGACCCGTGTCGGTAACGAAGCCCCACACGATGTTGCCATCGCGCATAAAAGCCAGCTGCAGCACCAGCATGATGAACGCGAGCGGAATCAGCAGCTTGAGCAGCGCGAGCAGGCGGTCGACGACACCGGCGTAGGCTCCCAGCGCGAGCGTGAGCGCCAGAAAGCCCAGCAGTGCCACATAGGTGTCGGACAAGAAAATGCCGATGATGATGGCGGCGGCGAGGGCCAGTTTGATGACGGGGTTCAGGCGGTGTAGCAGCGTGTCACCCGGCATGTAGTCGATGACGTTAACCACGGCGGACCATCTCCTCGGTAATGCGTACGATATCAGTGACCTCACTCACCTGCGTAAAGGCGGGCGAGACGGTAGATGCCAGACGGCGCGAGAGTTCGATGACCTGGGGCGGCTCAACGTAGGCTTGCTGCATGAGTTCGATGTTCGAGAACAGTTCGTGCGTGCGGCCCCGGTCGAGGATGCGACCGTTGGCCATCACCACGATGCGTTCGGCAAAGTCGGAAACGACTTCCATGTCGTGACAGACCATGATGACGGCGCAACCGCGCTCGGCCATGGTGCGCACCGTTTCCATCACAGTCATGCACTCGCGGTAGTCCAGACCGCTCGTAGGCTCGTCGAGCACCACGATCTTGGGCTCGACCACTACAACGGAGGCGAGTGCCACCATCTGGCGCTGGCCGCGCGACAGCGAGAACGGTGCCTCGTCGGCGGGCAGACCAAAACGGTCGATGACCAGCTGGGAGCGACGCAGAGCTTCGGCGCGGTCGATGCCGGCAAGTTCTAGACCAAAGGCGACCTCGTCGAGCACGGTGTCTTTACAGATTTGGCGGTCGGGGTTCTGGAAAAGCGTTGCCACTTCGCGTGCGATGCGGCTCGTGGGAACCGATGCCGTGTCCAAGCCCGTAACGCGTACGCTGCCCGATGCGGGCCTGAGCAAACCCGTGAGCAGTTTGGTGAGCGTGGTTTTGCCGGCTCCGTTTTGGCCGACAATGCCCACGAGCTCGCCGGGGTAGAGCGTCAAGTTGAGGTCGTGGACGGCGGCGCCTCCATGGGGGTAGGAAAACTCGACATGGTCAAAGGCGAGCACCGGCTCGGCGTCTTTCGCATGCGGGCGCAGCGACGGTGCGTGCGGGGAGCCGGCTGGCGCCTGGGTATCACTTGTCGCACGGTCGGGGTCGACGATTTCCGTGATCAGGCGTTCTGCTTCGTCGACATCCAGGCAGGGCGTGCCGCTTACCAGGCCATCGGCCTCGAGACTGTTGAAGATGCGCGTGACGCGCGGGCAATCGACACCGATGGCGCGAAGCTTGTCGGTGTGCGCAAAGACCTCGTGCGGCTCACCTTGCAGCGCGATTTGGCCGTGATCGAGCACCAACACACGGTTGCAGTACTCCGAAAGCAAGGCGACCTTTTGCTCAACAACGACGATGGTGATGCCGAGCGTGCGGTTTGCCTCACGCAGTGTCTCGAAGACCAAGGTGGAACTGGCGGGGTCGAGTGCTGCGGTTGGCTCATCGAGCACTAAGACGCGCGGGCGCATGGCGAGGATGGCAGCGATGGCTACCTTTTGCTTTTGGCCGCCCGAGAGGGTGGCAATCTCGCGGTCGCGCAGGTCGCTAATGCCGACGGTCTTAAGCGTCTCGCTCACGCGCTGCTCGATTTGGTCGTGCGGAACGCCAAAGTTCTCGAGACCAAAGAGCATTTCATCCTCAACGACCGAAGCGACCATCTGCGTGTCGATGTCTTGCAGCACGCTGCCGACAATCTGCGATATGTCGGTGAGCGAGACCTCGCAGGTGTCGTGGCCGTCAACTAACACGGAGCCATAAAAGGCGCCGGTGTAGTGGTGAGGCACGGCGCCCGACAGACAGGCGGCAAGTGTGGACTTGCCGGCGCCCGAGGGCCCGATGATGCCGATGAAATCTCCCTTGTTCACGCTGAACGAGACGTGGCTGAGCGCCTGCTCGGTTTGCGCGCCATAGGAGAACGAGACATCGTCGACGTTGATGATCGTTTCCATGGATACCTTTCATAGTCATCGGGGACGTTCTTATATGACTAGTCGTTTAAGAACGTCCCCAAAAAGCTCGTTGTTTGGGACAGTCTTTGGTGGTGAAGCACGGAGACGGCTTTACGAGGTGCCCCAGGTTGGCGCGAAAGAGGAACGAAGCGTACTTGGGTACGCGAGCGACGAATGAACGCCAAGATGGGGTGGCTCGTAAAGCCGAGCAGGTTAGTTGAGCTTAAGGGCCTTCTGGATGGGCATGTAGAGAGCGCCGACCAGAATGGCGTTAAACACGGCGGTCATGGCGACGACGGGCAGCATGGCCGCGGCGAGCTCGCCCACCACGCCGAGCATGGCCATCTTGATGACCATGAAGATGACGCCGGAGACAAAGGTGGTCACGAATGTTGCGACGATGGCGACGACGGGCTTAACCTGGCCGTCCTTGGCGGCGGCGTTGACAATGACGGCCATGAGCATGGCGGCGATCCCTTCGGCGGCAAAATCGACAAACGGCGAGGTGGTGGTGATCTGGATCACGGCCGCCGAGATGAGACCTATGACGAGCGCCTGGCCAATGTTGGGACGAACGACCAGGATGGTGAGGCAGAAGGCCGAGATGATGAACTCGGGGCTGATCATGCCGCCCGAGATACCCGAGATTGCCTTGCCGACGGTGAAGTTGAGGATGAAGCCTGCGGCAAGCAGGATGGCGAGCAGGACAAGGGCGCGGATATCGAGTTTGCCGCGGTCGGCGGTCTGGACGGTGCGGGGCTGGGCGGTGGCGGTGGTGCTCTGAGACATGGTGAAAGTCCTTTCGAAATGGGGAGTGTAAGAGAAAAACGGAGGCGCGTGATGTGAATGCGATCGGGCTCGAGATAGAAAAAGGCCCCCGGTCGAAACCGGAGGCCTTCCAATCACCTAGAGCGCAAAAACAGGCGTGAGGGACTCACTGTCGACCGATCGTATTCGCATCACGCCACCACCAGTTGTTGAGGGACTTCATCGTGTTCTTCATCTTGGTGGCTCCTTTCGTGATGCCTTGGCGCGGTTGCACCTCGTTGCTGTTGCGCTGCACTATAGCACAGCGAAGTGTGTGCGGGGAAATCTTTTTTTGAAAAGATTTCGGCGGCGTTTCCTGCCGGTCAAAAGGGCAGGCTGAGCGGGCGGGATGACTCATGCGACCCCGCCCGTCTCTCGGAACGTGAGGGTCTTAGGCCTTCTTGCGACGATAGAGCACGAAGCCGCAGACACCGATGATGACGATGGCGCCAACGGCCATGGTGGCCATGTTGTTGCCCTCGGACTTCTCCTCGGTCGCCTCTTCCTCAACCTCGGGCTCGGCAACGTCCTCATCGGAGAGGGCCTCGTCGGCGTAGGTGATGGACTCGACCAGGCGGTCGTTGTCGGCATCATAGTCACTCGGGACGAACTCCTCGGAGAAGTCGCCCTCCTTGAGGTAGTCGCGCATCTCCTCGAGCATGGCCTTGCACTTGACATAGGTGTTTTTGGTCGCTGCCTTGCCGGCCTTGTTGGCCAGAGCGGTGCGGGCCTCGGTGTCCTTGGCGGCCTGCATGGCCTCGTCGACGGTCAGGTTCTGCTCAATGAGCTCCTTCTGCAGGGCGTCGAGATAGGCGCGGGCGCCGGCGGCGCAGCTGTCGCGGTTCTCATAGGCAAGCGTGTTGATGTCCATGAGAACGTAGTTGATGGAGTTCTTGGGCTCCTCGTTGTTCACGACGTCTTCCTCTTCACAGTGATCGAAGGAGACATCCTGATCGCTGAAGTAGGGGCTGACCTCGGTGAGCAGTGCGGAATAGAGGGGGATAGCGACGGAGAACTCGGCGTTGGAGAGCATCTCCCACTGGATGGTAGCGATCTCTGGGTCCATGCCGTGACGGATCTGGAAGGTGTGGATTTCGGTGTTGCGGTTGGAGCCGATGGCATAGGCGCCGTCGGTGTTGGCGTTGAGGCCGGCGACATTCTCGCCGCGAGCGGCGAAGGAACGAATCATCTCAAAGGTGTTCCAGTCGGATTTGCCGGGCGTAAAGAACAGCGGCTGCATCTCGTGGACCAGGGCGCCGGTCGTGGCACGAGCGTCTTCGCGCTCGTCCTTGACGATCTCGTAGTCGGTGCCCTCGGTAAGCGGAGCCATGAAGTAATCGCGGCCCTGGACATAGCGCGACCACTGGTGCATACCGGCCTCGCTAATCTCCTCACCGTAAGTCTTGGCGACGTCGAACTTGCCGTCGGTGTACTCGGCAAAGCCCTTCTCCTTAGGCATGGACTCGATGCCTTCGGAGTGGAGGCAGTTCTCGGTGTCGTCGAGGTCGACGTCATAGGTGAGGTTGCCGATGTTGGGATTGAGCGAGGCGATATCGTCGGTGAGCCTCATGGCATACCACTGATGGCCGGAAAGCGCTGCAAACAGCCAGGTCTCGTTGTTGTCGGCAATGATGATCTGGTCGTTGGAGCAGACGCCCTGCTCGTCAATCAGACTGCCGAGGAGCTCGACACCCTCGCGGGCCGTGGCGCTCTCGCCCAGAATGACGCTGGCGTAGTTGTACTCGCCGATGCCGGTCTCCTCGGTGACGGGGTCGGCTTCCTCTGCCTTCTCGTTATAGGAGGTGCTCAGCGTGGCAGAGCAGGAAACGCCCTTCTCGTTGATGCCAGCCTCGGAATATGCATCGTAACGATCTTCCCACTGAGAGGGGTTGTCGCGAACGAAGGTGTAGCGGTAGGTTGCGCCTTTGGACTTGTACTCAAAGCCGGACTCGATCGAGGTGTACTTGCTGCCGTCCTTGTGTGCGGGCTCGATGCCAAAGTGCTTGATGTAGCGCGGGCCGAAGTCCTCGGAGCGGCCGTAGTACGTGTTGCCGTCTGCCGTGAGCTGGCTGCCCATGTAGATCTGGGTGCAAGCGAGCGCCGAAGTCGGCATGGCCATAATGGCCGCTGCTCCAAATGCAAGGCCGCAGCCAAGCTTCTTGAGCGTGTTGACAGGATGAGTAAACCTCATGATCCCTCCCAACTGTTGAAACCCCGCGAAACCGTACGGAGCTTCAGCTAATAAATACATCTACTAGCCTAAAGGAAGTGTAAAGAGTATTCATTTGACAACAGGATTTACTCGATGAGCGCGAAGAAATATACGATGAGCGGATAATAATACTCATTTTATAGCTTTAGTTAAATAAAGGCACCCTGCATTTACTATAGCTGAATAAAGCGCCAGGCAGTGCTCAAAAAGGAAACTCTCCCGCTGTTTAGGATTTGCATAAACAGCGGGAGAGTCGATAACTGGATGAATATCATACCAATGTGGATTTACTTCTTTCGGCGATGAATCACATTGATAGCGTAACCGACGAGCATGGCCAAGACGATGACGATAAAGCCAATCAGGGGATTGTCGTTCATGGGGTCCTCCTATTTTCCGAGCGGTGAAAATTCGTCGACGATGAGGTCGAGACATTGCGGAAGCGCGCGGGCGCCAAAGACGCCGGAGTTGCTGGAGATGATCTCACCATCGAACTGCATGCCCAGCGATGGCGTGCAGGTGATCTTGGCTTCCTTGGTCTGGATGATCTTAAACTGCGGACGGCCGAGCAATTTGCCAGCGGGGTCGAGCGCGGCGGTAATTACCGTGGGGAGCAGCTGCACCGTGCGTACGGGCTCAATAACGACGATGTCGACCATGCCGTCGTCCATGCGGCAGTTAGGGAATAGGTTGATGTCGTTTTGGATGACCGAGGTATTGCCTGCCATGCAGCAGATGCCGTCGAGCTCCTCGACAATGCCGTCGTGCTCAATGGTGAAGTGCGCCACCGTGGGGTTGGGTGTGGCGAGTGCCGACAGGAAATAGGCGATCTCGCCAATGTCGTTTTTGGTGGGAGCGGCCTTCATCATGATCTCGGCGTCGAAGCCCGAGCCGGCGATGATGATGAAGCCGTGACGCTTCTCGTTACCGTTCTCGTCGAGCCAAAAGAGCTCACCCATGTCCACCTTGACCGTGCGGCCGGCGCGACAAGCCTTGGCGAGTGCCGCCGCCTCGGGGGCATTGCCGATGTTGTTAAAGAACAGGCAAGCCGTGCCGGAGGGGAAGACGAGCGTAGGGACACCGCACCCGCGCATCTGGTCGAGCACGTTGGAGACGGTGCCGTCGCCGCCCGAAACGACCACGCGATCGAACTCGCGAACGTCCGCTACCGCGTCCTCGGGCTCCATGCCATCGCCGATAAAGCGCATTACGACCTCGTCGCCGCCCTGTGCAAGGGCGTGCGTGAATGCGTAGATTTCATCGGAGCTGGGACCCGATGCCGGGTTGTGGATGATAAGGCAGCGCATACTTACGTTCCCGTTCTGTGACTAACCGAGTATAGTTGTAGAGCAATGCCGATATCCTACCCGTGTTTTTCGGGCCTAACCTTATTCGATGGGTTGATATGTACATTTCCACACATCAGGCTCTGGTCGACTTTTGCCAGCGCGCCCGCGAGTTCGACGCGATTGCCGTCGACACCGAGTTTTTGCGCGAGCGCACGTTTCATCCGCGCCTGTGCCTGGTCCAGATTGCCACCCCCGCCGAGAGTGCCGCGGTCGATCCGTTGGTGATCGACGACCTCTCGCCGCTTGCCGAGCTTATGGCCGACGAGGACGTGGCCAAGGTATTCCATGCTTGCTCACAGGACATGGAAGTTATGCTCCACACCGTGGGCGTACTGCCGCGACCGATTTTTGACACACAGGTTGCCGCCGCCTTTTTGGGCGAGCGCCAGCAGATTTCGTATGGTGCGCTCGTTCAGACATTCTGCGGCGTATCGCTGCCCAAGACCGAGTCGCTGACCGATTGGTCGCGCCGCCCGCTGAGCGATAAGCAGATCGAGTACGCGATCGATGACGTCAAGTACTTGATCGTCGCCTATACCGAGATGATGAGCCGTCTGCGCGAGCTGGGCCGCGTGGACTGGGTGCTCGATGAGCTGCGCCCGCTGGCCGACGAGTCGCACTACCGTGCCGATCGCCATGAGGCATTCCGCAAGGTCAAGCGCATCAACTCGTGTAGCCGCCATCAGCTGGGCATTGCGCGTGAGCTTGCCGCCTGGCGTGAAGACCGCGCTGAGCGCCGCAATATCCCGCGCAAGTGGGTTATGTCCGACGATACGCTGCTAGCCCTGGTTAAGCGCAATCCCGTGCGTGTCGAGGAGTTCCGCAGCATCCGCGGTACCGACCAGCTGGGAGAGCGCGACGTGGATGGCGCGTTGATGGCCATCAAGCGCGGCGCGAGCTGCCCGCGCGATCGCCTGCCGCTCATGGTGCGTGGACATCGCCAGATTTCGCCGGAGCTTGAGAGCGTGACCGACCTTATGTATGCGCTTATTCGCCTGGTTGCCGAACGCTCGGGCGTGGCGACCTCGGTCATTGCCTCGCGCGATGACCTGGCCGACTACATTGAGCATCCTGAGCAAAGTCCCCTGCGCGAAGGCTGGCGTTTTGAGCTTGTGGGTTCGCGTCTGGACGATCTGCTTTCCGGCAATATGGGACTCACCGTGAAGGACGGCAAAATCGAGCTCCTGTAGGGAAGCCTAGCCGCTTGAGTGGGTAGAATGCGTCCAACGTGTAACTCGATTCGGAGGAATTCGCATGCCCTATTACTATGGTTACGGCTTTGGCATCGACCCGCTGTACCTGCTGGTTGTTCTTGTTTGTACAGTGCTTGGCCTTGCTGCGCAGAGCTATATCAACTCGACGTACAAGACCTGGTCCAAGGTTCGCTCGGACGGCGATACGGGTGCCACGGTCGCTCGCCGCATGCTCGACGCCAACGGTTGCAACGCCGTGGGTATCAAGGGCGTGGCTGGTGAGCTCACCGACCACTACAACCCGCAGGATAACAACCTGTATCTCTCGGACGCCAACCGTTCGGGCGGGTCGGTCGCAAGCGTTGCCGTCGCCTGCCACGAGGCGGGCCATGCCGCCCAGCGTCAAAGCGGTTACGCCATGATGAAGGTGCGCACCGCCCTGGTCCCAGTCGTCAACTTTACCCAGAACACCTGGACCATCGTGTTGCTCTTGGGCCTGTTTATGAACATTGCCGGGCTCACGACCCTCGCGTTGATCTTCTTCTCGTTTAGCGTGCTGTTCCAACTCGTTACGTTGCCTGTCGAGATTGACGCCAGCCGACGCGCTGTGGCGTACATCGAGCAGTCGGGTATGAGTTCCAAACAGGTCAGCGGCGCCAAGAAGGTGCTGACGGCAGCCGCGCTTACCTATGTGGCCGCAGCGCTCACTTCGATCATTCAGCTGCTCTACCTTATGGCTCGCTACAACAGAAACTCCAACCGATAACAAATTGGCTTGACAGGCGCCGTGGGGATTTGTGTCCCTGCGGCGCTGTACTATGTGTTGGATTTGAATTTGCGCAGGGCCGGAGCCTCTGTGCGCGATAACGAAAGGAGGCTGCGTGGCAGGCTGGAACCTAACCGGCAATGCCGTTTCCGCCGAGTTCGACGGCTCGGACGATCAGGAGCGCAAGGAGCTCAGCGTGAGCCAGGCGGTGGAGATCGCCGCCGGTGCGCTCGATGCCATTCCGCAGCTGAGCGTCTTGGGCGAGGTCACGGGTTTTCGTGGTCCTAACGCCCGAAGCGGCCACTGCTATTTCCAGATCAAGGACGATTCGGCCGCCGTCGACTGCATCATCTGGAAGGGCGCCTATCTTAAGCGCACCTTCGATCTGCGCGACGGCATGCAGGTGAGCTTTAAGGGTAACTTCAATCTCTATAAGCCCACGGGCCGCATGAGCTTTGTCGCTCGCTCGTTTTCGTTGGCGGGGGAGGGCCTGCTGCGTCAACAAGTGGCGCAACTGGCCGAAAAGCTACGCCGCGAGGGTTTGATGGATGAGGCGCGTAAGCGTCGCATCCCGGTGTTCTGCTCGCGCGTGGCGGTCGTCACCTCGCTTTCGGGTGCCGTAATCGACGACGTCAAGCGCACGCTGCGCCGTCGCAACCCGCTCGTCGAGCTCGTCTGCGTGGGTGCCAAGGTTCAAGGCGAGGGTGCGCCGGCAGAGCTCATCGAGGGCTTGCGCCGCGCCGCTTCCATTACGCCAGCGCCCGACTGCATCTTGCTGGTGCGCGGCGGCGGCTCCTTCGAGGATCTCATGACCTTTAATGACGAGGAACTTGCCCGCGCTGTGGCGGCTTGTCCTGTGCCCGTGGTGACCGGCATTGGCCATGAGCCCGATACCTCGATTTGCGACATGGTGAGCGACCGCCGCGCCTCCACGCCCACGGCAGCGGCAGAATCGGTGGCGCCGGCTATGACGGAGCTGGCCGACGTGCTCGAGACGCGCCATCAGCGTCTGGGAGCAGCGATGGCATCGATGATTGGGTCGGCCCAGGTCGACCTGGAGATGCTCGATCAGCGCGGTCGCCGCGCCTGGGATACCTATACGGTCCGTCTGGGCGATGCACTCAATGCCTCTGCGTGCCGCCCGTGCCTCAACGACCCCACATTTATGGTCGAGCGTCGCGAATCGGAGCTTGCGCTGACTGCCGATCGCCTGTCGGGCGCCATAATGCGTTCGGTTGGGGCCTTCCGCTCCAACTTCGAGCGTCTGCCCGAGCGTCTGGTTGCAAGCACCTCGGGGCTCGATGGCAAGCGCCATGCGCTCACGCTTGCGAGTTCCCGCCTGGAGCATCAGGGGCGCACGATGCTCAGCAAACCCGCGTCCGACCTGGGCCGTGCGGCAGCCTCGCTCGATGCCCTGTCGCCGCTCAAGGTGCTTGCCCGTGGCTATTCCATTGCGTACAGCGATGATGGGGTGGCTACGAGCGCCAAGACCTTTAAGCCCGGCGACGCCATCCGCGTGCGCATGGCAGACGGCAACGTGGCGGCAACGGTCGATACGGTCGAGTAGGCCGCATTTCATAGCTATAAACCTTTAGGAAAGGAAACAGATATGGCAGAGAAGACCCCGGTCGAGCAGCTTACGTACAAGCAGGCCTCGCAGGAGCTGGAACTCATCATCCGCAGCTTGGAGTCGGGCGATATGGAGCTCGAAGAGTCGCTCGAGAGCTATACCCGCGGCGTCGAGCTCCTCAAGAGCCTGCGCACCCGCCTGTCCGATGCCGAGCAGAAGGTCTCGGTGCTCCTTAAGGACGTCGACGGCAACGACGTGCTCGCCGACGGCGAGGCCGCCAACACGGACGACAACCTCTCGTTCTAACCATCCCGACCAAATATAATTACCTTGGTCTGCGAGAAAGGAACCAACCATGTGTGATTGCATCTTCTGCAAAATTGCCAACCACGAGATCCCCTCGACCGTTGTCTATGAGGACGATCAGGTCATCGCGTTCGACGACCTCAATCCCCAGGCGCCGGTCCACACGCTCGTGATCCCCAAGAAGCACTACAGCGATATCGCCGATAACGTGCCGGCCGAGACCATGGGCGCCATGGCTCACGCCATCCAGGAGGTCGCTAAGGCCAAGGGCCTGGAGGACGGCTTCCGCGTCATCTCCAACAAGGGCGTCAACGCCGGCCAGACCGTCATGCACTTCCACATGCACGTCCTCGGTGGCAAAAACCTGGGCGAGAACCTCATCTGAGGACGCTTCTTCCGTGCAATGAAACGGAAGCTCTGGCACCGATAACTTATATATCAACGCAATAAACCCGAGCGCGAGGGCGTTTGGGTTTATTATTGAAACGTATGTAACCTGGCGGCGCCACACCGCCTGTTAGTAGGGAGACACATGAACGTTCTGGTCGTCAACGCAGGATCTTCGACCCTTAAGTATCAGGTCATCGATACCAAATCCCACAAGGTGTCCGCAAAGGGCTCCTGCGAGCGCGTTTGCTTTACCGGCGGTACCTTCACCCATGCTGCCAACGGCTCCAAGAAGGTGACCGAGAACATCGAGTTCCCCGACCACAAGGTCGCCATCGAGGTCGTCCTGAAGGACCTCGAGGCCAATGGCGTCAAGATCGAAGGCATTGGTCACCGCATCGTTCAGGGCGGTTGGTACTTTGGCGATTCCTCCCTCGTCGACGAGGACGTCCTCGCCAAGATTCGCGAGGTCGCCCCGCTGGCGCCGCTGCACAACAACCCCGAGGCCAACGTTATCGAGTTCTGCCTGGAGCAGTATCCCGATCTACCCAACGTTACGGTCTACGACACCGCTTTCCACTTCAACATGCCCGAGGTCGCCAAGACCTACGCCCTTCCCAAGGATGTTTGCGACAAGCTGCACATCCGTAAGTACGGCGCCCACGGCACCAGCTATCGTTACATCTCCAAGAAGGTCGCCGAGATGACCAACGGCGAGGCCCGCAAGGTTGTCGTGTGCCACATCGGCTCCGGTGCCTCCCTGTGCGCCATCGAGGACGGCAAGTGCATGGATACCACTATGGGCCTCACCCCGCTCGACGGCGTCATGATGGGCACCCGCTGCGGCTCCATCGACCCGGCTACCGTGTGCTACCTGCAGCGCGAGGGTGGCTACACCTTCGACGAGGTCGACGAGATGATGAACAAGAAGTCCGGTCTTTTGGCTGTGACCGGTGGCAAGACCAACGACTGCCGCAACGTCGAGGAGCTCGCCGCCGCTGGCGACCCCGAGGCTCAGCTCGCCTTCGATATGTTCGTCTACAAGATTGCCGCCAAGGCTGCCGAGATGGCCACTTCCATGTGCGGCATGGACACCCTGGTCTTTACCGCCGGCATCGGTGAGCACGCTCCGGCCGTTCGCGCCGGCGTTGCCGACCGTCTGGCCTTTATGGGCGTCAAAATGGACCATGCCCGTAACGCCCTGCGTGGCGACGGCGCTTGGTGCCTGTCTGCCAAGGATTCCAAGGTCAAGATCTTCGTCATCCCCACGGACGAGGAGTTCATGATCGCTTCTGACGTCGAGCGCATCGTCAACGGCAAGTAATTGCAAGAGGGGAGGGGCTGGACGACCAAGCGCCGTTCAGCCCCTCTTTCGCGCTCGTTGGGCGATATGATGATAGCTATTTATCAGGATATGATAACTTCTTATTAAAATGCGGCCGCTTTAAGGGGTCTGCGTCGACCGCATTGCACTTCAAAGGAGTCTCATGAACGTACTTGTTGTCAACGCCGGCAGCTCAAGCCTTAAATATCAGCTCTTGGATACCGATACCCGCGAGGTTTTCGCCAAGGGCAATTGCGAGCGTATCGGATCGGACATGGGCATCTTTGGCCACTCCGAGAACGGTGGCGCCAAGCAGACCGAGGAGGTTCCTTTCCCCGATCACCGCTCTGCTATCGCTCGCGTGCTCGAGGAGCTCGAGAAGACCGACTTTACGATTGACGGCATTGGACATCGTATCGTTCAGGGCGGCTGGCACTTCGATGATTCCGCAGTTGTCGACGACGAGGTCATGGCCAAGATTCTCGAGGTAGCCCCCTTGGCTCCTCTGCACAACTACGGCGAGGCCGCGGCGATTGAGTATTGTCGTGAGAAGTATCCGGAGCTGCCCAACGTCGCCGTCTTCGACACCTCGTTCCACATGACCATGCCCGAGGTCGCCTACACCTACGCCCTGCCCAAGGACGTGTGCGACAAGTACCACGTGCGCAAGTACGGCGCCCACGGTACGAGCCACCGCTACGAGTGGATGATGGCCAAGGAAATCCTGGGCTCGTGTTGCCACCGTCTGCTTTCGTGCCATCTGGGCAACGGTGCTTCGCTTGCCGCCATCGAGGACGGTGTGTGCCGCGATACCACGATGGGCCTCACGCCGCTCGACGGCCTGATGATGGGCACCCGTTGTGGCTCCATTGACCCGGCCACCGTGTGCTACCTCCAGCGCGAGGGCGGTTACAGCTACCAGGAAGTCGACGACATGATGAACAAGCAGTCTGGTCTGCTCGCCATCTCGGGCATCTCCAACGACGCCCGCGACATCCGCACGCGCGCTTCCGAGGGTGATGAGCGCTGCCTGCTCGCTTTCGATATGTTTGCCTATAAGGCCATGCAGCAGGCCGGCTCCATGATCGCTTCTATGGCGGGCGTCGATACCATTACCTTTACCGCCGGCATCGGCGAGAACGACTGGTCGATCCGCAAGGCCTTCTGCGACTGCTTTGAGTGGCTGGGCGTGCGCATCGACAATAACAAGAACCGTGAGGCCGTGGGCAACGGCCCGCAGGTCATCAGTGCCGCCGGTTCCGCCGTCACGGTCATGGTCATCCCCACCGACGAGGAATACATGATCGCCCACGACGTCGAACGCTTGACCAAGAACAACTAGCGCGCGCATTTGCAAGTAAGCGAAAGGCCTTCAGAGCAACAGCTCCGGAGGCCTTTTGCTAGCAGGCGGAAATTCCAGTCCCAAAGTGATCGTCACCAGCAACGCCTGCGCTCCCAACAACGGCACCCAACCATTCAGATCCTCAGCTCCAGCTCGTAGCCAAGCCGCCGTCTACCCCAGATACCCTGATTGCTACGTAGCAGCAGGGGCCCTACAGGGTAAAGCTCTGAAAACATTCCGCAGGACGGAGGAAGCCCCCGCCGCACGTAGTGCGCAGCGGGGGCTTCCGACATGTCCGAGGACGTTTTCAGAGCTTTACCCTGTAGGGTCCCGAGGGGATACGTACGCTACTCAGCCATCTGAGCCTGGACGGCGGTGATGGCCACGACACCCACGATGTCGTCGGCAGAGCAGCCGCGCGACAGGTCGTTGACCGGCTTGGCGATGCCCTGCAGGATGGGACCGTAAGCGTCGGCGCCGGCGAAGCGCTGGACCAGCTTGTAGCCGATGTTGCCGGCCTCGAGGTCGGGGAACACGAGCACGTTGGCCTTGCCGGCGACGGAGGAGCCGGGAGCCTTGAGCTGGGCGACGGTGGGGACGATAGCGGCATCGAGCTGCAGGTCGCCGTCGATGGCGAGCTCGGGAGCCTTCTCCTTGCAGAACTTCACGGCCTCCTGGACCTTCTTGGCGACCTCGCCGCCGGCGGAGCCCATAGTGGAGTAGGAGAGCATGGCCACGTGCGGCTCAACGTTGCCCATGAAGGTGGACCAAGAGTGAGCGGAGGCGATGGCGATCTCGGAGAGCTCGTCGGAGGACGGGTTGATGTTGAGGCCGCAGTCGGCGAAGATCAGCGTGCCGTCGGTGCCGAACTGCGGGGTGTCGGTGCACATCACGAAGAAGGCCGAGACCAGCTTGGTACCCGGGGCGGTCTTGAGGATCTGCAGCGCGGGGCGCAAGGTGTCGGCGGTGGAGTGGCAGGCGCCGGAGACCAGGCCGTCGGCATCGCCCATCTTGACCATCATGGTGCCAAAGTAGGTAGCGTCCATTACCTGGGCGCGAGCCTGCTCGATGGTGACGCCCTTCTTGGCGCGGAGCTCGGCAAACTTCTGCGCGTACTCCTCGTGCTTCTCGGCATTACGCGGGTCGATGACGGTAGCGCCGGGAACGTTGATCTCGTCGGGGTTGCCCAGGATGACGATCTTTGCCAGGCCCTCCTCGATGATCTTGGTGGCCGCGACGATGGTGCGCGGATCCTCGCCCTCGGGCAGGACGATCGTCTTAAGGTCGGCCTTGGCGGCAGACTTCATACGGTTTAGGAAATCGCTCATGTTACTCCTTACAAGCGTTTCGCTAAGCTCCAGGCGCCCGGCTGTTCACGAATAAACCCGCTGCTAGCGGGTTTACCTTTCAATTATGTACGCCGCGGTGCTTGAGCTTTCCTTGTGTGGCAAGCTCATTATAGGACGCATTAGCGCTATAATCGCTCTGATAAATATGTCTCGAAGAATGTTCGAGAAAAGCCCAGCTAACGAGCCCGTGGCTTTTGACAAGGAGTATCGATGCAGATTACCTCAGGCCTGCCTGAAGGCTTTAACGCCGGCGTATACGACATGATTGTCGTCGGTGCTGGATATGCCGGTGCCGTTTGCGCCCGTCGTCTCGCCGAGACTATCGGCTATCGCGTTGCCGTTCTGGAACGCCGTAGCCACATTGCGGGTAACGCCTACGACTGCGCTGATGAGGCCGGAATCCTGGTCCACGAGTATGGTCCGCACATCTACCATACCTTTAATGAGCGCGTCCACAATTTCCTGTCGCGCTTTACCAAGTGGACGGACTACCAGCACAAGGTGCTCGCCAACATCAACGGCACCCTTATGCCTGTGCCCTTTAACCACGCGAGCCTCAAGCTTGCCTTTGGCGATGAGCGCGGCGAGGAGCTGTATCAGAAGCTCGTGGAGACCTTTGGCAAGGACGTCAAGGTGCCCATCATGGAGCTGCGCAAGAAGAACGACCCGGATCTTGCCGAGGTCGCCGATTACGTCTACGAGAACGTCTTTTTGCATTACACCATGAAGCAGTGGGGTCAGACGCCCGACCAGATCGATCCCTCGATCACCGGCCGCGTTCCCGTCTTTGTGGGCGACGATGACCGCTACTTCCCGCAGGCTCCCTTCCAGGGCATGCCGCAGGACGGCTATACCGCGCTGTTCGAGCGCATGCTCGACCACGATCTGATTGATGTGTTCTGCGACGTGGACGCCCGCGACCTCTTCGAGATCGACGAGACCACCGTCAAGATCGACGGTAAGGTCTATGGCGGCGAGATCGTCTACACCGGTCCGCTTGACGAGCTGTTCAACCTCGACCTGGGCGCTCTGCCGTACCGTACGCTCGACATGAAGTTCGAGACGCTCGATATGGACCAGTTCCAGCCCGTGGGCACCGTCAACTACACCACGAGCGAGGATTACACGCGCATCACCGAGTTCAAGAACATGACTGGTCAGGTCCTGCCCGGCAAGACCACCATCATGAAGGAGTATTCCAAGGCCTATACGCCCGGCTCGGGCGAGACGCCCTATTACGCCATTCTGGAGCCCGAGAACCGCGAGCTCTATGAGCGCTATCTTGAGCGCGTCCAGAACCTGACGAACTTCCACCCGGTGGGTCGTCTGGCCGAGTATCGTTACTACGATATGGATGCCGTGACCAACTCTGCCCTCGATCTTTCGGATGAGATTATCGCCTGCCATGCATAAAGTCATATCATTCGGTATTCCCTCGTATAACGCCGCCAAGGACATGGACCATTGCATCACCTCCATTCTGGAGGGGAGCAATTACGCCACCGATATCGAGATCATCATCGTCGATGACGGTTCCAAGGACGAGACGGCAGCCAAGGCCGACGAGTGGGAGACACGTTATCCCGGCATCATCCGCGCGGTGCATCAGGAGAACGGCGGCCACGGCATTGCCGTCCTCTCGGGCTTGCGCGAGGCGCAGGGTACCTACTACAAGGTCGTCGACTCGGACGACTGGCTCGATGGCGCAGCCCTGTCGACTATGCTTTCGATCCTGCGCGGTTTTGAGGAGCGCGACCAGCGCGTCGACCTCTTTATCTCGAACTATGTGTACGAGAAGGTTTACGAGGGTACGCACACCGCTATTGGCTACAAGTTTGCCCTGCCGCGAAAAAAGATCTTTACCTGGGACCAGATTGGTCATTTCCGTCTGGACCAGAATCTGCTTATGCACAGCCTGTGCTATCGCACGGATGTGCTGCGCGCGTCCAATCTGCCTATGCCGCCGCACACGTTCTATGTAGACAACATCTACGCCTACGTGCCGCTGCCGCGTTGTAAGACCATGTACTACGCCGATATCGACCTCTATCGCTACTTTATCGGCCGTGAGGGTCAAAGCGTCAACGAGGCCACGATGGTCAAGCGTCTGGACCAGCAGTTCCGCGTGACGCGCATCATGATGGAGTCGTTCCATCTGTACGGCGATGTCGAGTCATCGCGTCTGCGCTCGTACATGATGGGCTATTTCACCATGATGATGGCAATCTGCTCGGTGCTTACTAAGCTTTCCGACGAGGATTGTGCCGACGAGCGCCTGAAGACGTTGTGGAGTGATCTGAAAGCCTATGACGAGCGTATGTATCGTCGTGCACGCTACGGTGTGGTCGGCTTCTTCACCAACCTGCGCGGTCGTGCCGGAGACAAAACCACACTCGGCCTATACCGTCTTGCCTCAAAGATCTTCAAATTCAACTAGCACAGAAGCGCTCGGGTAACGGGGACCCCTGGTCCTTAACTTGCTACTTCGAACAGTCCTGCGCAAGACGGAGGCGCCACTGGCGCCTCCTTTGCGTGCGGAACTCGTATCAAGTTAAGGACCAGGGGTCCTCTGCTGTGTCTCGCTTTGTGTTAGCAAGCAGAATTTGAAGATCTTGGACGCGCGGTACACAGGGGCCTGGGCTGAAAAGAATCTGATTGGTAGGTTGTCCGGTGGGTCTTGGTTATGTTTGTCGCGAGTTCCGCACGAGCCGAAGAGCACTTAATGTGCTCTTCGTGCGAGCCAGGACTGTAAAGCAGCAAACATAACCAAGACCCATCGGACAACCGGACGAGCTAGTTTACTTCGCGGCGCCGGGGATGCCGTGGGAGGTTTTGGCGGTTTTGGCTCCGTTTACGATGGCGGTTTCCAGGGCTCTTATGGCGAGCATGCCCAGCAGGTCTAGGGGAACGGCGGCGCTTGCCTGGGCGCCCAGTTTGGCGCTGGCGAGGGTGTAGATGGTGTCGCCGTCGTTGGTGGTGTGTGTGGGGCGGATGGCGTGCGCGTAGGCGTCCGCGGCCATCTGAGAGACCTTGGTGGCCTGGGCCTTAGTGAGCTCCACGTTGGTGACGATGCAGCTGATGGTGGTGTTGGTGCGGTCGAGCGGCATCTGCATGGAGCCGGCGGCGGCAAGGGCGGCGAGCTCCATGTCGACGATCTGGTCGCTATCGGCTGCGGCGCGCATGCCGGCCACCCACTCGCCAGTGGCCGGGTCGACGACGTTGCCGCAGGCGTTGACGGAGACCACGGCGCCCACCTTGACGGGGCCGAGTGCCACGGCGGCAGCTCCAAGGCCGGCCTTCATGCAGGTAGCAGGTCCCATGAGCTTGCCTACAGTGGCGCCGGTGCCGGCGCCCACGTTGCCCTGCTCGAGCGTGGCAGGGGTGTGGTCGAGCGCCTCGCGCACGGCAGCGATACCGGCCTCAATGTCGGGACGCACGGTGGGGTCGCCAAAGGCAAGGTCGAAGATGCAGCTGGAGCACACGATGGGCACCTGTGTGGGGCCGACGGGAAGGCCGATGCCGCGGCTCTCGAGTTCGCGGGCCACGCCGCTTGCGGCTTCGAGGCCAAAGGCCGATCCGCCCGAAAGGCAGACAGCGTGGACCTTATCGACAGTGTTTTCGGGACGCAGCAGGTCGGTCTCGCGCGAAGCGGGAGCGCCGCCGCGTACGTCAACACCGCCGGTGGCACCCTCGGGCGCCACGATTACGGTGCAGCCGGTGCCAGCCTCCTCGTCCGTATAGTTGCCAAAGCAAAAGCCATCGACGTTGCAGACATCGATGGCTTCGAGCAGTGTGTCCATATTTTCTCCTATCGGTTTTCCGCCGGGCCTTATGCCCGGTCGGGATCCGTACGGTACGGCAAAATTGTAGGCGCTGGGGGATACCCAGCGCCAGATGCAATTACGAGAGTTTTTTAATCGCGCGTGCGACGCGGGCGATAGGCAAGCCCACCACGTTGTAGAAGTCACCCGAAATGTCGTGCACGAGCATGCGGCCGCCTATGCCCTGGATGCCGTAGGCTCCGGCCTTGTCCATGGGTTCGCCGGAGGCAACATAGCGCTCGATCTGCTCCTCTGTAAGCTCATAGAACGTCACGTCGGTCACATCGACAAACGACAGGCTCTCGGCGGCATGCGGAGCTGTAGCGTCGCCGGCTTTAACGATGCAGACGCCGGTCGCCACCTGGTGTGTGCGGCCCGAAAGCTCGCGGAGCATGGTGCGCGCCTCGTCCTCGTTTGCCGGCTTGCCCAAAATCTTGCCATCGAAGGTGACGATGGTATCGGCCGCGACGGTCAACTCATTGGGCTCGGCATGCTCGGCGGCGACGGCAGCAGCTTTGGCACGCGCCAAGCGCTCGACGAGCGTAAGCGGAGCTTCGCCATCAAAAGGCGTTTCATCGATGTCTGCGGGAATTACGCGAATGTTATAGCCCGCCTCGCGCATCAGCTCTATGCGGCGCGGCGATTGCGAAGCCAAAATCATAGTTGGATGCCCTCGGCGACCTTCTCGACGGCCTTCTCGCCGGCGAGCGTGCGCAGCAGCTCCAAGGCAAAGGGGAGTGACTGTGCCATGCCGCTGGCAGTGATGATATTGCCGTCTTGCGTGACCTTCTCGCCGGTATAAGCTCCCTCGGGGAAGCTCTTCTCAAAGCCGGGGAAGCATGTGGCGCGGCGTCCCTCGAGTAGACCAAGCTCGCCCAGGATAAACGGGGCGGCGCAGATGGCGGCAACGTGCTTGGTCGCGGCGAAATCGCAGACTACGTCGCAGACGCGCTGATCGGCGCGCAGGTTGGTGGCACCGGGCAGGCCGCCGGGCAGCACGACGCAGTCGTACTCGTCAAAGTCGATCTCGTCAAAGAGCGCATCGCAGGTCACGGGGATCTGCAGCGAGCTTACGACCTCGCGCGTGGGCATGATCGAGACGAGCGTGGCGCGCACGCCGCCGCGACGCATGACATCGACCATGGTCAGACATTCAATCGTTTCAAAGCCATCGGCGGCGAGAACGGCAACGCTGGGCATAAGGGTTCCTTTCATAGGGCGGCATACAATTAGCCGTCTTATACCCCGAAGACATACGCTTGCCACGCTCGATTTCCCAATGTTTAAAAGGGGACGGGGTTATTTTAGCTACCCTCACCCATCCTCAACAATCTCAATCTGTAACATCTAGACCCACTTTTGACCCCTAACTGTTACAGATCAAGACAAACGGAAACCGCCCCGACAAAACGTCTAAATCTGTAACATCTACGGACCAAAACCGGGTCTTACTGTTACAGATCGAGACAGTCCCCAACAGCACCGCCCCGTTCGGGGAACGACCGTCACAGGTACGGCGGGCAGAGGCTCACTTTTTTCCTCGGTTTTTCTTGACGGAATCTCACCTGTTGTAGTACTTTGTCTCAGTCTAAAAACGCGTGGACTTTTCTGGGCGCTAGCCACCTTTTTGCCACGCAACCGAGCAGTCGGTTGCGTGGCTTTTTTCGTCTTGGCAGCAGGTACCACATGCACCGCCAGAAGACCGCACGAGCCCACCTTCCGACTGCAGGGAACAGACGCACGAGACGTGCATCTGCAAGACGGCAGACGGAAGGGAGCCTAATGGCAGGAACAAACACAATCAAGCAACAGGCCGCCGGGGCAGGAGTCACGGGCGCGGGACAGGCCAAGGCGGCGCTCCAGGTCTTTGCGGGCGGCGCCTGCTACGGCGCGATGGCCACGACCTACAAGCTCGCCTACGCCGCGGGCTTCACCTCGGCACAGGTGGTGGCGAGCCAGGCGTGGTTCGGCTGCCTCTTCTTCGCCCTCGCCACGCTCGCAGGGCACGCGCTCGGGCACCGCTGGCAGCGCGTGGGCTGGAAGCTCGCCCTCAAGCTCATGGGCCTGGGAGCCCTCACCTGCCTCACCTCAATCCTCTACTGCTACGCCATGAGCGTGCTGCCCGCCCCGGTGGCGCTCACGCTCCTCTTCCAGTTCACGTGGCTGGGGCTCGTGTGGCAGACCGTCATGACGCGCCGGCCGCCGAGGCTCCTCCAAGTAGCCTCCGCCCTGGTCATCGTCTTCGGGACGGTGTTCGCGAGCGGCGTTTACAAGACCGGTATCACCGGGTACGACCCCGTGGCCCTGCTCTGCGCGCTGGGGGCGGCCGTGTCCTGCTCCCTCTTTGTCACCCTCTCCGGCAAGGTCGAGGCCCCCTGCTCGTCCGAGCAGCGTGGCGTCATCGTATGCGCGGGCTCCGTGGTCATGTCGCTCACGGTGTGCCCGGACTACGTCGTCTCGGGCGTCCTCGCCCAGGGCATCCTGCCCTTTGCCGTCATCGCCGGCTTCTTTGGCATGCTCTGCCCGGTCCTGCTCTTCGGCATGGGCTCTCCGCACCTGCCTGCGGGCCTCTCCACTGTCATGGCCGCCGCGGAACTCCCCGCCGGCCTGCTCATCGCCATGATCGTCCTCGGCGAGCCGCTCGGCGTCGTCGAGTGGCTGGGCGTCGCCATCATCCTCGCCGGCGTGTGCCTGGCGCAGGTCCCCTCCCTAGTCGAAGGCCGGGAGGCACGTCGCGCCGCCGCGGGGCAAGCCGTCAGCTAGTCACCCCTTCACAGGCGGCCCGCGCGCATCAGGGAAAGGGCCACGGGCCCGGCGCGCGAGGTCGCAAGGACGTTATAAAGCGTCCCCCGCAGAGATGGGGGCGCCAGAGAGAAGGAGGCACCATGCCATTTCCAAAAGGGTTCCTTTGGGGAGGAGCCACCGCCGCCAACCAATGCGAGGGAGGTTATGACGAGGGCGGCCGCGGCCTTGCCAACGTCGACGTCATCCCACACGGGCCGGAGCGCAACGACGTAAGCCGCGGCCTGAGGCACATGCTCGACTTTGAGCCCGGGTACTACTACCCGGCCCAGACGGGCATCGACTTCTACCACCACTACCGCGAGGACATAGCCCTCTTCGCGGAGATGGGCTTTAAGGTCTTTCGCCTCTCCATCGCCTGGAGCCGCATCTTCCCCAATGGCGACGAGGAGGAGCCCAACGAGGCCGGGCTCGCCTTCTACGAGGACGTGTTCCGCTGCTGCCGCGAGCACGGGATCGAGCCCCTCGTGACCATCACGCACTTCGACTGTCCCATCCACCTCGTCAAGAAGTACGGCGCCTGGCGAAACCGCACCCTTATCGAGCTCTACAAGCGGCTCGTGAAGGTGCTCTTCAACCGCTACCGCGGCCTCGTGCGCTGGTGGATCACGTTCAACGAGATGAACATGATCTTGCACCGTCCCTTCATGGGTGCCGGCATCGTCCTCGAGCCCGGGGAGAATGCCCGCGAGGCCGAGTACCGCGCCGCGCACAACGAGCTCGTGGCGAGCGCCTGGGCCACCAAGATCGCCCACGAGGTCGATCCGGAGAACAAGGTGGGCTGCATGCTCGCCGCGGGAAGCTACTACCCCTACTCCTGTCGTCCCGAGGACGTTCGCGCGGCGCAGGTCAAGAACCAGGAGGACCTCTTCTTCGTGGACGTGCAGGCGCGCGGTCGCTACCCCGGCTACGCGCTCAAGATGCTCGAGCGCGAGGGCATCGACGTGGGCATGACCGCCGAGGACGAGCGCATCCTTGCGGAGAACACCGTCGACTTCATCTCGTTTAGCTACTACTCCTCGCGCTGCACCGCGGGCGACCCCGACTCCGTGGGCGGCATCGCCGAGGGCAACGCCTTCGCCGGCGTGGAGAACCCCTACGTGCGCACGAGCGACTGGGGCTGGGTCATCGACCCGCTTGGGTTCCGCATCACGATCAACGACCTCTGGGACCGCTACCAGAAGCCGCTCTTTGTGGTGGAGAACGGCCTCGGCGCCTATGACGAGGTGCTTCCCGACGGCACGATCGAGGACGACTACCGCATTGCCTACCTGCGCGAGCACATCGAGGCCATGCGCGATGCCATCGAGCAGGACGGCGTCGAGATGCTCGGCTACACCACCTGGGGGCCGATCGACCTCGTGAGCGCGGGCTCCGGCGAGATGGAGAAGCGCTACGGCTTCATCTACGTGGACCGCGACAACCTGGGCAACGGCACGCTCGAGCGCAGGCGCAAGAAGAGCTTCTACTGGTACCAACAGGTCATCGCCACCAACGGAGGCGACCTGGGCTAGCCGCTCGGGCAATATCACTAAGGAGAAAATAATGGCTGAAAAATACGACGATCTGGCCAGATCCATACTCGAGAACGTAGGCGGCACAGAGAACGTCGCCAGCGTCGCGCACTGCATCACGCGCGTGCGCTTCAAACTCAAGGACGAGTCCCGCGCCAACACTGCCAAGATCGAGGCCCTCAAGGGCGTCATCCAGGTCATCCAGGCCAACGGCCAGTACCAGGTGGTCGTGGGCAACATCGTCGAGGACGTCTACAACGCGGTCCTGGAGGCCGGCAACTTCTCGGGCGGCGCAAGCGCCGACGACGAGCCCCAGGGCGATAAGACCGTTGCCTCCGTCGTCATCGACCTCATCTCTGGCATCTTCCAGCCCATCCTGGGACCGCTTGCCGCCGCAGGCATCATGAAGGGACTGCTTGCCCTCATCACCTACTTCGTCCCGGCCTTTGCAAACGACGGCCTCTACACGCTGCTCTACACCGTGGCTGACGGCTTCTTCTACTTCCTTCCCGTCGCCCTGGCGTTCAGTGCCGCGCGCAAGTTCCGCATGAACGAGTTCACCGGCGTGGCAATCGGCGTGGCGCTCCTCTACCCGACGATGGTCGTCCTGACCTCGGGTGAGGCGCTCGGCAGCATCGACCTCGGCGTGGCCGGCACGTTCTCGTGGTACGCCACCGCCCTCGGGCTCCCCATCATCATGCCCGTGTCCGGCTACGTGAGCTCGGTGATCCCCGTCCTTCTCATGGTGTGGTTCGGCTCTATCCTTGAGCGCTGGCTCAAGAGCTGGATGCCGGCTGCGCTCAAGATGTTCCTCGTCCCGCTCGCCACGATGACGGTCTCCATCGTCTTGGGCTACCTCGTCATCGGCCCGGTGGCCACCCTCATCACCAACCTGCTGAGCGCGGCGTTCTCGTTCATCTTCCAGCTTCCCGTGGTTGGTTCCGTCTTGGGCAGCGCCCTGGTCGGCGGACTGTGGATGTGCCTCGTCATCTTTGGCTTCCACTGGAGCCTCATCCCCATCTCCATCATGAACCTGAATACCCTCGGCCACGACAGCGTGCTCGCCGCCACCATCGGCCATGGGTTCGCGCTCGGAGCGGTCATCTTTGCCATGTACCTCAGAAACAAGGACGAGCGCTTCCGCGGCATCGCCCTTCCCGCGATGATCTCCGCCTTCTTCTTCGGCGTCACCGAGCCGGGCATCTACGGCATCGCCCTCCCCAACAAGCGCGCATTCGTCGTGGCATGCCTGAGCTCCGCCGTTGGCGGCGCCATCGTGGGAATGACGGGCGCCCTCATGTACATCTCGGGCGGCCTCGGCGTCTTCAACCTGCTCAACTTCATCGACGGGACCCCTGGTGGCGCCGGGATCTCCCACATGATCTTCGCGATCATCGCCTCGCTCGTCTCTGCCGTCCTGGCCTTTGTTATCGAGTTCATCACCTACCGGCCCAACGACGATGAGGAAGGCGCCCGCTAGCCTGCGCCCTTTTCGACTAGCTCTATGTAATTGAGGAGCAGTTGAGGTGGGTGAGGGCCGAGGGCGATCAAGGTGGCCGCCCTCGGCCCGGGACAACCTGCCAGAAGGCGTTTAGCTTTCTCGGGCGGCGCTGAAATGAACTGCGCCCCGATACTTGGACGGGTCAATTAGCGACCTATGTCGCACATGGGGACTGATTCCGGAACTCCTCCGGGGTCAGTCCCTTTTGCTTAACCCGCCTCCTCTTGTTCCAGTGAACGGTATAGGCGTCGAGGTCCCGCTTGAACTCCTCGAAGCTCCGCCACGTCCGGTTCCTGTAGAACTCGTCCTTCAGGCGCCCGGGCAGCAGCTCCGTCGCATGAGCTTGCCCTCGCACGCCGCTGGCCCCGGCCGGGTCCGGGCACCCTTCGGCCTCCCGCCGGCCTTCGGCGCGCCCGTACCCCCTGTCGCAAAGCTCTGCTGCAAGAGTCCTCAGCGTGGCGTCGTGCCTGACTCTCCCGTCCATAAAGAAGCCCCCATTTCTAATGTTCAAGAAATGGGGGGACGGTTCAATTTCGGGACGGGGATTAAATAATCATTCGGAGCAAATTTATTTTTATCCCCGTCTCAGAAAAATCATCGGGCGTGGTCTTGGGCAAACAGTCTAGTTGCGTCTAAGGTGGACGACGGTCTCGCAGTGGAAGGTTTGTGGGAACAGGTCGACTGGCGTGATCTTTACGGGGAAGAAGGTGCCTTCTTCGACAAAGCGTTTGAGATCGCGTGCCAGGGTGGCAGGGTCGCAGCTCACATAGGCGACATCGCGCGCACTCGTGCTGGCGATGAGGTCGATGGCCTCGGGCGCAAGGCCCGCGCGTGGCGGGTCGACCACCAAGACATCGGCGTCCTGGTCGGGGAACTCGCGCACGGCATCGCCGCCGATGACGTCGACGTTGTCGAGCTTGTTGATCTCGAGGTTACGGCGCAGGTCGCGCACGGCCGGACCGTAGGCCTCGACGGCGGCAACAAAGTCGCAGCGGCGGGCGAGCGGCAGGGTAAAGGTTCCGGCTCCGCAGTACAGGTCCACGGCCAGCTCGTCTTCCTGCGGGTCGAGGGCGTCCATAACGAGCTCGATCAAAATCTCGGCGCCCTTGGTATTAACCTGGAAAAACGACGGGGCGGATAAGCGCATTTGGCCTTCGGCGATATTCTCGGTCCACGAGCCCTCGCCGGCGAGCATCTCGACTTTGGAGACACGGCGGGCTTTCTTTTCGCCCTTGCTCATCACGCGCACGATGCTCGTGGGATGAGCGGCGTCCGCCAGCACACGAGAGACCTGCGAGCGCGGGAAGGAGCCTGTGGGCGTCCAGAGTGCAACCTCGAGTGCCTTGGTGCGGCGCGATGCGCGAATGCCCACGCGTTCGAGCCCCAAGTCATGGCTGCCGCTTAGATAGTTGAGTGCGCCGACGACCGATTTGAGCGCCTTGGGAAAACGCTTATCGAACAGCGGGCACGAATCGACAGTCACGATCTTGCTGGGGTCGACGCCGTGCATGCCAAGGCGAACGCGGCCGTTAACGAGAGCGGGCTCCAGCTCAATCTTATTGCGGTAACCCCAGTCGTCCTTGGTGTGGCGGATGGGCTGGACAAGATCGTTGACCTGCTCGGGGGTGAACTTGCCAATGCGCTCGAGCGTGGAGCGCAGGTTTTGCTCTTTGGCGGCAAGCTGAGCGGTGCGCGAGAGATTTCCCCACGAGCAGCCGCCGCAGATGCCCACGAAGGGGCAGGGAGGCTGAATGCGATCGGGGCTCGGCTCCAGAATCTCGGCCGTGCGGGCGCGCATAAACGACTTGCCATCCTGCACGATCTCGGCTTCGACGGTGTCGCCCGCCACGGCGCCTTGCACAAATGTGACCTTGCCGTTGTCGGCATGTGCCAGACCGTCGGCGCCGTAGGTCATCGATTCTATGGTGAGCTTCATATTCCTGCCTGTCATTCGCGGTTTTGTCCGCAACCATGGTAGCAGGGAAAAGCGCCCCGTATCTGGGGCATTCCTCAAATACGGGGCGCTTCTACAAACGTCTATTTCGTTTTGCCGGTAATGAGCGTCTTAAGGCCTAGGCCGATCAGGCCCAGACCCATGCGCACGCGGCCGGGGTGATGGCGCTCGATTGCCTTGGCTTTGCCAGCGGGCTTCTTGTGACGCGCGTTGCTCTCGGGGTTTGTTGTGGGTGCCTGAGGTTGGGCTGCGGGAGCAGGTTCGGGCTCGATAACGGTCGCTCGGACCTTCTGGACCTCGGGAGCGGCCGGCTGCGGATCGGGCTCAGGCTGGGATGCGAGCGCGGGTTCTGCCTCGGTGTCGGCTTCGGCGTTGCGATACGCGCGCTCCAGCAGAGCTTCCTGCGAGTTGAAGGGTTTCTCGTCCTCTTTGCGCTCCACCGGAACCCAGGTGCCGTCACTCGTCAGGCTGCGTGCCTTCACGTTGTCGCGCAGCTGCATGCCCATGTACTCGTGCACCAGGGCGCGGCAGGTGGGGTCGAGCACGGGGAAGGCGATCTCCACGCGGTGCTCGGTGTTGCGCGTCATCATGTCTGCCGAGCTCAGGTAGATCATGTCCGAGTCCACGCCAAAGGCATAGACGCGCGCATGCTCCAAAAAGCGTCCGACGATGGAGCGCACGTGCACGTTCTCGGTCTTGCCCGGAACACCGGGCTTGAGACACGAGATGCCGCGGATGATCATGTCCACGCGCACGCCGGCACACGATGCCTCGGCGATCTTATCGATAACCTCGCGGTCGGTCAGCGAGTTGAGCTTAAAGAACACGCGGGCGGGCTCGCCGACAAGGGCGCGCTGAATCTCGCGGTCCAGGCCGCGCATGATGAGCGGCTTGAGGCCCACGGGTGCCACGCCCAGGAAGCGGTAGTCGCCGCGCAGGTTGCCCAGCGACAGGTTGCGGAAGAACAGGTTGGCGTCCTCGCCGATGCCGGGATGCGCGGTCATGAGCATAAAGTCGCTGTAGAGCTTGGCCGTCTTCTCGTTAAAGTTGCCGGTGCCCAAAAGCGTCAGACGGGTAAGCGCCATGCCCTCGCGATAGGTGAGCTGGCAGATCTTGGAGTGGCACTTAAAGCCCTCGGAGCCGTAGATAACGGTGCAGCCGGCCTCTTCCAGGCGCTCGGCCCACTCGATATTGTTTTGCTCGTCAAAGCGGGCGCGGAGCTCCATGAGTACCGTGACCTCTTTGCCGTTTTCGGCGGCATCGATCAACGACTCGCACAGGCGGCTCTGCTTTGCCACGCGGTAGAGCGTGATGCGCAGCGAGATGCACTCGGGGTCGTAGGCTGCTTCGTGCACCAGGTCCAGGAACGGGTTCATGGCCTCGTAAGGGTAAAAGAGTAGCTTGTCGTGCTGAAGCACCTGCTCGCGGATGGAACGGGACATGTCGATGGTGGGGTTGGGCTGCGGCTTAAATGGCGTAAAGAGCAGCTCGTTGCGTAGGTGCTCGGGAATCTTGCCCTCAATGCCAAAGACGTAGCCCAGGTCAAGGGGGATATCGCAGGTAAAGACCGAGCGGCGAGAAAGCTCGAGCGCCTTGCGGATGGTCTTGAGCGTTGCCTTCTCGAGCGAGCCCGATACGGCGAGCACCACCGGCTGCAGGCGCAGGCGCTTCTTGAGAATGCGCTTCATGTGCTGGCGGTAATCCTCTTCCTCCTCGACGCCTTCGCCGTCCGGGTCGATATCGGCATTGCGGGTGACGCGGATCAGCGCGCGATCCAGCGGCTTATAGGAGCCAAAGCAGCTGTCCAGGCAGGCGAGGATGACGTCCTCGAGCAAGATGTAGGAGTAGGTGCCGGTGGGCGAGGGGATCTCGACCACGCGGTTCATCGAGGCGGGGATCTCGATAAGGCCCAGCAGGCTCTCCTCGTCGGTGACGCCGTCCAGGCCACAAGCCAGATAGAGTGCGCCGTTGCGCAGGTTGGGGAAGGGGTGGCGCGGGTCAATGACCAACGGCGAGATGACCGGCGACACGTAGGCTTGGAAGTAGCGGGTTACGAAGGTGCGCTCCTCGGGCGTAAGCGAATCGATGCGGGCGCGGTGAACGCCCAGAGCGTCGAGCTTGCCCTCGATGCTCTTAAAGATGGACTCCCAACGGGTAAGGAGCCCGGGCAGCTCTTCCATGACGGCATCGACCTGTTCGGAGGCGGTCATATTGCTCTTGTTGTCGACAGGCTGTTTTTTGAGCTCTGCCAGATCGGACAGACCGCCCACACGCACCATGAGAAACTCGTCGAGGTTGGACTCGAAAATCGACACGAACTTTAGACGCTCGAACAGCGGAACGGTCTCGTCGAAGGCTTCGTCAAGCACGCGGTTGTCAAAGCGCAGCCAGCTAAGCTCTCGGTTTTGCGTGTACGAGAAGTCGCGCGGCGGCTTGCGCAGCTTGGCGGCCTTTTGCTTCTTTTCGATTTTGCTCGGCATATGCATCTGTCCGTTCAGTCCCCGTAGGGGGACGGTAGCCTAACTCTAATTCACTATTGTCTCAATTTAGCCGACCGCTGGCACGGACGTATTGCGTGAACGGTATCTTTACCTACTTCTTACGCTGACGAGCCGAAGCACTAACGTCCGGTGCTTTGAGCAAGCGATCTATATCCTCACTCTACTGGTGAGAATGTATGAATAAGAATGATAGCAAGCTGAATATAATCGAATGTAGGTCGAATCGAGGGCAAGCGTCATTTATATGCAGAAAACCGTTTTCACTATGCAATTTTGAATCATGGATAACTTTGAGTGTTCAAGCTTGATTTCCTAGAAAAATAACGTTTACCTAGGAAAATCTGCTTTACGAAACTGAAGTGCATCATGGGAAATCATATGCGATATACCGTTCATCGTACTTTGCTGACCGTTCGGGGGCGAGGTAGCATTACGAATGGAATTCTGATATAACTAGAGCTGTCAGCAAGCAGCGTCCCATATGGAGGGGCGCTGATACATTCGGCCAGTAAGGCCCGAAAGAAAGGTAGGAGGCCATGACGAAAGGTCTGCACGTGCCTTCCGAGATCGGCAAGCTCAGGAAGGTCTGCCTGCACCGTCCCGGCGACGAGCTCCTCAACCTGCCGCCCGACGAGCTCGAGCGACTCCTGTTCGACGACGTCCCGTTCCTGGAGGTCGCACAGCAGGAGCACGACACCTTCGCCCAGATCCTGAGGGACCAGGGCGTGGAGGTCCTCTACCTCGAGAACCTCGTCGCCGAGGTGTTCGACCAGGTCCCCGGCGCCCGCGCCGAGTTCACCGACCAGTACATCGCCGAGGCCGGCATCCGCGGCCAGCACATGCCGCAGATCGTCCGCGAGAAGCTGGACTCCATCGAGGACAACCTCGAGTTCGTCAA
>DBGCAP010000033.1:0-5619 GCA_048367555.1 Collinsella sp.
GCTCGAGGTGGGCGATGAAGTCGATATCGATCATATCGTCGAGGTTTGTGGCGAGCGCTGCTTTGTGAAGCCGGCCGTCAACGGTTCCAGCTATGGCATTTCCCTGGTCCATGAGCCCTCCGAGCTGCCCGCGGCAATCGCCAAGGCGTTTGAGTACGGCGACAAAGTGCTGGTCGAGAAGTGTATCGAGGGTACCGAGATCACCGTCGGCGTATACGGCGAGGACGACGTGCGCGCTCTGCCGATTGTCGAGATTCGTAAGCCCAAGGACTGCGAGTTCTACGATCTGGACGTGAAGTATGTCGACCCTACAGACATCCATCGCATTCCGGCGCAGATTTCGCCCGAGAACTACACTCGTGCCCAGGAACTCGCCTGTGCCGCCCATAAGGCACTCGGCTGCCTGGGTATCTCGCGCAGCGACTTTATCGTGAGCGAGGACGGTCCTGTCATTCTCGAGACCAATACCATTCCCGGCATGACCGATACGTCGCTGTATCCCGATGAGATTCGCCATACCGACGACATGACGTTCCCGCAGGTGTGCGACAGCCTGATCCGTATGGGTCTCCGTCGAGCGGGCGTCGCATGCTAATCGAGGACGCCGTATCTCCTGGAACGCCGCAGTTTGTCATCGATTCTTATGCCACGCTCGCCGAGCGCGCCAAGACGCAGTCGTTTGGCCTCATCGAGGAGGATGTAATCGTCCTCGATACCGAGACCACGGGTCTTTCGGTGCAGGACAACGAGTTAATTGAGATTTCCGCGGCCCGTCTTTCGGGCCGCGAGGTCATTGACCGCTTCGATACGTTCGTGCATCCCAAGCAGCTGATTCCTGCAGAGATTACCGAGCTCACAAGTATTACGAACGCCGATGTGGCAGATGCCCCGTCGGCCGTCGAGGCCGTCGCGGCACTCGCCGACTTTGTGGGCGGCTGTCCTGTTATCGCACATAACGCCACGTTTGACCGGTCGTTTATCGAATCGGTCAAAGGCGGCGTCAACGTGAGTGATATCTGGATCGATTCGCTGGCGCTATCGCGCATTGCGCTTCCGCGCCTGACATCGCACAAACTGTCCTTTATGGCCGACTTGTTTGGGTGCGATTCGGTATCGCACCGTGCGAACGCAGACGTTGATGCCCTGTGCGGTGTGTGGCGCGTGCTGCTGGTCGCACTTACCGACCTGCCTTCGGGCCTTATGGCGCGCTTGGCGGACATGCACGCGGACGTGCCTTGGTCCTATCGTCCCATTTTTTCTTTTTTGGCTGGCCAGAACCCGGGTTCGATATTTTCGCTCAGCGCCGCTCGTGCCGATGTGCTCAAGGCCGATCGCGCGGACGATCGCGTTGATGCGGACGAGCTGTCGGTCCTTAAGATGCCGAGCCGTGAAGAGATCGAGGCAGATTACGCCCCTGGCGGCCTGGTCAATCGTATGTACCCCACCTATGAGCCGCGCGACGAGCAGATCGCGATGGCGGTTGAGGTGCGCGATGCGCTGGTCACGGGTACCCATCGCGTGATCGAGGCGGGCACGGGCGTCGGTAAGTCGATGGCCTATCTCGTGCCCTTTGCCGAGGCCGCCCGCCGAAACAACATTACCGTTGGCATTGCGACCAAATCGAATAATCTTGCCGACCAGCTTATGTACCATGAGCTGCCAAAGCTCGCCGAACAGCTGGACGGGGGCCTGTCATTTTGTGCACTCAAGGGCTATGACCACTATCCGTGCCTGCGCAAGCTCGAGCGCATGAGCCGTGGTCAGGTTGAGATTACCACCAAGCGCGATCCTGCTGACACGCTCACAGCGGTTGCGGTGATCATGGCGTATGTGTGCCAATCTGCCGATGGAGACCTCGATTCACTTGGCATTCGCTGGCGCAGCGTCAACCGTCCCGACTTTACGACGGCTTCGCGCGAGTGTGCACGCCGTCTGTGTCCGTTCTTCCCTGACAAATGCCTGGTCCACGGGGCACGTCGCCGTGCTGCACATGCCGACGTGGTGGTCACCAACCATTCCCTACTGTTCCGCAACGTGGCCGCCGAGGGAAGGATTTTGCCTCCGATTCGTCACTGGGTGGTCGATGAGGCCCATTCTATCGAGCGCGAGGCCCGTCGCCAATGGGCGCGCGTGGTTTCGGCCGATGAGTCGCGCGTGCTGTTTGAGCGCTTGGGCGGATCGAGTGCCGGTGCGCTGAGTCAGGTTTCTCGTGACCTGGCCACTTCCGAGGGCTCCACGCTCTACCTGGGACTCACTGCCAAGGCGACGTCGACGGTTGCCCGCGCGAGCATGGCGATTGCCGATGTGTTCGATGGCGTGCGCGAGCTTGGCCGCCGTGCCCGCGGGGGCTATGACAACGCGAATCTGTGGATTGGCCCCGAGCTGCGCGAGTCGGATGACTGGCACGATTTTTTGCAGTCGGCCCATACCGCAATTGATGCGCTGGACCAAGCGGATAAAAGCGTAGACGCGCTGGTGCAAGCCGTCGCTGCCGATAAGCCTGAGGTCGTCGTCGACCTGGGCGAGATTTCGCGCCGTCTTCACGAGTTGGTCGAGAATCTCAAGCTCATCATTGAGGGTACGGATGAGCACTATGTGTACTCATTGCAGGTTAACCGCCGGCTGCGAGCGGGCGGGGAGTCTATGACCGCTGAGCGCATCGATATCGGCGAGGCCCTGGCGAACGAGTGGCTGCCCGAGGTGCACACGGCCATCTTCGCTTCGGCGACCATGACGGTGTCCAAGAGCTTTGAGCATTTCAACCATGCTGTCGGCCTCGATCGCATTGGTGCGTCGACATCCTCATCGCTGCACCTGGATTCGAGCTATGACTTTGACTCGAATATGGCCGTGGTCGTGGCGGGGGACATTCCCGATCCGCGCGATCGCGAGCGCTATCTGTCAGCGCTCGAGTGCGTACTGGTCGATGCCCATCTCGCCATGGGCGGATCGGTGCTTACGCTGTTCACTAACAGGCGCGATATGGAGGACCTGTATTCCCGTGTCGAGCCCAAATTGGCGCGAGCGGGCCTGGAGCTCAATTGTCAACAGCGCAACTCGTCCCCGCGTCGCCTGCGCGATCGGTTTATCAACGAGCCGACCTCATCGCTCTTTGCGCTCAAGGCCTTTTGGGAGGGCTTTGACGCCAGCGGCGAGACGCTGCGCTGCGTCATTATCCCCAAGCTGCCGTTCTCGAGCCCCACGGATCCTCTTTCGTGCGAGCGCAACCTGCGCGAAGACCGCGCTTGGGCGCGCTACTCGCTGCCCGAGGCGGTGCTCGAAGTCAAGCAAGCCGCCGGCCGTCTCATTCGCTCGTCGACTGATTGCGGCGTGCTTATCTTGGCAGATCCGCGTTTGGTGACAAAGGGCTACGGCAAGAAGTTCTTGACGTCGCTGCCTACGACTTCCTACCAGCGTATCGAGTCGGCACAGATCGGTCATTATTTGCAGCTGTGGCGTGCGCGCCACGAGAGACGCCGTTAAAGCGGGCAGGTCAGGCTCTTCGCCATATCGCATAGACGCTTTGCCAAGGCGGGGTCATCCAGTATGCGGATGGCTCCGCCCGCTGCGATTATCTGACAGAACAGCCAGTGCTCTGACCCATAACGCACGGTCACCGTTGCCATGTCTGTCCCGTTTGGCTCAATCGACATGATGCCGACCCAGTCTAGGCGCTCTGCCATGTCGAGCGGCATGAGGAGTTTTGCGCTCTGTTCCGCATGGGAAAGGGATTCGTGGAGGGATGCGGACGCGGGCGTGTGGCGCTCCACGGAATCGTCGGTGAAGGCAAGGCCCTCGATTTTGTCCATGCGGTAGGAGCGCTGCTCGTCAACTTCGACATCCCAGGCAATCAGGTAGGTTTGATCACCATGTGTCGCGATGCGCAGAGGGTCGATGAGACGCTCGCGCGCCCGTGCGTCGTCCATCGAACGGTAGGTGATGCGGCATCGAACGCCGTCTTGAATCGCGCAGTTCAGCTGTTGCCAGTGCGATCCTCGGGCAACGGTATCGACGACGCGCTGGTTGTAGCCGAGTTCCTCGGGTAGGAGGGCATGTCGGATACGCTCTGCTGCCCGAGAGTCGATTCCCATCGATTCGAGTTCGTGATTGAGCACGGCGCCTTCGGCGGCACTTAGACGCAAGGGCAGCACACGCCCCGCATCACCTGTCAGGATGATGCGCTCGCCGCGGCGTTCGCAGATGATGCGTGCGCCCGACTCACGGTCAGCGAGGGTCGAGACGATATCGATAATTTCATCGAGCGCCGCACCCGTGATATCAAAACGGCTGCAGATATCCCCTCGTGTCATGCCGGTCTTGCCGGCAGCGTAGAGGGCCTCCATGATGTCAATCGCACGCGAGAGCCTTTGCTCGCTGGTGAGTTTACGCGCGGGCATGCTCGTGCACCGTCCTTTCGATGAGGTGGTTCCACGCCAGTTTAAGTGCATCGGGGGCAACGGGTCTCATGCCGTCCATGGCGTGCTCCATGCAAAACGAGGCGGCGGCATTAAGATTGCGCACGCTGACGGTCCAGGTCCAACCCTCTTCGGTGCGTGTGAGCTCTCCGCGACCCCGCGTAAGGCCGCTGACCATGTCGGCCTGGGCTTGCGGGGCAAACGAAAAGGTCGCCATAACGGGCCTGCAATCGGCGAAATCAAACTCAAAGAACAGGCGATCGTTCAGGTTGAAGTCGGCAGGGATGGAGTAGGACTTCGAGGGGCGCCATGCGCGAACGATACGGTCGCAGCGAAACGTCCTAATTTCGTCGGTGGCGTTGTCGAGTCCGCAAAAATACGCCACGCCCTCGTGCTCGAACATGCCGTACACGCAGACGGTGCGTTCTTTTTGCTCTCCGCGCCCGTTTTGATACAAAAAGCGCAGCGCGCAGCGTTCGGCAAAAGCGCTCCACACCGCATCGACGGCAGGCGAGCGACGGGCGGGAGGTTCTTCTGCGGTCGATGCGCCAGTGAGGTAGGCGATCTTGGAGCGTATGTCTGCAAGCGGCGTGGCAAACGCGGCCGAACCGGTCGCAAGGGTCTGGTCGATAGCGTCGAGCAAGATGTCCGCGTCGTCTGCAGTGATGAGGCCACCGGCCGCAAACGTGTGCTCGCGATCGATGGTCCACGCGCTTTCTTCGGTTTCTTGGGCGCCTGCTGCGCGGACTTCTTTGATCGTGATTCCGCGTTCGAGGAGTTTTTCGCGATCGCGGCGAAACTTGCGCTTGTCCGAGTCGATATTGCCCGATCCATAGCCAAGATCGGAATCCAGGACAATTTGCTCTGTGGTCAGTGGCTCGGGAGAGCTGTTAAGGACAAAGAACAGATTGAGGATGCGCTGGGCGGTCTTGTCGAAATCGGGCCCCGGCGCCCCCTTTTTATTCGTTACGGTTGTATCGCTTGCCGTCATAGAATCCTCGCATGGGAAGGTGTTTGATGCCATGATTTTAGTCCGATATGGAGATTAGGCTATATCCTTGTTCGCTCGCGGCGTTAAGATGGCCCGAATTCGGTCGTTTGCGCTCGCTCGGGGTATACTTTCGACTATATACGGTTCTAATGTGCATGCATTGGGCCTATTTGTCGGATTATGGATGTGGAGCGCACATGGCGAACACCCAGA
>DBGCAP010000034.1:0-55027 GCA_048367555.1 Collinsella sp.
CGCTGGGGGACAATCCGCCAGGGCGAGCCCTCCGCGTCTTGCCCCTGGACCCCCGAGGTGACCGGAGACGTCAACATTTGGGTGGACGCCATCGACTCGGCCGGCCGCGTCACCACGCGCAAGTTCCCCGTGCATGTGGACAATAACTTGTCTAATTTCACTTCGATTTCCGTGGAGCCCTCTGATGGATCAGTTTCCGCTGGGGATACAGTTGCTATTACTCCTAATCTGATTGTTCGTAATAATAGAGGCGTTAAATATAAGTATGTTTGGATGAGAAACAATTGGAATGAATGGGGTGTTATAGAATCTGGAGAGGATAAATCTTCATTAAATTGGGTTGTTTCGCGAACAGGAGACATTTCAATCTATGTTGATGTAATTGATACAACAACTGGTCAAACGCTTACATGTAAAAAAGACTGCTACTTTGCGCCTGAAGACTGGTCTTATGACGGTATTTCTGTTTCCAATACATTTATCAGGCCTGGCGATGAGGTTTCCGTTACAACGGAGTGCGCAGGGGATACTCGCTTCCTAAACTATAAATATGTTTGGAGTAGGAACAACTGGTCAAATTGGGGCATTGCTCAGAATGGTTCTGATGCCTCCCTATCTTGGACTCCTGATAAGCCCGGTGAGTATGATATTTATTGTGATGTGAGCGGCTCTGACGGCAAGGTTAATACTCGTAAGATTCATATCGGTGTTTGGGACTATTCGAGAATTACAGCTATATCTACTGACGGAGATTGGTCATGGGGCGTTCGCGCTGATATGGGAACTCTTGATGCGGAGAGATCTGGTCTTTTCGAATTTAAATTTGTCTGGGCGAAACCGGATTGGAGTCAATGGGGTGTTCTCAGGGCGAAATCAACCACTAATGATGCCTACTTTAACCCTTCCGATTTGGGCTTAAGTTCAGGCTATTATGCTTTGTACTGTGATGTTACCTATCCTGACGGATCGGTTCATTCCAAGTCTACGCAGGTTTATTACAATCCGACCGGAAGTTCGACAGTTCTTGGCGTTAGCAGAATTAGCCTGCTGACATGGCTTACTTCGCATCAGTATGATTCTTATTATCTGGGTACGCGTTATTCCGGCGGCTTCTCATATGACACATGTCTTTATCCCAACGGAAGTCCAAGATGGGATGGTTATACGGGTATGAACTGCACCGGATTTGTTGCTCATGCTTATGCTGCTGTTGGCGGGGATGTTGCAGCGATAGGCAGGAATAACGCACACTCGCCATGGGCCGGCGGGCCTGGTGGGGGAGGCTATATTAACGCTTGGCGTTGGTATGGTTATGCTTGTGACTCAGGGTGCAAAATGTATGAGTTTAGAACTGTTCGAGATATGCTGAATAGCGGCTATGCGCAGAAAGGCGATATTATTTTCTTTAAGACGAATGGGGCAATTGATTGTCATATAGGCTTTTTCTGGGGCGATACTCCTTATGAGAATAAGATGTGGCACCAGATTCTTCCGGGTAATTTAATTGGTCCCTGCTTTAACAATGCAAATAAAAGTGAATACAACCAGAGCGTTGTTTTGATTAAGTAAGGCTCTGTTAGACCAGGATTGACATTTCGCCCCATCATCTTTTTGCGATTGCTCAATGGTCGCCCCCTTGCCGGACCTGAATTCGGCAAGGGGGCGATGCGCCCGAGACCGGACGAGTTGCTCACCGGGCCCTGCCGTTTCAGGCAGACCCGCAGGCTAGATACCGTCAATAATCTTTCGCAAATTCGCTGATGTCTAGGTGAGACCATCGACATTCTCGTCCTACGCTTTGCCCTCCTCGTCTTCGAGCAGCGATACATCTAGGTAGCGCCTGCGGCCCCATTCGTTTTCGACTATGTATTTCAGCCTGGCGTCACCAGCATCAGGGTCGATTTCCCGTCGGGAAAGGTGCCAACCACGCGGGTGCGGCGGCGTATTTCCCTGTTGAAGCGCTCGATGGCGTTGTTGGTCCTGATCCTGGTCCAATGCTGCATCGGGAAATCGGTGTAGGCCAGCGTCTCGCGGCAGCCCTCGCGCACCACCTTGGCGGCCGCGCCCAGCTTCATCGCCTCGAGCGCGTCAGCCGCCTTCGCCTCCGACGCTTCGTGCGATTCCTGCGCGTGAATAGCCTTGAGCATCTTGGCGACCTTGACCCTCTTCTGCCGCGGCACTTTCCCGAACACGTTTCGATAGAAGTGCACAGTGCAGCGTTGGTACTTGGCGTCGGGAAAAACCTCCTCGAGCGCCTCGAGCAGCCCCAGCGACTTGTCGCCTGTGACGAGCCTCACGCCCGACAGCCCGCGCCCGCGCAGCCACAAGAGGAACTACTTCCACGATTCCTTCGACTCGGTGAAACCTGACCTCACTAGCTCGCGAAGGTCGGACTTCAACGACTCCTCGTCGACTGATACTATGTTGCCGGACATGGTTGCGATGCCTCCTCGGTACGTTTTATGCTTGGTCGCTGAAAATCATACCGATGGCTGACGACCATGCCTTTTCATTCCTAGATGTATTCAGCTTTCAATTTGTGAAAGAAATTTTACGTTACCGCAGGCTATCTCGCCGTCTCCCCTTCGGGCGCCGGCGTCTTGACCCTCATCTCGAACGGCATTCCGCCCTCTCGGACGAGCGCCCTGAGGAACGCGTTGACGGCGGTGGACATGGACAGGCCGAGCTCGTCCAGGATGGCCGTAGCCTCCTTCTTGACCTCCGGGTCGATGCGGATCGTCGTGGCCGGTATGTTCGACGGCATGGCCTCACCTCTCCTCGTGTATCGCGGTGTGACCATTCTACCGCCTCTATGCGGCGGGCGCGGCCCAGTGGTCCATGTAGGGCGGCTCCACGTTGAACATGTCGCGGACACGGCTCCTGCAGGTGCCGTGCGCGAGCTGCCGCGCTACCGCGCGCTCGGCGGCGCCGGAATTGGTCGCCATGAAGGTTCGGCACCACCTGAACCAGGTGAGGTAGTCGCTCAGGTGCTTCGTCGACACGCCCTTAAACGGCTCCATGAAGGCGCCGAGGAGCGAGTGGACGGTGTTGATCCGGTTGATGGTTCCCCCGGAGCGGTCCATGGGGTCGTAGGCCGCGTGCGCGGCGACCTCGAGCTCGGCGAGGACCCCGACGTAGGCGGCAGCCCTGCCGGTCGCGACGACCGAGCCGGCCGCGATGCGGCCCCTCAGCGCGTCCATGGCGTGCTCCCTCGAAAGGGCGCCTCGTCCCGTGACCTCGAGGAACGTCTCGTTCGAGTCGTTCACTCCGGTCATGACGCAGATCCGCTCGCGCGGCAGCCCGCGCCTGTGCACCTGCTTGCCGCGGTGCCGGGAGGGGCGCGGCATCGTGAACGACTCCCTCGTGTGGTTGCCTTTGAACGACTCGGGGAAATAGGTCTCGTCGAGCTTGCAACCGCAGCCCCGCTCGACCCTGAACGAGGGGGAGTTGGCCTAGAGGCACTCGATCAGCCTGTGGCGCATGGTGTAGGCGGTCTTGAGGCAGACGCGGCAGCGCCTCGCGCATTCGCGCAGGGGCAGCATGAGCACGAAGTACTCGGCGTAGGCCATTCAGGTCTCCTTCGGGAGCTTGCTCGTCCCCAGGATGCGCTCGCTGCCCATGCCGAAGGTCCTGCCGCAGCCCCGGCAGAGGTAGCGCTGCTCGCCGTTCCCGGCCTTTCCCTTCTTCACGACCGCGGCGGACCCGCAGCGCGGGCAGCATTCGACTTCGCAGGAGGAGCCGGCCGCGTCGTCGAACGCCGCCGCGCGGACCGCGTCCCTGACGGATTCGATCGCGCGGCGGCGCTCCGCCCCGCTCAGCTTTGCCATGTTCCGCTTGAAGGTGATTACCAGGTCGTCGGCGTTCAGGCTGCCCCCCATCGCCGCGCGTCTACAGGGCTAACGATATGGCACCGTGGGGACATATGTATGTCAATCCTGGTCTAACAGAGCCTTTTATCTTGAGGCATGAAATCGCTTCTTTTCCTATGCAGTAGCTATCTTGCATTTGTCGGAACTTGTAATTAATTGTCATTTTGATGTGCTATGGTTTATCATCGATTTGATCGACTGTTATTTATGTGGCTGTTATTCGTGTATTGGCACCTAAGAAGAGGGATTGAATGGCGCAGAATTCGCTTAAGGCTAAGACACTCTCTTCTCTTTTTTGGAAGTTTTTCGAGAGGGGCGGTCGAGCGGTTGTCGAGTTAATCGTCCAGATTATTCTCGCCCGGTTGCTCTCGCCAGATGACTTTGGAACGCTGGCGATCATGCTTGTCTTTGTGAATATCGGCAACGTGCTTGTTCAGTCGGGGCTCAACACGGCACTGATTCAGGCTCCTTCAATTACCGATGAAGACTCCTCAACTGTATTTTGGCTGTGCTTCGGCGTCTCTCTTGTGCTGTATTTGATTGTTTTCCTTGCTGCTCCTGGGATTGCCATCTTCTACGTAATGCCGTCCCTGGTTTGGCCGCTTCGAGCCATGTGCCTGATTCTCGTGGTCAGCTCTTTCAACTCGGTTCAGGTCGCGCTTGTAGAGCGTGAACTCGAATTCCGCAAGGTCTTTGATGCCACGCTCATTGCGGGCCTGGTTTCTGGTTTTCTGGGAATTGCTTCGGCTCTTCTGGGCGCCGGGCTCTGGTCGCTTGTCATCCAGCAGGTGTCGTATCACCTTTGCAACTGCATCGTTCTCGCGCATAGCGTTAAATGGCTTCCTCGAATGGTTTTTGATCCAGCCCGTGCCCGAACCATGCTTGGGTTTGGATGGAAGCTGCTTGTCTCGGGCGTTCTGGACCAGGGCTATCAGTCGCTCTCCGATTTGATAATTGGTAAGCAGTTCTCTGCTTCGAGCCTTGGCTTGGTCAGTCAGGGAAAGAAATACCCCCAAGCCCTGGGAAACATACTGGATGGGGCTATACAGCCCGTGATGCTGTCTGCGGTAGCTCACATCCAGTCTGACTTGTCGCAGGTTAAGCGTCTGGTCAGGCGGGCCCTCAAAACGTCCACGTATCTCATTGCGCCCGCGATGACGCTGTTCGCGGTGGCCGCGGAGCCAATCGTGAGCCTGGTGCTTGGTGAACAATGGCTTCCGTGCGTTCCGTTCATGAGGATGTATTGCTTCACCTACGCCCTGCTTCCCATTCACACGACCAACCTGCAGACGCTCAACGGGATGGGGCGTTCCGACCTCTTCCTTAAGCTCGAGTTAATCAAGAAGTGCTACGGAACCGCCTGTCTTCTTATTGCTGCGTTTGTCTTCAGGGATGTCTACGTCATGGTGGGCACCTATATGTTCACCGGGATAATCTCAACCTTCGTCAACAGCTTCCCGAATAAGCGCGTTATTGGATACTCCTACGGGGAGCAGCTGCGCGACATCGCGCCCTCTTTCTGGCTTTCGATGATCGCGGGAGGACTGAGTTTGGTCGCTGGCGGACTGGTGATCAACCCGATTCTAAAGATCTTTGTCGAGGCGCTCGTCATGGCCGCAGCGTATCTTGGCTTGTCCGCCGTCCTGAGGCTGGAGGTTTTCGTCTATCTTAGGTCTAGCGTCGTCGACCTTCTGAGGTCTAGGAAATAATCAAGGCTACGAATTATTGGAGGTCAGATGAGTAATCGGATTCTCGTCACCCGCTCTTCAATGCCACCGTTCGAAGAGTATTGCGAGGAGATTCGCCCGTTGTGGGAGAGCCACTGGCTCACCAACATGGGGGAGGAGCACAGGAAGCTCGAGGAGGCGCTGAAGGAGCGCCTGAGGACGCCCAACGTGTGCCTGTTCACCAACGGGCACAACGCACTCGAGTGCATACTCGAGGCCCTTGGCCTGCACGGCGAGGTTGTGACCACGCCCTTCAGCTTCGCGAGCACGACCCACGCTATTGCACGAAAGGGCCTCACGCCCGTCTTCGCCGACATCCGCGAGTCGGACTGCACCCTCGACCCCGAGCGCATAGAGGAGGCGATCACACCCCGCACGTGCGCCATCGTGCCAGTCCACGTCTACGGCAACCTCTGCGACGTCGACGCCATCCAGGACATCGCCGACCGCCACGGCCTCAGGGTCGTCTACGACGCCGCCCACGCCTTCGGCGTCGAGCGAGACGGGGTATCCGCTGCCTCCTTCGGCGACGCCTCCATGTTCAGCTTCCACGCCACGAAGGTCTTCAACACCATCGAGGGCGGCGCCGTCTGCTTCAGGGACACCTCGCTCTACGACACGCTCAACCAGTGGAAGAACTTCGGAATCACCGGGCCGGAGGACGTGGAGTACGTCGGTGGAAACGCCAAGATGAACGAGTTCTGTGCCGCGATGGGCGTTTGCAACCTGCGCCACCTCGACGAGGAGGTCGCCAAGCGCCGCGCCGTGGCCGAGCGCTACTGGGACCGCCTCGAGGCCGTCCCGGGCGTGCGGGTGTTCCGCCCCGCCCCGGGTGTGAGGGCCAACTACGCCTACCTGCCTGTGATCTTCGACCCCGAGGCCTTCGGGGCCACGCGCGACGACGTCTTTGACGCCCTTGACGCCGCAGGCGTGGGCGCCCGCAAGTACTTCTACCCGCTCATCAGCGACTACGCCTGCTACAGGAGCGTCTACTCCAGCGACCGCACCCCGGTGGCCAGGAGGATGGCCGCCCAGGTGCTGACGCTGCCCATGTACGCCGATCTCTCCCTTGCCGACGTCGACCGCATCTGCGACGTCGTCGAGTCGACCGGAAGGAACTAGCCATGCCAAAGACGCTCCTGCTGCTCGGCGGGGCCCGGTACGCCATCCCCGTCATCGACGCCGCCCACGAGCTGGGTGCCCGTGTCGTCACGTGCGACTACCTGCCCGACAACTACGCCCACCGCTTCTCCGACGGCTACGTGAACGCGAGCATCGTCGACGAGACTGCCGTGCTGGCCGCCGCTGAGTCGGTCGGCGCCGACGGCATCATGTCCTTCGCCGCCGACCCCGGCGTCGTCTCGGCCGCCTACGCCGCCGAGAGGCTCGGGCTCCCGTTCCAGGGCTCCTACGAGGCGGTCTCGGTCCTGCAGGACAAGGAGCGCTACCGCTCCTTCCTGCGCGACAACGGCTTTAACTGCCCGGAGCTCCACGTCTTCTCCTCGGCCGAGGAGGCCGCGGCCTCGGCCGACTCGCTCAGGTACCCGGTCATCGCCAAGCCGGTCGACTCGGCCGGCTCCAAGGGCTGCTCCCGCGTCGACGGGCCGGAGGGGCTCCGCGAGGCGGTCGGTTACGCGCTGTCGTTCTCGCGAGACGGGAGGTGCATCGTCGAGCAGTTCCTCGAGAAGTCGGGGGACAGCTCCGACGCCGACGCCTTCCTCGTGGACGGCGAGTTCAGGTGCGTCTCCTTCACCTCGCAGCTCTTCGACCCCGGGGTCCCCAATCCCTACACGCCGGCCGCCTACGCCATGCCGGCTTCCATGCCCGCCTGGGCGCAGGCCGAGCTCGTCTCCGAGCTCCAGCGCCTGGCCGACCTCCTGCGCCTTGGGAGCGGCGTCTTCAACGTCGAGACCCGCGTGGCGACCGACGGGCGCGCCTACATCATGGAAAGCTCGCCGCGCGGTGGTGGCAACCGCCTCTGCGAGATGCTGCGCCTCGCGACGGGGGGAGCGACCGACCTCGTGAGGGCGAGCGTCCAGGCCGCCCTTGGCCTGCCTGTGGACGAGCTGTCGATGCCAGCCTACGACGGCTTCTGGTTCCAGCAGATGCTGCACTCTGACCACGCGGGCGAGTTCGCGGGAGTGGAGTACGCGCCCGGGTTCAGGGAGACGCATGTCGCCGAGGAGCAGCTGTGGGTCGCCCCCGGCGCCCGCGTGGAGGCCTTTACCGCCGCCAACCACGCCTTCGGCTCCGTGATGCTCAGGTTTGGATCCCGCGAGGAGCTCGAGGCCTTCAGGGCCGCGCCCGGCGAGTCCATGCGGGCGGTTGTGAGGTAGTGTGAGCCGCGAGATCGGCGGATATCTTGAGCTGGAGCGCTACCAGGGCGAGCCCTACCATCCCGGGGCGGTGGCGCTCAACAGTGCGAGGAACTGCCTTGCCTACCTGGCCGAGCTTCGGGGGATTGAGCGCATCGCCCTGCCGGACCTCATGTGCGACGCGGTGAGCGGGACCTGCGTGCGCGAGGGGATAGCCGTCAGGACCTTCGAGGTGGGAGAGGGGTTGGCCCTTCCCACCGACCTGGCCGTCAGTGAAGGCGAGTGGCTCTACGTCGCGGACTACTACGGCAGACTCTCCCCCTCGGAGGTCGAGCGCGCCCGGTCCGCCTCGGAGGACAGGCTCATCGTCGACGAGGTGCAGGGCTTCTTTCGCGAGCCCTGGGCCGGCGTCGACACCATATACACTTGCAGGAAGTTTTTCGGGGTGCCTGACGGCGCCTACCTCGTTACGCGCGACGGCTTGCGGCTCGGCCGGGAGCTTCCGAGGGCGTCGTCGCGTGCAAGGATGGCGCACGTCGTCGGGAGGGCGGAGGACGGCAGCGCCGAGTGGTACGGCGCTTACCGGGCCTCCGAGGAGTCCATCGACGGCGAGCCGCTTGCTGCCATGTCCGAGACCACGAGGCGCCTGATGGGCGCCATCGACTTCGCCTTCGCGAGGCGTCGCCGCGAGGAGAACTACGCCAGCCTCGACGAGGCCCTCGGTGGCCGCAACCTGCTCGCCGCCGGGTCGCCCGAGGGGCCGTACATGTACCCCCTCCTCGTGGAGGACTCCGACGGCCTCAGGGGCAGGCTCGCGGAGGCGGGCGTGTTCGTTCCCACGCTTTGGCCGAACGTCCTGGCGGAGTGCCCCGCATCGAGCTGGGCACGCAGGTACGCCCGAGACGTCCTTCCGCTCCCCGTCGACCAGAGATATAACCGTGATGACATGGAGTACGTTGCCTCCTGCGTCAAGTCCGTCCTCAGATAGAAGGGTTCATGCTATGAAGAAGATCGTCATCTTTGGAGCCACTGGAAACGTCGGCTCATATCTCGCCAAGTATGCCTCCGAGTTTTTCGACCCCGCCGAGTACGAGATCGTCGCCGTGGGACGTCGCCCCGAGGCCCCGGTCTTCACCGGGATGGGCGTCGACTACTACTCGGTTGACGTCACGAGGCCGGGGGACTTCGATGCCCTTCCCACGGACGGCGTGCACGCCGTGATGCTGCTCGCCGCGCAGATTCCCTCCTACATGAGGGACTACGACGGCGGGCTGTACCTCAGCTCGATCACGATGGGCGCCTACAACGTGCTGGAGTGGTGCCGCAAGGTCGGTGCTGACAGGGTCATCTTCACCCAGACTGTGTTCGACATCTCCCTCGCCTCAGCCCCAGGCAGGATCCTTGCGCCGGACACGCCGCCGGCGTTCAGCTATACCGGCGACCACGCCATGTACGTTATCGCCAAGAACGCGGCTCTCGAGGTCATGGAGCACTATCGCCAGGAGTACGGCATCAAGAAGTTTGTGTTCCGTCTCCCCACCATCTACAGCTACAGTCCCTACCACTACTACTTCCCTAATGGCGTCAAGACCAAGCGCCCCGTCTACACGATGATCGAGCGCGCCATGGCGGGCGAGCCTCTGGAGGTCTGGGGCGACCCCGAGTACTCCAAGGACATGGTCTACGTTGACGACTTCAGCCAAGAGCTGTGCCTGGCCGCCCTGGCCGACAGGGACGGCGGCCTCTACAACATCGGCACGGGCATCCCTGTGACCCTGCGCGAGCAGGTTGAGACCATCGCAGACGTCTTCGCGCCCGCCTCGGGCCGTTCCGAGGTGGTTTACCGCCCCGAGAAGCCCTGCGGCGGCGGCTTCCTCATGGACGTCCAGAACGCAAAGGACGAGCTTGGCTACGAGCCCAGGTTCGGCTGCCGCGAGCTCTTTGAGGCCTACAAGGCCGAGATGGCCGTCGACCGGTTCGCCTCCCTGCGCATGAGACCCGAGGAGTAGGGTTGTGAAAGGCATAATCCTTGCGGGCGGCTCCGGCACGCGCCTGCACCCGATAACAAAGGCGGTCAGCAAGCAGCTGCTGCCGATATACGACAAGCCCCTGGTCTACTACCCGCTCTCGGTGCTGATGCTCGCGGGCATCCGCGAGGTGCTGGTCATATCCACGCCGCGCGACCTTCCCGCCTTCCGGGAGCTGCTCGGCGACGGCTCCGAGCTCGGCATGAGGCTCGAGTACGCGGAGCAAGCGGAGCCGCGCGGCCTCGCCGAGGCCTTCACCATCGGTCGGGACTTCCTGGCGGGCGAGCCGTGTGCGCTCGTGCTCGGCGACAACATGTTCCACGGCCAGGACCTCACGCGCGTGCTAAACCGCGCAAAGGCAAAGGTGGTGGCCGAGGGCGGCGCGGTCGTGTTCGGGTACCCGGTTAAGGACCCGCGCGCCTTCGGCGTCGTCGAGTTCGACTCCGAGCGGCGCGTCGTCGGCATCGAGGAGAAGCCCGAGCGCCCAAAGAGCAACTATGCCGTGCCGGGCCTCTACTTCTACGACGGACAGGTGGCTGACATCGCGGCGGCCGTTGAGCCGTCCGAGCGCGGCGAGCTGGAGATCACCAGCGTCAACAACGCCTACCTCGAGCGGGGCCAGCTCTCCGTCGAACTCATGGGCCGCGGCATGGCCTGGCTTGACACCGGCACGCCCCAGGGCCTGCTCAAGGCGGCCGAGTACGTGGAGGCCGTCCAGAGCCGCCAGGGCTACTTCATCGCTTGTATCGAGGAGATCGCCTACCGCCGCGGCTTCATCGACGCGTCGAGGCTTCGCGCCCTGGGGGAGTCGCTCAGGAAGACCGCCTACGGCCAGTACCTGCTGGCCGTAGCCGACGAGGATGGAAGGTAGCATGTCTGATAGCTTCGAGCCCAGGAACATCATCGTCACCGGAGGCTGCGGCTTCATCGGCAGCAACTTCGTGCACTACGTGGTGGACAACCACCCCGATGTCCACGTGACCGTGCTGGACAAGCTCACCTACGCCGGCAACCCGGCCAACATCGCCGGCCTGCGGGGGGATAGAGTCGAGCTCGTGGTTGGCGACATTTGCGACGCTAGGCTCCTGGACGAGCTCGTGCCTGGCCACGACGCCATCGTCCACTACGCCGCCGAGAGCCACAACGACAACTCCATCGCCGACCCCGAGCCGTTCCTCCGCACCAACGTGGAGGGCACCTTCCAGCTGCTCGAGGCCGTGAGGAGGTATGGGATCCGCTACCACCACGTCTCCACCGACGAGGTTTACGGCGACCTTGCCCTGGACGACCCAGCCAGGTTCACCGAGGAGACGCCGTACCACCCGAGCTCCCCGTACTCCTCCACCAAGGCCAGCTCCGACATGCTCGTGCGTGCCTGGACGCGCACCTACGGCCTGCGCACAACCATCTCCAACTGCTCTAACAACTACGGCCCCTACCAGCACGTGGAGAAGTTCATCCCGCGCCAGATTACCAACGTCATCGACGGCCAGCGCCCCAAGCTCTACGGCACGGGCGAGAACGTCCGCGACTGGATCCACACCGAGGACCACAGCTCTGCCGTCTGGGACATCCTCACGAAGGGCCGCATGGGCGAGACCTACCTCATCGGCGCCGACGGTGAGAGGGACAACATCACCGTCCTGAGGATGATCCTGGAGGCCATGGGCCGCGACCCCGACGACTTCGACTGGGTGCGCGACCGTCCGGGCCACGACCGCCGCTACGCCATCGACAGCACCAAGCTCCAGCGCGAGCTGGGGTGGAGGCCTGCTCATACCGACTTCGCTGAGGGTCTGAAGGCGACCATCGACTGGTACGTCTCGCATGAGGCCTGGTGGCGCCCCGCCAAGGAGGCTACCGAGGCCCGCTACAGGGCCCAGGGGCAGTAGAGGCGATTCGTCTCTCTAACCTGGAATTCTCTGCTCAGAATTGGAATTGGATTTTACCATGTCGCAAAGTAATGATGTTCAGGTCAGCGTCCTGATGATCTGCTACAACCACGAGAGGTATCTCTCTCAAGCGATTGAGTCTGTCCTCTCTCAGCAGACTTCATTTCCGTTTGAAATTTTAATTTATGACGATAAGTCGACGGACGCATCTCGAGATTTGATTTCTCGATATCAGGAACAACATCCAGACATCATTAAGTGTATTTTCCCAGGTGAAAATCAGTTTTCAAAGGGGAAGTCGCCTTTGTGTGACTTTCTGGTTCCTGCCGCAACTGGAAAGTACATTGCCGAGCTTGAGTGTGACGACGCGTGGATTGGCACGGACAAACTTCAAACGCAATTTGACTACATGGAGTCTCACGCCGGGGTCGCTTTGTGTGCTCACTCGGCAGAGCTTTACAACGACACCACGGGCAAAATTGATGGCATTGCCAGCGACTGTGCCGAAGTGATGACTTTTTCAACGCAAGACCTCATAATGCGTGGCGGAGCCGCACTGCCGACATGTGGCTATTTTTCCAGAACGACCGATATGAAGAATTACTTGCAGTGGCGGCCTAGCAATTGCCCTGTAGGTGATTGGCCCATGATGCTTTATCTCTCAACATGCGGTTCCGTCGTCTGCCTTCCTGAGGTTTTGGGGTTGTATCGTGTTGCTGTTGCCTCCTCATGGACTGGCAGGCGTTCGGCAAATGCGGTTGCAACTGCTAAGTTCGATAAGAGAATGCTAGGAATGATCGATGAGCTGATTTCAAAAATGCCCTCGGAGTTCCATGCTTCTTTGAGGGCAAAGCAGGCTGAATTCTTTTTTGATCTTGCTTTCCGAGCGGATGTCAGCGTTAAGAAATTGGAAGAAGAACTCGATTACCGCCTGGAAGTTACCTCTGCGCAATTGCTCAACTTACGTATCAAGCTGTTCGTCAAGCGCATTGCTAATGTGTTAGGCTTGATGCCCCTGATTGAGCGAAAGATGATACTTAGAGCCTCAAAATAATCAATCGGACTGCCTTGGTGCGTACTGTTCAGAGTTGCACCAAGGCAGTTTAAATTGGTACGTAACCTCAAGAGGCGTCTAAGATTTTGATGAGCTTTTTTGCGGTTGCCACCCATGAGAAGCAATGCTCAATATGAAGCGCCGCGTTATCGCCGCAAGTCGTGGCCGCACCGCAATCGTTACAGTAAGCAAGGATCGCCTTTGCGATCTCATCCTCGCTTACTACGCTAAGCACGGTGCCGTACTCCTTGGACGGAACGACCTCTCTTGCTCCGGCACAATCCGAGACGACAATCGCACAATGCTGGGCTGCCGCCTCCAGAAGAACCGTTGGAAGCCCCTCTGGATACTCAGTGGGAAGGCAAAAACAGTCAGAGTCTCTCAGTAGTCCCGACAGCTCCTGCTTTGACAGACGCCCCATATAATGAAGCCATGTCTTATGGTTTTCAAAGAGTCTGTCCTCAAGAGGGCCACTTCCCGCGACTGCAAGATGGACGCATGCTCCCGCGGCGTTGAGGGAGGATACTGCCCCCAGAAGTTTAGGCAGGCCCTTTTCGGGGATCAATCTTCCGGCATATGTGACAAGAAATTCGTTGTCGGTCAGCGATAGGAGCTCTCTGTAGCTGTCCGGTTTGGCCGTGCTCCTATATTCAGCGCAGTCGATTGAGTTCGGTATAACAGCTTGGGCATCAAAGCCTATGCTCTTAAGCCAAGATAGCCCTCGCTCTGAAACTGAGCAGCCGATAGGCCTTTTGGACCTAATCAGACGATTGTTGATTGCCTCATAAGTACGCATCGCGAGTCCCAGAGGAGACTTTTCGTTAGAAATTGGACCCGAACTGTGATCGATTAGAACGGGTCTCAGGTTGTGGGCGCTTGCGATGCGACATCCCAGAAGACAAATCGGATAGTATCGCGTGTTGATGACAATGCCATCAAATGGAGCCTCTGTAAGCTCTTTAATCTGTTTGAAAGTGGCCTTCGAAGGAATCATTAGAGGAAAACGGTCGCCCATGATTGATTTCGAAGGAATTCCAATAACCGTTACCTCTCCATCTGAAATCCGGAAGAGTCCTTCGGTTGAGGATGTCACCACAGTTACTTTGATGTTTTGTGTTGTCAACTGTGTTGCAAGGTTATGAGTAAACTGTTCAACTCCGCCAAGGTGTGGTGGGTAAAAGGCGGAAAATATAGCTATGTGGTCGAGCACCTTATTCGTTCCTTATCTAAATGAGGGCAATAAGATAGAAGAGGAAGCGAGCCATATGAATTTTCTCAAGAAGAATTACCACTCCGACTCCAAGTCGGATTTTTGTTCTTTGGCCCTTAGGCTTCAACAGTCCAACGTATTGGTTGGATAGGTAGTTGGGGAACTTTGACTCTGCGTCTGCCTTTGCAAAAGCGTACTTCTCTTTCATAAGGGAAATGCCGCATCCATGATTGAACGAAATGAGGGCATTAATCATATTGGCGAGATAGGTGTACTCGATAACGTCCTGTCTGTCCTGGGGGATGCTGCTCAGCTCATGGTTTTTGAGGAAGGTGTCAAAGAGCTCGGCCATAATTCTCTCGTGGTTCTTTTTGTAGTTCATTGAACCAGTGATTGAGCCGGGGTTCAGCACGTAATAGTAGCCCGCGTATTGAATTACTTTAGTTTTAGCGTTGCAATAAAATGCTGATAGACTGAAGTAGATGTCTTCACCGCATTTGATTGATGTGAAGTGCAGGTCATTCTCCGATATGAAAGACCGCCGGTATAGTTTCGCACAAGCGATGGCATAGGTGGTGGAGCTCCAGACCGTATCGCTTAGGTAATGTTCGGTCAGCTTGCCGTCGATGTCTCGAATATACCCTCCAACCACAATGTCGTAGTCGCCGTCTTTTGTAGCATCGAGATAGTGCTGCAGGTAATCGGGCTTGATGTAGTCGTCGCTATCGATGAACATGACGAATTCGCCACAAGCAACTCCAAGGGCCTTCTCTCTTGAAAGGCCCAGGCCAAGATTGACTTCGTTAGTGATTACCTTAATGCGGTCCGAATGCTTTGAAACATACTCGCTCAGTATCGTTGAGCTGTTATCCGGACTGCAATCATTTACGCAAATGATTTCGTAATCGTCGTACGTCTGAGCAAGTATGCTGTCGAGGCATCGCGCAAGATACTGCTCGACATTGTATACAGGAACGATGACCGAAACCTTCATGTTTTATAACCTCTGATGGGTGCGGGAATAACTTACTATAAAATATTTTCCCGGTTTTATTATCCAAATGCAACTTTATCGAAAGGAGGTAATTTGTGATTTTGTTTGATAAGGTTGACATTTTTGTTTTGAGGCCACTTAGATGAAGGTAACCTCACGTTGATATCTTTGTCTCCGCATTTGCGGTAAGAAGAAATACCTTCTTTTCAGCAGATCGCTCAAGTCCGTTTAGCATGGCAATGCAGTTGTCTTCAATTCGATTAGCGAGAGATTTTGTGGGGTTGGCTCAGGATTGTATTTCGTAAATTGTTTTAACCCAACAATTGGGGTTGTTGCTTTACGGTTGATTTCCAATCTCGGCCGAGCACATTGAGCAAATAGGCCATTCCCGCAGTTAGCCGAGCGCCCCTGCGGCCCCTCCTGAACTGCCTCCCATTTCTTGGACACGAAAAATGGGAGGCTTCAAACCGGACCTTGAAGGTCCAACTTTTTGTCCCCAGTCCCTATTTCACGCCTTTTGTTCCGAAGTATGCACCGGAGGATACGAAAGCTGAATTCAAAAAGAATGGATTCGAACAAGACTACCTTGATTATTCCCATGAAAGAGAATGGCGTCTGCTAGAGAATCTTGAGTTTGACTACGCCGATATTTCATTCTTGGTTGTAGATAAGGCTGAGGAGATTGAAGAGATAGTCGAGGTAACAAATGGAGGCGTTTCTTCAAATTTGATTTTGCCGATGTCCACTTACAAAATGATTGAATCGTTATGGCCAGTTCATAAAATAGTTACGACATTATAGTTTCGCTAGCAACCTATTTATTGAGTTTCTAGTTTTATGTCTAATGTTATAGCGTGAATTTGTTTTTCCGTCAGGCACCGGCTTGGATTCGACTCATTACTCGTTGTGGACACACACCTGGGTTTGCCTGTTTAAGTATTCGCCTTACTTCTGCTGCCTGTTCTTTGTTCGGATGCTTGGCGTCTTCTTGGCGGGATGTTAAATTCGGCTAATGTGCATATTCGTTGATTGCGTACGCTAATATGTTGGGGATATTAATAACAGCGAGAATGGATTTGCGTGTCCTATTGTCCAAAAACCCTTGTTGCCATTCCGGCATATAATGAGGAAGAGTGCATAGAAAACACCATAATCGAGCTTAGGCAAGTCGCGCCTAGGTTTGATTTTGTAGTTATTAATGACGGATCTCATGACCGCACGCTTTCTATCTGCGAGAATATCGGCTGCAATATTATTAACATGCCAATTAACTGTGGTCTTACAGTTGGATTTCAGACCGCGGCTCGATATGCTGTCGATCATGGATATGACTATATGGTTCAGTTTGATGCTGACGGGCAACATCGTCCTGAGTATTTGGATGCTCTTGTTGAGAAAGCGGTAAAGACTGGTTCAGATATCGTCATCGGTTCTAGGTTTCTGACTGTCCGCAAAGATAAATCGATGCGCATGGTTGGTTCACGCATGATCACTGTATTGATTAAGATGCTGACTGGTCATCGCATTAGTGATCCCACATCTGGCTTCAGACTGTTTGGCCGTCCTGTACTCGAAAGATACTATTACGACAACACTCTTAATCCCGAGCCAGAGTCACTTGCTTTGTTTTTAAAACAAGGATACTCGGTCTCCGAAGTTCAGGTCTCGATGCGTGAACGCCAAGGTGGAGAGAGCTACTTAAATCCGGTTAAATCTATGCAGTATATGCTCCGGGTATTCGTAACGCTTCTTATTGTTCAGTGGTTTAGGTGATCGTTATGTCTATATCACTTCGCGTGTTGCTAATTGTCAGCGCTGCCGTTGTTTTGTTATTTGTAGTCCGAAAGCTTAAGATGTCCCAGATGCAAGCTCTGGATTCGCTATTCTGGCTGTTGTTTAGCTTGAGCTTTGTGATTCTCGGCATTTTTCCTGAAATAGCAATCGCTTGTTCAGCCCTTTTTGGTTTTGTTTCGCCTTCGAACTTAGTTTTTTTGTACGTGATTGCCGTTCTCGTTGTGCGGGATTTCTGCAATTCACTGCGCTTGGCCAAGTTGGAGGAACGGTTAAACTCTCTTGTTCAGGCGGTTGCTTTAGATAAATAGCATTTGCTGTTTGATATTGGAGCGTTCGTTACCATGCTGCCTGTTTTGTTATGTTAATTTGACGGGGCGTAGACTGCGTTCACGCTAGTAATTTCGGCTGTTCGCGCCCTCGCACGTCATGCGCGCTTCGATAGATGGGATTCAATTGGCATCAAGTATTTCGAATAAAGAAATTAAGCACAGGATTGAGTTTATTGACGTTGCCAAGGCACTTGCAATTATCGCGGTCATCGCAGGCCATACTGCGATTCGCTTTTTGGGCTTAGGCACCGGAGCACAGTTCATATTCGCTTCGGCGTTTACTTTTCATCTACCAGTCTTTTTCGTAACGAGTGGTTATTTCTTACATGTCGATAGACGTTATGATCTTGCAAAGGAGGTCAGGGCGTTGATCATTCCTTATGCGGTTTCTTCAATTCTCATAATCGCTTTTATGTGCGCATCAAACCTCTTTCTGCATGATATGGGATCAACGAAGCAACTCTTCAAGGATTGGCTCTCTGCTAGTGTGTATGGCGCGGGCGATGTCCCCTCGGCTGAACTTGCAGTTTGGCCTTTGCGTGTGCGTATCGGTGGAACATGGTTTCTTCTTGCGTTATTCTGGGCGAGAATGATTGCGATCAAACTGTTTAAGACAAAACGACCGATATTGCTTTCCATCCTGTGTTTCTTTTTGGGACTACTTTCTGCTCACGTAGTCTTCCTTCCTTTCGATATTCAAAGTGGATTGTGCGCCGTTCCCTTTGTAATGTTGGGAACTTATGCAAATAAACGTGGCTGGTTTACGAAGAAAATCGATGCTGAATTCGTAATTCCTGCGTTGTTTGTTGCTTGGCTCTGGGCTGTTGTTGGTTTTAATGGATTTTCGATGGCCATGTGTGATTACGGAAGGTCAGTTGTTGATTTTGTTCGCAATATCGCTGGTGCAATCGCAAGCTCTCTGTGCCTCGTTTTGTTTTTGGCGTTGATCGAACAGGGAGGGCATAATTCCTCAAAATTATGGAAAACTCTTAGCCGGTTAGGTTCTCTTACGCTGTATGTACTGATGGTTCATGTTGCAGAAGATGACATATTAAGATGGGGGCAAATCGTAGAAACGGTTGGCGCTCGTGGCCAAGGGCTGGCGTGGCTTGGTGTGCTTGTTGTTCGAATACTTGCTGACGTCTGCATCGCGTTGTTAGTGCAACGTTTGATACGGTTTCTGATGTCTAAAGCTCAAGCAGCTAAATAGCCGGTACTATCATGAATCTGTTGTCGATTGGTCGACACGGTTCCGACTCCGTGCGATTCCCAGATTCCCTATTCGACCTTCATGCCGTCCATTTTCTCTGGCTTCTGTCCTATAACAGAATCGTGTACAGCGCGGTCTGGGTTGCATGGGCGATGCAAAGATGAGATGGCGCTGCGAGATCGGCCGCTAGCAATAAAAGGCACCGAGTCCAATGTCGGTCCCGGTGCCCAAGTGTAATAACAACGGTGCTGTTTCGCGATATTCGGCAGTGTTCAGGCGATTGAATGCTCAGTATAGGCTATTAAAAATCAATCTTATATAGCTTCATATCGTCTTTTGCTAAGACAAGGCTAAAACCGGGTGTATTTTCGTTAATCGATGTTATGCCGCTCCAATCATTTTCGTTATAACCTATAAAGAATCTTTCTGGTTCATCTTTAGAATCTCCGTCATCAAGCATCAGAACATATTCAATATGGTCATTCTTAAGTGCATCTCTGATTTGCTGGCAGTTCAGATAATTTGACAACTGTTTTCTGTAGAGCCAGCTATGTTCTGTCTCCGAAGTACTCTTTGCGCCGCTGACGTGTGGATCTCGATAATATATATTCAGATCTTGAATGTCATAAGCAAAGCAGCTTCCATCAAATGGAATGTTGATGACTTTTGTTTCAGGTTTAATGAGCTTGTCAGCTTTCTCAACAAAGTCTACTTCATCAGATGAATAAACACTTGGGGACTTTTTGTCAAACTTGTAATCAAGAAGCCTCGTGTAGTCTTGAAAAGTTGTTGGATAGCCCAGGTAATTATCAATGAAAAACGGGAAGCAGACTACCAGGATAATCAAAACCGATACGCTCAGTTTTATTATTGGCGTTCCTATGGTTTTTATGCTATGCCAATTCGATACCTTATTTTCCAATAATGAAAATAATGAAGCTAGTCCAATGCAGATTAAGGGCATAGCGGCTAAAGATGTGCAGGCCGCAATCCTATTATGATCGCAGTACCAAAAACCACAAAGATATTGTTTTACTACTCCATCACTGCTTACTGCAACAATAAACATGAATGCGGTAAACAGATAAGATGCAACTATCCAGCGAAATTCTTTTCTTCGCATTATGCATACTATTCCGATGCAGAGCAGAATTAGCAAAATTGGATCTCTAGAATCTCGGGTAAACCCAAAAAATAAAAGGGAAATGACCGCCTTGTGTAAGGTCTGATTTGCTGGCCATTTGTAGTTTACAACGCCTTGAAATGCTGGAAGCAGAAAACAGATGGTCCATATGGCTATGACGCAGACAAGGAAGCCAAGTGTGGCAAATACTGGAATGAACTTCCCCTTTTTAGTAGCTCTTACTTTACTAAATAGGGTGTCAGACAATAATCCAATACTAAGTACACCAAGGGTAAAGAGTCCATTTGGGTGTGATCCGCATACTGCAATTATCGTCAGCAAAAACAAAAGAACTTGAGACAAATCCAGTTTATTTTCTTTAATTGCATTGCAGATTTCAATCTCCACTGAGAGCGCTGCGGGAATTAGGGAAAGTGACAATAAATTGGGGTATAACGGGCCCCATACAATGAACCTCCATGGAAATCCCACGATTAAAAGGCAGCCAACGACGCCAGCGATTGTTAAGTTTCTATTGTTGGGTTCAATTGCTCTGAACAGCGCATAACAACCCGACGTATATACCATTGCGATAATCACTGCAGCTGTTATATTTTCAGCAGCCTGGACAGTTACGCCTGAAGTAAGAATCGAAAGTGCTGCGAGTAAATGGAATATAGAAGGGTAAAAGACACCTGCAGTATTTATATCCGGGCTGACTGAGGTATCAAAATAAGCGCTTGTGGATAAGACTGATAAGATTTTACTCGATGCCATGTTCTTAATTATGGCTAAATGAGTCGCATTGTCATTGTCTGGTTGAAATGCGTCAAGGCCATGCTGGTGCTTAAATAGAACTAAGAGAACCAATAGAATACCAATAAGCACGTAAAGACTCAGGATGAGAAGTTGATCTGCTTTGTTGTTAGAGGAATCGTATCTTTGTTTTATGAGCGAATAGATTACAAGCAAAGCGGCCGTTGGAATTAGGAGCATCGATATGATGCCTGCATTAATACTGAGTATATGAAAAACTACTCCTAAAGTTAGGAGAATGCAGCAACTAACAGGAGGTGCTATCGCTATCGATTTTACATTGTCGTATCCGAGGCATTTGGTTAATAAATAGCCAGGTGCGAATATGGAAAAAGTAATTGTAATAAAAGCAATAGCGATAGCCACGAAAGTCCAATCAGCTAGAGGATCAGCATAATTGACAGATCTAGATTCCTAGATATCTTTTCCAAAACTCGTCTGATGTGACGATTGGTCTGCTATTAGAGTAGGCTTCAGCGAGTTCTTTCTCACATTTCTTATATTGTTTAACATCGGCTTTGTAGCGCTTAAGAAGTTTGGCGTACTTCTCGGCGTCTTTTGTCCTTATGCATCCCATTCGGTTGTACCAGTCAATAACGATAAGGTACTTTTTCCCCCGGATTGCTCCGGCGGGATATTCCCAACCGTGTACAGGTATGACTGCAAATCCAGAACCATCTCCGGTTAGTATCCTCTGTTTATTATCGGTAATAAAATCAATCAGTCTTTGCGAAATCGATCGTGGCTTGTCTCCCGCAATCAATTGTCTATCAATATCATCAATGGAAAAGCCTTCAATTCCAATCTCGCGAGCTTGTCTCTCTAGCTCGCTGAAGGGAACCATTGCTTCCTTCTTCTTGTTTGCTTCCATGAACGTTTTCTCGGCAATTCCGATTTCGCTATAGAAATCGGGTCCTTTCATGAAGTCCTCGAATGCATCAAGAACTAAGCTGGCATTTTTATAACCATACTTTTTGAGCTCGAGTCGAACGTTATTTTTTAATTCGTACATGAAATCAGAGTTTGCTCCGAATCCAGTGGTGAATTTGGCAATAAGCGTGTTCCTCGTTGTTTGGTAGCGCTCAACTGCCGCGTTGTATCTAACATGGAAACTTTCATGCCAGATGCAGATGCTGTTCATCGTCATAAAGGGTTTATTGCATCGAACGCCGTACTCTGCATCGTCACATCTAACAAAGTAGGGAAGTGGCAATCCGTTCTCTTCAATTAAGCTTATCGGTATACAGCAGTACCACCATGCCGCGTAACGGGCGTTGGTGTCTCGAATGTTTTTAGGGATTCTAAACGTCTCGTTATAAACAATGTCTTCAAAACGGGATAGGTATAAGGGCTGTTTTGCGGGGGAGAAAGAGCCGAGGGGAGTCATATAGCCAGTGTCTTCCCACTGTTGATCTGCAATGCCGTAATTAAGCATCGCGCCGCTAATCATCGCTTCGGAATAGTCTTTGTTCACTATCCTTAGCAGGTTATAAGTTCTCTTGATGCTCTCCGGAGATACGGCCACGTCATCGTCCATAAGTAGAACGTGAGTTGCTTTCGGTTTCTGCTCCTTGGCAAGAATCATTCCGTAAGTGAAGCCGCCTGCGCCACCAACGTTCTGGTTTGGATGAATGTGGACGTGTTCGTTTTCCAAGGCTGATGAATCGAGCGTTCTGCCATTATCTATTACGTGCATATTAAAGTGGTCGGCGATTGGATCAGCGCTATCAAGAATCTCCGACTTTACTAAGTCGATATTTGATGTGATGTACTTCTCTTTCTTAAATGTCGTAGTCGCTAAGACAAGCTCAATTTCTTTTAGCGGTTGATCGGTCGAGACCGAGTAATAGCTGTTTTTAATTTGTACAGGACCCGTGGTGCGAATGATAAACCCGACCAGTATCGTATCTTTATTCGTCGTTAATTCGATATCTAGGGCGGTAAAGGAGTCGGATTTCTCTACGGTTCTTTTTGTTGCATCAAGAACAATCGGACTAGATGAGAATCTATCAGAGGTCGTTTGCACTACCTCGCACGAAGCACCCTTAAGTTCGAGGTGCAAATAATACTTTTGCGCGTTTGTATAAGTATTGAGTTTATTAATCGAAAGCGCGTTGAAATAAGTGCTGAAGTCATATTCGCCTTCTCCGTGGAGCTCCCAGGCATCATTATCGGGAAGAAAGACAACGGGTTCAGTTGAACGACAATACAAAGAGGGATAATTGACCGCGCGTGCGTTGTGCTCCAAGAGTACATTCGCGAACTTCATCAGGGGCATTTAAATCTCCATTTCTTGTAAATAATCTTGATTCATTATATAGACATACGCGATGTTTCACATTTTCCATAAGGTGTTGAAGATGCCTGCAGAGGTGTGCGACTTACAGTCAATTTAGGCGATAATGTGATTGCTTGTATCTTCTTGAAGGTAAGTATGGGAGTTTATTTTGAAACTTAATTATAAGTTAGCCAACATAGTGCGCTGCGTTGATGACCACGCGATTTCCCACTCGGAGCTCTATTATCGGGTTGAACGCGGCGGCATTGTGCGCACCCTTCCGGGGGGCTGCTTGCAGATAGATGGAACCGTTGACTTTATGACGTATGTCAACGGATTATCCGCTTTGAAATGGAGACAATACGCGCAGCTCGATGAGGTCTGTCTGAATTTGGTTCTTGATGGATCGGGGCTTGTGCGCATTTATGGCGTAGAACATGGGTCACTCGATCCAGTACAAATTAAACAGGCCCCTTTTTCTACTGAGAATGGACCGAGTTCGTTGACCATTAGTGTCTGTTTGGAGAATTTTGACCTTATTGGATTCTCTATATCCTCCGTGGAATCGACTACCGCGACTTTGGTTAAGGGCTGTTATACCGCAACTGTGGATGAGGACGAGGTAAATCGTGTTGACCTCGCTTTGTCTACGACAACGTTTAAAAATGAGAAATATATCATTCCCAACATCGATCTCGTTAAAACCGGCATCTCTAAAGAGGACGGTCCGATTCGCGATCACTTCCACATGTTTGTCGTCGACAATGGCCAGACGCTCGATTCCGCGGCGCTATCTGACGAGTTGGTTACCGTACTCCCGAATCCCAATACAGGCGGTTCGGGAGGATTTGCACGTGGAATGATGGCGGCTACCGAAACTCCTGGTCAGTTCACCCATATCATCTTGATGGATGACGATGTCTCTATCATGCCCGAGAGTTTGATCCGCACGTTCAATCTCCTCTCTCTTGCTAAGGGCAAGTATAAAGACGCCTTTATTAACGGCGCCATGCTCTCAATGGAGGACCCTACTCGTCAGTTTGAGGATGTCTCGTATGTGGCGACTACCGGTGCCTATCGTCGCGTAAAAGAGGACCTGAATGTTGGCAAGCTGTCCGACATCCTCGAAAATGAACGTACGAACGTTGAAGTTGATCAGGCCTATGGAGCTTGGTGGTATAGCTGTATTCCGGTGAAGGCTATCGAAAAGAACGGCCTTCCCATGCCTTTCTTTATCCGCTGCGACGACGTTGAGTTTGGCATGCGCAATAAGCCTGTCTACATGACCATGAATTGCATTTGCGTGTGGCATGCAAGCTTTGAGGGGCGTTTCCGCGCATCGGTTGATTGCTACCAGTACTTCCGCAACTTCTTTGCCATGATTGCTCTCGATGATTGTGCTGATGAGAAGATGTTTGTCCTTCGTATTCAGCGAGGGGTACGTCAGAACTTGCGCGATATGGACTATCAGGCTGCCGAGTTTATTCTCGATGGCTTTGAGGATTATCTGCGTGGCCCTGAGTATCTCCAGAAGCTTGATGGCGCCGCGACGATGATCGGCAAGGGTAAGTTAAACGAAAAACTGATTCCTGTTTCTGAAATGGATCCGGAGCTTCTTCGCAAGGGTGGGGTTACGGAGCAAATACTCGCTAATGTTAATCTGGAATTCCATCCCTCGAAATTTATGAAGTATTGGAGATCTATTCCTTACGACAAACACTATCTTCCCGATGCGCTGTTGCGCGGGAAGCCCGGTTATGTTGTTAAGAACGGCAGCTGTACGCTTGAAGGTAACTCGACACGTTGCAAGACGCTGGTCTTTCTTGATCCGACCCGCGAGAAGGGCTCGGTTCGCACGATGGATCGAGCACGGTTCAAGAGTATTCGCCGCCGAGAGCACGAACTGATGACGCGCTATCGTAAAGAAGGCAAGAGCGTCAGAGGAGCATGGAAAGATGCCATGCCGTACATGACTTCGCGAGAGTTCTGGGAAGAGTACTTGGGACTTAAATAAGAAGAGGTCCGGACTCAGTCCGGACCTCTTCTTATTTTGAATAGGTTTTATAGGCTTGTAGCTCCCATTGCTTTCGTTCAATCTTCGCAACCGAGTCGAGGATAAGCCCCGTTGCCAGGCTCAGTCCACACAGGAACATGAACGAGACGGCGAGCATTGCGGTGGGGAAGCGAGGGACTAATCCGGTCTGGATGTACTCTGCGACGATTGGTATACCGAGGGCGAGCCCTATGATGGCAAAGATGATCGCGATAAGACTAAAGAACTTGAGCGGACGATAGTCTTTAAAGAGCGTTCCAATCATTGCGATGACCTTGATGCCGTCGCTGACCGTGTTGAGTTTGGATTCAGAGCCGGCAGGTCGATCTCGATACTCCACCGGCACGTCTTGAATGCGCCAACGGTGGTCGACGGCATGGATAGAGAGCTCGGTTTCAATTTGGAAGCCCTCGCTCAAGACGGGGAAGGTCTTGACGAAAGGCTTGCTCATGGCTCGGTAGCCGGTCATGACGTCGTCAAAGCTGTAGCCGTAAATCCATTTGATCATCGCACGAACAAGGTTGTTGCCAAAGCCGTGAAAGGCTCGTTTATTCTCTTCGGCATAGGTGCCGTTTGACAGGCGATCGCCAACGGTCATATCTGCTTCGCCGTTAAGGATGGGATTGCAGAGTGACTTAGCAGCTTCGGCGGGGTATGTATCGTCGCCGTCGACCATTAAGTAGCACTCGGCATCGATATCGCGGAACATTTGACGGCACACGTTGCCTTTGCCCTGCCTGGGCTCGTGGCGCACCTTAGCCCCGTGCTGCTTGGCGATATGCGAAGTGTCATCGGAAGAGTTGTTGTCGTAAACATAGACAACTGCGCCGGGCAGCTCTCGATGAAAATCGTCGACAACTTTGCCAATCGTCAGCGCTTCGTTGTAACAGGGGATTATGACGGCGGTATTCGAATAGTCCATGTAGGACCTCCTTTAATGACTCATCTGGTCGAAAGTATACCTATCGCCTGCCCCTTTGATTAGATATGGGTTAGTTCTCCAGATTTGTTGCGGTGGATTATCGTCAACGTGGGAGGGCTATACTTTCCAATGTTATGTTTTACGAGACAAGGAGATGGTCCGTGGCTGACAATGTAGAGAGTCAGAAAGCGGTGGCTAAACCGGCCTCTCACGCTAAAAATGATTTTGAAAAGGACAAGTTCATTCTTAAGCAGCTTGTCACCAAAGATTTTAAAATCAAATATCGTCGCAGTGTTTTGGGCGTGGCATGGTCTGTGCTTAACCCGTTGCTTATGATGGTTGTTATGTCGATCGTGTTTTCTACGATTTTTGGCCAGAGCCGCAATGGATCAATTACGCCCGAAATGTATCCGTTGTATCTGATTGTCGGTAACATTACGTTCTCCGTCATGTCCGAGTCGACGAACCAGGCGCTCATGTCCATCATTTGGGCGTCTTCTTTGCTCAAGAAGGTTAAGGTTCATCGCTGGGTATTCCCGGTGCAGAAGGTGCTGTTCTCTCTTGTCAACTTTTCCTTCTCTTTGGTCGCTGTGGCTTTGGTTATGGTTTGGTTCCGTGTTGTCCCTACCTGGCATTTAATTCTGCTGCCGGTTTGCTTGCTGTTGCTCATGTGCTTCTGCATGGGCTTGGGCATGATGCTGTCGGCGCTGGCGGTCTTTTTCCGGGATGTTATGCATCTGTGGACTGTTGTTATCACGGCCTGGATGTATCTGACGCCTATTTTCTGGACGACCGATTACATTAGCCAAATGGCACATTGGATCCAGGTGCTTGTGGTTGTGAATCCCATGTACAACTACCTTCAGTTTATGCGTGATATCTTCCTGTTTAATACCGTGCCTTCTGCGCTTACCTTTGGGCTGTGTGTTGTTTGGGCTGTTATTGCTCTTGCTATTGGCTATACCGTGTTCCATAAGACCGAGCACAAGTTTATTCTCTACATCTAAGGAGTGCTGTTCATGACTGAATCTGCTATTGATTACAGCAAGCAGCCCCTTGCTGTTGAGGTCAAAGACGTCACCATGATCTTTAATATGGCGTCTGAGTCGCTTACAAACCTCAAGGAGTACTTTATTAAGCTCGCAAAGCACGAGCTGTTCTTTGAAGAATTCCGTGCGCTTAAGCACATTTCGTTTGATGTGCATCGCGGCGAGGTCGTTGGTCTTGTTGGTACTAACGGTTCCGGTAAGTCTACGATGCTCAAGATCATCGCTGGCGTTTTGGAGCCCAGCGAAGGCGAGGTTAAGGTCCACGGCAATATTGCACCGCTGATTGAGCTTGGCGCCGGTTTCGATCCCGAGCTTACCGCTCGTGAGAACATCTATCTGAATGGCGCGCTCCTTGGCTATACCAAGGAGTTTATCGACGCTAGTTTTGACGAGATCATCGAGTTCGCCGAGCTTAAAGACTTCGTTGACATGCCACTGAAGAACTTCTCTTCGGGTATGGTTGCGCGCATTGCCTTTGCTATCGCCACGATTACCGAGCCGGATATTTTGATCGTTGATGAGACGCTTTCTGTTGGTGATGTCTTTTTCCAGCAGAAGTGCGAGCGCCGTATTCAGCATTTTATTGAGAGCGGTGACGTCACGGTCTTGTTCGTTTCTCATTCCATGGAGCAGGTTGAGCGCATTTGCCAGCGTGCTGTTTGGATCGAGAAGGGCGACCTGCGTATGGATGGTCCCGTGGATGAGGTCTGCAAGGCGTACCACGACCAGTTCAAGTAGGTTATAATCTTCTGGTCGCATGAACTTGTACCCGCTTGGACGCGCGGCTTTATGCTCCATTAGCTCAGTTGGATAGAGCAGGGGACTTCTAATCCCAAGGTCGACGGTTCGAATCCGCCATGGAGCACCAATAGAGTTTTTGAAGACCCGGTTATCGTGCCGGGTCTTTGCTTTTTGGGACGCGTACGCGTGCGGTGCTCCCTCAACAATAAGTCCGATGCAGCGATGCTGCACCGGACTATCTACATCTCAGAATGGCTATCAGCCTTTGGCTGTTGGGCTCTTACGCCTCAGTCGGCTCCACGCCCAGCTCTTTGCGGACGAGCTCGAAGGCGGCGGCGATGGCCTTGTCCATGTCGTAGTACTTGTAGCCGCCCAGGCGACCGGCGAAGATCACGTCGCCCTCCTGTGCTGCCAGCTCCTCGTACTGCTTGTAGAGGGTCTCGTTCTTGGCGTCGTTGATGGGGTAGTAGGGCTCGTCGCCGGGCTTCCAGTCCGCCGGGTACTCGCGCGTGATGACGGTCTTGTCCTGTGTGCCAAACTCAAAGTGCTTGTGCTCGATGATGCGCGTGTAGGGGATCTCGCGCTCGGTATAGTTGACCACGGCCACGCCCTGGTGGTCCTGCTCGTCGAGCGTCTCGGTCTCAAAGCGCAGGCTGCGATACTCCAGCGTGCCCAGCTTAAAGTCGTAGAACGCGTCGATGGGGCCGCAGTAGATCGTCTTGGCGGCGATATCGGGCTCGGCGGCGATCAGCTCCTTGTACTCCACGCCGCAGCGCACCTCGATCCCCTCGAGCATGTTGGCGACCATCTTGGTGTAGCCGCCCATGGGGATGCCCTGGTAGCGGTCGTTGAAGTAGTTGTTGTCGTAGGTAAAGCGGCAGGGGAGGCGCTTGATGATGCTCGCGGGCAGGTCCTTGCAATCACGGCCCCACTGCTTCTCGGTGTAGCCCTTCACGAGCGTCTCGAAGATGTCGCGGCCGACGAGCGACAGCGCCTGTTCCTCCAGGTTGGTCGGCTCGCCGATGTTCTCGGCGGCCACCTGCTCGGCGATCTTGGCCTTGGCATCGGCCGGCGTGACGACGCCCGGCCACATCTTGGCGAAGGTGTTCATGTTGAAGGGCATGTTGTACATGTTGCCGTGGAAGTTGGCAACCGGCGAGTTGACGTAGTTGTTGAACTCTGCGAAGCGGTTGACGTAGTCCCAGACGTCCTTCATGGAGGTGTGGAAGATGTGGGCGCCGTAACGGTGGACCTGGATGCCCTCGACGTCCTCGGTGTAGATGTTGCCGGCGATGTGGTCGCGGCGGTCGATGACCAGGACCGACTTGCCGGCGCGCTTGGCGGCGTTGGCGAAGACGGCGCCCGAAAGGCCTGCACCGACGACAAGGTAATCGTACTGGGACATGGATATGCTCCTTTGTATGTCGATTGGACAGTTACTTTAGTTTAGGGACAAACATACCTGATGCCTTTGTCCCAGGGATTAGTGTAGCAGATGCCCTTTCAGCAGCTCCAGCGCGTGAGCGTAACCGGGTTTCTAAATGAACTTAAGGACTCGCTATTCCGCCCTTAGGCACTCGGGCAAGACGCTCCCGACTGCATCCATTGCTTGCGGCCTCAGGTATTGCTTATTGAGCTTTGCTTTTCTGTAGGCGTAGCGAGTATCTGCCGAGTACTTGATCAATGCGTCGGTGAAGAATCGCTCCCAACTTAGGTAGTCGCGGCTTTCGATGTAGCTCGAGGGGTCCTCAAGGATCTTTGGAATGTCGTTGCTGGGTATGAGGCCAGATCGCAAAAGCGTCCACTCAAATGATTCAGGGAGGAACAAGCGAACGTTCTTGTAAACGCGCTGTCCGAGCACCTTTTCGATGTAGGGACCAAACGCTGCACCGTCTCCTATGGCAAGGATGTTTTGCTCGGGACATTCGTGAATCGTTCGTTTTAGGTTTGCTACGCCGGTGGCGGTATAGCAGGGGATTCCCAGTCGGTTGCAAAGGGCGCTATAGAATTGATAGCCAGACTTGCTATCCTCGACAATCACGGCATCGGGATTGTCGAACCCTACGTTAAGGTCCTGATACAGCATGCTTGCCGTGTGGTCATATAGCGGTTTAGTCACCGAGTAGAAGCGTCTGTCGCTTTTTCGGCCATTGATCGTCTTGCTTGTGGTGTTGACTAGCTTCAGGATCTCGTCGACGCTGTAAGGGAGTTCGTTGGCGTCGCGACGAGATATCAGAACAAAATAGTTGGACGATCCGTTGACGGCTTTGGCGAAGTTCTTTGAGTAGATAAACTCGTTGCCCTCATCTAGAAAGACGATTGAATCTTCGATGATCGATAGCTCGCGCTCCCAGCGTCTGCCGGAAAGCGTTTCGCAAGGCACGTCACAGCTGAGTGTAACGCCGCTTTCCTGTCCTCGGTCGTTGTAGTCGCGAATCATCGAGATGAGCGTCGTTTTGCCCGTGCCGCTGTTGCCGCGTATAAAGGAAATATTGCGCTTAAACGTGAGTGTGTATTTGACCTTTGCACGTTCTACGACAACGGTATGCGTTCCCTTCATTACTCATCATCATCCAAAAAGTCATTCGTGGCGCCGACAAACTCCTGCATGTTTCTGACGATGCGGTCATCGTTATCGATGCGAATCTCAAAACGCTTCCAAGGGAACTTCATGATGTGGTAAAGGGTTACAAGGACGTCTTGCTCTTTGCCAATTTTGAGCAGCCAGCGGGCGCAATTGTCTCCACAGGTAGATGCGTTGAACACCATATGTGGGAGATTGCGCACCAGCAGCAGCGTCTTAACGCCGCCGGACAGTTCGAGTGGGGTGATCGAGCCCAGCTGTTTGCTTACGATGTTGTGGGGACCGATGAGCTCTGATCCGTCCACGCTTTTAATGATCTGCGCGGCCATAGGGTCTTCGAACCATGAGTCCAAGTATGAGTTCCTAAAATAGGTTTCGGTATCGTAGATGGAACCGGGGTAATCTCCCAGATGGATGCTTAACATGCGCGTCTCCAGACGTTGTGTGACTGCAACGATTATATGCCAGTAATAAAGCGCCGCCAGTAGCGAGGTTGCTGTTGGCGGCACTGGCATTATTAGCGTATGAATCGCGCTGATGGATTTTCACGCGAGGCTACTTTTCGAGTCGTTCCCCCAGCAGCTCCAGCGCGTGCGCATACCCCTGCAGCCCCTCGCCGGTGATTGTGGCGAAGCAGGCCAGGCGGGCGTAGCTTACCTGGCGGAAGTCCTCGCGGGTCTCGACGGCGCTGATGTGGACCTCAACGGCGGGGATGGCGACGGCTTTGAGCGCGTCCAGGATGGCCACGCTCGTATGTGTGTAGGCCGCCGGGTTGATGACAATGCCGTCGACCTTGCCGTAGGCCTCCTGGATCTTGTCGACGATGCTGCCCTCGTGGTTGGACTGGAAGACCTCGACTTCGTCAAAGCCTTGCGCGGCGCCTGCCTCCTGGCAGATTTGGACCAGGCGGTCGTAGTTATCGCTGCCGTAGATGTCCGGCTCGCGAATGCCGAGCATGTTGAGGTTGGGGCCGTTTATGACGAGTGCTTTCATGGTTGCTTCCTTTGCGGTTGGGCGGGCGGTGAGGCGGAACGGAAAACCACCACAAAGGTGCCTGTCCCCTTTGTGGTGGTTTAGAGGGTGTCGAGGACGGCGCGGGCGGTGTTGGCGGCGCAGTCGCGCGAGTCGATGATGTGGTCGGCCCAGGCGCGGTAGCGCGGCATGCGCTGCTCGGCGAGCTTTTCGATGCCATCGCGGGCAGTGATGGGGCGTCCCTTATGAGCGAGTTCGTCGAGCTTGCGGTTAAGCATCACGATTTGGCTGTTCTGGTGCAGCAGCGGATAGTTTTCATCGCGCGTGACCACGCCGCCGCCGGTGGAGAGCACCAGGCCACTGCGCTTGGAGATGTCGGCTAGCGCCGCCGTCTCCTGTTCGCGGAAGGCCGCCTCGCCGCGCTCGACGATAAAGTCGGCGCAGGGCATGCCCAGGCGCTCCTCGAGGGCGCGATCGAGGTCGATGTGCTCGCGGTCCGTGAGCTGGGCGATCTGCTCGCCCACGCGGGTCTTGCCCGAACCTGGCATGCCGATGAGCGCGATGTTTTGCTCGCGGCGGGACAGACGTTCCGTCACATCCAGGATGCGCTCGCGCGGGGTGGCTTTGCCGGTATAGTGCTCGACAGCTTGTGCCGCTTGGGCAACAAGCATAAGCAGGCCGCCGATGCAGGGAATGCCGCGGCGCTCGGCCTCGAGCATCAGGCCCGTGCGGGCGGGGTTGTAGACAATGTCGATGACGCCCTCGAGCTCATCGAGGCCTTCGAGCGTGCAGGGAGCGTCGGGGCAGTGGGGGAACATGCCGGCGGGTGTGCAGTTGACGAGCAGCGCGGCGTCGGACTGCTGAGCGATGTTGCTGTAGTTGACCTCGCTCGTGCGACCCACGGGCACCACGGTGGCGCCCAGGTCTCCCAGTACCATGCTTGCCGTGGTGCCGGCGCCGCCGGTGGCGCCAAGTACGAGGGCCTTTTTGCCGGCAACCTCTACGCCCAGCTCCTCGACCAGGCACTGAAAACCAAAGTAGTCGGTGTTGTCGCCGCGCAGGCGGCCGTTGGGCAGGCGCGTGATGGTGTTGACGTTGCCCATGCGTTCGGCCAGGGGGCTCAACTCGTCCAGGTAGTCCATGACGGCACGCTTGTAGGGGATGGTCACGTTGGTGCCTTCCCATTCATCGCCCGTCATAAATGCCTCGAGATCCTCGGGCTCGCGCTCAAAACGCACGTACTCGAGCCCAGCGAGCTCTTTGTAGATGGTCGGGGTGTAGCTGTGGCCCAGCACGCGGCCCAGCACGCCGTAGGGGCGGGTTGCGACGGTATCGGTCATCTAGAGCACCTCCGTATAGCTGCCAAAGTAGGTGAAGCTCTCGCACACGTCGTCGATCGAGTCGAGCAGGTCGTCGAGGGCCTTGCTGCCAAAGGGGCAGTCCAGGTCAAAGTAGAACATAAACTCGAAGTCGCGCCCGGGGATGGGGCGGCTCTCGAGCTTGATGAGGTTGATGTTGAGCGCGTAGAAGCGCTCGAGCACGCGGTAGAGCGCGCCCGGCTCGTTGGCCGTGGTGATCATGAGCGAGGTGCGGTTGGCACCGGGATAGACGCGCGGTTCGCGGCTGATGACGACGAAGCGCGTGTAGTTGTTGTCCGAGTCCTGGATGTTGGGCTTCAGTACCTCGAGGCCATACAGCGCGGCACAGCTGCGCGAGGCGATGGCGGCGACGTCGGTGCGCTCGGAGTTGGCGACCATCTCGGCCGACATGGCGGTATTGGGGTACTTGGTGGCATGCAGGCCGTGGCCCTCGATAAAGCCGGCGCACTGGGCAATGGCTTGGCCATGGCTGTAGACCTCGCGCACGTCGGTGAGCTTGGTGCCGGGTTTGACGAGCAGGTTGTGATCGATCTTGAGGCGAAGCGAGCGCACGATATGGAAATCGAACTGGGCGAGCAGGTCGTAGACGGCGTTGACCGATCCGGCAGTTGAGTTTTCGATGGGCAACACGCCAAACTCGCAGAAGCCGTCGCGTATGGCGCGCATAACGCCCTCGAAGGTCTCAAAGAAGGCGATATCGGGCACGTCGAAGAGCTTGCACGCGGCGATCTGGCTGTAGGCGCCTTCGACGCCCTGGCAGGCGACGGTGGCCGTCTGGGGGAAGGGCGTGTCAAAGGCTGCGGCCGTGGCGCGGGCTTTTTGCGACACCGTGATGCCCTTGAGCTCGTTGATGTAGCGCTGCTGCTCGGCCTTGCTCATGCTCATGAGGAGGCGGAACAGAGTGATGGTCTGGGCCTCATAGCGCTCGGGTGCGCGGCTGGCGAGATTGTTGAGCTTGGAGCGTTCGCGGGCGGGGTCAAAGACGGCCTTGCCCATCTCGATCTTGGATTTGGCGACTTCGGTGGCAATGTCCATACGCTCGACAAAGCTGTTGAGCAGGGTGGTGTCGATGCCATCGATGGCCTGGCGAATATCGGCAAGGTCCATGTAGGCCCCTTTCACTGGGTGGGCGTGGGGGCCGGAGTTGGCCCCCGGAGATTTTTAGCGCTGGGCGGCGTCCTCGAGGAGGGCGTCCCAAATCGCGAGGGCGGCGGCTGCCTCGGCTACGGGGACGGCGCGCGGGACGATGCAGGGATCGTGACGGCCGTGGACCGAGAGCTCGGCGTTTTCCATGGCGTCCATATCTACGGTCTGCTGCTCGCGGCCGATGGAGGGCGTCGGCTTTACGGCCATGCGCCACATGACGGGCGCGCCGGTGGAGATGCCGCCCAAGATGCCGCCGGCGTTATTGGACTCGACCTCAATCTCGCCGGTCTCGGCATCAACGCGATACGGATCGTTGTTCTCGCTGCCACGCATGGCAGCCACGGCAAAGCCCATGCCAAACTCCACGCCCTTCACAGCGGGAATGCCAAACGCGATCTGTGCGATGCGGTTCTCGATGCCGTCGAACATGGGGTCACCGATGCCCGCAGGAAGCCCGTAGATGCCGCACTCTACGATGCCGCCGATACTGTCGAGCTCGTCGCGCGCGGCTAGGATCTCCTCGCGCATGCGGTCGGCTGCGGCGGCGTCAATGCAGGGCAGATCGTTCGTGAGGATCGCCTTGCGGTCGGCCTCGCGATAGACCATGTCGTCCATGGGCAGGTCGGAGATGCCGCCGATCTGCGCGACGTGCGCCATGACCTTGATGCCGCGGGCCTCGAGTGCCTGCAGCGCGATGCCGCCAGCGATGCACAAGGGGGCCGTCAGGCGGCCGGAGAAGTGTCCGCCGCCGGCGACGTCGTGCATGTTGTGGTACTTCACGCGCGCAGGAAAGTCTGCGTGCCCTGGGCGGGGCTTGCGGCGCAGCTCGGAATAGTCCTTGGAGCGCGTGTTGGTGTTTTCGATAATTGCTGCGATGGGTGCGCCAGTGGTGTGTCCGTCGACCACACCGGCAATGATATGCGCGGCGTCGGCCTCACGGCGCTTGGTTGCGGTCTCGTCGCGGCCGGGGGCGCGACGGTCCAAAAAGGCCTGCAGCGTCTCCTGGTCCACAGCGATGCCCGCGGGGACACCGTCGAGCGAGCAGCCGATAGCAGGGGAGTGCGACTGACCGAAGATGCTTAAGTGCAAAACGTTGCCAAAGGTCGAGGACATGCTATTCCTCCTCGAGCGTGACCTTGCCGCCCAGCAGGCGGTAGTGGTCGAAGAAATCGGGATAGGACTTGTTGACGGCCTCGGCGCCGTGGATCACGACCTCGCCGGTGGCACGGCTCGCGGCGATGGCGGCCATCATGGCGATGCGGTGGTCGTTGTGCGAATTGACCTCGCCGCCGGTAAAGGCATCGACACCCTTGATGATGAGGTCGTCGCCGGCAATGCGCACCTGCGCGCCCAGTGCGGTGAGCTCATGGGTTGTGGTGGCTAGGCGGTCGGATTCCTTGATGCGCAGGCGGGCGCAATCGCGGATGAACGTGCGACCCTGCGCCAACGATGCCACGGACGAGATTACGGGCACCAGGTCGGGGATGTCGTGCGCGCTCATCTCAAAGCCGGCGAGCTTGTCGGACTGCACGGTGGCGGCGTTGGTGGAGCGCACGATGCGGGCGCCAAAGCGCGAGAGCGCGGCAAGCACGTTGCGGTCGCCTTGCGCGGAGCTAAGCGACACGCCCTCGACGGTGATGGGGTCGGTACCGATGGCGCCGGCGCACAGCCAAAAGGCGGCGTTGGACCAGTCGCCCTCGACAGCCACGTTGCCAGGCGTACGGTACGAGCCGCTGTTCACGCGGAAGTTCGTGATCTCGGGCTGACCGTCCTTGGCGGGGATACGCTCGACGTTGACCTCGACGCCGAAGGCCTTCATGGCCTGGATGGTCAGGTTGATATAGGGTCGGCTCTCGATAAGGCCGGTCACCTGCACACAGGAGGGCTGGGCCAGCAGCGGGGCTGCCAGCAGCAGGCCGGAGATGTACTGCGAGCTCACATTGCCCGGCAGGATAAAGGTGCCCGGGCGCATGCGGCCGCTTGTCTTGAGCGGAAAACCGCCCAGACCCTGCAGGTCGCAGCCGGCGGCAATGATCTCGTCGGAAAGCGGGGAGAGCGGGCGGGCGCCCAGGCGGCCCTGGCCTACAAAGGTTGCCTCTGCTCCCAGCGCGCAGGCGACGGGCAGCATAAAGCGGAGCGTGGAGCCGCTCTCGCCGCAGTCGAGCGTGCCGCCGGCAAGTGCCTTGAGCAGGCCAAACTCAATACTCTTCATGGTGGGGTGGACCTGGAAGCCGTCCTCGACGGTCTCGATGCGGGCGCCCAGTGCCGTGAGGCAGCGCACCGTGGCTTCGATGTCGGCGCAGGTGGTGTTGCAGGTCACATGCGTCTCGCCGTTGGCAAGGGCGGCGCAGATGATGAGGCGGTGCGCCATCGACTTGGATGCGATGGCGGGAACGGTGCCCTTGAGCGGGGAGGGGGTGATGCGGGCTAGCATACGGATGCGTCTCCCTTCTGGCCGAGGCCCTCGGCAATTAAATCATGGAAGGTGGAAAGCGGCGTGCGGTCGATGCTGCAGCGGCCAATACCGTGCGGAATCACCAGGTCGATAGTGTCACCGGCGCGTTTTTTGTCGTGCAGCGCCTCGGCAAAGATGGCGTCGGCCGAAAGCTCGCAGCGGGTCTTGAGGCCATGACGGGCGCAGAGCTCCTCGATGCGACCGGGCAGATCGGCATCGCAAATGCCGTGCAGGGCCGCGGCGCGCGTGATGATGCCCATGCCGATCGACACGCAGTTGCCGTGTCCCAGCTCAAAGTGCTCGCAGGCCTCGACGGCATGTCCGGCGCTGTGCCCAAAGTTGAGGAGCTTGCGCTGGTTGGTCTCGCGCTCGTCCGCAACGACCACGGCGCGCTTAATGTCGATATTGCGGGCGATTATGAGCGCCACGCGGGCCACGTCGCGGTTCAGCAGCTCAAGCGTGAGCGGGGTCTTCTCCAGCTCGGCGAAGAGCTCGGGGTCGGCGATCACGGCGTGCTTGACGACTTCGCCGCAGCCGTCGGCGAACTGCTCGGGCGTGAGGGTGGCAAGGCATCCCACGTCAGCGATGACAACACTTGGCTGCCAAAAGGCGCCAGCTAGGTTCTTGCCGGCAGCCAGGTCGATGGCCGTCTTGCCGCCCACCGACGAGTCCACCATAGCGAGCAGACTCGTGGGGATCTGCACAAACTTGCAGCCGCGCATGTAGGTGGCGGCCACAAAGCCGGCTACGTCGCCCACGACGCCGCCGCCGAGTGCCACGATCACGTCGGAGCGCGAAAGCTCGTGCTCGGCTACAAACTCAAGAATGGCAACGTAGGTCTCGGCGCGCTTGTGTACCTCGCCGGCCTCGAAGGTGCAAATGCTTACCTCATAGCCTGACGCCTCCAGGCTCTGCTTAACGGGCATCTGGTAGAGCGGGCCCACGTTGGTGTCCGTCACGATGACGGCGCGGGTGCCTCCGGCGGTGGCGCGAACGAGTGGCCCTGCCTGCTCCAGCAAAAACGTGCCCACGTGTACCTGGTAGGGGCGTGCGGTGTCGATATCGATGGTAATCGCCATAAGCTATGGTCCTTTCGACCTGGCGTGATAGGTGGTCTAGTGGGCGCTCTCGTCGTCGAGTGCGCGCTTGATGCGATCGCCCTCGGCAAGGAGATTCTCAAGATAACGCTGGTCGCGGTTCTTGAGCGCACGGCTGTAGGCGCCGAGCGAATCGATCAGATGGTCGATCTCGAAGGCGAGAGCGTCGGCGTCGTCAATCATGAGCTCGGACCACATCTGCGGGTTGAGGTGTGCCACGCGCGTGAGGTCGCGGTAGCTACCGGCTGAAAAGCCGTGGTGGACCTGGGCGGTTGGACTCTTGACGTAGGCGTTGGACACCACGTGCGCGAGCTGGCTCGTAAAGGCGATCACGCGGTCGTGCTCGGTGGCGGTGGTCACGCTGAACTTGCCAAACCCCAAGGGACGCACCATCTCGCGAACCTGGCCCAAGAGCTCCAGCTTAAGAGCATCGTCTACCGCAGGCGGAACGAGCACGAGCGGTGCGCCCTGGAACAGGTCGGCGCTGGAATGGGCGTAGCCCGAGAACTGGGTGCCCGCCATGGGGTGTGCGCCCACAAAGTAAAAGCCGTGCTCTCGTGCGAGCTCAAAGGCCCGCTCACACACGATGCCCTTCACACCCACGGTGTCGATCACCACGGGGCCCATGATGGCATCGGTGTCGGTGGCGTCGGCGAGCGCCTGAGCGTGGGCCTCGAGCCACTCGATGCATGCCTCGGGATAACAGGCAAGGACGATGATGTCGCACTCGCCGAGCGTCTCGTCGTTGAGTTCGCCGGCGACGGTACCCATGCTGGCGGCCGTCATCACGTCATCGTCGGGGTCCCAGGCAAGCACGCGAACGCCCGCCTGCGCATAGCCGCGGGCAAAGCTGCCGCCGATCAGGCCCAAGCCGACGATGCCGGCGCACTTGGGGCCGCCCTGGTTGACGCGTGCGTTTCTCACCGTACCCATGGGTTACTCCTGAACGGTCTCTTGGCAGACGACCTCGCGGATGGCGCGGATGCGGCGCATGGTGTCGTCGAACTGGTCGGGGGTGAGGGCCTGAGCACCGTCGGACCAAGCGTGGCTCGGGTCGTCGTGGACCTCGATCTCCAGACCGTTGGCGCCGCAGGCAGTCGCGGCGAGCGCCATGGGCTCGACATAGCGGGTGTAGCCGGTGGCGTGGCTGGGGTCGGCGACGATGGGCAGGTGCGATAGGTGGTGCAGCACCGGCACGGCGTTGAGGTCGAAGGTGTTGCGGGTGCGGGTCTCGAAGGTGCGAATGCCGCGCTCGCACAGGATGACGTTGTCGTTGCCCTCGCTCATGATGTACTCGGCAGCCATGAGCAACTCGTCGACGGTGCCGGACATGCCGCGCTTGAGCAGGACCGGGGTCTTGGTCTTGCCGACCTCCTTGAGCAGGGGGAAGTTCTGCGCGTTGCGGGCGCCGATCTGCATGACGTCGATCTTCTTATCCAAGAAGACCTGCACGTCGCGCGGGTCCATGATCTCGGTGACGATCGGCATGTCGAGCTCGGCGGATGCCTCGCATAGCAGGTCCAGGCCGGCGGGACCCATGCCCTGGTAGGCGTAAGGGGAGGTGCGGGGCTTGTAGGCGCCACCGCGCAGCATCGTGGCGCCGGCGGCCTTTACGCGGCGTGCGATGCGAATGAGGTTTTCGCCCTCGACGGAGCAGGGTCCGGCGATGACCTGGAACTGGTCGCCGCCGATCTTGACGCCGTGGCCGCAGTCGATGACGGAGTCCTCGGGGTGGAACTTGCGGTTGGCACGCTTAAAGGGCTCGGAGACGCGCTGCACGCGCTCGACGACGTCCATGGACTCGAGCAGGAACGGGTCGATCTTGGTCGTATCGCCCACCAGGCCGATGATGGTCTCGTTCTCGCCGCGCGAGACGTCGGTCTTGAGACCCTTCTTCTCAATCCAGCTGACGATATGGCCGACGGCCTCGTCGCTGGCGCTCTGCTTTAAAATCGCAATCATGGTGTGCCTCTCACCTCGATGGATAGCTCTTGCAAAAACGGCCCGCATCGCGAGCCGTTATATATGTGCATGAGAGTTTATACTAATTGTTTCACTTTTGCGTTCTAAGGTGAGCCTCTGCGCCGCGTCTCCCACGTAATTGCAAAGCTTTTTCTATTCTTTTGTTAGCCCGTGGCGCACTTGGGTATAATGCCAACCGTTCGCCCTATTAGCTCAGGGGATTAGAGCGTCTGCCTCCGGAGCAGAAGGCCGTTGGTTCGAATCCAACATGGGGCACCCTCGAACGTAAGACCGTCCGAACCTCGCATGGTCCGGGCGGTTTTCTTATACCAACGCGACGTGATGGGACAAGGTATGGCAGCAACGGATATCGAGCACGGACTCTCGACCGCCGAGGTCGAGGAGCGCATCGCCGCCGGTAAGATCAACCGCAACATGGAGCTTAAGATCAAGTCGGTCCGCGAGCTCATCATCGAGAACCTCTGCACGCTGTTTAACTTGATCAACGTGGTTTTGGCGATTTTGGTGTTGCTGACCGGTTCGTTTAAGAACCTGACGTTCCTGTTCGTGGTGTTCTTGAACACGGCAATTGGCGTCATCCAGTCCATGCGCTCCAAGCGGATGGTCGATAAGCTTACGCTGCTCACCTCTAAGAAGGCCATCGCGGTGCGCGACGGCGCCGAGGTAGAGCTCGACTTGGACCAGATCGTGCTCGATGACATCATCCGCTTGGGGCGCGGTGACCAGATTCCGGCCGACGCCGTGGTGGTTTCGGGCGAGGCACTCGTGAACGAGAGCCTGCTGACGGGCGAGAGCGATCTCATCAAAAAGCAGCCCGGCTCCGAGCTCATGAGCGGCAGCTTTATCGACTCGGGCCTGCTGCGCGCCCGCGTGATCCATGTTGGCGCCGACAACTACGTGGCCAAGATCAACAACGAGGCCAAGTACGTCAAAAAGGTCAATTCCGAGATCATGAATGCGCTCAACGCCATCGTGCGCTTTGCGAGCCTCATTATGATTCCGCTCGGCCTGGCGCTCTTTGCCTCGAGCGTGAGCGAGCTGTGGGATGCCGCCGGTACGCCGGGCGATAGCGCGCTTTCGTGGTGTTTTTCCGAGCTGCTTGCCGGTCGCGTGCCTTCGTCGGCGCTGCTGTCTACGGTGGGCGCTCTTTTGGGCATGATTCCGCAGGGCCTGGTGCTGCTGACTTCGTCGGTGCTTGCCATCGCCACGGTGCGTCTGGCGCGCCGCAAGGTACTCGCGCAGCAGCTCTACTGCATTGAGACGCTCGCGCGCGTCGACGTGCTGTGCCTGGACAAGACGGGCACCATTACCTCGGGCCGTATGGAGGTCGAGGGTACCTACCCGCTGCCTGTTGAGGGCGTTGGCATGGGCGCGGGGGAGAGCGAGGTATCTGTCCCCGTCGAGACCACGGTGCTCGATTTTGCGCTTGCCAACGTGGCACGTGCGACCTCGGCAGATGCCAACGAGACCTGCCAGGCGCTGCTCAACTACTACGCCGATCGTCCGGTCGAGGTGTCCGAGCCGCTGTCTGTCATTCCGTTCTCGTCGTCCAAAAAGTGGAGCGGTGCGTCGTTTTCGCAGGGCTCCTATGTGATGGGCGCGGCGCAATTTGTGCTTTCGGAGCGCGCCTTTGCGCAGGTCGAGAACCGTGTGGCCGAGCTCGCCGATACCTGCCGCGTGCTTGTGGTGGCCCGTGTGGATGGCTTTACGCCCGACGGCGATATGTTGGGCGAGGCAGAGCCTGTGGGCTTTGTGACCATTCGCGATGAGATCCGCTCCTCGGCCGCCGAGACCATCGGCTACTTTAACGAGCAGGGCGTGACCCTCAACGTGATTAGCGGCGACGACCCACGCACGGTGTCGTCGATTGCGCGCGTGGTGGGCGTTCCGGGGGCCGATGCCTACGTCGACGCCACGACGCTCGATACGCCGTCCAAGATTGATGCGGCGGTTGACCGCTATCACGTCTTTGGTCGCGTGACCCCGCAACAGAAGCGCGAACTCGTGCAGGCGCTCAAGCGTCGCGACCATACCGTTGCCATGACGGGCGACGGCGTCAACGACGTGCTGGCGCTCAAGGAAGCCGACTGTTCCGTGGCCATGGCCGCCGGTTCCGATGCCGCGCGCAACGTGGCCGAAATCGTGCTGGTCGACAACGATTTTGCCTCGATGCCCGCCGTGGTGGCCGAGGGCCGTCGCTCCATCAACAACCTGCAGCGCTCTGCGGCGCTGTTTCTGACCAAGACGCTGTTCTCGATGGGCTTGGCGGCACTGTGTATCGCGTTTCCGCCGTATCCCTTCGAGCCGATCCAGATGACGCTCATCAATTTCTTTTGCATCGGCGCGCCGGGCTTTGTGCTGGGTTTGGAGCCCAACAACGCCCGCGTGAAGGGGTCATTCTTGACCAACGTGCTCAAGCGTGCGCTGCCGGCGTCGCTGGCGGTTATTATGGCTGCGGCGCTCGATATCTTTGTGGCGCGCGTGTTCGGCTTTAACCAGCTCACGCTTTCGACCATGTGCCTGCTTACGTCGTGCGCGGCGAGCGTGATCCTGATCTGGCGCATCTCGCAGCCGCTCACACCCTTGCGCGTGGTGCTCTTTGTATTTGTTGTCGTCGGCATCCTGGCGGGTGTTATCGGATTCCCGGAGCTGCTGTCCATCGCCAACCTGTCGATGGGCGAGGCCGTTATCTTACTGGCGATCGTCGTCTTTACCTGCACGGTGTTCTTTAAGCTCGCCACGATGATGGATTCGCTCGAGCCGCGTCGTCGCCATGCTGCCACCGGCTTTGGCCGTGGCGTTCGCGTCCGTCTGGGTCGCGGTGGCGGCAAGGTGAGCTCGACGGGCTCAACTGCCCAACGTTTTGCCAAGCGCGTCGCCGCCGATATGGCGCAGCGCCGTGAGGAGCGCACCGCTCGCGAGGCCGAGGTTCGCGCGCTCGAGGGTGTGGAAAAGGCCCAGCCCAAGAAAAAGAAGGGCACGGGCGTCACTCGCTCGCGTGTGACCAAGTCCGCCCAGGGCATTAAGGTCTCGATGCCGAGCAAGAAGAAAAAGCCCGCAAATAAAGCCTAGTCCCAGTCGCCCCGGGGATGATTTTTCTGGCGATGTTGAATTGGTGGCTTGCTCCTGTGGGGGCGTGGCGATGCTATGCTCTAACTTCGACTGTATGAATTGCTCCGAAAAGAGGAAGCCGTGATCTGCCCGCATTGCCTTAAGACCATAGAGGACGGCGCCTCGTTCTGCCCCTATTGCAACGCATACGTTGGTCCGGGCGACGGTCCCGAGCATACCGAGTTCGTATTCTGCGATGGTTGTGGCGCACGCCTGTCCCCGCATGATCGCACCTGTCCCAAGTGCGGGCGCCCCGCCCCGGGCATCCTTTCCAAAGACGCGGCTGCATCCGATCTGGCAGCAGGCCGCACGGCCGGCTTTCCGCGCTTGACGCAGGAGCAGATCGATACCGAGGTGCCCCATGCGCCGGCCTCTGCCGCCGCGGTGCTCTCGGATGCCGCCGACCCCAACGAGACCTGCGTGCTGCCTGCCTTCGATAAGGACTTTGGCATCCCCAAGGTCGATATCCCCACACCGGTGTCCCTGCGCGATGATGTCCAGCCCAAAAAGCAAAAGGCCAAGCGCAAGGTCCATCCCGACGAGGATGCCTATCACAAGCACAAGCGCCATATCCCCAAGCCGGTTATTGTCATAGCCCTGCTCGCGGCCGTGTGTGGCGGTGCCTATTGGTTTGTGACGGCCGACCCCCTGGGCGTCATGCCCGGGTTTTATGACCAATTTGGCCAGGCTGCTCAGACCACCTTCCCCACGCGCCAGAAGGGCGAGGCGGCCGAGGACGATGCCAAGCAGGACGATGCTGCCGAGGTGGTGCAGGAGGAGACGGTCTTGACCGATGACCAGCTCTACACCAAGCTCGACAGCCTGTACCAGACCATTGTGTCGTACAACAATGATCAGATTGGTGAGGTTATCGATTCGTTTAACAGCGGCTATTTGCGCACACCCCTGTCCACGCGCCAGGAGCTGTCGCAGGGCGCCTATGCCCTGCGCGATCAGATCAAAAAGACGCAAGACGAGCTCGACAACCTTAAGTACCAGGACGATACGGTCTATGTGGACGATATCACCCACCTTAAGCAGCTTGCCGAGTGGATGTACGAGCGTGTTGATGTGATTTGCCAGAGCTGGGACGTCTCGCTATCCATTCCCGACGGTGAGTCGCTGAGTGCCCGCCAGAGCGAGATCTTGGCACCCATCGCGCAGGGCGGCAACAGCGCGCTCAACCAGTACGATGCCAACGTGGGCGCTTGGAAACCGCAGCAGCGCTCGTAATTAATGCGCCATAGGCGGTATAACCTGCGTGCGCAATTGATGAAAGCCTGTGCTTATTGCTACAATTCGAACAAATATGCTTTAAACGCACGAGGAAGGAACCACATGTTTGGTTTTAAGAAAGAGCTCTACACGCCCGAGTATCAGCTTGCCGGCGATGAGTGTGCGGTGATCGAGACGTCGAAGGGCACCATCAAGGTCAAGTTTGACGGCGAGGGCGCCCCCATTCACGTGGCAAATTTCTGCGAGCTTTCCACGATGGGTTTTTACGATGGCCTTAAGTTCCATCGCTATGTGCCCGGTTTTGTGATCCAGGGCGGCGACCCCAATACCCGCGATATGTCCGGCGCCGATGTCGCCGCCGGGCTTGAGGGCCCCGACGGCATGCCCGGTACCGGCGGCCCCGGTTACTGCATCAAGGGCGAGTTCGCTACCAATCCGCGTAACAGCCACGTCGACGGCGCGCTTGCCATGGCACGTTCCATGGATCCCGATTCCGCAGGTTCGCAGTTCTACTTCTGCCTGGGCGCCCAGCATAACCTCGACTCCGGCTACACCGTCTTTGGCACCACGGTCGAGGGCCTCGATGTGATTTCGCAGTTGCGTGCCGGCGACGAGATCGTCCACGTCGAGATCGTTCACGAGTAAAGGGGACTTCCTTGAATAGCCAGCTGATCCAACAGGGCCGCGCCGCTTATCGCGCGGGTGATTATTCCGCTGCCGCCCAGATGCTCGGTGCGGCAAAGACCCCCAGTGAGATTATGGGCGAGGCCGACCATCTGCGCGGCAACGCCTTGATGCACCTGGGCATGTATGCCGAGGCCGCCGAGGCCTACGCCGCCGCCCTCAACGACGGTACCTATGGCAAGCGCGGCGCGCTGCTCACCAACCGCGGCAAGGCGCTTGCTGCCGTGGGTGATTATGCGACCGCAGCCCAGGCGTTCTCTGCCGCAACGCAGGATGCATCCTATGCCACGCCGTTTAAGGCCTATCTGGGTCTGGGCAACGCCCTGTTCCAGTCGGGCGATTATGCCAATGCCGGCACCGCCTTCCGTCAGGCCGCCATCGATGGTGCCAATCCGGCTCCTGCCGCCGCACTCGGAGAGCTCGGTCGTTGCTTCATTAAGCTCGGCCGTCCGGCAGACGCTGTAGAGACCTACCGCACGGCCATCGACTTTGCCGGTCCGCGCGACGACACGCGTGCGCTTAACGCCGGTATGGGCGAGGCGCTCTCTGCCGCCGGTCGTCCCTCTGACGCGCTCGATGCCTTTAACGCCGCCACCGCTGACGGCATCTACCAGCTTACGCCCGAGCAGGCCGACGAGCTTGCCCGCGTGCACGATTCCCTCGCTGCGCTTTCGGCCCAGACGGCCATGGCCACGGCACCGGCTCCCGCGATGGATGCTCCCGCCGTCGACCCGCTCGACCCCACGGGTGCTACCGGTCAGTTTATGCCCGATCCCTCGGACACCGGCTTCTTCACCCTGTCCGAGTCCGAGATGGTTCAGCAAGACCGCAAGGAGGCTAAGGTCCGTCGTCGCCATCGCCACACGGGTCTCAAGGTCTTCTTGGTGCTGCTTCTGCTGATTGTCCTTGCCGCAGGCGGTCTGGGCTTTGCCTACACGCGCGGTCTGGGCTTTCCCTCGCAGGAGTCTGTTGTCACCGACCTGTTCCAGGCCGCCGGTGACGGCGATACCGCCAAGGCCGAGTCCTGCCTGGCCTCCAGCCTGTCAGAGGACGCCAAGTCGATGATCATTTCCTCGATCCCGCAGGGCGCCACCGTCTCCATCGAGGGCATGGATCAGTCTATGACCGAGACCACCGCCAAGGTCAAGGCGTCGCTGTCCAAGGGCGGCGAGCAGGAGTACACCGTCAAGTTCGTGCGCTCCGACAACCATATCGGTTGGGCCGTCTCCTCGCTCGACATCGATCTCTCGGCTGCTGACAACCAGTAGTGACCTTATGAGATTTGGCGCTGCCCGGTGCTTCACCGCAAGTGAGGTGCCGGGCTTGCGCTAGTATGATGGGCTAGTAGTTTTCCAGCAATCATCCAACACATCAGGAGTTGCGTTGTTTTCTTTGATGGATATGTTCTTCGGTAGCTATGCGGGCGATCTTGCCATCGACCTCGGCACCGCCAACACGCTTGTCTCCGTGCGCGGCAAGGGTATCGTCATTCGCGAGCCCTCCGTTGTCGCCATCGACAAGAACGATGAGCGCATCCTGGCTGTCGGTATCGAGGCAAAGCGCATGCTCGGCCGTACGCCCGGTAACATTGTGGCTGTGCGTCCCCTTAAGGACGGCGTTATCGCCGACTTCGACGTTACCGAGGCCATGCTTCGCTATTTTATCGACAAGGCGTCCGAGAAGCGCTATCCGTGGACCCCGCGTCCGCGCGTTGTCGTCTGCGTCCCCTCCGGTGTCACGTCGGTCGAGAAGCGCGCCGTTTTTGAGGCTACGATCCAGGCCGGTGCCCGCCAGGCATACCTGATCGAGGAGCCCATGGCCGCTGCCATCGGCGCCGACTTGCCTGTCGAGGAGCCCACTGGCTCCATGGTCATCGATATCGGCGGCGGTACCACCGAGGTCGCCGTTATCGCCATGGGCGGTATCGTCGTGTCGCAGTCCATCCGCATTGCCGGTGACGAGTTTGACCAGGCCATCCTTACCCATGTTCGCGATGCCTATAACCTGGCTATCGGCGAGCGCACGGCCGAGGACATCAAGATCAAGGTCGGTTCTGCCGTGCCGCTCAAGGACGAGCTCGACGTTGAGGTCAACGGCCGCGACGTGATCACGGGCCTGCCCAAGACCGTGCGCATCGAGAGCGAGGAGATTCGTCGCGCGCTCAATAAGCCGCTCGACGAGATGGCCAAGGCCGTCAAGGACGCCCTCGACGCCACGCCGCCCGATCTTGCCTCGGATCTTATGTACTACGGCATCCTGTTGACCGGCGGCGGTGCGCTGCTGCGCGGCCTCGACGTGCGTCTGCGCGACGAGACCGGCGTTTCGGTCAACGTTAGCCCTACGGCGCTCGACAACGTCGTCAACGGCTGCGCCCGCGTGCTCGAGGCCAACGCATTTGACGGTGGCTTCGTCCAGACCAATGCTTAATTTCCAAAAGGTGGATTCCATTTGGCACGATCTTCGGGTTTCTCTTCAAATCTGAATACCAAGCGACAATCAACGGGTATGCGCCCGTTGATTGTTTTCAGCGTGATTTCGGTGCTGCTGCTCACGTTTTACATTCGCGAGGGCGAGGCGGGGCCGATTCATGCCGTGCGTTCTGGCGTGACGACGATTACCTCGCCGGTGCGTTTTGTGGGCTCGGCTGTGGCCGCGCCCTTTAACGCAATCGGAAACGTGTTCTCAAACCTTACGGCTTCGCAAGACACCCTCGACGAGCTTAAGAAGCAAAACGAGGTCCTGACGTCAAAGGTTGCTGAGCTCTCCGAGGCTCAAAAGACCGCCGAGCGACTCGAGAGCCTGGTCGGTCTTCAGTCGACCTACAACCTCAAGTCCACCGCGGCTCGCATTGTCGGCGCGTCGGGCGATGCCTGGACCTCGACCGTTACCATCGACAAAGGCTCTGCCGACGGTCTTACCATCAACATGCCCGTGACGAGTTCTGCCGGTGTCATCGGTCAGATTATCGAGGTTTCGGCCAAGACCTCCACCGTCCGCCTGATTAGTGATGAGAACTCGGGCGTGTCCGCCATGGTGCAGGATACGCGCGCTCAGGGCATGCTGCAGGGGCAGCCCGACGGTACCCTGCGCCTGGAGCATGTGAGTGTCGATTCCGACGTGAAGGTGGGCGATATCGTCGTGACCTCGGGCATCGGCGGCGTATTCCCCAAGGGCCTGCCGCTCGGTACGGTTTCGTCGGTGGAGAAGTCTGCCAACGATGTGTACTACACCATCGTCGTGCGCGCTCAGACAACGGCCGAAAACAACGAGGAAGTGCTGGTCATTACGTCGCTGACCGATGAGCAGTCGGCTTCGGACGAGGATGTGAGCAGCGCCAACAGTACGCCGCAGGGCACCTCGCGCGATGCGGCCACCAAGTCCAAAGATGAAAGCTCGGATGAAAACTCCGATGCGTCCGACACGACTGACTCGGGCTCGAGCGAATAGGGAGGCATGTCCATGGATCTACACGAACAGGGGACTGGCTCCCGCACTTTTGCGATTGCCGCCATTGTCTGCGTCCTGCTGCAGGCGGGCTTGGCGCCGCAGATCTCCATCGCGGGCGGTCGCGTCAACTTTATGATTATCCTGGTGTGCCTGAGTGTGTTTTCGGGCGATCCCACGCGAGCCGTCATCTGCGGTTTTTGCAGTGGCCTGTTCTACGACCTGTCGGCAGCCGTGCCGGTGGGCGTGATGTCGCTGTTGCTGACAGTGGGCAGCTTTGCCCTGACACACAGTGCCGCCGGTCAGACGGGCGGCACCCCGAGCGCTCGCGGCATCACGGTGGGCGCCTTTGCGCTTGCCATTAACGTGATCTACAGCATTATCTTGCTGTTTATGGGACTGGAATCGAGTTTTGTCGTGGCGATCTTTGGACACGCCCTGCCGTCCTCGATTCTGACCGGTCTGGTCGCCGTTCCGTTTTTGATGTCCGGCGTCGCGCCGCAGTCTGGCTATGGGTTCTCCGCGCGCGGTGGGCGTCAGACGGGTATGCGCTTTAAGCCCAAGACCCGTAAGCTCAAATAGGGGAGGTCTGTAGATGTCTTCCCAGTTGACGGTTGTTGTCGCTGGCATCGTGCTGGTCGTGGCCATTGTGGTCGCGCTGGTCATCATGCGCCGCGGCGACTCCCGCTTTACCTACGACACGCAGCACGGAACGGCCCCGCGCGCCACCGAGGGTGAGGGCAATACGGCGGCTACGGCCTTTAAGGGCCGCTTTTCCATCCTCACCGCGGGCGTGGGTGCGATGTTTGCCGCGCTTGCCGTTAAGCTGTGGGGCATGCAGATGGTCTCGTCGGACTACTACGACAAGCAGGCCAAGAGCAATCAGACCCGTACCGTTACCACGCCTGCCGTTCGTGGCCGCATCTTGGACCGCAACGGCGTCGCGCTGGTGCAAAACCGCCCCTCGCTCGCTGTCGTCGCCTATCGCGACCTTGCCGACGACAAGGTACTGGTGCGTCATCTTGCCAACGTGCTCGGCATGCCGTATATCGCGGTGCTGCGCAATATCCAGGACAATTCCGAAGGCGCGCAGAGCCTGCATACGATCGCGACTGACGTGCGCCGCTCTACTGTCGCCTACATCCAGGAGCACGCCGGTGAGTTTCCCGGCGTGAAGATCGCCGAGCGCACCGAGCGCCAGTACCCGTATGGTGAGACCGCCTGCCATATTTTGGGCTATACCGGCACCATTACCTCCGAGCAGCTCGAGGTGCAAAACAAGAAGTCGTCGGACGGTAGCGATAGCGCGGCTGGCCAGATCTCGTATCAATCGGGCGATATTGTGGGCCAGGCGGGCGTAGAGATTTACTACGAAAATCTGCTGCAGGGCATTCGTGGTGAGCAGACCGTGAAAGTTGACGCCTCGGGTAATGTGACCGGTCAAGCCGGCGCCGTTCCCGCCAAGGCCGGTTCTGACATTAAGCTTACGCTGGATCTTAAGATTCAACAGGCCTGCGAGACGGCTCTGGCGAATGCCATTGAGCTTGCCAAGACCACGGGTCATAGCGATGCCGGCAACGGCGCCGTGGTGTGCCTCGATCCCAACAATGGTGAGATTCTGGGTATGGCGAGCGAGCCCAAGTTTGATCCGTCGGTGTTTATCGGCGGCATTTCCAACGACGTGTGGACCGAGCTCAACGACGACAAGGGTTCGCATCCGCTGCTCAACCGCGCCATTAGCGGCCAGTATATGTCGGCCTCGACCATCAAGCCGCTCTCGGCTCTGGCCGGTCTTGAGTTTGGAACCTATACCTCAGGCCAGACCACGAACTGCACGGGCTATTGGACGGGCCTGGGCAAGTCATGGGGTAAGTACTGCTGGCTGCATTCCGGTCACGGCACTATGACGCTGCAGTCCGGTATCGCCAACTCGTGCGACCCCGTGTTTTACGATATGGGTAAGGCGTTTTTCTACAACGACCAGCATCCCGAGGGTCTGCAAGAGGTCTTTCGCCGTTGGGGCCTGGGCAAGACCTGCGGCATCGATCTGCCAAGCGAGGGCACCGGTCGCATTCCTGACGCCAAGTGGAAAGAGTCCTACTTTACCGACGCCTCGGCCGAGGACCGCAAGTGGAATGCCGGCGATATGACTAACATCGCTATCGGCCAGGGCGACATTTTGGTGACTCCGCTGCAGATGGCGTGTGCCTACATGGGCCTTGCCAACGGCGGCAAACAGTATGTGCCGCATGTGTTCTTGTCTGCTGTCTCGCGTGATGGCGACGGCGATGCCTACAAGTACAACGGCAAGGGCAAAAAGAAGCGCCTTGAGGCTCAAATTAACAACGATGCTGATCTTGCGCTGGTCCGCAACGGCATGCACGATGTGATTTACTCGGCGTCGACTTCGACCGCCGCACACTTTAACTCCTTGACCCCCACGGTCTACGGCAAGTCCGGCACGGGCGAGAAGAGCGGCGAGGACGATTACGCGTGGTTTTGCGCCTACGCGCCGGCCGATGAGCCCAAGTACGTGATTGTCACTGTCTTGGAACAGGGCGGTGGTGGCTCCGATACCGCGCTGCACGTCGTGCGCGATGTCCTCGGTGCCATTTATGACGAGCCCGACACATCTTCTGCCACGGGCGATTCTTCGGTTCGATAGGAGGTTGCGATGGATTTTTCGCCGGCGGACCTGTTCCGCTCAACTAAAACCGGTTCCCGCAGCAGCCTGGACCGTGTCAACAAGCAGCTTTCGGCCTCGCGCGGCACGTTTCGCCAGAAGGTGCACATCGGCGTGCTGCTGGCAACCTTGGCACTCGTTGCCTATGGTGCCATCATCATTTGGTCGGCATCGCAGTTTAAGGCCGACGCCTCATTTTCGCGCCACCTGTTGGGCATCGGCATCGGTGCGGTGCTTGCGGTGCTCGTCTGGCGTACCGATCTGCGCGGCATCTCTAACTTCTCGACGGCGCTGCTCGTCATCGACCTCATTGTGATTTTCTCGCCCAAGATTCCGGGGCTGTCCTATACGGGCGGTCTGGGCATGACGGGCTGGATCAAGATTCCCGGTATCGGTCTTACCTTCCAGCCGGTCGAGCTCGCCAAGCTCATCACGATCTTCTTTATCGCCACGCTTGGTTCGCAGTACAACGGCCGCATCGATACCGCCCGCGACTACATTAAGCTCTGCGGCATGCTCTCCGTTCCGTTTTTGGCCGTCGTCGCCATGGGCGACCTGGGTTCGGGCCTGGTCGTGTTGGTGTCGGGTGCCGTTGTGATCTGCATGAGCGGTGCGCGCCGCGAATGGGTGCTGTCGACCTTGGCTCTGCTCGTGGGTTTGGTGGCGCTCATCCTGGCGCTCGATTCTGTGCTCGATTCTCTTTTGGGCCATGACGTTTTGATCAAGCAGTACCAGATGAACCGACTGACCGTCTTTATCGACCCCGATAATGCCGATTCGGACGATGCCTACAACTTGCAGCAATCGCTCATCGCGGTTGGATCGGGTGGCTTTTTCGGTAAAGGTCTGGGCCATGCGACGCAGTCTGCCGGTGGCTTTCTGCCCGAGTTCCACACCGACTTCGTCTTTGCCTTTTTGTCCGAGACCTTTGGCTTCTGCGGCTCCTTTTTGCTGCTGTGCCTGTACGTGCTGCTCATGTTCTCGACGATTCGCGTCGCCTTTAAGTGTGAGTCTCTGTTCCTACGCTTGTCATGCGTGGGTATCGTCGGCATGTGGGCATTCCAGACCTTCGAGAACATCGGCATGTGCATCGGCATGATGCCGATTACCGGTATTCCGCTGCCGTTCATTAGCTTCGGTTCGTCCTCGATGATGATCCAGTTGCTGACGGTGGGTATCGTACAATCCATATGGCGGCATCGTTCGGGCGCCGCGTAACCGCTGGAGGGGTTTGCTATGAAGATTCCCGTGGACAAGCTGACCCGCGCCTTTAAGATGGGCGCGACTACCAAGAAGGATTCCGACACGCCGGTTCGCGTGTCTGTCTACCTCGATTCGTCTGCCTCGCGTTTTTTGGTCGAGACGGTGCGCGATGCCTTCGTGCCGCAGACGACGTCGGGCATTGTGCGCGTTGAGCGCCTGGGGGAGGACCGTATCGTCCCCAAGACCGATACCGATGTGGTTCTGGTGCTTTCGTGTGGGTCTGACCGCCTTGAGAGCGCCGTGCAGGAACTCGTGATTGCCGGCGCCCCCGTGTGCGTGCTGGCCGAGTCCGCAGTCGAGGTGCCTTTTATCCAGGAGTCCACGCCCATGCTCGGCGCGGTGGCGGCTACCGATAAGACGTATCTGCTCGAGACGCTTGCCCGCTGGATTCTCGATCGCACGGACAAGGAGACGGCATTTGCGGCAAACTTCGCCTTCATGCGTATCGCTGCCGCTAACCGCATCATCACCTCGTGCGCGCTTACCAATATGGCGACGGGCGCGCTGGTGTTTTTGCCGGGGGCCGATTATCCCGTTATGGCGCTGGCGCAGGTGGGCATGCTCTTTGAGCTCGCGGCCATCTTTGGACGCGGCATAAAGCCCGAGCGCGGCTATGAGATCGCGGGCGTGCTTGCCGGCGGCCTGGTGATCCGCGCCGTCACCCGCGCTCTGGTAAAGCAGACGCCTCATATTGGGTTTGCCGTTAAGGCGCTGACCGCTGCCGCGGGCACCTATGGCATGGGCCGTGCGCTCGTTTCGCTGTACGAGCGCGATGTCGACTACAGCCGTGCCAACGAGGTGGCCGCCGCCACGTTCTCGCGCGTTCGCGACCTGGTGACCACGGTTGCCGGCGCTACTCGTCCCATGGGTCCCTTTGAGGACGCATCTGATCTCGCTGCTTAGGGGTTTCTTTTGCGCGCTGTGTACCAAGACTGTTTTCATTTGATTGAGCCCCTGCTCGCAAAGGTCGAGAAGCCGAGTCGCTATATCGACCATGAGTGGGGCACGCTCTCCAAGGCCGATGCCGATTACCGCTGCTGCATGATCTACCCTGACGTGTATGAGGTCGGTCTGCCCAACCAGGGCATCGCCATTCTCTATAACATCCTCAATCAGGCCGAGGGCATTTCCTGCGAGCGCGGCTATGTGCCGTGGCCCGATATGGGCGATGCCATGCGCGAGGCGGGGATTCCGCTGCTGTCGCTCGAGGGCGCGGCGCCTGTGGCCTCGTTCGATATCGTCGGCATGCATGTGCCGCACGAGATGGCCGTCACCAACTTCCTCGAGGCGCTCGACCTCGCCGGCATTCCGCTGCTCGCGGCCGACCGTACCGAGGACGATCCCATCATCGTCGCCGGTGGTCCCTCGGTCTATAACCCCGAGCCGTATGCGGCCTTCTTCGATGCCATCCTGATCGGCGAGGGCGAGGAGTCGCTGCTCGAGGTTTGCCAGCTGCATCGTCGCCTGCGCGATGAGGGTGTCTCGCGCACCCAGATTGTCGAGCAGCTTGCGACCGTCGCCGGTACCTATGTGCCGTCGCTCTACGAGGTGCGCCATGATGAGCCCTGCTCGCCGCATGGCTACACCGTGCCGCGCGAAGGTAAGGACGTCCCGCCGGTAGTCTACAAGCGCGTCGTCGAGGACTTTGGCGCCACCAATCCGCTGTCGCAGTCGTGCGTGCCCTACGCGCAGCTCGTTCACGATCGCCTGTCAATCGAGATCCTGCGCGGCTGTGCCCGCGGCTGCCGTTTTTGCCAGGCCGGCATGACCTATCGTCCGGTGCGCGAGCGCTCGGCCGACCAGATCGTGTCCTCGGTGATTCAGGGTCTGCAGAAGACCGGCTATGACGAGGTGTCGCTGACCTCGCTCTCCACGACCGATCACTCCTGCATTCGCGACGTGCTCGGCAGGCTCAACCGCCGCCTGGAGGATACGGGTATTCGCGTATCCATTCCCTCGCAGCGCCTGGATTCGTTTGGCGTGGATATGGCCGAGTCGGTCGCCGGCGAAAAGAAGGGCGGCCTGACGTTTGCCCCCGAAGCCGGCAGTCAGCGCATGCGCGACATCATCAACAAGAACGTGACCGAGGAGGACTTGGACCGTGCGGCCAAGGCGGCCTTCGAGGCTGGTTGGAACCGCATGAAGCTCTACTTTATGATGGGGCTTCCCGGCGAGCGCGACGAGGATATCGTGGCTATCGCCAACCTAGCCGACCACGTGCTCGAGCTCGGCCGCTCCGTGGTTCCCAAGGCGCGCCGCGGCTCCATCTCGGTATCCATCTCGGTGTCGGTGTTTATCCCCAAGGCCGCCACGCCGTTCCAATGGTGCCCGCAGCTCGATTACGACGACGTCAAGCGTCGCCAAAAGCTGCTCATCACGAGCGTGCACAACCGCGCCGTACGCGTGCACTACCACGATGCCGAGACCTCGCTCGTCGAGGCCGCACTGTCCCGCGCCGGTCGCGACATGACGCCGGTCATCATCGACGCCTGGCGCGCCGGTTCGCGTTTTGACGCCTGGGTGGAGCATTTCTCGCTCGATAACTGGAAGTCAGCCGCCGCCAAAAACGGCATCGACCTCAACGAGCTCGTGCACCTGCCCTATGAACTGGACTGGCGCCTGCCCTGGGAGCACGTGAGCCCCGGCTGCTCGCGCGGCTTCCTCGAGCGCGAATACCGCCGCTCGTTGGAGGGCGTCACGACCCCCGACTGCACCCGCACGTCGTGCACCGGCTGCGGAATCTGCCCCACGCTCCATGCCAAGAACGTATTGGTGGGTGATCGCGCATGAGTGAGCGCCTGACCGATAACCCCACGCTCTTTAGGCTTCGCGTTCGCTATGGCAAGCGCGACCGTCTTAAGTACCTGGGCCATCTCGAAGTGATTCATACCATTGAGCGCATCGTGCGTCGCGCGGGGCTGCCCTATGCCGTGACGCAGGGCTTCTCTCCGCACATGCGCGTGGGCTTTTCGTCGGCGCTGCCGGTAGGAACGTCGTCGACTTGCGAGTGGTATGACCTGTTTATGACCGAGTTCGTCGCGCTCGACGAGGCATTTGAGCGCCTGGCGGCGGCATCTCCGGCCGATCTGGCCCCCATCGAGGCGGCATATATCGACGTGCGAACGCCGGCGCTGACGGCGCAACTCACGCGTCTGTCGTACCGCATCGACCTGCACTTGGATCCCGAGGCACCCGTGAGCGCCGATGAGGTGCGCGCTGCGATCGACACGTTGCGTGCAGGCCGTGGCATCGACTACGCACGCGGTAAGAAGAGCAAGCGCCTAGACCTTGACCACACTCTGGTGGGCTATGAGCTCACGGCAGGGGAGCGCCCGGACCATTTGGTGCTCATGCTCGACACCCATGCCGACAACGAGGGGTCCATGCGTCCGGAAATTTTGCTTTCTGCCGCTGATGTTTTGTTGCAGGGCTTGACCCCGGGCGTCGATGCACCTATTGTTTCCACCGGTATGCAAGACCTCGTGACCATCTGCTCCTACGATGTCGAGCGTCAGAATCAAGCATGCGAGGACGACGAGGGCCGACTCGTCAGCCCCATACCTGTGCGAACTTGTGGATTTGCTCCA
>DBGCAP010000035.1:0-9384 GCA_048367555.1 Collinsella sp.
AGGGCCGCCGTCGCGGCGGGCCCCCTCTCGGCGGAGGTCGAGGCGCTCCAGTCGATCAAGGGGTGCGGGTTCGCGCTCGCCGCCGCCTTCGCGTCCGAGGTCGGCGACTTCTCGAGGTTCCGCTCCGGCAGGCAGGTGACGGCCTACTTCGGCCTCGCCCCGAAGCAGAGGTCTGTTAGCGTCAATCTATTTTTCACCAGTTTCGCTAAACAGGCGCACCGTTCGCGCAAAGGCGGTTTCACCGGTTGCGCTAACGTATTTTCACCGATTCCGGTCACGGCTTGACGGGCCCGTCCCTCGGCAGGTCCTTCAGCCTGTAGGACCTGCCGGTTATCTTGACCAGGTGGCAGTGGTGGCACACCCTGTCCGCGATCGCGCTCGCCGCCACGTCGTCCCCGAACACCCTGCCCCAGCCGCTGATCCCCACGTTGGTGGTGATGATCGTCGAGCGCTGCTCGTAGCGCGTCGATATCAACTGGAACAGCAGGTCCGCGCCCGCGCTGCCGACGTCGAGGTAGCCGAGCTCGTCGATGATCAGCAGCCTCGAGTGGGCGTAGTACTTGAGCCTCTTCTTGAGGATGCCGCGCGACGAGGCGTCCTCCAGGTCCTCGACGAGCCGGGCGCAGTCCACGAACCTGACCTCGCGCCCCGCCCTGACCGCCTCGATGCCAAGCGCGACGGCGAGGTGCGTCTTGCCCACACCGGGGCTCCCCACGAACAGGACGTTCTCGGCCCGCTCGACGAACCTCAGGGTCGCGAGCTCCTCGATCTCGGCGCGCGGGACCGACGGCTGGAAGTCCCAGTCGAAGTCTGCCAGCCCCTTGACGTAGGGGAACCCCGACGACCGTATGCGCTGGTTGGTGATCCTGACCTCCCGGGCGGCGACCTCGACGCGCGTCATCTCCTCGAGGGCGGAGGCGAAGCCCCGCTCGCCCGCGGCGACCATCCTCACGTAGTCGGGCAGGGACGCCGCCATCTCGTGCAGCCCGAGCGCGGAGAGGTTCGCCTGCGCCCTGATCGAGGGGCTGCCCTCCGCGACGGCGCCCATCACGCCCCTCCGAGCGAGTCGAGCAGCGCGAGGTTGGCGCGCGCGGCCTCGGCGATGTCCGCGTCGGCCAGGCCCCGCTTCCCCTCGAGGGCCTGCCCGTAGTGGTCGGGGTCGTAGTTGATGGGCCTCGACGGCCCGGACGCGGCGTCGTGGACGGCGACCTCCTCGCCGGCCATCCTCACCACGACCTGGCCGCCGGGCATCGCCACGACGCTCACGCGCCGGCCGATGCAGCGCCTGGGCACGGACCACTCCCTGCCGACGGCCCTGACGAGCATGGTCGGCGGGACGGTCTGGACGCTCACGTCGCCCACCATCGACTCGAGGAGCCGGAGGTTCCCGATGGGCCGCAGGCTCTCCTTCTCCCGCATGAACAGCGCGTCGGGCGGCAGGCCGGTGGTGCGGTTCGGCTCCGAGTTGGCCTGGGCCTCGACCCGGGCCACCGCCTCGGCGAGGCCGCTCCACCCGGTGAACTCGCCGCCGTAGGCGAGCAGGCGGTTCAGGAAGCGGTTGGCCGACTCGTCCTTGCCCTTGGTCTGCGGCGAGCGCGGCGCGCAGAGCCTGAGCTCGAAGCCGGCCCCCCGCGCGAACCGCCACGCCCTCTCCTGCCTGGTCCTCCTGCGGCCCGAGACGGTCACCAGGCACGACATGTTGTCCGTGATGCACTCCTCCGGGACGCCGCCGAGGCGGGTGAAGGTGGCGAGCAGGCAGGACAGCAGGTCGTCGAGCGTGCGGCTCCTGACCGGTATGAAGCGGTGCTTCCGGGAGTAGCCGAGCGTCGCGGTGAACACGCTGAACTCGAAGGCCTCGCCCTCCGAGTCGACGAGCCTCATGCCCTCCTTCCAGTCGAACTGCAGCTGCCTGCCCGGGGGCGTCTCGAACCGCGGGTGCGGCTCGCGGCCGCCCGCGCCCCCGAAGGGCACGTCGTGCGCGCGGCACCACGCGGTGAAGGCGCCGTACCCGGGCAGCCCCTCCCCGCGGCCCTCGCGCAGGAACGCGTAGACGGCCATCTTGGTCATCCCGGGCAGCTGGGCCTTCGAGCGGATCACCTCCTCGAGCGGGTCGAAGGCGCTGCCCCTCGCGGACCTCCCGTCGGCGGCGGACTCGCCCTCCCGCCAGTACTTGGCGACCGTGTGCCGGTCCATGCCGTGCCTCCTCGCGATCTCGCTGAAGTTCGGCTTCGCGCCGGACCCCCTGTAGACGTTCAGCTCTCCCATTACGTTTCGCTCCATATCCCGCTCCTCCCGGGTCGGATACCCGATCGGAGCATAGTTCCGTTAGCGCAGTTGGTGAAAGTACGTTAGCGGGGTCGGCGAAAGCGCATTAGCGCATTCGGCGAGATGCGTTTGCGAAAGTGGTCAATTTTAGATTAGCGCTAACAAGGTCGAGCGCGGACTCCGTGCGCCTCGGCGGGATCAGCGGGGCCGGCAACGCGCTCGTCAGGAGGCTGGCGGTCGAGGGGTCCTGGTGCTACGCCCAGGCCGGCCACCAGCCGAAGCTGATGCCCAAGGGCTCCGGCGTCCCCCTCGAGGTGAGGATGCACGGGAGGAAGGGGTCCGAGCGCCTGCTCCGGCGACGCGAGGAGATGCTCGAGAGGGGCATGCCCCAGGCGAAGGCGAACGCCGCCACCGCCGCCGAGCTCGTGAGATGGCTGTGGGCCCTCGGCACGATGTGCCGGGAGGCCGGCGAATAGACATAGCCCCCGTCCCGGCGAGCCGGGCAGCCTTCGGGGACACCCCCGTTCTCGCTGTGCGCGCGGCGGTCGCCGCATGCGCGAAGTCAGACTAGGGGAACCCCGCCGAAGGAGAGGATTGCGGGCCGCCGGAGCGGCATCCGCGGATATGAGACTGAGCCGAAGGCGTCGATGACATGCCGGGGGCGGACCGGGACGGGTTCAACGGCAGGCCCCGCCGACCGATTGCAAGCGGTCGGCGGGGCCATTGTGGCTCTTGACAGCGGATTGGGTCATATGAGCGAGCGACGTCCAGAACGTACAAGTTGGCATAAAAAAGGCAAGACATAGACCTTTTGGTCATGCCTTGCCTTTTGAATGCCTTTTGAATGACAAATTGTCGTCCTGGGCGGCGCGCAGCGTCGACCGGTTCCGGCGTTTGGCAAAACGCCGGAACGCAAGTCGCCCCCTCCCGCGCACGGAACGGAAGGGGGCTAAAGGTAGGAGTCTACCGGTGGGTTGACCCCACCGGACAGACGATGACCAGGTGATCCTTTACAGGATCGTCAAGGTTTCCGTGGGGTACCCGTTGGGTACTTAGATCAACACGCAGGCGACGGTCAGGATGATGGCGCAGACGACGGAGAGCGCGACGATGAGCTTAAGGGCAAACTTGAGCCAGGTCGTCCACTCGATCTTGGCCAGGGCGAGACCGCCCATGATGGCGCCGGAGGTCGGGGTGAACAGGTTCACGACACCGATGGCGGCGGAGAAGATCATGACCATGACCTCGGGCGAGAAGCCGAGCTTAACAGCCAGCGGTCCCATGATGGGCATGGAGACGGTGGCCATACCGGAGGTCGAGGGGATCAGGAAGGACAGGCCGAAGTAGACCAGGAAGCTCATGGGAGCGAAGATCACGCCGGACAGGCCAGCCAGGGCATTGGCGGCAGCGTCGAGGACGTAGACGTCGAGGCCGGTGTTAGCCATGAGAACGGAGATACCACGGGCGAGAGCGATGACGAGGACAACGGACATCATGTCGGCAGCGCCGGTGATGAAGGTGTTGACGATCTGCTTCTCGGACAGGCCACCGATGATACCGATTAGGATAGCCATGAGGAAGAACCAGGTGGAAGCCTCGTCGAAGTACCACTGGCCAATGGGCAGGCCGGTGATCAGGGCAGACCAGCCCTGGACGACGGCGTTACCGTCGGCATCGTAGACAGCGCCAGCGTCAAAGAAGTTGGCGACGCCCTCGTTGAGGTCGGCCAGCGGGATGAAGCCAACGATCATGACGACGAAGGTGAAGGCGAAGGCGATCAGAACACCCTTCTGGCGACCGGTGAGCTTGACCTCATTGTGAACCTCGGAAGCAGCCTTGCCGTGAGCCTCTTCGGCGTCCTTGAGCTCCTGCATCGACAGGATGGTGGAACCCTTGTCAGCCTTGACCTTCTTGGCATAGCTCATGACGAAGAAGATGGACATGGCGGTGGTAACAATCCACAGGACGGCACCGAGGCCGATGATGATGGACTGGTTGACCTCAATGCCAACGCCGGTCAGAGCGTCGACGGCAGCGCCGACGGCAAACGGGTTAACCGTGGAGCCCAGGCAGCCGCAGCCAGCGCCGAGCAGGACGGTGGCGGCACCGACCATCGGGTCGAAGCCAGCGGCCATCATGGTAGCGGCAAGCAGGGCGTAGAAGGGAACGGTCTCCTCGCACATACCATAGGTGGTACCACCGAGGGAGAAGATGAGCATCAGCACGGGAATGAGCATGATCTCGTTGCCCTTAAGCTTCTGCACCAGAACGGCAATGCCGTTGTCCAGGGCGCCGGTCTCGGTCATCATGCCGAGGAAGCCGCCCAGGATCATAACGAAGAGGCAGACGGGCAGAGCGTCAGCGAAGCCCTTAATCGGGGCGGTGCAGAAATCGCTCAGACGGGCGGCAGTAACCTCGCCGCCGGACGTGCCGGAGACGATAACGGTAATCACTGCAACAATTGCCAGCAGAGCAAGAAGAATGGTGAACGATGAAGGCATACCGCGCTTTTTCTTAGCGGTCTCAGTCATAGTTCTCATCCCCCCTTCATAAATCATTTACTGATCTCGCCCGAAGCGGCTCTTCCGTGCCGTGCCTGCCGCTCGATGCGAGATTTTTACCAGATAAAGCCGCTCGGGGTGTTCAACAATACACCCCGAGCGAGATGCTAGATGCACTTACTTGAGCGTGGCGTACATGACGGCCTTGATGGTGTGCATGCGGTTCTCGGCCTCGTCGAAGACCTTGGAAGCGGGGCTCTCGAAGACCTCGTCGGTGACCTCCTGCTCGGTGATGCCGAACTGCTCGCACTTCTCGGCGCCAATGGTGGTGTTGGTGTCGTGGAAGCTGGGCAGGCAGTGCAGGAAGATGGCACCCGGGTTGGCCATAGCCATGACCTCGGAGGTGACACGATACGGGGTGAGCTGAGCGATGCGCTCGGCCCAGACCTCGTCAGGCTCGCCCATGGAGACCCACACGTCGGTGTAGATAACGTCGGCACCGGTGACGCCGTCCTTGACGTCGGTGGTCAGCTTGATGGTGCAGCCGTTAGCCTCGGCGATGGGCTTGCAGGCCTCGATGACGTCGTCGGCGGGCATGCACTCCTCGGGGCCGCAGGCCACGAAGTTCATGCCGAGCTTGGAGCAGACAACCATGAGGGAGCGAGCAACGTTATTCTTGCAGTCGCCCATGAAGACGAGGGTCTTGCCCTTGATGTCGTAGTTGAAGTTCTCCTGGACGGTCAGGATGTCGGCGAGCATCTGGGTGGGATGCCACTCAGTGGTCAGGCCGTTCCACACGGGCACGCCGGACTTGGCAGCGAGCTCCTCGACGTCGTCCTGGGCAAAGCCACGGAACTCGATGCCGTCATACATGCGGCCGAGAACGCGGGCGGTGTCCTCGATGGACTCCTTCTTGCCCATCTGCGACGAACCCGGATCGAGGTAGGTGACACCCATGCCCAGATCCATGCCGCCGACCTCGAAGGCGCAGCGGGTGCGAGTGGAGGTCTTCTGGAAGAGCAGAACGATGTTCTTGCCCTCGAGATAGCGGTGCGGAACGCCAGCGCGCTTCATGTCCTTGAAGTTCTTGGAGAGCTTGAGCAGGTACTCAATCTCCTCGGTGGTGAGGTCGAGGAGCTTGAGGAAGCTACGGCCGGAGAGGTTAACACCCATGGTTCGATTCCTTTCGAAGAAATGAATTACGTAAGTATTAGTGTCGCCCGGTTGACGGGCGACACCGGTGCGGTTGTAGGGGGACCGCACCGGAAACGGAAAGACTTAGAGGTCCTCGCGCCAGAAGGGCATGCTCATGCAGCGCGGGCCGCCGCGGCCGCGGGAGAGCTCGGCGGAGGGCACGACGAGAAGGTCCAGGCCCTCCTTGTACAGCACGTCGTTGGTGACGGTGTTGCGGGCGTAGACGCAGATCTTGCCGGGCTCGACGCACAGGGTGTTGGAGCCGTCGTTCCACTGCTCGCGGGAGGCCGCGATCGGGTCGCCGCCGCCGCAGGGGATCAGCTTGACCTGGTCGACGCCGGTGGCGTCCTCCAGGACGTGCTCGAGGGTGTCCTCGATCAGGCGGATGTTCACGTCGCCCGGGTTCTTGCCGGCGGTCAGCTCGTAGACGCGCAGGGTGCCCATGATGGCGGGGTGGATCGTGAACTTATCGACGTCGATCTGGGTGAAGACCGTGTCGAGGTGCATGAAGGCGCGCGAGACCGGGATGTCGAAGGCCAGGATGCGCTCGACCTTGGAGTCGGAGTTCCAGAAGATGTTCTGGGCCATGACGTCGATAGCGGCGGCCTGGGTGCGCTGGGAGATGCCGACGGCGAGGGTCTTCTCGTTGATGTTCAGCACGTCGCCGCCCTCGGTGTGGAACTGGCAGTCGCGGCGGAAGTACAGGGAGACGTCCTTGTAGTCGGGGTGGTACTTGAAGACGTACTTGCCGTACAGGGTCTCGCGGTTGCGGGTGACCGAGTACATGCGGTTGAGGTTGACGCCCTCGCCGACGACCGCGAACGGGTCGCGGGTGAAGTAGAGGTTGGGCATCGGGTCGATGATCAGGTCGGACTCGGACTCGGAGTTGACCAGGGAGTCGAGGGTCGTGGACGCCGTGAGGGGCATGTCGATCTCGGCCTTGGTCATGCCGGCCATGGTCTTCTTGACGAACTCGAGGTTGTCCTCGATGGAGTCCAGCTTCTCGCGGACGATCTGCGGCATGTGCTGGCCGCGGATGCCGGCCTCGGCGATGTACTGGTCGGTGAACTCGGCGCGGGCGCCGGGGACCTGGTCGAACACCTCCGCGACGAGGTTCTCGAGGTAGAGCACCTCGACGCCCTGGTCCCTCAGGATCTGGGCGAAGGTGTCGTGCTCCTGCTGCGCGACCTCCAGGAACGGGACGTCGTCGAACAGGAGCCGCTCGAGCTCGTCGGGCGGCAGGTTGAGGAGCTCGTCGCCGGGACGGTGCAGGCAGACCTTCCTGAGCTTGCCGATCTCGGAAGGCACGTGCAGACCTTTCGTCATGGCCTCCTACCTTTCTTTCGGGCCTTTCGGCCGATTCGTTAGCGCCCCTCCGTGTGAGGCGTTATTGCTGACGACATATTTATATCCAAAATCAGTCTATACTTCCACCTTGCCCCCGAACGGTTTTATATGAGGGGTGAACGGCATACACATATACTTCATGCATGGCACACTTTGATTTAATAAAGTTTATTTACGTGCTTAAACGCTTTTTTAACCGAAAAATCAATTGAAACTAATCTTTGTTAAACCACCCTCAAATTGCATATTTCATGCAACGATATGAATAGAACTCGCAATTCTCGCTGTGTCTCAACCATTTTGATTTTTATTCAGAAAAAAGTGAGTCCTATTCATTTTTAGCAAACAGATTACCGTTTACCAGACGCTGGATACCGTTCACCGGAAGCTCAGTATAAGGCCCGTCGAATACCCGATCTAACTTGCGTCTTCATTTGTAACAACTTGACTTTTCCGGCGGCAAAGACAAACAGACCCGCTCCCCAAAAGGGAGCAGGTCTGCATTCGGTACACCTAGGGCCCAGTAAGGTTTAGGCCTTCGAGAACCTCAAGGGGCTAGCGATCGAACTCGGCCAGTGCCTCACCCAGAAGCCTCAGGCCCTCGCGAAGAACATCTTCGCTCGCGCAGTAGCCCAGGCGCGCTCCGCAGGGAAGCTCAAAACGGCTACCGGGGACCAACAGCACTCCCCTCTCGGCCAGCAGGCGCTTGCAGAACTCCTCGTCATCCTCGGAAATATCCAGCTGGATAAACGAGGTGGACACGCCCTGTGGGGCCGTCCAGGAGACACGATGCTGCGTATCAATCCAAGCCTGTGCGATATCGCGGTTGCCAAACACGATCTTGCGGTTGCGCTCGAGAATCTTATCCTTGTGCTCGAGCACGTAGGTCGCCAAAGCGTCGTTAAACACGCCGCCGCAGATCATGGTGTAGTTGCGGTAGGTGCGGATGCGGTTGGACACCTCTTCGTCCGCAACGACCCAGCCCACGCGGGCTGCAGGCGTCGAATAGGTCTTAGACACCGAGTTGGTGACGATGGCTTTCTCGTACACATCGGCCATCGATATAAAGGACTCGGTGTTCTCGAGCGGCAGATACACCTCGTCGCACAGCACGTAGGCGCCCACCGAACGGGCAATCTCGGCAATCTGGCCGAGTGTATCGGCATCAAGCACCGTACCGATGGGGTTCGATGCGTTATTGATGCAGATGAGCTTCGTGTTGGGGCGAACAAGGCGCTTGAGCTGTTCGATATCGGGTTTCCATCCGAGCTCCTGGCGAAGCTCCCAATACTCGACCTCGGCGCCGAGCGTTCGCGGAATCTCATAGAGCGGCGCATAGGTAGGCCACTCGGCAATCACGTGATCGCCGGGCTCGACAACGGCCATGATGGCGTTGAGGTTGGCGCCCGTGCAGCCATTGGTCTGCAGAATGTGATCGGGATTGACCTCGCGACGATACAGCTTGGCGACCTCGGCCTTAAACTCCGGCGAACCCTCGATCCAGCCGTAGTTCATCTTCTCACGATCCAGGCGCTCGTAGAACGTGGCGCCGTCCTGCTCGTCGAGCGCGCGAAGCTCGCCCATGGTCAGCGACGAGATCGTCGACTGGGCAATGTCCCACGTAGCGCTCTTCTCCCAAACGTTAAGCCATTCCTCAACGCCAATCGTCTTGATATCCATGACTAGGCTCCAATCGCTAGAACACGGGGATGATGCCGGCAAAGGTCATGGGAATCGAGATGATGCCCAAAAGGCAAAGAAGCCGACACCGTTGGGGTATCAACGTGACCGCCTCTAGACATAAGGGACACCTTATCTGATGTTAATTTAGCTTATTAGACAAGAATGGGGCGGTGCGAAAAACCCGCACCGCCCCATTGGGAGACATCTAATGGCAGCTAGATGTTTGTATTAAGACCCGTACGGTCTATGAAAACCTTAGAGGTCCTCGCGCCAGAAGGGCATGCTCATGCAGCGCGGGCCGCCGCGGCCGCGGGAGAGCTCGGCGGAGGGCACGACGAGAAGGTCCAGGCCCTCCTTGTACAGCACGTCGTTGGTGACGGTGTTGCGGGCGTAG
>DBGCAP010000036.1:0-19558 GCA_048367555.1 Collinsella sp.
GCGCTGGGCGCCAGCTGGATTTTTCTGTTCCGCGCCTACCAGACGATCGGCGTCGGCGTATCCTCGCTGCTGTACTACTGCGGCCCCATCATTGTCATGGCGCTCTCCCCGCTCATCTTTGGCGAAAAGCTGACCGGCGGCAAAATCGCCGGCTTTATCGCCGTCGCTTGCGGTGCTTTTCTCATTGCAGCGCAAGGTCTAGGCGGCAATATGCCCATTGCTGGTATCGCCTGCGGAATCGCCTCGGCATTTTGCTATGCGCTGATGGTCATCGCCAGCAAGGGTGCGCCACACATCGAAGGCCTTGAGAACTCCGCGCTCCAGGTGAGCGCAGCCTTTGTGACCGCGCTGGTCCTCACGCTCATCACGCAGGGCGCCCCCTCATTCCTGTCCGCCGGCGTCGCCGCCAATATTGATTGGCGCGCCGTCGTCATGCTCGGCGTCGTCAACACCGGCATCGGTTGCCTGCTCTACTTTAGCGCTGTCGCCAAGCTGCCCGTCCAGACCGTCGCGGTCGTCGGCTACCTCGAGCCGCTTTCGGCGGTCGTGTTCTCGGCCGTCCTTTTGGGCGAAGCCATAACACCGGTCCGTCTGATGGGCGCCGCGCTTATCATCGGCGGCGCGATCTTTTGCGAACTCGCCGGCAAACGCGCAAACGCCAAAGCCGGTATCGCTCAAGCAGCACGTGCTTAATAGCCCCCGCTTTGAAATGCTGCCTGCGTATATGAATAATCCCCATCTGGGGATTATTGTCTAAAGCTAACCAATGTGCCAAACTGCTCTTGTATGTATAAAGACGGCATAAAGGTTATCTGTCCTAGATAGATAACCGGATGTCCAAGGGAGTCCACGTGGCACAAAACGAACTGGAGGCAAGCCCCCAAGACCAGCGTGGTCAAGGCGGGCACGGAGCCATTCCCCTCTCCGCTGGCATGTTGCTCGTAACGCTCGGCGTCGTCTATGGCGACATCGGCACGAGCCCCATGTACACCATGAAATCAATCGTCGCCAACAACGGCGGCATCGGCACCGTCAGCGAGGACATGATCTTGGGCGCGCTTTCGCTCGTCATCTGGACCATGACGCTCGTGACCACGGTCAAGTACGTGGTTATCGCCATGAAGGCCGACAACCACAACGAAGGCGGCATCTTTGCCCTGTTTAGCCTGGTGCGCAAGGTGGCACCGTGGCTGATTCTCCCCGCCATGATCGGCGGCGCGGCGCTGCTCGCCGACGGCATCCTCACCCCTGCGGTCACGGTTACCACGGCCATCGAGGGCTTGCGCACTATCGAGTGGGGCCATGCGCTTTTGGGTGACGGCCAGACCAACGTAATCATCATCACCATCATCATTATCTGCGGCCTGTTTGCCATGCAGCGCGCCGGCACCTCGTCGATCGGCAAGTTGTTCGGCCCGCTTATGACGCTATGGTTCCTATTCCTGGCTGGCGCCGGCCTGTTCAACATGCTCGGCAACCTGTCCATCCTGCGCGCGCTCAACCCCATTCGCGGCATCATGTTCCTATTCTCGCCCATCAACCACTCGGGCATCATGGTGCTCGGCTTCGTCTTTCTGTCGACGACCGGCGCCGAGGCGCTCTACTCGGACATGGGCCACGTGGGCAAGGCAAACATCTATGCATCCTGGCCGTTTGTTAAGGCGGCCCTTATCCTCAACTATCTGGGTCAGGGAGCTTGGCTGCTCGCCAATAACTCCAACCCCCAGATGCTCGCGATGGATATCGTCAACCCGTTCTACATGATGCTTCCCGAGCCCCTGCGCCCCTTTGCCATCGTGCTTTCGGCCGTAGCGGCCATCATCGCCTCGCAGGCGCTCATCACCGGCTCGTTCTCGCTGGTATCCGAGGCAACCCGTCTCAATCTCATGCCGCACCTGCGCATCCACTACCCCAGCGACACCAAGGGCCAGCTCTATATTCCGCTCGTCAACAACATCATGTGGGTCGGCTGTATCTTCATCGTGCTGCTGTTCCAGAACTCCGAGCGCATGGAGAGCGCCTACGGCCTCGCCATCACCGTGACCATGCTCATGACCACGACGCTTTTGACGAGCTACATCGCCGGCATCCTCAAGCACAAACTGGGTGCCTGCGTCTTCGCACTGCTCTTTGGCGCCATTGAGCTGTGCTTCTTTGCCTCGTGCCTCACCATGTTCTTTGACGGCGGCTATGTCATGATCTTCTTGGCCGCGCTGCTGTTTGGCCTTATGTACGTGTGGCGCCGCGGCACCGCCATCGAGCGCACGCAGACCATCCTGCTGCCCGTCTCCAAGTACATTGACCAGCTCGACCGCCTGCGCAACGACGAGACCTATCCCGTGCTTGCCGACAACCTGGTGTTCCTCACCAACAGCCCCGACCCGCTCACGCTCGACCGCGATGTGCTCTATTCCATCTTGGATAAGCATCCCAAGCGCGCCAAGGCATACTGGTTCATCAACGTGTACGTTACCGATGAGCCCTATACGCACGAGTATTCCGTCGAGACCTTTGGCACGGACTTCCTGTTCCGCGTGCGCCTGGACCTGGGCTTTAAGGTCAACCAGCGCATCAATGCCTACCTGCGCCAGATCGTTGGCGACCTGATGGCATCGGGTGAGCTGCCGCCGCAGCATCACACCTACTCCATCTACGAGACACGCGGCAACGTGGGCGACTTCCGTTTTTGCATGCTGCGCAAGATGCTCGCCCCCGAAACGGACATCAACCGCAACGACCACCGCGTGATGGCCATCAAGTACGCCGTCCGCCGCGCCTGCGGAAGCCCGGCACGCTGGTACGGTCTAGAGAACTCGGCCATCATCATCGAGTACGTGCCCCTCTTTGCCCGCATGCGTCCGGCAGTCAAACTCGTACGCACCCAAGTGCCGCTCGAAGTTCAGATCGAGGAAGCCGAGGAAATGGAAGTCGATATCTTCTCGGACGACTTGGTCAACGGCAACGAGGCCGGTAGGGACATGAACGTCGATCCCACCGAGCTGCTCGAGAGCGTCGCCGATACGCCCGAACAGCAACAGCTCGACGGCCTCGAGAGCGAACAACTCAACGACGTCAACTTCTAGCGACGTCACAAATCAACGACAGCGGCCCTGCACCTCGCGAGAGATGCAGGGCCGCTTTGCATTGCAGTAAAGCTATCGGCTACGAACGACGCGGCTCGGGAACCACGAGCCTATCGGGACTCGCGCCCTCGGCATCTGTCAGGCTCACGTAGCGAATCGACGGATCCTCATACATCGCGTAGTAATAATTGCCCGTGCGCGCGCTAAAGCATCCGGTGTAGATAGTCTTCTCGAACTTGCCATCGCCCATCCTGGACGCCCCCTCAATCATTACCACGCCTTCGAGCGAGCGGAACATACGGACGACGTTTTCGGTCTCGCTCTCCTTTTGCGGGTAATTGGCATTGAGGTACGCCGCCTTTACAAAACGGCTCGGTGAATAGCAGTCACCCGGAATACCGCGCATGCCGGCACCCGCGCCATAGGGCTTGAGCTCGGCGCCACGCCATGTCGCCGTCTGCGGAAAATCGCTTGTGGCGGTGATATAGGTGCGCAGGTTTTCCATGTGCCACGGGAAGGTCGGCTGGTTGGCAAGGGTGTCGACCGGATCGTCGTATACATGCAGGCCGTCAGCCATCATCTCGACCACGATGCTGCGCTGGCTGTCGCCGATAATCCAATGGAGCAGCGACACGCCCAGCCCCTCTCCGGCAGATTTGGCGACAATCACCGTGTCGCGCAGCGCGGCCTCGACCTCATCGACCGTCGAGAACGTCGCTGCCACCCACAGGGGAAACTCATAGGCCGCGATATTGGTCTTTCCATCAACCGGCCCCTCGGCATACTCGGCATAACCCGGGAAATTGAGACCCGCCACGGCGAGGCCCGCATCGTTGCCGCAATCGAAGAACATAGGGTAGTTCTTGTAATCGATGCACATACCGATCACCGCGTGTACCGCCGTCGCGTCGTCGATAAACGAATACGGGATGTGAAACCCGCGCGGCATCACGCGAACCTGTTGGCCGTAGTCAAAGCTCCAGTCGAGGTTGCGGCCCAGATACATGTGACCAGAATTATCGGTAAATCGGATACTCGTACACATGGCGCCTCCTAGCTTTACGTTCTTGCTAAGTTCATTGTCTCCAAACAAAAAGGCGCTAAACACAAAAGCCCGGACATGACAACAATGTCATGCCCGGGCTATTCAAGCAGGATAAACTCAACCAAGTTAACCCCGCAGGTCGTCTAAGGGGTCAAAGTGCCGCAGATTGCCACGAAAGAGGAGCGAAGCGTACTTAAGGTACGCGAGCGACGATTGAGCGGCAAGGTGCGGTGCTTTGATCCCCTTAGACCAACTTGCCGAGACAGTGGTCGATCATATGCTGGATCATTTGTGCCTCAAAGCCCGCGTAGTCACGGCGGCACTCCTTCATCTTGCCGTCGACAATCTGGTCAAAGGCAACCTTGCACTTGATATAGCGCGTGGACTTGGTGACCTCCTCGTGCGTCAGGCAGCTCTCCTCCATCTTGCTGGCGCCCAGGCCAAACACCAAACGGGGGTTGTAGAGCACGTGGGGCTCGCCGGCGTCGTCCAGATAGACGCAAACCTTCTTGGTAACGCCAATCTGGTTAGCGGCAAGGCAGCCGGCATCGTCGAGCGACTTGATGGTATCGATCAGGTCCTGTGCGACCGACTCGTCCTCGACGGTCGCAACCTCGCAACGCTGGGACAGGATAGCCTCGTCGTGGCAAAGCTCTTTAATCATACGTTCCTCCATAGGGGTCGTTGTAACCGCTTAAGTATACGGTACCCACACATTTTCATATGGAAAATACCGCCCGTCCGCTACAAAGCGCCGAACATCAACATGTGAGGAACAGCAAGGTTGTAAAGGCGATATAGTAAGTGAGTTCGTGTCAATTGGCCTAAACTCGGGGCCGAACAAGGAAAGGGTATGCATGGACGAACTATTTCACGTCAGCGAGCGTAAGTCCACAATCGGGACCGAACTTCGCGCTGGACTGACAACGTTCCTGGCAATGGCCTACATCATTGCCGTCAACCCCGCGGTGCTCTCGGGCGCCGGCATCGATGCGGGGGCGCTCGCCTGCGCCACCTGCCTGGGCGCCGGCATCATGACCATCTGCATGGGCATCTTCGCCAACCGCCCGCTCGCCTGCGCGTCGGGCTTAGGCGTCAACGCGATGATCGCTGGAATCACCACCACCGTCTGCGGCGGTGACTGGCACGTGGCCATGAGCGTCATCTTCCTTGAGGGCGTCGTCATCTTGCTGCTCGTGCTTTGTGGCCTGCGCGAGGCCATCATGGACGCCATCCCGGTTGTCCTGCGTCACGCCATCTCGGTGGGTCTGGGCCTGTTCATCGCCATGATTGGCCTGTGCGATGCCGGCATTATCACCGCTGGCGCCGGTACACTCGTCGGTCTGGGCGACATCACCTCCCCCACCTTCATCGTCGGCATCATCTCCATCCTGGTGACAGTCGCCCTCGCCTGCCGCAACGTCCCCGGCTCGCTGCTCATCGGCATCGTCGTCGCCGTCATCGCCGGTATCCCCCTAGGTGTGACCCAGGCTCCGACCGGTATCATCGCCCCGCTCGACTTCTCGAGCATCGGTGGCCCCATCGCCGACGCCGGCGGCGTGCCTGCCATCGTCAAGGTCCTTACCGACCCCGCGCTCCTCGTCATCTCGTTCTCGCTGCTCATGAGCGACTTCTTCGACACCATGGGCACCGCGATGGCCGTGGCCAAGCAGGGCGAGTTCCTCACCGACGACGGCAACGTCGAGAATATCAAGGAGATCCTGATCGTCGACTCCGCCGCCGCTGCTGTGGGCGGTTTCATGGGCGTCTCCTCCATCACCACCTTCGTCGAGTCCACCTCTGGCGCTGCCGACGGTGGCCGCACGGGCCTCACCTCCGTCACCACCGGCGTGTTGTTCATTCTCGCCGCGTTCTTCTCCCCCATCGTCACCATCGTTTCCAGCGCCGCCACCTGCGGTGCTCTGGTCTACGTCGGCTACCTCATGATGAGCGAGGCCTCCGAGATCGACTGGTCCGACGTGTCGCAGGGTTTCCCGGCGTTCATGATTGTCGCCGGCGTGCCCTTCACCTACTCCATCTCTGCCGGCATTGGTCTGGGCTTTATCGCCTACGTGATCGTCGCACTCTTTAAGGGCGAGGCCTCCAAGATCAAGCCGCTCATGTGGATCGCAGCCCTCGCCTTCCTCGTCTACTTCTTTGTAGCGTAGCGGCAAAGCTGCCAAAGCAGAACACCAAAGCGCGGAGTCGCATCGAGCGGCTCCGCGCTTTTCTTTTAAAGCCAGGCAACGCACGGACGCGCGATGTATTGCTTCCCGAGTTTTGGACATTTTGCCCTCAAAACGGCACTACCGCCGGCTACATCCTGCAGATATGCTGGGCGTAATCGCATAGGCTCTATGAGGATGGGAGTAACCATGGCCGCCTTGTTCACGACCCCCAAGCGCAATGACAAAACCTCTGGACCCCATTTTGTCGAGCCCGACGTGCGCCGCCGCACGCTGCTCGCACACGGCAGCTGGCGCCGCGTGACACGCCGCATCGTTGTAGGCGCCGTTTGCGCGCTCACGGTAAGTTCGCTGCTCATGCCGAGCGTCTCGCTCGCGGCCGAGTGGGTGGACGTCGGCGGCACCCAGTACAACGCCGGCACCGCGGCAGGCGACGAGGCCGGCACCTGGAGCTGGGACGGCGCCGACGATATGAAGCTCAACGGCTATGACGGCGGTGCGATCAACTCTGCAGGCAAGCTCAACATTGCGTACGAGGGCAAGAACACCGTGAAAACCGAACCCGATTACACCGGAGCCGCCATCAAAGCGCAGGATGGCACTAACCAGAAAGCGGAGTTGAACATAACGAGCTCGAATAGCACGGATGAGCTCAATGTGACAGCCGAGGCCGATGCAATTAAATCCACAGGCGACCTCTCCATTTCTGGCCCAGGCACCGTGAACACCACAAGCACTACTTCCGACGGAATTGAGGCAAAGGGCGACCTCTCTATCACGGGCTCGGGCACAGTGAATGCAACGGGCGGTACCGAAGGTATCCAATCCAAGGGCAAGACCACCATCGATTCCTCTGGCACAGTGATCGCTAAAGGAGGCGAAGGTTACGGCGTCGCCGCGGGCAGTGACATCATCATCAAAGGCGGTGGCAAGGTAGAAGCAAGCTCGATAGAAGAAGCGGCGATTTGGGCTGACGGCAACATCGACATCTCGGGCGGCAGCCAGGTCGAGGCAAGCTCCCAGGGAGATCTTGCCGTCGACGCTGAGGGCAGTCTCGCGGTCACCAACGCATCCCTTAACGCAAGCGGTGTTGAGTATGGCGTCTATGGCCGCAAGGGCATCACGCTCGACCACGCGACCGTGACGGTCCGTGCAAGCACGGGCGGCGGTTGGCAAACTATCGCTCTCATCACTGACGAGGACGACATCGTCATCAAGAATGGTTCCATCGTGGACGCGCTCGCGGAAGGCGGGTTCTCGGCTGCTATCGCCAGCAGAAACTACAACCCTGGCGAGTCAGGCGGCCACATCTACATCAGCGACTCCGCTGTCAAGGCTATAGCCCGCTATATCGAGACCGGTGGCGGCGGCCCCGATCACTACAGCGGAGACCAGAACGACGAAATCATCCCTGAGTCCGAGGGCCTGAACATCGGCATCTTCGCGCAGACCAGCGAGGGCATCACGCCCGCGACCATCTCGATTATCCGCAGCAAGGTCACGGCCGAGGGAGACACGGCAGCAATCTTCGCCCTTGCCATGAGCGAGGACGGCAAGGCGATCGGCACCATCGAGATCGAGGGCGCTCCCATTCAGAGGCCCGCAGGCGGCAAGGTCATTGACTATCGCTACGAGCAAGAGTACAGCCGCAGCATTATCTATGAGGCAGGGCAAACCATCGGCACGGGCGACGCCACGATCGACTCCCCCTATGACGCCGCTGTCGCCAAGAGCACGGTCATCATGCCTCCCGAGGAGATCAAACCCGAGGAGAAGCCAGGCGAGACCAAGCCCGAGGGCTCCAAGTCCGAGGGCACGAAGACGACCAAGACCGTTGCAGTTGCAGCCACGGGAGCCAAGATCGCCGGCAAACTCGCAGCAACCGGCGACGCCTCGAGCGCAGCCATCGTGGCAGCCGCCCTTGCGGGAACAGCTGCCATCGCCGCGGGCGCCGTGGTGAGCCGCAAGCGCTCGTAAACACTTTTTCGCACGGGACGAGTGGATCGCGGCCCTTGCCTTCCTCGTCTACTTCTTCGTAGCGTAAGGGCAAGGCTGCAAAAGCTGAACAATAAAGCGCGGAGTCGCCATGCGGCCCCGCGCTTTTCTTTTAGCGCCGGTCCCTGCGCCGGCGTGCGGCCTATTTCTCCCCCATTTTGGCCATTTTGCCCTCCAAACGGCACTACCGCCGGCAACATCCAGCAGATACGCTGAATCTAGTCGTATAGGCCCTATGAGAACGGGAGCAACCATGGCAGCCTTGTTCACGACCCCCAAACGCAATGACACTACCGCCGGAACCCATGTTGCCGAACCCGACGTTCGCCGTCGCATAGGACTCGCGCACGGCAGCTGGCGCCGCGTGACGCGCCGCATCGTCGCGGGCGCCGTGTGCGCGCTCACGGTGAGCTCGCTGCTCATGCCGAGCGTCTCGCTCGCAGCGGAATGGGTCAAGGTCGGCGGCAACAAGTACAACACCGCGGCGAGCGACGAGGCCGGTACCTGGTCGTGGGACGGCGCCGACGACTTGAAGCTCAACAACTATAACGGCGGCGAGATCCAGGCCGCAGGCAAGCTCAACGTGAATTACTCGGGAACCAACATCGTCACTGCCGAATGGATCGAAAGCATCAACGTTTCTCATGGCACTAACGAGAATGCCGAGCTCAATATCCAAGGCGACGAGGGCGGCACGCTCAGCGTGACATCTACTGAGGACGCTATCCTCTCCACGGGTAATATCAACATCGACGGAGCCGGATCCGTCAACGCCACGAGCACTGGGTTTGATGCCATCAATGCCGGAGGTAATCTCGCTATCAAAGGTTCGGGCAACGTCAACGCCACGGGTGCATCGGATGGCATCAGGGCAAACGGCAATATCACGATTGACGACAGCGGAGCCGTCACCGCCAGGGCTACCAAGGACAAGGGTATTGGAGCCGACAAGAGCCTCACCATCAAGGGTGGCGGGACGGTCGAGGCAAGCTCAGCCGATGGTGAGGCCCTTTGGAGCGGCGGCAATATCAACATCTCGGACGGCGGCCAGGTCAAGGCAAGCTCCGAGAAAGACGCTGCCGTCGAGGCCAAGGGCAGCCTCGCAGCCACAAACGCCTCCCTCAACGTAAACGGTGTTGAATATGGCGTCTATGCCCACAAGGGCATCACCCTCGATCATGCAAACGTGACGGTCCGTGCAAGTAAAGGCAGATACGGTGGCGCCAACGCCCTCTTCACCTACCAGGACGACATCGTCGTCAAGAACGGCTCCACCGTGGACGCGTTTGCGGAAGGCGAGGTTTCGGCTGCATTCTCCACCAGAAACGATCGACCCAACGAGAAGGGCGGCCACATCTACATCAGCGACTCCGTTGTCAAGGCCATAGCCCGCTATGTCGAGAACGGCGACGGCCCCATCCCCTACAGCGAAAACCAAGATGGCGAGACGAGGCGCGAACCCCAAGGCGAGAACATCGGCATCATCGCCCAGACCAGCGAGGGCGTCACACCCGCAGTCATCTCGATCATCCGCAGCAAGGTAACGGCCGAAGGAGATACAGCGGCAATCTTTGCCCGTGCCATGAGCGCTGACGGCAAGACAATCGGCACCATCAAGATTGAGAACGCCGCCATCCAGACGCCCGAAGGCAGCAAGGTCATTGACTATCGCAAGCTCCGTGACGGCATCTACGAGGCAGGCCAAGCCATCGGCACGGGCGACGCCACGGTCGACTCCCTCTATATCAAAGCAGTCGCCAAAAGTACGACCATCGCACCTCCCGAGGTAGCCAAGCCGGAAGACCCCAAGCCCGACGAGACCAAGCCCGCAGAAAGCAAGCCCGCGGAGTCCAAGCAGAACCCCAAGCCTGAGGGCTCAAAGCCGACCAAGGCCGTTGCGGCTTCAACCACGAAAGCCAAGACTACCGGCGTGCTCGCGGCAACCGGCGACACCTCGGGTGCGGCCATCGTGGCAACCGTCCTTGCGGGAACAGCCGCTATCGCCGCAGGCACCATGGCGAGCCGTAAGCGTTCTTAGACGCCTCTGCGCACATGGCAGCTCCCGCGAAGGCCCCGGGCCCCAGCACCGTTTAACAACGCCACCGCCGAGCTCCCCTCCAGCGGTGGCGTTTTCCATATGCGTCCGCAGGGGATGCACGAGATTGTCTTTGGTCTAGCCCAACCGGCATACGCTGGCGTGCGACAATTGGGGCTGCCGATATCACAACACTGAGAGAAGCCCGTCATGGAAGCGCATCAAAAGCAGATAACCGTTTATTCGAATCATACGGAAAGCGCGCCTGTCATCTACCTTCCTGTGGTCGTGGGCGACGGCAGCGAGGTTTATAAGTGTTGCCGAGAGCTCGACTGTCCGCCATTCGCCCTCGTCACCATTGGCGGGCTCGATTGGAATCGCGAGCTGAGCCCCTGGGCATGCGACGGGACCGTACGCGATGCCGAGCCTTTCGGCGGCCAAGCTGCCGATTTTCTTGATGAGCTGCTGAATCAGATAATCCCCCAGGTCGAGTCGTCGCTTCCTCAGCCGCCCACCCGGCGCGGCATTGCCGGTTACTCGCTCGCGGGCCTCTTCGCACTCTGGTCCCTCTGGCAAACCGACGCCTTTGACCGCGCCGCGAGCGCATCGGGGTCGCTATGGTTTCCCGACTTTGTCGACCGTGCCAGCACGGCCCCTTTTGCCGGCAGCCCGCAAGCCGTCTACCTGTCACTCGGCAAAAAGGAAACCAAGACGCCCAACCGCATGATGCGGCATGTACTCGACGACACACGCGCGATGGAAGCGTTGCTCGTCGAGCGCGGCATTCCAACAACGCTGGAGCTCAACCCCGGCAATCACTTTGCCCAAACCGACTTACGCATGGCCCGCGGCATCCACTGGATACTGACACATTAAAAATGGTGCCCACACGCATATACGCATGGGCACCATATCTTGTTTTAGCTGAACGCAGCTGCTACTCAGCAGCCTCCTCAAGCTCGGAGACATCAAACTCAAAGTCGTTACCCGGCAGGATGGCGTTGAGCACAATGCCCACCAGTGAGCCCACGGCAATGCCGGACAGCGAAATGGTCACGCCGCCCAGCTCCAACACGATGGCGCCGGCGGTGCTGTACGCGATGCCGAGCGAAAGCACGAGCACCAGCGCGGCAACCAGCACGTTGCGGTTGTTCTGGAAATCGACCTGGTTCTCGATGAGGTTGCGGACGCCCACAGCGCTGATCATGCCGTAGAGCACGAGCGACACACCGCCGATCACACACGCCGGCATGGCGGCAATCACGGCAGCGAACTTGGGGCAGAACGAAAGCACGATAGCGCAGCACGCGGCAATGCGAATCACGCGCGGGTCAAACACGCGCGTCAGGGCGAGCACGCCGGTGTTCTCACCATACGTAGTGTTGGCCGGAGCGCCAAAGAGCGAAGCCAGAATCGTGGCAAGGCCGTCGCCGAGCAGCGTGCGATGCAGACCGGGATCGGCAATGTAGTTGCGCTCGCAAGTCGAACCGATAGCAGAGATATCGCCGATATGCTCGATCATGGTCGCGAAGGCCAGCGGCATGATGGTGATGATGGCCGTCGTGGCAAGACCGCTATCGAACTGCGGCCCAAAGAGTGCAAACACGGTGTTGTCCCACACGATGGGCAGACCGACCCACGGAGCGGCGGCAACGCCCGAGAAATCAACCTCGCCGAGCGCAGCCGCAACGGCATAGCTCACCACAACGCCCAGCAAAATCGGCACGATCTTGACCATGCCACGGCCCCAGATGTTGCAGATCACGATCACAGCCACGGCGACAACGGCAACAAACCAGTTTGTCTGGCAGTTGGCAATAGCGGAGCTTGCCAGGATCAAGCCGATGGAAATGACGATGGGGCCAGTCACCACCGGCGGAAAGAAACGCATGACACGCTTGGCGCCAAACGCGCGGAAGAGCGCCGCCAGCACCGGATAGAGCAGACCGGCACAAGCTACGCCTAGGCAGGCGTAGGGCAAAAGCTCGGTCTCGCCGTTGGGCGCGATGGCGGCATAACCGGCAATAAAGGCAAACGATGAGCCCAAAAATGCCGGCACCTTACCGCGCGACAGGAAGTGGAACAGCAGCGTGCCCAAGCCGGCAAACAAAAGCGTTGCCGATACCGAGAGGCCGGTGAGCACGGGCACCAGCACGGTGGCGCCAAACATGGCAAACAGGTGCTGCAGACCGAGCAGGAACATGCGCGGGCGGCCAAGCGACGATGCATCGTAGATGGCATCGGTGACGGCGGGCGTCGAGGATTGGGACATGGATGTCCTTTCGAATGGAAGGGCGATCGGGCATATCGGATAACCTGCCCGAACGATACGATCTGAACCATTGTACGCGATACGCCATGTCTCGCACGCGCCGTCACCTGCGAACGTTACCGCTATTTCCAAACGCGCTTGGCAACGCGCTTGACCAGCGCGATCTTCGCCCATTGCTCGTCCTCGGTCAGCTTGTTGCCAATCTCGCAGCTGGCAAAGCCGCACTGGGGCGACAGGTACAGATTCTCGAGCGGCACGTACTTAGCGGCTTCGCGGATGCGCTCGACGATAACATCCTCGTTCTCGAGCTCTGCCGCCTTGGTGGTTACCAAGCCCAGCACGACCTTCTTGCCGGGAGCGACGTACTTGAGCGGCTCAAAGCCGCCGGCGCGCGGCGTGTCGAACTCCAGATAGAACGCATCGACATTCTCATGTGCGAACAGATACGGAGCGATAGGGTCGTAGCCGCCTTCAAAAGCGTAGGTGGAGTGGTAGTTGCCGCGGCACACGTGCGTGTTGATGACCAAATCGTCGGGCTTGCCCTCGATGGCGGCGTTGTTGAGCGCCACGCCCAGCTCGCTTACCTTTTGCAGGTCGACCGGGCTCATGCCGGTTTTGGCGACAAAATCGGTATCGCAGTAGATGCCCCAGGTGCAGTCATCAAACTGGATGTTGCGGCAGCCTGCTGCGTACAGGTCGGCGATCACCGTGCGATAAGCGGCTGCAATGGCGTCGGCAAGTTCCTCATCGGTCTTATAGACAGCGCGCAGGCTCTCCTGCTGGCCATCGCAGCGATCGAGCGTGACCTCAGAGAACGTCTGGATCGGCGCCGGAATGGTCTGGCGTGCGACCTGGCCCTCCTCCTCAAGCGCCTTGACGAACTTAAAATGCTCGACGAACGGGTGGTTCTCGCCGCTAATGGGACCGGTAACCACGGCGGTGTCGGCTGTCGTCTCCTCGTCATGGAACATATAACCCGTGCGTGAGGTGCGGCGCTCAATGCCGTTAAGGCCCCACATAAAATCGAGGTGCCAGTAGCTGCGGCGGAACTCGCCATCGGTGATCACCTGCAGGCCGGCGGCCTTCTGCTTGGCCACCAAATCGCGAATGGCATCGTCCTCGACGGCCTTAAGGCCGGAAGCGTCGAGTTTACCCGCGACATAGGCGGCACGGGCGTCCTTTACAGCCTGCGGACGAAGAAAGCTGCCGACGATATCGGCGCGAAACGGCGCGTTCGGTTGAATCGAAGTGCTCATAGATATCTCCCTTTGCATTGGTTGCTTTACTGGGACAGAGTATGAGCGCTCATATGACCATCGTAAAATATACGTTTATAACAGTTTGATATAGATGTTTCCTATATCAGTCTGGACTGTCATAAAGAGACTTGAACCGTGCGGAGCACAGCAGCCTAGATATGCTGACGAATCGCGTCGATATAGGCCCGACCGTAGCGTGTAAGCGTCGTGTTCTTGCGCGTGATGATGCCAATCTCCATGTACTCGTCCACGTCGAGCGGAATCGAGATAATGCCGGGGCCGTTGAGCTCGTGGCTGATCACGCCCGAGCATACCGTGTAGCCGTTGAGGCCCATGGCCAAATTGAACAACGTCGCACGGTCGCGCACGCGGATATTTTTGCGACGCTCGAACGTCGAGGTCAGCTCCTCGGAATAGTAAAACGAGTTGTAGCTGCCCTGCTCGTAGGACAGGAACGGGTAGTCTTCCAGATCCTCGAGCGTCACGCTGGAGCGGTCCGCCAGCGGATGGTCGGCGCAGACGAAGACATGCGGCGTGGCGCAGAAGAGTCCTTCGAACACGAGCTCGTTGGCCACCAGCATGCGCTCGATGACCTCGCGGTTATGCTCGGATAAGTACAGGATGCCCAGTTCGCTTTTCATATGCGCGACATCCTCGATAATCTCGTGAGTCTGCTCCTCGCGCAGGGTGAAGTCGTAACGCGCGGCATCGAACTCGCGGATCACGTCGACAAACGCGTTGACGGCAAAGGAATAATGCTGGCAGCTCACACTAAAGTGCGGCACCTGCTCGGATGCGCCCTTGTACTTGCCCTCGAGCAGGTCGGCCTGGTCGAGTACCTGGCGCGCATAGCCCAAGAAGGTCTCGCCTTCCTCGGACACAATGACGCCCTTGTTGGTGCGCTCAAAGATGTGCACACCCATCTCGTTTTCGAGATCGCGAATCGACGCGGTAATCGAAGGCTGCGACACAAAGAGACGGCGCGAGGCCTCGGTAATGCTGCCGCATTCGGCAACTTTGACGACATATCTGAGCTGCTGGAGCTTCATGGCTGTCTCCTTAGCTGTTCGCGAAATTCGCGTCGGCTGCACCCTCCTGACGCATAAACGGCGGCATCTCCCCCGTCGCGGCGCAGGCGGCAATCTGATGCAGAGCCCCGGCGACCGCATCATCTGCCGCGGCGCCGATATGCCAGCGCGCGGCAGCCGTGACGGCCTCATTGGCATTGGCAACTGCAACGGAGTTGGGAACGGCATCGATCATGGGCAGATCGTTATCGGAATCGCCAAATACGGCCACCTCGTCGGGCGTCAGGCCCAAGGCGCGCGCCAGCTCCAGCGCAGCGCAGCCCTTGTCCCAACCATCCGGAAGGATGTCGAACAGGCGCACTCGGTTGTTGGGAAACACAAGCGAGAGTTCCGGCACCTCAACGGCAACGCACTCGCGTAGCTCCGCGAGCTCCTCACGCGAACGGGCACTCCAGATATTCGCCTTAAACACCGGCGCGCCATCGACGACGGGACGACACGGGGCCTCTTCGCCTTTGAGCCACGCATTGCCGCCCGACTCCATAGCGCGACGCACACGCTCGGGATTGCTCGTCACGCAATAGGCATCGTTGCCCCAAAAGTCATCGCCCAGGCTGTAGACTTTTAGAAATGTATCGTCGGTCTCTTGCTCCAGATAGTCAGCCAAACGCATCAGAGCATCATTGTCGATTGCGCGCGAAGCGACTACTTCGCAGTCGACAAACATCACCTGGCCGTTACAGAACGCACCGGTCGAAAAACACTCGGAACGGTTTTTGAACATCCAGCCCATCGCGGACGGCTGACGACCCGAAACCGGCCCAAAGTGCAGACCCGCCGCCTGCATGGCATGAATACCCTCAATGGCGTAGTCGCTGGCGCCGTCATGCCCGGCTGGAATCAGTGTATCGTCCATATCGGTCAGCACAAGTTTAATCATAAGGCCCCCATTCGTATCGGTCCTACCTATTGTAACGACCTGCCAAAATAAACCTGTCCCTTTTTGGCAGGTGCGCTAGTATAGGGAACAACAGATTCGATGCGGGAGTGCCGGCGGTGCAAACCACAAGGCTGAGAGGGCATGGGGCCCAATCCTTTGAACCTGTCAGTTAATGCTGGCGTAGGGAGCATGCCGCCTTTACAGGGGCGCTGTCTATGCACAGCGCCCCTTTTCTATGCCAAGGAGGCATGTGCAGTGATTGATTCGGAACAGCTTAAGCAACATATGGTCAAGGCCGTAGAGGAAATTCGCGCCACCAATCCGATGGCCGGCTCCATCACCAACACGGTGACGATCGACTTTGTCGCCAACGCACAGCTCGCCGTGGGCGGATCGGCCGCCATGGTCTATCTGCCCGACGAGGGCGAAGCGCTCGTTGCCGGCGGCGGCGCCATCTATCTCAACATGGGCACGCTCTTCCCTATCTACGAGCAGACGATTCCCCGCGCGGCGAAGGCGGCACACGACGCCGGCAAGCCCTGGGTGCTCGATCCGGTGGGCCTGGGTATCGGCAGCCTGCGCACCCAGCTGGTAAACGAGCTCAAGCAGTACAAGCCCGCCATCGTGCGCGGCAACGCCTCCGAGATTATCGCACTCGCCGGCCTGTGGGGTCTTGAGGGCGAGGCGGCTGATCTGAGCCGCGTGCGTGGTGTCGATACCACCGACACGGTCGACGCCGCCCGCGATGCCGCCGTGGCGCTCGCTCGCCACACCGGTGGCGCCGTTGTGGTCTCGGGCGAAGTCGACCTAATCACCGACGGCACGACGGTGGCCAAGTCTCACGGCGGCAGCCCGCTCATGTCCAAGATCACCGGCTGCGGCTGCTCGCAGGGCGGCGTGCTGGCCGTGTATGCCTGCGCCGCCGACCCGTTTACGGCAGCCGTCTGCGGCACCGCCGTCTACAACGTGGCCGGCACGCGTGCCGCCGCTGTCGCCGACGCCCCGGCAAGCTTTAAGGTCACCTTTATCGACGAGCTCTACCGCGCAACCGCCCAAGACATCGCCGATAACCGACTCGAGCTCGAGGAGGCATAGGCCATGTCCGAGCCCGCAACCAATGCCGGCATGAATACGCTCGTCGCCGTGGCCATCGCCCCGTGCGGCACCGGCGATGAGCTGTCCGCCGAGGTCGCCGAGGTCGTGCGCGTCATTCGCGAGAGCGGCCTTCCCAACCGCACCACCTCGATGTTCACCGAAATCGAGGGCGACTGGGACGAGGTCATGCAGGTCGTGCGCGACGCAACCTTTGTGTTGGCGAGCAAGGGCATCCGCACCGAAGTCGTGCTCAAAGCCGATATTCGACCCGGATTTACCGACACCATGACCGGCAAGCTCGAGCGCATGGAAGCTCAGATCAAAAAGCAGGAGGAAACACGATGAGTATCCGCGACAACCTTGATATCTCGGCCTATCTGGTGCTCGGCCCCGAAAACACGCTCGGGCGCCCCGTGGGCGATGTGGTGGCCCAGGCACTCGACGCCGGCTTTACCTGCATCCAGGTGCGCTCCAAGGTGGCAAGCGCCCGCGAGATCATTGCGCTGACCGGCGACGCCGCGCAGGCAATCGCACAGGCCGGCAAGACCGGTCAGGTCGCTTTGCTGATTGACGACCGCCTGGACTGCGTACTCGCCGCGCGCGAGCAGGGCATTGCTGTCGACGGCGTGCACGTGGGTCAGAGCGACATTCCCGTCGAGGTCTGTCGCAAGCTGCTGGGGCCCAACGCCATCGTGGGCCTTTCCGCCCGTTGCGAGGAGATGCTCGAGTACGTCAAGACCGCCGACATGAGCCTAGTCGACTACCTGGGCATCGGCCCACTCCACGAGACCGAGACCAAGCGCGACTGCGGACGCGCGGCCGACGGCTCTATCATCACCAAGAGCTTTGAGGACCTGGCCGCCCTCCACGCAGCAAGCTCCGTGCCCATCGTGGTGGGCGGCGGCGTCAAGACGGCCGACCTGCCACAGCTCAAGGCCACCGGCGTCGATGGCTTCTTTGTGGTGAGCGCCGTCTGCAGCGCTGATGACCCCTACGCCGCCGCCAAGGAGCTCGTCGACACCTGGCAGCAGGCGTAAGTCTAGGCCGAGCAGCTGATTCGCAGCCTCATATCTTCAGCAATGGAAAGCGCATCCCAGTTTGGACCTCCATTCCGGGATGCGCTTCCCGCCGAGATGGCGGCAGCAGCCTCTACTCTGCCAGATATGTCTCCAGTGCCGGCAAGGTTGCCTCCGCATCGCGGCGACCAATCTGATAGATGCGCTCGAGCTCATCGGGCTCGCGGCACAGCGACGGCACTTTCACCGATTCGCTCGGACGCACCACAAAGATATCGCCGGCGGCCTCACGACGTGTCAAGTCATCGAGCGTGGCATTGTAGACCTCATGCCGATGCTCAAGCGCTGCGACAAACTCCGGATAGTGACGAAACACGCGACGCAGCATGGGCATCACGCTGTTGGGCTGCTTCACAAAGCCCGCCGGCTGCGTGAGTACCACGATATTGCGGTCATACCCCTGCGCAAACAGCCACGCGCTGGGAATAGAATCGGCCACGCCACCATCCAGATACTTATGCCCGTCAATAGCAACGGGACGCGTCGCCACGGGAATTGCCGACGACGCCCGAATCCACTCGATATCGCGCTCGTCGCCATACGGCAGATCGTGATAGACGGCCTTGCCCGTCTCGATATCGGTACACACGCACGTAAATCGCATGGGACAGGTGCGATACGCCTCCAAGTCGATAGGATCGCGCTCGATAGGCACCTCGTGATAAGCAAAGTCGGCATTGTACATATCGCCGGTTCGCAGCCAGCTGGTCACGCTCGCATAGCGCTTGTCGGCGCAATAGGCCTTGTTATAGCGAATGGCGCGGCCGATCTGGCGCGATTTAAAGTTGTAGCCAAATGCCGCGCCCGCCGAGACGCCCACCATATGGTCGCAGGTCAAACCGTGCTCCATCCAAACGTCGAGCACGCCCGCCGTATACATACCGCGGTAGCCGCCTCCCTCGAGCGCCAGCCCCACCGTGCGCGTCATATTTGACTGTGCCATGCGACCATCTCCGTTCCTACGTTTTAAAACGGGATAAGTATACCCGTCAACATATATCGTCCCAGTCGCATTTTTATCGAACATCGCATCGTCGCGCTACCGCTTGTCGAATAATAGCCGCCCACAGCATGTGCACCCATATCCCCGCACTCGAGGAAAGCGGCTTTATGGTGACGCTCGAGAAGCACATTTGGCAGATTGCAGCCGTCGACGGCGATCAAGGCCGCAGCACGCAAATCATTTCATCGATGCTCGAAATGGCGCAGTCGCTCCATCTGCCCGTCGTGGTCGAAGGCGTCGAGACAAATGAGCAGGCAAACATGCTACGACAAATGGGCGCCCGCTACGCTCAGGGCTTCCTCTACTACCGCCCCATGCCTGCGAAGGATTTTGAGGCATTGCTCGATGGTGGCAATAACAACTGATACGCTCGCGCGCAAAACGCCACCGTCGAAGGGGGCATTTGTCTCCATTAGCTAACTTATATCCCCAATTCAAACCGAATTGGGGATATGATACAAACCGTTGTTCCGCCCAAGGAGGTTATCCATCATGAACGAGTCATATCGCCTGGGCGAGCAATCGATTATTGCCTATCTTC
>DBGCAP010000037.1:0-38919 GCA_048367555.1 Collinsella sp.
CCGCGGATATTAGCTTGCCAGGCAAGCGTCGACTAAACGTGCAGCGCGCGCGGGCCCTCCCGACGGGAAACGAAAAAGCCCGGTTTAAAACCGGGCTCGAACAAACACGCCTATTGACAATGGCTTTCTCATATTAAAAGGGCGCGCAAACGGTTACAGCGTACTACCCACAACCTCGATTATGGCAAAAATCGGCACCAAAAACGGCAGCAAAGGCAGCGAGCGCGATTTTGCGATGAGACAGGCGGCAGCAAGGGCCAGGAGCGCAGCCGCAAACGCGACGATACCACCCAAGGGATCGAAGGTACAAAGGGCAAAGAGCGCCTTGGCGTCCCCCATACCAATGCCGGGAGCGTGGCGAACACGACGCCAGAGCGACTCAGTAAGCACAAGGGCAAGATAGACGATGACCGCAAGACCGGCGTGGTCAAGTGCCGTGTTAATGCCCCTGTCGAGCCAAACGCCTGCAAACGCCGCCACGGCACACGCGCCGGCAAGCTCATTGGGAAACCGCCGCTCACGGGCATCAATCGCCGCGCCGGCAAAGATGCAAATCCAAAATGGAATATAGACCATCAAACACCTCCCTGGGCAGCAGCTCAAACACAAAAACCACCACAAAGGTGCCTGTCCCCTTTGTGGTGGTTTTGGTGGTGGTTATTTGGCGCCTTGCATGACCTCGTCGAGGGTAACGCTTACGGCGTGCTGCGTCGGCACCCAGTCGACCTTCAGGAACAGAGCAGCCACCGTGATGGGGATATAGCTGAACATAAAGATCGGGAAGGTAAACAGGTTGGTCACCAGACGCCACTTTTGCGCGCAGTGAATATGCTTGTACTCAAAGATGGTCGTGAGTAGCGCCAGGATAAAGAAGGTCAGGTACATCATCGCGAAGGTCATAATGAGCGAGGCGGCACAAGCCTGCATCTCGACCTCGGTGGCCAAAAAGCCATGCGAAAGCCCGCCCACGATGAGGAAGGTGGCATTGGCGAGCATCGAGATCAGCGATAGCAGCATACCCGGAGCGATCGTCATAAACATGTCGTAGGCGGCAAAGCGATGATAGCGGAAGGTCGATTTGACGAGATGCTTACCGTAGGTAAAGAACACCTGGTAGAAACCCTTGGTCCAACGCATACGCTGTTTCCAGGACGCCTTAAACGTCACGGGTTGTTCGTCAAAGAACTCCGCCGGCGCATAGCCAATGCGGATGCCATGAATGGCGCAGAACGTGGTGAACTGAATATCCTCGGTCAGCGTGTGGAACTGCCAGCCGTGCATGCCCTCGATAACACTGGCAGAGATGAGGTAGCCCGAACCCGATACAGCGCAGGAAGTCTTGCAGATATTACGCGCATTGTTAAGGAAGCGCGCCTCGCGCAGATACCACGTGGCGTTAGCCGCAGAGATCCACGAGCTGCCGAAGTTCTTAGAGTTGCGGTAACTGGTGACCACATGAAAGCCCTGGTCGAAAGCATCGTTCATCTTGGAGACGTAATCACGGGAGATAACGTTGTCGGCATCGAAGATAAAGTAGCCTTCAAACGTATCGGGATACTCGTTAAGGATGCGGTCGAAACCAAAGTCCATGACCCAGCTCTTACCCTTGCGGGCTAGGTCGTTGCGTTCATAAACGATGGCGCCCGCCTCGCGCGCAAGCTGCGCCGTGTTGTCGGTGCAGGCGTCGGCGACCACGAAGACCTCGATAAGCTCGGACGGATAATCCTGGTCCTTGATGGAGCGAACGAGGTTGGCGATCACGGCCTCCTCGTTATGCGCCGCGATAAAGAAGGCATAGCGGTGAAGTTTTTTGGCCTTGGGAGGCGCGACCTCGCCACGAAGAGCACCAATGACAAAGAAGACCACCTGGTACAAAAAGCAGACCGTGAGCAGCGTGACGACAATCTGATTGAAGATCACGATGGGTGTGTTGGTTTGTAAAAAGGCGAGCATGCAGGCTCCCAGCAACGCGTTACGTAAACAACCGTATATCTTACCGCAGGCTTACCGAGTTCAAGAAACCACCTAATACTGGCTAGGCTTCGAGAAGACCGAGCTGCGGAACGATTTCATCTCCAGCGGCCGTGCGACCGAGCGAGCGCGGAGCCAGATCGTCGAGAACCGCCGCAAGATCCCACGGCAGCTCGTCGCGGCACTCGATGCGCTCGCCCGTCACGGGATGGTCGAACGCCACGCGCCAAGAATGGAGGAACTGCCTGGTCAGACCCTGATCGGCACGCGTATCACACTTGCCGTAGAGCGGGTCGCCCACGCAGGCATGGTTGATATGGCGCATGTGCACACGAATCTGATGCGTGCGACCGGTAAACAGGTGGCACTCGACGAGCGTGTAGCCGTCGTCGAAACGCGTGGAATCAAAGCGCTCGAGCACCTTGAAGGTCGTGATGGCCTGACGCGCAAAGGGGTCATCGGAAACCGCCATCTTCACACGGTCGCGCGTCGATCGGGCAATACCGGTGTTGATAGTGCCCTCGTCCATGGCAATGTGCCCGTGAACGAGCGTGATATAGCGACGGTCGAGCGTGCGTGTACGGATAAGATTTTGGAGCGCGCGCTGGGTGTCGTCATCCTTGGCCGCAAGCATGAGACCCGAGGTATCGCGATCCAGGCGATGCACGATGCCGGGGCGGTCCTCACCCTGCACGGTACCAAGATGATCGATGCCGCAGTGGTAGACGAGGGCGTTCGCAAGGGTACCGCTCTCGTGGCCATGAGCGGGATGGCACACCAGGCCGCGCTGCTTGGAGAGCACGATGAGGTAGTCGTCCTCGTAGCGGATATCGAGGGGAATGGCCTCAGGAATCACGTCGGTCGGATCGTGCGGCTCGGGCAAGTCGACCGAGATACGGTCACCGGAGCGCACAGCATATTTTTTTGATAGGCAGGTCTCGCCGTTGACACATACGACGCCGCCCTCGATCAGATGCGCGCAGGCAGAGCGCGTGGGACAGCCATCGTTGGCACCCAGAAAGGCATCGAGACGCTGACCAACGGAATCGTCGGCAACGAGAATATGGATGTCGGCCATTAGCGCTCATTCCTTTCGCGAATCTTGCGGGCATGCTCCCCACGTTGTTTAGCCTTGCGCTTGGCGCGGGCCTCGTCACGAGCGTTAAGCTCGGCGGTCGCATCGACCTCACGGGCCGCGGGGCTCAAGAACATGTAGCCGAAGAGGGCGAGCACGACACCGACCGTAATGCCGATATCGGCCACGTTAAAGACGGGAAAGTCGATGAAGGTGGTGGCAATAAAATCGGTCACGAAGCCAAAGACCAAACGATCGATAGCGTTGCCGATAGCACCGCCCGCAACCATCGCCATGCCCACAACTTCAAGATGGGCGAGCTGGGGTGCGCGAACGAGGTATACGGCAATGGCGATAATAACAGCCAACGCCAGCACGGCAAACGCTATGCCATGGCCCTCGCCCATGCTAAAGGCTGCTCCAATATTACGAACAAACAGAAAATCGATCACGCCGGGGATAACGGTCATATGCAGGGCATCGCCCACGGCACGAACCGCAAGCTTAGTCAGCTGGTCAACAAGCAGCACAACGAGCGCCACCCCACCAGCAACACCCAACCGCCAACGCAAAGGCGGCGTCATATCCGCACCACGACCCAAAGAAATCCCCTACCCTCAAAACAATCGAATTCCGTTTAACGCAAGTAACCATCTTATAGTGACAAACGCCAAACACGCAGCATATTCACCAACGCCAGCGAAATAACCAGCACAAAACAAAAGCGACATTCCGAATAACGGAATGTCGCTTAATAGCTTTCGACTAAGAGCGAAAGCGAAAGAAAGCCTTTAGCTCCAGCAATGGAAACGCCGCGTTATCGTCACCAACAGCGAAAACGATCCTAAGCGAGCAAGGTGACGTGAAAGAGGAGGGAAGCGTACTTTGGTACGCGACCGACGATTGAACGTCAGATTGCCGCTTAGGGGCGTTTGCAGCGTCGGCAGGTCCGCCGTTCGGTAGAACGGCGGAACCTAAAGGGCGTCGGCGCAGCGCTTGCAGATATGCGCGTGGCCGTTGTACTCGCCGACGGTGGTGCGATAGTTCCAGCAACGGTCGCAGCACTCACCCTCGGCAGCCTCAATAGCAACGGAGAGCTCCTCACCCTGGGTCAGCTCAACATCGGAGACGATGTAGAACTCGGCCAGGTCGACGGCCTTGTCGCCGGTCAGCAGCTCATACATCTCGGCGGGAACGACCGCCTTGACGCGGACCTGCTGGCTCTTGGTGAAGGTGCCGGCGGAGCGGGCATCCTCAAGGGCCTTGGTCACGGCGCTACGGAGCTCGAGCGAAGCCTCGAGCACGCCCTCGAACTCATTGGCCTCGTCGACCGTGATGGGCGACTTGTACCAATCGAGCAGCGCGGCGTACTTCTGGTGATCGACGCAGCCGGCGGGCGCATAGGCCATGGCCTCGTCGACGGTGTAGGACAAGATCGGCTGCAGATCGCGCATGAGCATCGAGAAGAGCTCGGCGAGCACGGTCTGAGCGCTGCGGCGCTCGAGCGAGCCGGGCTTCTCGCAGTACAGACGATCCTTCAGGGCGTCGAGGTACACGTTGGAGAGCTCGGTAACCACAAAGTCGTAAAGCGCACGGTAGGCGCGCGGGAACTCGTAGCAGGAGTAAGCGTCGTCGACCTCGGCCTGGACCTGGGTCAGGCGGGCAACCATGAGCTTGTCGAGCGGCAGCAGGTCGGCAAAGGCGACACCGTCGGTCTCGGGCTCAAACTGACCCTCGAGCTCGGAGAGCAGGAAGCGCAGCGTGTTGCGGAAACGGCGGTAGGCATCGGACGTACGAGCGAGAATCTCGTGGTCGATGGAAACGTCGGAGCTGGTGTCGACCGAGGCGACCCACAGGCGGATGATGTCGGCGCCCATCTCGTCGCAGACCTTGTTGGGGTCGATGACGTTGCCGAGCGACTTGGACATCTTGCGGCCCTGACCGTCGAGCGTGAAGCCCTGCGAGACGACTGCCTTGTACGGAGCATGGCCGTTGGCGCCCACAGAGGTGAGCAGCGAGCTCTGGAACCAACCGCGGTGCTGGTCGGAGCCTTCGAGATACACGTCAGCCGGGTACTCAAGCTCGGGGCGATACTCGCAGACGGCCTTCCAGGAGACGCCGGAATCCCACCACACGTCGAGGATGTCCTTATCGGCCTTGAGGTGATGGCCGCCGCACTTGGGGCAGACGCAGGCCTCACCCAGGTAGCTCTCGGGAGCGTCGGTGAACCAGGCATCGGAGCCCTTCTCGTGGAAGAGCTTGATGACGGCGTCGAGCGTGGCGTCGTTCATGACCTTCTCGCCGCAGTCGGCGCAGGTGTAGCTCGGGATAGGCACGCCCCAGTTGCGCTGACGGCTGATGCACCAGTCGGGACGCTGCTCGACCATGGCGCCGATGCGGTTGGCCGCGTGGGCCGGATACCACTTGACGTTCTCGCGGACCTCCTTGCCAGCCTGCTCGCGCAAACCGGTCTTGTCCATCGAGACAAACCACTGGTCGGTAGCACGGAAGAGCACCGGGTGCTTGCAACGCCAGCAGTGCGGATAGCTGTGCGTGATCTTCTTCTCGAGGACCAGGGTGCCGCGCTCGCGCAGGAACTCGATGATGTGCGGGTTGGCCTCATCAGTATCCATACCGCTGAAGGGGCCACCGGTGCCGAACTCCTCACCGGTGTAGAACTTGCCGTCGTCATCGACCGGCATGCAAATGTCGGTGATGCCCTCCTTGAGGCAGGCAAAGTAGTCGTCGACGCCGTGGCCGGGCGAGTTGTGGACGATACCGGTACCGTCATCGACACCGACGTAATCGGCCAGCAGCGCCACGCCCTCGACACCGTCAAAGATCGGCTGCTTGTAGTGGATGTGGTGGAAGGTCTCGGCGGGAACCACGTAGGGCTTGCCGTCGACCATGACCGGGGTGTACTCCCAGCCAAACTCCTCGCAGCACTTGGGAGCCAAGTCCTCGAGCATAACCTCGGCACGGCCGTCATGCTCAACGGCAACGTAGGCGGCGCCGGGCTTGAGGGAAACGGCCTGGTCGGAGGGGATGGTCCACGGCGTGGTCGTCCAGATGATAAAGTCGACCGGGCCGTCGAAGTTCTCGAGGCCGGCGGGCTTGGAGGTCATCTCAAAGCGAACGAAGATGGAGGGGCTCGTCTCGTCGGAGTACTCGATCTCGGCCTCGGCCAGCGCGGTGTGGCAGTGCTTGCACCAGTGAACCGGCTTGTGGCCACGATAGATCATGCCCTTATCGAACATGGCCTTGAAGACCTCGATGTCGGCGGCGTCATGCTGGTGATAGAGCGTCAGATACGGGTTGTCCCAATCGCCGAGCACGCCCAGACGACGGAAGCCAGCCTTCTGTAGCTCGATGTTCTCGACAGCGAACTCGTTGCAGAGCTCACGAATCTTGGCCGTGGGGGTCTGGTTGAACTTCTCGGTGCCGAGCTTCTCCTCGACCTTATGCTCGATCGGCTGGCCGTGGCAGTCCCAGCCGGGGACATAGGGAACCTCATAGCCCTGCATCATCCAGTAGCGGTTGATCATGTCCTTGGAGATCTTGTTCATGGCGTGGCCGATGTGGATCGGACCGTTGGCGTACGGAGGGCCGTCGTGCAGCACGAACTTCTTGTGACCCTCGTTCTTCTTCAGAACCTGCTCGTAGACCTTGTTGTCCTGCCAGTCCTTGAGTCGCTTGGGCTCGGACTTGGAAAGACCGGCACGCATGGGAAAACCGGTCTTGGGCAGATTCATCGTCTGCTTATACTCGTTTGCCACGGTACCCCTTTCTTGTCATGGGCGCGCACGCCCTCTGGGCACCAAAAAAAGCGCCCGTCCCTGCAAGCTGGGACGAAGCGCCACAAAACGGGCTGCACGCCCGCAAAAGCTCTTCGCTTAACCACCCAGCTTAGATGCCCTCGCCCGCGTATTCGCGCGCTCGCATCCGTTACTCGGCTGGCCTGTATCGACGACCACCTCGGCGATATCTACTAAGACGTGCCTGTGCGGCGCGCCCGTTGGGACCGCAGCTCCGGGGTGATTTTCATCGGTCGCATGCACGGGTTCTCAGCGCTCCCCGCTCTCTGTAGCATGCGGACGGCCGACTACTCGTCCCCATCAACGCTTATGCGGAGTATGCTAGCACGTTCCGCGCCGGCGAAAAACCCTCAACACTGGTTTTATACGTTCGAAATTTCTCGCTATTACAGCCCTTCTCTAGGAGCAAAATACCTGAAAGCACTCTATCGAACGAAAGAAGGTTGCTATGCGCACGATTGGAATGAGCGACTATACCGTCGGCGAGGACTGCTTTGATGAGCTGCCCGGCGCGCTAGCCGAATACGGAGCGACCAAGGTCGCCATCATTGGCGGCAAGCGAGCACTAGCCGCAGCCCTTCCCGGTATCGAAGCCGCGCTGGCAGGCACCGGCGTCGAGGTTCTGGAAACGCGCGTCTACGGCACCAACAGCACGCGGGCCAATATCGCCAAGGTCGTGAACTCCCCTGCCTGCCAAGAAGCCGACGTGCTCATCGCCTGCGGCGGCGGCAAGGCACTCGACACCGTCAAGACGGCTGCCATCGAGCTCAAGAAGATCGTCTTCACCGTCCCGACGATTTGTTCCAACTGCTCCGCCGCGACCGCCATTGCCGTTGTCTACAACGACGACGGCTCGCTCGAGGGCTATTCGTACCCCAACCGCCCCGCTCACATCTTCATCAACCCCAAGATCATCGCCGAGGCGCCAGCGGAGTACTTCTGGGCGGGCGTAGGCGATGCCCTGTCCAAACAGCCCGAGGTGGAGTACGCCACGAGCGACGGCAACTTGGAGCACACCGCCGGTCTTGGCCTGGCACTCGCCCACACCTGCTCCGAGCCGCTGTTTACCTATGGTGTGCAGGGTCTTGAAGACGTGCGCCAGGACCAGTCGACCGAAGCCGTCAAGCAGATCGCGCTCGACATCGTGGTCAACACGGGTTATGTCTCGAACCTGACCAACCAAAACGATTACTACTACAACTCGAGCGTGGCGCATGCGTTCTACAACGCCACCTGCAGCATTCCGCGCGAGGGCTCCTACCTACACGGCGAGGTCGTGAGCTTGGGCGTGCTGGTGCTGTTTGCCTATACGGGCGATACCGAGAACCTTGAGCGCTACGCCGCCTTTAACAAGCAAATGGGGCTACCCGTGACGCTTGAGCAGGTCGGGCTTTCCGAGGCCGATATCCCTGCCCTGTGCGAGTACGCACACGCCACCAACGAGTGGAAGCAGGGAAACCCCGAGCCCTTCACCGACGAGAAGTTCACCGCCGCCATCAAGGCCGCCAACGCCTACGGCCACACCCTCCTCGCCTAACCTACCAAAAAAGGGTCAGGCTTAATTTGGCAGGTTTTATATGGGTAAATATCATTGAACAATTGTTGAAATAGTTTAACTCGACAGCAAAAGGGGCGACCATCCACTCGATGGTCGCCCCTTTCATTTGCTATTTCAGCATGTTGGGGTCGAACTCGCTAGCCGGAATGACGCGGTAGCCGTGACGCAGCAACAGATCGACGAAAACGCCGTTGCCCGCGGTGAGCGTACCGCTAAAGGTGCCGTCGTAGATGCGGCCCGCGCCGCACGAGGGACTACGGTCCTGCAGGACGCACGCGGCAATTTCTTCCGGCCCGCCCGCCTGCTCGCACATATCGAGCGCGCGTTGGGCGCCTAGGCGGAATTCCTGGTCAACGGACACGCCCTCGCAAGTACGGACCTCGCCGTTCACAATCTCGGACGGTTTGCGCGGTGTGGGCAAGCCACCAAAAACCTCGGGGCATACCAACAGGACCTCGGTCCCCGTACGCTCGCAGGCCTCGACCAACGCGCGATGATAGTTGTCGAGCCCGTTATACTTGCAGCTCTCGCCCATCAAACAGGCACTCACCACGATCTTCATATGCATCCCTCTCAAGCAAAACGCCCCATTTGAGATAGGCACTCAAATGGGGCGTCGATATTTACTGTCCCGAACGCAACGCTACTGCTGCTTCGGCATCAGCGGATTTTCGCGCATGAGGAGGTTCATAAACTCCTCGCCCGTGATCGTCTCCTTCTTGTACAGATAACGAGCCAGCTCGTGGAGCTTAAACTTGTTCTCCTTCAGGATCTGCAGGGCGCGGCCGTGCGCATCCTCGATCAACTTAGCGACAATCGCGTCCACGCGCTCGGCCGTACCGGGAGCGCAGGTGAGCGACGTATCCTGGTTGAGGTACGCGTTCTGAACGGTACCGAGCGCCATCATGCCAAACTCATCGGACATACCAAAGCGCGTCACCATGTTGCGGGCGAGCTTGGTTGCTTGCTCGATATCGTTGGCTGCGCCGGTCGTCATCTCGCCAAAGATGAGCTCCTCGGCGGCACGTCCGCCGCAGTAGACAGCGAGCTTGTCCAGCACCTCCTGGCGCGTGGTCAGGAAGCGTTCATCCTCCTCGACCTGCATGGTGTAGCCCAGAGCGCCGCTCGTGCGCGGCACGATGGTGATCTTGGTAACCGGCGCAGAGCCCTTCTGGCGGGCGGCAACGATGGCATGGCCGATCTCGTGGTAGGAAACGACCTGCTTCTCGTGGTCGGACAGCACCGTGGATTTACGCTGCTGTCCTGCGATGACGACCTCCACCGACTCCTCAAAGTCGTCCTGGGTCGCGCGTTTACGACCCTCGCGGACCGCGCGCAGGGCGCCCTCGTTGATGATGTTGGCCAGGTCGGCACCCGAGGCGCCGGGCGTGGCGCGGGCAATCGCGGTCAGGTCAATCGGCGGCTCCGTCTTCACGCTCTTGGCATGCAGCTCAAGAATGTTCTTGCGGCCGGTCAGATCGGGCAGCTCAACGGGGATGCGGCGATCAAAACGACCGGGGCGCAGCAGGGCGGGATCGAGGCTGTCGGGACGGTTGGTGGCAGCGAGGACGACGATACCCTTGTGGTTATCGAAGCCGTCCATCTCGGTCAGCAGCTGGTTGAGCGTCTGCTCGCGCTCGTCGTTGCCGCTAAAGCCGCCGCCATCGCGCTTTTTGCCGATGGTATCGATCTCGTCGATAAAGACGATGCACGGGGCCTTTTCCTTGGCCTGCTTAAACAGATCGCGGACCTTGGCGGCGCCACGGCCGACGAACATCTCGACGAACTCAGAACCCGAAATGCTAAAGAACGGCACGCCCGCCTCGCCGGCAACAGCCTTGGCGAGCAGGGTTTTACCGGTACCCGGAGGGCCAACAAGGAGAGCACCGCGCGGCAGCTTGGCGCCAATTTCCTCGTAGCGCTGCGGCTTCTCCAGAAAGTCGACGACCTCCTTGAGGGATTCCTTGGCCTCTTCCTGGCCAGCGACATCCTTAAAGGTCACGCCCACATCCTTGGAGGCGATAACGCGAGCGCCGGACTTACCCAGTCCACCGCCGCCAAAGCCACCGCCGCCGAAGTTCATCGACGGGCCGTCATCGCCCATAGCCTTCTTCATACGGCGGTTGAGCCACCAACCGATCAGGAAGAAGATGGCCATGGGAAGAATAAGCGTAAGCAGGTAGTAGGTCATCAGGCCCGAGTTTTTATCGGGAACGACCGACTCCAGGGACGCACCGGATTCAAGCACGCGATCGGTAAAGCCCGCGTCATTCGGCACACCGGTCGTCTTGTAGGCGATGTTCTCGTCCTCGCCCTTCTTGGTGTAATAAATGGTGTAATCGTCGGTATTGTACTCGACCTTGTCGACACTCTTCTTATCGAGCGCTTTGACAAACGTCGAGTAATCGGTCTTCGTAATCTGCTGCGTGTGACCGATGTTGGGGAACAGAACGGTCGAGAGCACGAGGTAGACGACGAAGGCGATGAGCACGTAGAGGATCATATTCCGTCTACGTTTGTTGTCATCCATCTCCATCTGCTTGAACTCCATCTACTGGGGTTGATAATGCTATCTAGAATACCCAACCCGGACGGCGATAAACCGACGCCGGGCACGAAAGGACAGAGATGGCATCACTGGAAGTCGGCAAGGTTCAGATCTACACGGGCGACGGCAAGGGCAAGACGACGGCTGCGCTGGGACTGGCGATGCGCGCCACGGGTTATGGGCTCGACGTACTCATGCTGCAGTTTGCCAAGAAGCTGCACTGCGCCGAACACGATGCCGCGCCGCGCCTGGGAATGCGCATTATACAGGCCGATCGCGACACGCCCGAGGCTTGCGCCGAGCAGATCATGGAACTTGCACGCGAACAGATCTCGCAGGTCGACGTGCTCATTTTGGACGAACTCGGCGAGGCCATGCGCCGCGGCTTTGTGACGCGCGAGGATGTGGAGGGTCTGATTGCGATGAAGCCCGCCACGACAGAGCTCGTGCTCACCGGCCGTGGGCTGCTGCCACTAGCCGATCTTGCCGACCTGGTCACCGAAATGCGTCCCATCAAACACTATTTCGACGAAGGCCTCCTAGCCCGTCAAGGTATCGAATACTAATTGATCCAAAGGGGACGGAGGAAAACGGATCATCGGCGTCACGACGGAGAGAAATGATCCGTTTTCCTCGGTCCCCTACGGATCATTAGGCAGTGGCGCGGCCGAGCCAGTTGCCGCTGTGGTGGTAGATGGTGAACATCGTGGCCGTGATGAGCCAGGTTACGGGGTAAACCAGCAGCAGGTGCTCAAGCGACGGATCGAACGGCATAATCGCAAACACCCAGATCACCCTGAGCACGACAGTGCCAAAAATCGTGAGCAGCATGGGCTGAAGGCTCACGCCGGCGCCGCGGATAGAGCCCGACGCGTTCTCGATAATCGAGAAGATTGCGTAGAACGGCGCGATGAAATGAAGAATCGTCGTGGTGTACGCCGCAATCGAAGCATCGTCGACAAACAGACGCGACAGAGGACCCGAGAACACCAGCAGCACGGCAGACAGGCCACCAATGAGCATAAACGACAGCACGAGCGACGTATGGTAGCCCTTGCGCATGCGCTCGTAGTTGCGCGCGCCAAAGTTCTGTGCCGAGAACGTGGTGATCGACACGCCAAGCGCCTCGGTAACCATCCAGACAATGCCATCCAAACGGCCCGAAAGACCCCACGCCGTGGTGACATCGGCGCCAAACGAGTTGACCGACACCTGAATCAAAACGTTGGAAATCGAATACGCAGCAGACTGAAAGCCAAGCGGCAGACCGCACGAGATCATGCTCTTGCAAATGCCAGGATCAATGCCGAGTTTGGACAGTGAAAGCCGCCACGCACCCGGTGCGTGCATCATGCGAATCACGATCATCGTGGCGTTGGAGCAAATGGTCAGCGCCACCGCGATGCCGCAGCCCAGAGCCTCCATATGAAGCACGGCAACGAAGATAACATCCAGCACCGCATTAACAAGGCAGCCGGAAGCGATGATCACAGCAGGCCCGCGCGTGTCGCCCACGGCGCGCAGCAGTGCCGTTCCCATATTGAGCATCAGCGCCGCAACCATGGCGGCAAAATAGCAACGAGCATAGGCCACGCCCTCGGCCAATAGTTCATGCGGCGTGTTCATAAGCACCAGCATGGGCTCAACGAACACTATGCCAAGAATCGAGAAAACGATACCGCCCACCAGCGCGAGGGTCATGGCCGTATGGACCGAACGACTCAGTCGCTCATCATCGTGCTGGCCAAAATACTGACCGGTAATGACCGCGCAGCCGGCGCCGACGCCAACGCAAAAGCCAATGCAGAGCTCGGTGAGCACCATCGTGGCTTGAATGCCACCCAGTGCGAGCTTGCCGCCAAACTGGCCGACGATATAGGTACCGATAAGCGTGTAGGCCTGTTGAAAAAACGAACTAAAAAAGATGGGAACGCACAGCGAAAGCAGCTGCTGCCAAATAACACCCTGCGTTACATCGATAGCCGTAGATTTCTTAGCCACACGCCCTCCCCACCAGCATACGTCAAACAACAAAACGGCAATTTAAGGCCAAAACCAATAGCAGCTTAGCACCGACCGGCGTCGACCGAAACACCCCGAGTCAGAGCCCGGTGCGAACTATCTGCCTAGTGATACAAACCCGGCTGGTAGTGATACTCATTGCTCACATGCGGGCACAGCTGCCAAAAGGCGACGGCACTCGCCGCGGCCACGTTGAGCGAATCGACCCCGTGCGCCATCGGAATGCGCACGGCCCGATCACAGCCCGCGATGGTCTTGGCACCCAGGCCGGCGCCCTCGGTGCCCATAAAGATCGCCAGGCGATCAATCTCCTGTAGCGCGGAATCGTCCAACGACACCGAATCGTCCGTCAACGCCATGGCGGCACACGAAAAACCGGCATCGTGCAGCGCCGCCAGGCCGTCATGCGGCCACACGCGCGCCTCACTGCCAATACGCGTCCACGGCACTTGAAACACGGTCCCCATGCTCACGCGGGCCGAGCGACGGTACAGCGGGTCACAGCACGTAGGGCTCACCAGAATGCCGTCGACATTGAGCGCAGCGGCCGAGCGGAAAATCGCGCCGACGTTGGTGTGGTCGACAATGCCCTCGAGCACGCACACACGCACCGGACGCTCCCCCGCCGCCTCGACGACGCCGCTCAAGAACTCATCAACCGGAATCTGACGCGGGCGACGGAACGCCGCGAGCGCACCGCGCGTCACATTAAAGCCCGTCAGCTGCTCCATAAGCTCCATCGAGGCCACGAACACGGGAACCGGGCCTGCGCCCACGCGCACAACCAGACGCTCAAACAGCGGCATCATCTGGTCGAGCCAGCGCTCGCCCAAAAGAAAGCTCACCGGCTCGTATCCGGCGCGCACTGCACGCTCGATGACCTTGGCACTCTCGGCGATAAAAATGCCCTTCTGCGGCTCCAGCACGCAGCGTAGCTCGCGTTCGGTCAGTCGCACGTAGGCATCGAGCCGCTCATCCTCGAGCGAGTCAATTCGCAGCACCTCAACGGCATCAGTCATAACAGCAAGCCCGTACCCTTCTTACAGCAGCATCTATATCAAACGAGGCGACGCCAGGCGCCGCCCCTTCCTCATTCCAACCCGATAATACCGTGGGCAAATAGGAGATTTAAGCATCAACGCGACGATACGTCACGAACTCATAATCGAGGCCTTCGTCGCCCTCGCCCGCGGCAATCGTGGCAACCCCTTCGCGCCGCGCAACTTCCCACGCGGGATCGGCGTCCAAGTCGGGAAAGTACGTGTCCACGGCATGGGTGCAATGGTTGTGCGTGACCTCGGACTCGGCGCAATACGGCAAAAACTGCCGATAGACATCGCCGCCGCCGATCACCCACGCAACGGGCTCATCGGCAACCGCAGCGAGCGCCTCGTCGATGCTATGCACCACGTCGACGCCCTCGGGGGCAAAGCTCTCGTCGCGGGTAAGCACGATATTGCGACGGTTCTTGAGCGGACGCCCACCGGGAAAACTCAGCAGCGTCTTACGCCCCATGATGACCGGGCAACCCTTGGTGCAGGCCACAAAATGGCGCATGTCGGCGCGATTGGACACCACCATGTCGCCCTCGCACCCAATGCCCCAATCGTCACACACGGCGACAATGGCAGAAAGCTTACATGTCATGAGCGCCACCTACACCGCAATGGGAATGTTCTTGACCTGCGGGCCGTGCTCATAGCCCTCGACGATCAGGTCGTCGGTCGTAAACGCATAGAAATCGTGCACATCGGGGTTAAGCGTTACCTTAGGCGCCGCAAACTGCGGACGCTCGATAAGTTCACGGACGATATCGACATGACGGTCGTAAATGTGGGCATCGGCAATCACATGCAGCAGCTCGCCGGGAATCATATCGACCGACTGCGCGACCATCATCAGCAAGATGGCGTACTGGCACACATTCCAGTTGTTGGCGGCCAAAATGTCTTGGCTGCGCTGGTTGAGAATCATGTTGAGTGTGGGCTTATCGTCCTGCGGGCGCTGCGTCACGTTATAGGTCACGCTGTAGGCGCACGGATACAGGTGCATCTCGGACAGGTCGCTAAACACGTAGGTGTTGGTCATGATGCGGCGGCTGTACGGCGTGTTCTTAAGGTCGTACAGCACGCGGTCCATCTGGTCAAAGTCACCCTCGGCATAATGGCTTTTCTGCCCAATCTGGTACCCGTAGGCCTTGCCGATGGAGCCAGTCTCGTCGGCCCACTCATCCCAAATATGGCTGTTGAGGTCGTGGACGTTATTTGACTTCTTTTGATAGATCCACAGAATCTCGTCCATGGCAGACTTAAGCGCCGTGCGACGCAGGGTGAGCGCGGGAAACTCCTCACGCAGGTCGTAGCGGGCCGTGACACCAAAGTTTTTAATGGTATAGGCAGGGGTGCCATCCTCCCACACCGGTCGGACCTTTTGACCCTCGGTGGTGGTGCCATGGTCCAGAATATCGCGGCACATGGCTACAAACTGCTGATCAGCTTTGCTCATTGACCCTCCTGTCAGTCGCCTATAAGCGAAATTCATTGTAGCCCAGGCGCACGCGACCCCACAGCCCAAACATAAGCCCTCATTTTCTGACATATGCCAAGAATACCTTGCACGGTTCCGCTCGCTCGCTATTCTATTGTTGACATATGTCAGATTTGGAGAGTGCATGGCAGGAAGACGCGAAAAATTACGCCGTGTTGGGATCATCCCCGAATATCGCGGCTTTACCCCCGACGGCCTTGCCAGCGGAGACGCCATCGACATGACGGTCGACGAGCTCGAGGTCCTGCGCCTATGCGACCTGGAAGGCCTCAATCAGGAGGAAGTCGCCCAGTGCATGGGCATTGCCCGCGCCACCGTAGCGGCCATCTGCAGCCGCGCACATCGCAAGGTGGCAAACGCGCTGGTCAACGGGCGCGCACTGTGTATCGAAGGCGGCAATATCGCATACTCCCCCATCACCACGACGACGGCCGCATGGCCAGCAAAGGAGGTCGGCACCATGAGGGTGGCAACGACGTACGACAACGACAACATCTTTATGCACTTTGGCCGCAGCGAGCAGTTCAAGATCTACGACATCCAGGGTGGCAAGGTGCTCAACGAGCAGGTCGTAGGCACCGGCGGCACCGGTCACGGCGCCCTGGCGGGTCTGCTTGCCAACGGTGGCGTTGACACGCTCATCTGCGGCGGCATCGGCGGCGGCGCCATCAACGCGCTCACCCAAGCCGGCATCACGGTCTATGCGGGCGCCCAGGGCAGCTGCGACGCCTGCGTCGAGGCCCTCATTGCCGGCACGCTCGCGCAGACCGGCGAGGCCACCTGCGACTGCCATGGCCATAACCACGAGCACACCCACGAGCATGGCGAGTTCTGCGGCTGCCACGGTCACCACGACCATGATGGGCACGAGGGCTGCGGCTGCCACTAGCGGCAAACCCGCGCGTCAGGACGCTTCCGCGCATGCGACAACCTGCAAACAAACGGCGAGGCCGCCTGGGGTACCATCCAGGCGGCCTTCGCCATACACGACTCAACCAGTCGCTATTTCTTATTGCGCATCTGCGCTTCCATCTGGCGCAGCAGATCCATATCGGACTTGGGGCCGCCCGTTCCCAGGCCGCCCATGCCGCCCAGACCCATAGCGTCCAGGCCAGGGATATTGGGCATGCGCATCCTCTTGCCCTTCTTACCCTTTTTGCCCTTCTTGCCGCCGGCCTGCGCCTGATTGGCCATCGTGCGCATGCGGCCCATCATCTTGTTCATCTCGCCCCACTGCTTCATAAGGCTGTTGACCTCGGTGGGAGTCACGCCGGCGCCCTTGGCGATACGGGCGCGACGCTGGCCGTTGATAATAGAGGGACGCAGGCGCTCCTCCTTGGTCATCGACATGATGATGGCCTCGTTCTTGTCGAAGATGCCCTCATCCAGGTTGCCGCCCATCTGGTTGAGCGCACGCTGACCACCGGGGAGCATGCCCAGGATGCCCTTCATGCCGCCCATCTTCTTGACAGCCTTCATCTGGTCGAGCATGTCGTTCATGGTAAAGCCCTCGCGCAGCATACGCTCGGCAGCCTCGAGCTGCTCGGCGTCGGCGGCCTCCTGGGCCTTCTCGATGATGCCGACGACGTCGCCCATGCCCAAGATTCGCTTGGCCATGCGGTCGGGGTAGAACGGCTCCAGCGAATCGGGCTTCTCGCCCATGCTCACGAACTTGATGGGCTTGCCGGTCACCTGGCGCACGGAAAGCGCGCCGCCGCCACGGGCATCGCCGTCGAGCTTGGAGATGATCACGCCGTCAAAGTCGGTACGCTCGGCGAAGGTCGAGACGACGTTGACAATATCCTGGCCGGTCATGGCATCGACGACCATCAGCACCTGATCGGGCTTGACGGCCTTCTTGATGTCCACGGCCTCCTGCATCATCTGCTCGTCGATCTGCAGACGGCCGGCGGTATCGACGATGACCACGTCACGCAGGTGGTCAACGGCCTCCTGGATGGCGCCCTTGGCGATATCGACCGGGTGCTCGCCGTCACCGCGGAAGACCGGCACGCCAATCTCGCCACCAAGCGTGGCCAGCTGGTCGGCAGCGGCGGGACGGTAGACGTCGCACGCGGCGAGCAGCGGCGAGCGGCCCTGCTTCTTGAGCAGGTAGGCCAGCTTTACAGCTGCCGTGGTTTTACCGGAGCCCTGCAGGCCCACGAGCATGATGACATTGGGAATGCGGTTGCTAAAGACGAGCTTGCTCTCGGTTGAGCCGAGCATCTCGGTGAGCTCGTCGAGCACAATCTTGACGACGTTTTGCGCCGGCGACAGCGACTCCATGACCTCGGCGGTCATGCAGCGCTCCTTGGTCTTGGCAACGAACTCCTTGACGACCTTAAAGTTGACGTCGGCCTCGAGCAGCGCCATGCGAATATCGCGCATGGCCGAAGTGATATCGGCCTCGGTCAGCTTACCCTTGCCGCGCAGACGGTCAAATGTGTCGTTGAGGCGATCGCTCAGAGAATCAAACACTGGTTACTCCTTAATTGGACTCGCCCACCAGGGCGCGGCAGAAATCTTTGGCATTGAACTCCTGCAGGTCATCGACCTGCTCGCCCACGCCCACACGCAGGATCGGAAGCTTGAGCTTCTCGGCCACGGCCATGGCGATACCGCCCTTAGCCGTGCCGTCGAGCTTAGTCATGATAATACCGTCCAGGCCCAGAGCCTCGTTAAACTCGAGCGCCTGGTTCAGACCGTTCTGACCAGTGGCGGCATCGATCACAAGCACGACCGAGACCGGCATGGGACCGGCGGCCATATTGGCGGCGCGTTTACGGGTCACATTGACCACCTTGGCAAGCTCGCGCATGAGCTCGGCGCTCGTGTGCAGACGGCCGGCGGTATCGATGAGCACCAGGTCGCTGCCGCGCTTATCGGCCTCGTCGAGCACGTCATAGCACACGCTCGCCGGATCGGAGCCGCGGTCACGCTTGATAACCGGTACGCCGGCACGCTGGCCCCACACATCGAGCTGTTCGATGGCGGCGGCGCGGAAGGTGTCGGCCGAACCGATCACGACGTTCTTGCCGCGGGCAGCCATAGCGCTCGCGATCTTGCCGACCGTGGTGGTCTTGCCGGCACCGTTAATGCCCACAAACAGCACGCAGCTCGGCGTGTCGGCGAACGGATCTCGCTCGGCGGGCACAAAATGTTGCTCGAGCTGCTCGGCCAGGGCGCGACGGAGTTGCGGGGCGGTCTTGAGGTTCTTCTTGGCCGCGGCATCGCGCAGGTCATCGGACACCTTAATCGCGACCTCGGCACCCATGTCACCCATGACGAGAGTGTCCTCTAGGTCCTCCCAAAAATCCTCGTCGACCTCGCCGCCAAAATAAAAGACCTCGTTGAGGGCCTCGCGGCTGCGCTCGAGTCCGCGCGAGAGAGCATCGAAGAATCCCATTATGCATTCACGACCTTTCCGGTTTCGCGATCAAGTTTTTGCGAGACGACGCGGCTGACGCCGTCGGCTTGCATCGAGACGCCGTAGAGGACGTCAGCGTCCTCCATAGTACGGCGCTGGTGCGAGATAACCAAGAGCTGCGTATCGGAACGCAACACGTCGAGCGCGCCGATGAGCTTGGACAGGTTGGCGTCGTCGAGTGCCGCCTCGACCTCGTCCAGCACATAGAACGGCACCGTACGCGTGCGATACACGGCAAAGAGCAGGGCGAGCGCCGTCAGGCTCTTCTCGCCGCCCGACATGAGCATCATCTTGGTGATGCGCTTGCCACGCGGCTGCGCCACGACCTCGATGCCCGTCTCGGCCGGATGCTCAGGGTCGGTCATCTCCAGATGTGCCTGGCCACCCGGGAACAGTATGGCGAAGATCTCGCGGAAGTTCGCATCGACCTTCTCGAAGGTCACCAGGAAGGCCTTACGCATCTTGCGGTCGATGGCCACGGTGATCTTGGTGAGCGCCTTGCGCGCGCGCTCCAGATCGGCCAGCTGCTCCTCGATGTAATCGGCGCGGCGCTTGAGCTGCTCGTACTCCTCCATGGCAACCTGGTTCACAGGGCCCAGGTTGTTGATCTGGCGCACGAGCTGGTTGAGCTCGCGCTCGGCGGCGTCGCGGTCGGTAGGCGCAGGAAGCATGAGCGCTTCCTCGAGCACCGTGGTGCCATCGGCGGTAATGGCCTTGATGGCCGCCCCTACCTGGACCTCGAGCTTGCCGCGTGCGACCTTGAACTCGTTTTGCGTCGCCGTGGCGGCATCAACCCGCTCCTTGGCACGAGCAACCTCGGCCTTGGCGTCTTCGATGGTCTTCTTAAGCGAGGCCGAGTCCGCCTCCTCGAGCGAAGCCTGGTCACGCAGACGCGCGGCCCAATCCGACGCGCGCTCCAGCAGGGCCGAATAGCGCTCGTGCATGGGGTCGACGCGCAGGCGCAGCAACTCGAGCGAGCGCGAAGCCTGGCGTGTTCCGCGGATACGACGGTCGATGCCCTCCAGGCGATGCTCCAGGTCGGGCACACGGCCCTTCAGCGAACGCAGACGCTCGCTCGTCTGAGCCAGGCGGACCTTGGCATCGGCGAGCTTGCCGGCTGCCTCGGAATCGTCACGACGCACGCGATCGAGCTCGTCGTTGGCTTCGGCAATCTGGAGACCCAGGTCGCTTGCCTGCGCGCGGGCCTCGTCACGCGAACGGGTGAGCTCGTCAACGCGCGGGCGCGCAGCGCGAACGGCCTCGGCGGCCTGCTCGCGGCGCTTGGAGATGCGCACGCGCTCGACCTCGGCGTTGTTGGCGCTTTGCTCCAGGCGGCCGATCTCGGAGAGCAGCGAGCGGCGCTCGCCCTCAAGACGGGCGATCTCGCCGGCGGCATCGCCCTCGGCGGCACGCGCCTCCTCGACGGCCGCATTAGCCTCGACGACCTGATCCGACACATGCTCAAACACGGCAGCCAAATCGGGCTCAAGGCCCTCCAGCTCGCGAATGCGACGCTTGCGCTCCAGGGCACCCGAAGCCTCGCCGGCATCGAGTCCCACGCGCACCAGGCCGCCACAGCTCACGCGGGCGCCATCGGGCGTCACATAGGTCACACCGTCAACGACTGGTGCCGCCAGCGCGGCAGCCAAGTCATCGACCACGTAATAGCCGCCGAGCAGGGCCTCGACAACCGGACCATACCCGGAGCGCACGGACAGGCGATCGACCAGACGCGAACCGGCAGCGCCCTTAGCAGCAGCAGAGCCGCTCACGCCGCGCGCCATCAGCAGTGCCTCGCCCGAGGCCTTCTTTTGGTCCAGTGCCGCACGACCGGCACGCTCAAGCGTGGCGGCGTCATCAAACAGCAGGGCATCGATATCGCCGGCAAGCAGCTGCTCGACCAGGCTCTCGAGTTCACGAGGGGCCTCGAGCACGTCGCCCAGACGACCCGAAACATCATCACCCAGCGCGCCCACCAGACGGCTCACCAGCGGCGAGCTGTCGGCCATGCGGGCATCGAGCTTCTTTTGGCTGGCAAGCTCCGAGCGAACCTCGGACAGCTTGTTGCGCGCCTCGCTCTCGCGGGCACGCAAGTCTTTAAGGGCTGCACGGGCAACCTCGGTGGCCTCGCGCGCATCGACCTGGGCCTGGCGGGCCTGATCAAGCGCGCCGTCGAGCTCCTCAGCGCGGTCGCGACGGCTCTCGAGCGAGGCCGTGACCTCCTCGAGCTGCTCGTCGATCTGCTCCAGGCGCGAGGCGTACATGTTGTCCTCGACCTCGGCATTGCTCAAAGAGTCCTTCACCTTGGCAAGCTCGAGCGCGGCGTTATCGGCCACACGCTGCACATCGCGCTGCTCGCGCGTGAGCTGCGAAATCTGATTGTCAAGCGCAACGCGACGCTCGTGGAGCTGGGCGGCGGCTGGACCGGCGGCATCAACGTCGTCCTGAGCCTGCATGTGCGCACCGGTCACTTCCTCAAGCTGGGCACGCGCATCCTCGAGCTCCTCGACCACGCGACGGCGCTGATGCTCGGAGCTCGAGATCTGGCCGCGCATGTCTGACAGGCGCGACACCATGTTGTGACCCTTTTCCTCGAGCAGGCGCATATCTGAGTTAATGCGGCCGACCACGTCTTGCATATGGCGGCGCTGCTCGCCCAGATCGCCCACAAAAAGGCCCTTTTCCTCGAGCATGACCTGGAGCTTCTCGAGCTCGCGCTCCTTTTCGCCCAAGCGGTACTGCGCAAGCTCAAGCTCGGCAGCGCCCTCCTTGGAACGGCTCTCCAGGTCGTTCCACTGCGACTGCAGTGAACGAAGCTCGTCGACGGCCAGCATCTGCGTAAGCTCGTTCGCGCGCGAGGACAGCTCTTTGTACTTGCGCGCGCGATCGACCTGACGCTCCAGCGGCCGCAGCTGACGGGCGATCTCCTTATTGATATCGCGGGCACGGGTCAGGTGCTCGTCCATCGATTTAATCTTTTTGAGCGCACGCTCCTTGCGGCGCTTGTGCTTGGCGATGCCGGCAGCCTCCTCGATCAGGGCGCGACGCTCCTCGGGGCGGCTCTGCAAAATGGCGTCGAGCTTGCCCTGGCTGATGATGGAATGCGTATCCTTGCCCAAGCCTGAATCGTGCAGAATGTCCTGAATGTCCATCAGGCGGCACGGGCTCGAGTTGATGAGGTACTCGCTTTCGCCCGAGCGATACATACGACGGGTGATGGCGACCTCGTCAAAGTCGACGGACAGCATATGGTCCGAGTTATCGAGCACCAGCGTGACCTCGGCGACACCCACCGGCTTGCGCGCCGACGAGCCCGAGAAGATAACGTCCTCCATGGCCTGGCCGCGCAGCTGCTTGGCGCTCTGCTCACCCAGGACCCACAGAATCGAGTCGGAGATGTTCGATTTTCCCGAGCCGTTGGGACCGACGATGACGGTCAGGCCCGGCTCAAATGACATATGGGCGCGGTCGGCAAACGACTTGAACCCTTTGAGCGTGAGGGACTTGAGATACACGGTTCCTCGCTTAGACAGGCTTCTTGTTGAGAATCACGCCGTTGGTGGTGTAGCCCATGCGGTCGAGCGCCTCGAGCGCAGCGGCCGCCTCGGCCTCCTTCTTGGAGGAACCGGTGCCGCGACCCTGGCGAATACCGTCGATGAGCACCACAGCGGTAAAGGTGGGCGCATGCGCGGGGCCCTCGGAGCCGACCAGCTTATACGCGGGAGGCTCGTGGCCGTCAGCCTGCACGCACTCCTGCAAGAACGACTTGGGGTTCGCGGGGTGCTCGGCACGCTCGGAGGCCAGGTGCGGCTTGAGCGTACGGTGGATAAAGTCCGCCGCAACATCCCAGCCGGCATCCAGGTACAGCGCACCTACGAGCGACTCATAGACGTTCTCGAGCGCCGAGTGCAGACCGCGGGCGCCGGTACCGGTCTCGGAGGCGCCAAAGATGATGATGTCGTCGATACCCAGCTCGTGCGACACCTCGGACAGCGTGGCGCCCGAGACAAGGGATACCTTCAGGCGTGTGAGCTTGCCCTCGTCAAACTCGGGATAGGACTCAAAGAGCGAACGGGCCACCACGGCGCCCAAAATGGAATCGCCCAAAAACTCAAGGCGCTCATAGCTGGCAGAGACCGGCTGGCCCTCGACGGCCGAGGGATGCGTAAGCGCCGCGCGCAGCAGCACCTTATTATTGAACTCATGGCCCAGAATCTCCTGGGCACGCGTGAGTCGTTCAGACAAAGCCAAGACTTAGGCCTCCTTGGCGTTTTCGATCGCGTCGACGGCGTCGGCGACGGAGTTGAGCGACAGCAGGGTCTCGTCATCGATCTCGAGGTCGAACTCGTCCTCGATGGCCGTCACCAGCTGCAGACGCTCGAGCGAATCGGCATCGAGATCGTCAAAAGTGGTCTCGTCGCTAATGTCGGCGACATCGACGCCCAGCACGTCAGCGGCGATTTCGGCGATCTTATCGAAGATTTCGGAGCGGTCCATAGCGCTTCCTCTCGTATGTCATGGAACACAACGCAACACGGCAATCGGGGCCGCATTGCAATACGGCTCCGATTCTACCCCACACGGTACAGGTTGAGCCACGTAACGGGGCTCTTATAAAACGATACCGTCCATGGAATTGGCAACGTCCTGGACAAGACCGGCACGTACGGCCTGGGCCGCGGCAAGCGTACCGTTCTTGACGGCCTCGACCGACGTGGCACCGTGGCCGATCAACACGACGCCGCGCAGGCCCAGCAGGATCGCGCCGCCCTTGGCGTCGCCCGAAAGCTTGGCCTTAATCTCGCGCATCTGCTTTTTGATGAGCAGCGCGGCAATCTTGGTGCCGAGCGAGAACATAAAGGCGCCTTTGAGCTCCTGAAGCAAAAACTTGGCAGCGCCCTCGGTGGCCTTGAGCGCAATGTTGCCCGACATGCCGTCGGCGACCACGACGTCAAAATTGCCCGACGTAAGATCGGTGCCCTCGCAGTTGCCCACAAAGCCGGGAACCGCGGCCCTCATGGCCGGGAAGCACGACTTGGTAAAGTTAGAGCCCTTCTCGTCCTCGGTGCCGTTGGCAAGCAGACCCACGCGAGGATGCTCAATGCCCAAAACCACGCGGGCATAGGCCGCGCCCATCTGGGCGAAGCGCACCATGTCGTCCACCGTGACATCGGGATTGGCGCCCATATCGCACAGCACCGTCAGGCCGCCGGCGCGATTGGGCAGTGCGTTGGTAAGGCACGGACGGACCGGCTGCTTCTTGCCCTCTGCCAAATACCTAAACGGCGTGACGTAGGCCGTGGCGGCAGCGGTCATGGCACCGGTCGAGCCGGCCGAGAAAAACGCGTCCGCATTGCCCTTCTTAATGGCACGGCACGCAAGCACGATCGAGGACTTGCGCTTGGTCATCACGGCGCGGATGGGATCGTCCTCCATGCTGATGACATCGGGGGCCTCCAAGGCCTCCACGCGGGCATGCGCTGCGGCAAAGGGGTTGACGATTTCGGCGGGACCAACGGCCAAGACCTCGATCTCGGGATCTGCCGCAAGCGCAGCCTCGATACCATCGAGGACAACCTGGGGCTTCTCGTCTCCGCCCACAACGTCTACACAAACGCGAACGTTACTCATTTCATATGCTCCTTATACAAAAATGGCCGACTCATTGAGCCGGCCATTGTGGTTCCAGTTGGAACGGCATCGCATCCAGAGTATACAGTTACTCGGTAACGATAACCTCGCGGTCCTTGTAAAAACCGCAGCTGGGGCACACGTGGTGCGGGAGCTTAACAGCGCCGCAACGGGGGCACGTGGACTGAGCCGCAGCCGAGATCTTCATGTTGGTGGAACGGCGGGTATGGGTGCGGATACGACCCTGCTTTTGTTTAGGTACGGGCATAGTGACCTTCCTTATGAACTATCCAGTGTGGCGATTACGCGCAAGTAGCGATACTACCACAGTTTTACTCGTCAAGCTTGAGATTCTTTAATGCTGCAAATGGATTTTCCGTGGCAGCAGCCCATTCGGCCTCCGCCTGGGCGGCGCAATCGCATTGCTCGACGTTGAGATTGATGCCGCAGGTGGGGCAAAGACCGCGGCAATCGGGCTTGCACAGGACGACGAACGGCGTGTCCATGACGACCGCGTCGTTGATGGGCTCGCCCAGATCGACAATGCGATCCTCGCCCAGGAGCTCGTAGCCGTCTTCGTAGGCCTCGGGGTCCTCGGGCTCGTTAAAGAGGTAGAACTCCTCGATCTCGCCTGCGATATCAAACGATGCGGGCTCCAGGCAGCGGTCGCACTCGCCGGTGGCGTGCGCGCGAACCATGCCCGAGAGCAGAACACCGGTACCGGCGTTGGTAAAGACCACGTCGTAGGCAATGCCGTCCTGCAGCTGGTACTCCTTCTCGCCCACCGTGTAGGTGGCGACATCGACCTTGCCGGTCAGCGGATAAGAGTCTCCGGGAAACTCGAGCTGCTCGGAAAGATCGACGGTTACGCTCGGGAACTCAGCCATTACCACTGACCATTCTGCTGGGCGGCACCCTCGTTGAGCTGCTGACGGCAACGGGTGACGGTGCCGGTCAGGCTCTTGAGGTTCTCCTCGAGGTGCGTAAAGACCTGCTCGGCGTAATCCTCGGCGGCATAGCGCGTCTCACGCTCGTACTGCTGGGCACGGTCGCGAATGTCATCGGCCTGTTGCTGCGCCAAGCGGACGATCTCCTGCTCACCGGCAATGGTGAGCGCCTGCTGCTGAGCATCGGCAATGATGGAATCGGCCTGAGCGGCGGCGGAAGCCATAAGCTCCTCGCGCTCTTTGAGGATACGGCGGGACTTCTGCCACTCCTCGGGATAGCTCATGCGGATCTCATCGAGGATATTAAAGAAGACGTCGGCGTCGATAACCTTCATCTGGGCGTTCTTGCCGAACGGCGTCTTAGCCTCTTCGATGAGCCCCTCGAGCTCGTCGACAAGACTCACGATCCTGTCGCCAGGAAAATTCTCGCCCGGCATCCGGTCTCCTTTCATAGGTAACATATCATCGAGTTAGTTTACCACATGCCACCAGGCAATAAAAAATGTCACGAAAAGCGATGTTTGAGCGCTTCGACCACGTTGGGCGGCACAAACGTCGACACGTCGCTGCCAAGCGACGCGATCTGGCGCACCACCGAGCTCGAGATATAGCCGTACTGCGGAGCACTCATGACAAAGATAGACTCCAGCTCGTTATCCAGGCGGTAGTTGAGGTCGGCCTGCTGCAGCTCGTACTCAAAGTCGGTCATGGCGCGCAGGCCCTTAACGACGGCACCTGCCCCCTGTTCACGTGCAAAGTCGACCAGCAGGCCGGTGAAAGGCAGTACCTCGATGCCGTCCAAATCGCCGAGGGCCTCGCGGGCCAGCGCCACGCGCTCGTCGAGCATAAAGGTGGTACCCACGCCGTTTTTACCCTGCGACTCGGCCACGGCGACAATCACGCTGGGAAAGATGCGGCGGGCACGGCGAATCACATCGATATGGCCAAAGGTGATGGGGTCGAAGGTGCCCGGGACGATCACGCGGTTGATGGTGTCATTCATGGGCGTCCTCCGAAGGCGCATCCTCGTCATTTTCGTTCTCGTCACCATGGTCCTTCACGTCCTCGGCCACCCAGCGCAGCAAGTCAACCGAGGTAATGCCGTAGCGCTTCTCTCGCACGGTCTCAAAACCAGCTGGATGAGCGCCCGCATCGGTTGCGGCATGCTCAAACAGGGCAAAGGCCCCGGGCGTCAGCAGCTCCTGCTGGGAAAGATTTTGCAGCAGCTCCTCGACCGGCTCGGCGCCAAAGGCATACGGCGGATCGAGCAGGACCAGATCAAAAGGACCGCCCGGCACGCGACCGCGCGAGGCACTCGCCAGCACATCGCCGGTAACGACACGCCAACGCGAGCGGTCGCGGCACAGCGACTCGACGTTCTTGGTGATCAGACGGGCGGCGTTGCGATCGATCTCGAACGTGGTGAGCGTGCGGGCGCCACGCGAGAGCATCTCGATTCCCAGGGCGCCGGAGCCGCCAAAAGCGTCCAGCACGCGAACCTCGTCCAAATCGAAGTCGAACGCCGACATGACCATGGATGCACATGCCTCGCGCACGCGATCGGTCGTGGGACGGGTGACATCGCGCCCGCGCGGCTCTTCGATCTTACGGCCGCGCCATTCACCGCCGATGATTCTCATCCTCCGCTGACCTCCTTAAAGATATGTCGATAGCGCGTGGCGACCGCGTCACGCAAGGGACGCGTCGCCACGGAGTCAAGGTTGCAAGCATACCGCAAGAGCTCGACCGCGTCCAAATGGGCCCATTCGATAAGATCCTCGTCGGCGTCCAGGTCCACAAAGCGCAGGGTCACGCCGCCATGCTGACGGTAGCCCAGGATTTCGCCCTCATGGCGCAAACGTAGGTCCATCTGGGCGAGCGTAAAGCCGTCTGAGGTCTTTTCGAGCGACTGGAGGCGGTCTTGTGCCGCCGACGCGCCGCCGTTGCCCTTGGAGTGCGTCATGACCAGGCAGGTGCCCGACACGCTGCCGCGGCCCACACGGCCGCGCAACTGGTGCAGGGCCGCCAAGCCAAAGCGCTCACCGTTCTCGATGACCATGACGGTGGCGTTGGGCACGTCGACGCCCACCTCGACCACCGTGGTCGAAACGAGCACGTCGATCTCACCGCGCTTGAAAGCATCGATCACGCGGTCCTTCTCCCCCGCCGGCATGCGGCCATGAAGGCGCTCGATAGTAAGTCCCGGCAACGCCAGGCGCAGCCGGTCGAGCTCAGTTGCCGTATCGTGCAGCGGCACGGGGACGGTCACGCGGCCCTCATCGTCGCGGGCGATACCGGGGACATCCTCAAGCTCATCGGCCGAATCGCTCGGCTCCACAAGCGGGCAGATCACGTAAGCCTGCTGGCCCTTTTCATGCGCCTCGCGAATGGCGCCGTAGGCCAGGTCGCGGCTCGACTCGGTGAGCACACGCGTCGTAACGCCCGCCCCCGGAACAGGCCGATGGCGGATGATGCTCGTGTCAAGGTCACCGTAGACCGAGAGCGCCAACGTGCGCGGAATCGGCGTCGCCGTCATAACGAGCAGGTCGGCACCCGGGCCCTTGGCACGCAGGGCATTGCGCTGGCCCACACCAAAGCGGTGTTGCTCGTCGATGACGACAAGCGACAGATGCTTAAACGTCACGTCATCCGAAAGGACCGCGTGGGTTCCAAAGAGGACATCGAGCTCGCCCGATTTCAGCTGCGCATGGATCTGTTCGCGCTCGGCTGCCGGCGTGGCACCCGTCAGGAGCGCCCAGGACATGCCGGCCTGCGAGAGCAAGGGGCCGGTCTTATCGGCATATTGGCGCGCCAGCACGCCCGTTGGCGCCATAACGCAGGACTGGGTGCCGCTATCGGCCGCAACGGCCAGCGCGCAGGCGGCGACGGCGGTCTTGCCGGTTCCGACGTCGCCCAGCAGCAGGCGGTTCATCACGCGCCCGCCATCGCACATGTCGTGCAGGATGTCTTGGAACGCGGCCTTTTGCTCGTCGCTCAGCGAAAACGGGAGGGCCTGCTTAAGCGCGGCCAGATGCTCGCTCGCGGTGTGGGCGTAGGGAACGACCTCGACCATGCCACCGTCGTTGCGCAGACGCAGCGCCAGCTGAAGGTAGAGGCACTCCTCGTAGGCAAGCCGTGCGCGCGCGATATCGCGCTCGGCCATGCTCGATGGAAAGTGAATTGAGCGCAGCGCACGAGCATTGCTCATCAGGTGGCGCTTGACGCGTAAGCGTGCGGGAATCGGGTCGAAGGGATTGCCGACAACCTCGAGCGCGCCGCTTACGATGCGGCGCATCCACGCCTGGCTCACGCCATCGCTCACATAATGGACCGGCAGTATGGTGCCCGCGGCACGCCCATCCTCGAGCTTTTCGAAATGCGGCGAGGCCATCTGCTTAAAGCCGTAGGCAAACTCGACCTTACCCATCACGGCCAGGCGGTCGCCTTGCTTGAACTGCTGGGCAATCCAGGGCTGACGGAAAAAGGCGACCTGCAGCACGCCCGTCTCGTCCACCAGCGAGACCTCGGTCACCTGCATACGCGGGCGGGGCTGCTTTTGAACGATACGATCGACCGTGGCGACAATCGTGCACACGGTACCGATGGGAGCCATCTCGATGGACCAGGAGCGCGTAAAGTCGAGATATCGGTGAGGGATATGGAGAAGGAGGTCCCCCACCGTCCGAATTCCCAGACGGCGAAGGGCCTCCTCACGTTTACCCGAAACATATTTGAGTCGCGCGATATCCTCGTCGAGCGCATTGCTCTGGGCAAAGCGCTCCGAGGCGCGCGGCACGGAGCACAGCTCGGACATGGGTAGATGCCTACTCGATCGAGAAGATCACGGGATAGAGCGGCTGCTCGCCACGATGAGCATCGATCTCCAGGTCGGGCTGAGCCTCCTCGATGGCGTCGACGATCTCCTGGAAGGCCTCATCGGACAGCTCCTCGCCGGCCAGAATCGTCAGTGCGTCGCCCTCCTCTTCCTCCTGCATGCGGTTGATGCAATCGAGCGTGACCTGCTTCACATCGGAGCCGACCACGTCGATGGAGCCGGCAATGATACCCATGACATCACCGGAGTGAATCGGAGAGCCGTCAGAGGCGCTGGAATCGCGCACGGCACGGGTGACCTCGCCATCGCGGACCTCGCTGATGGCGTCGACCATAGCGGCGACGGCGTCCTCGAGCTCGGAATCGGGCAGGACAGCGAACAGCGCGGAGAAGGCCTGCGGAACGGTCTTAGTGGGAACGACGGCGACCTTCTTGTCGGTGCAGGCAGAGGCAGCGGCCTCGGCAGCCATGCGGATGTTGCCGTTATTGGGCAGGATGATGACCGAGGTCGCGTTGACCTGGTCGACGGCGCCCAGCAGGTCGGCGGTCGAGGGGTTCATGGTCTGACCACCCGAGACGATCACGTCAACGCCGAGGGACTTGAGGATGTCGGCCTCGCCGGAACCGGCGGCAACGGCGACAAAGCCCAAAGCCTTGACAGGTTCGGCAGCCTTTTCCTGGTCCTCATGAATCTTGGCGGTACGGTCGTGGGCCTCCATCTCCATGTTGTGGATAAAGACCTCGTAGATCTGACCAAGCTGCAGCATGTGCTCGAGCACCAGGTTGGGGGTATTGGAGTGCACGTGAATCTTGTAGTCGGGGTAGGCACCCACGAGCAGCTCGCAGTCGCCCATGGAGCCCAGGAACTTAAGGCACTCGTCCTCGTCAAACGGGGCGTCGGCCTTAAAGAGGAACTCGTTGCAGTAGCGGAACTCCGAGCCCTCCCAGTCGTCGTTGGCCTCGATCTCAACGCGACCAAGGGCCGCGTCGCGGGCAGAGCCAGCGGAATCAAACGTGGCGGAGAAATCCTCGACAACGGTGCTGCGGCCAAGCGCGGCGGCAACAAAGTTCTCCAGGAAGATGGCAAAGCCAAAGGCGCCAGAGTCGACCACGCCGTTCTCCTTCAGAACGGGCAGCAGGTCGGGCGTGCGGGCGACGGACTGATAGGCCTCGACGACGATGGCATCGAGCGCATCCTCGGCCGAGAACTTCTTCTTTTCGCACTCGTCGGCCTTGGTCGAAACATCTCGCAGGACCGTGAGAATCGTGCCCTCGATGGGTTTACGGACAGCCTGGAAGGCGACCTTGACGGCGCGGCGGAAGGCGAAGGCGATGTTGGCGGACGTGATAGGCTCATCGGCGGAGACGAGACCCTCGGCCACGCCGCGCAGAATCTGCGAGGTGATGACGCCGGAGTTGCCGCGAGCGCCCATCAGGGAGCCGTGGGTGATGGCGCCGGCGATGGCCTCCATATCGGCATCGGCGGGAAGGGCAGAAAGCTCCTTGGTCACCGAGGCGAGCGTGAGTGACATGTTGGTACCGGTGTCGCCGTCGGGCACGGGGAAGACGTTGAGCTTGTTGATCTCCTCGGCCTTGTCGGAAACGGCAGCCGCAGCGATCGGAAAACAGGTGCGAATGGTCTTTGCAATCATGGGTATTTGAATCTCCGTTTTCGGATGCTAGTTCAGACGGCTCTTGAGCGCGTCGATGTGGATGCCGATCTTAAGGCTGGCGGGATCGATCTGGGCGATCTCCTGCAGGGTGAAGGCAACGGAGCTCGAAAGATTGTGGCAGACGGACTTCATGTTGACGCCGTTCTCGAGCACGACGTGAAGATCGACCGTAAGGCCGTTCTCGTCGGCGGAGACAAGCACGCCCTTGCGGAGGCGCTGACCGGCAAGCAGGCGCACGCTCTCGGCGCCCTGGAGCTGCTCAGCCATGCCGACGACGCCATAGCACGTCATCGCGGCATAACCGGCAATATCGGCAATAACGTCGTTCGAGACGCTCAGGCTGCCGTTAATGGTCTCAGACACAAGAATCTCCTTATCTGGTGCTCGCGGCACCATGTCGTGGGAGCAATCATTGCAATATTCTACAACGACCGCGCCATGTTGAGGTGGCGGGTCACGGGATTACATCCTCGACACGAAATGTTGATACGGTAACGTTCGCGCCAGGCGATCGCGGCATGAAAAAACCCGCCACATAAGCGACGGGTTTTACAACCTGGCTCCCCGGGTAGGACTCGAACCTACAACAGCGCGGTTAACAGCCGCGTGCTCTACCATTGAGCTACCGAGGAATAGGTGCGTGCTCTCAAGCAACGAAGTTTATTATACGGACGAATCAGCTTAGGGCAAGAACTTTTTTGAGATTTTTTCCAACCAAGTCATTCAAGAACGTCCCCAACGACTACATGAAAGCGCCCCCAAGCGGATGTGCTTGAGGGCGCTTCTTGCTTGCGAGGTTAAGACTCAATATAGTCTTTGAGCTTGCTGGAGCGGCTGGGGTGACGGAGCTTGGCCAGGGTCTTGGACTCAATCTGGCGGATGCGCTCACGCGTGACGCCAAACTCGCGGCCGACTTCCTCGAGTGTACGAGGATGTCCGTCGACAAGGCCAAAGCGCAGCTCGATAACCTTGCGCTCACGATCGGCAAGCGAGTCGAGCACCTGGGTGAGTTGCTCCTGCAGCATGGAGAAACTGGCGGCATCGGGCGGAACGATAGCCTGGGAGTCCTCGATGAAGTCGCCCAGCTGGGAATCCTCTTCCTCGCCGATAGGGGTCTCGAGCGACACGGGCTCCTGCGAAATCTTCTGGATCTCGCGGACGCGGTCGGCACTCATGTCCATCTCGGCACCGATCTCCTCGGGGGTCGGATCGCGACCCAGGTCCTGGAGAAGCTGGCGCTGCACGCGAACGAGTTTGTTGATGGTCTCGACCATGTGCACGGGAATACGGATGGTACGGGCCTGGTCGGCGATAGCGCGCGTGATGGCCTGACGGATCCACCACGTGGCGTACGTGGAGAACTTAAAGCCCTTCTGGTAGTCGAACTTCTCGACGGCGCGGATCAGACCGAGGTTGCCCTCCTGGATCAGGTCCAAGAACAGCATGCCGCGACCGACGTAGCGCTTGGCGATGGAGACGACCAGACGCAGGTTGGCGCTGATGAGCGCCTGCTTGGCCTCGAGACCCACGTTCTCGATACGGGTCAGGCGACGCATCTCGGCGCGGGTAAGCTCGATCTCGCCCGCCTCGGCGGCCTCGAGCTTCTCGGTGGCATCGAGACCGGCCTCGATCTTCATGGCCAGATCGACCTCTTCGGAGGCGGTCAGCAGGTCGACCTTACCGATCTCCTTAAGGTACATACGAACCGGGTCGCCGGTCAGCATCACCGTGGAGGCATCGATGCCGCGCACGCGCGAGCGCGAACGGGACGTACGCACGGTGCGCTTCTTCTTGCTCTTGGAAGAACCCATCTCGGCGTCGGCCTGACGGGCCATCTTAAGCTCGTGATCGTCGAGTGAACCGGAATCGTGCTCGTCGTCATCGAAATCATCGGTATCGCTATCGTTATCGTCATCTTCGACGCCCATGGGAGCGTCGTCGTTTCCGCTCGCGGAGATAATCTGGATGCCGCTGTTGCGCAGCGCGGAATACACCGCGTTGAGTTGCTCGTCAGATACATCGATATCCTTCAGGGCGACCTGAATCTCGTCCTCGGTTACCGAAGTCCTGTTTGAGCCGTTGCCCATGAGCTTTGCAACGTAGGATTCCAGCCCAGTACCCGTGCTCTCACTCTTATTTGGCACAGATTCTCCCTTCATAGTCCACAGGACTCATTACTTTAGCACACACCTACACGTCTATACCCAAAATTCAGACTGTATATAGGCGCAAATACGCTGGTTGACCACAACATCTAGGCCTGCTCGGCGCCCGCAGTCTCCAAACCGATCAAACGGAACGGATCCGCCACGCCGCCGATCGACTTTTGGAGCTCACGCTGGCGCTGAGAATCTTGCATCGCCTGCATCGTCAGCACACGGCGTGCCTCATCGTCGAGCGACCGGTCCTGGCGAAGCTTGGCCTGTGCGGCGCGCATGCGGCGCTTGATGGTGTAGAGCTCGAGGGTGTCGAGCATAAACACGATGTTCGTCTCGGTGGGGTGCTTACTCGTCGACGAAATGCGCCCGGCACTAACAAGCGACGCTGCCTCGGGACACACGGCGCGCGCCGCATCCATGCACGCCGTGGGGTCGGTGCCCGGCGGCGTCGCGAGCACGGCCCACGCGATGGACTCGTGGCGCGGATCTACCCACTCGATCGAGCAGATGCGGTCGGCATACGTGCGGAACAGGTCGGGATAGCTCGTGAGCATCGTCAGCAGCTCGCGCTCCCCCGCCAAAGACTTTCGCTCCAGGTCGGTCAGCACGATTGGCATCGTCGGCGCGGACGCGCCAGAAGCATCGGCGGCCGGCGCCGCGCCATCCATACCAGCCGGCACATCGATAGGCGGCATATCGTCGACGACCTCGGCCGGCGCGGCCCCGTAGGCCTCAAACGGCACATAGTCATACGGCTCTTCCTCGACCGGTGCGGACACCGACGGCGTCACCCCCGACGCCCAGACACCGCGAGACACCCCCTGCGAACCTGATGCCCGAACGCCCGCGCTGCCTGCACGCTCGGTTTGCGCCCGCTGGCGCTCGTAGTTCTGCTCGCGACGACGCTCGGCGTCCTCGCGCTTGGCAACATCGCGAAACACACGGCCCGAGCTCGAACGCACCGTCTCCAAGTCCAACCCCAGCAGGTCGGCAATCTGGATAAAGTACGTATCGATCATGTAGCTATTGCGCAGCGGATAGATGAGCGTCAGCGCATCCTCGAGCGCCTTGGCACGACCGCCCGGCGTGGAAATGTCGCTCGACTCCTGCAGTGAGCGGTACACAAAGTCCATGAGGGGCTCGGCGGCGTCGATACGCGCCTGCAACGCCTCGCCACCATGCGCGGTGATGAACTCCATGGGGTCGTTGCCGTCGGGAAGCACCACGCAGCGCAGGTCCATCGAATCCTGCTCGATAAACTGAATCGCGCGGCGCGCGGCCTTTTGACCGGCAGCGTCGCCATCGAACATATATACAATGCGCTTGGCAAAACGGGTGAGCGTCTTTACATGATGTTCCGTCAACGCCGTACCCAGCGTGGCGACGACGTTTTTGATCCCCGCCTCCCAGCAGGCGATACAGTCGGTATATCCCTCCACCACGATGGCGGTATCCTGCGCGACGATAAACTCCTTAGCCCAGTTAAAGCCGTAGAGGTTTCGCTTTTTATGGAACACGCTCGTCTCGGCGGTGTTGAGGTACTTAGGCTGGCCGTCGCCCATAATGCGCCCGCCAAAGGCGATGTTATGACCCTGCTCATCAAAGATGGGAAACATCACGCGGTCGTAAAAACGGTCGGCAAGCTGCCCGCGCCCACGGCTCACGGCCACGTTGGCATCGATCATTTCCTGCGGGGTAAAGCCTGCCTGCGACAGATGCGACACCAGCGCGTTGCGACCCGGCGCAAAACCCAGGCAGTAGCGGCGGCAGACGTCGCCGCCCATACCGCGGCTGGCGAAATACTCGCGCGGACGGCTGTCCTTACCGCGCATGAGCATGGTGTGGTAGAACTGGGCGGTCTCGGCGCACAGGTCGTAGATGCGGGCACGCTTGGTGCCGCGCTCGCGATAGGCGCCGGTATCGTGCAGCTCAATGCCGGCACGGTCGGCCAGGTAGCGAATCGACTCAGGGAAGCTCAGGTTCTCGCGCTTCATGATGTAGGTGAAGACGTCGCCGCCCTCGCCACAGCCAAAGCAGTGCCACACCTGCGTGGCGGGGATAATGTGAAACGACGGGGTCTTTTCGCCATGAAAGGGGCAGCAACCCCAAAACTCATGGCCGCGGGGCTTGAGCTCAACCGTTTCCTGCACGATGGCAACCAGGTCGGACGCAGCGCGCACCTGGTCTTTTTCCTCATCGCTAATCACGGATGCTCACCCCCTGCTCACCCAAATGATGACGGATATCGTCAATATTACCCTCGACGGTCGCGATAAGCTCGTCCAGCGAATCGAACACGCGCGACGGGCGCAGCCAACGTGTAAACGCCAGCGAAACCGAAGCGCCGTACAGGTCGCCTGCATACCCGATCAAGTTGGCCTCGAGATGAGCCGAGGCGTCATCGTCGGCATACGTCGGCGGCAGGCCCACGTTGACGGCGGCAGGCCATACGGTATCGTCGACCAGCACCAAGCCCTCGTAGACGCCATCGGCAGGCACCTGAATGCCCTCGGGCACCTGAATATTTGCCGTGGGAAAACCCATGTCGGAGCCCTGGTGACGACCGCCGGCAACAATACCTCGCAGCATATACGGGCGGCCGAGCAGCTCGGCGGCAAGCTCAACATGACCCCGGCGCAGCTCCTGGCGAATACGGGTGGCGCAGATCGTCTGCCCATCGACGCACAGCAGCTCGTGGCCATAGACGTCAACGCCGCGCTCGGCTCCCCATGCCTGCATCTCGGCAACGCCCGAGGCACCGCCGCGGCCCAACCTAAAGTCGCTACCCACGCGAATCGAGCGGATATCGACGACGCGCGACAGCAGCTTAAGAAAGCCTACGTGGTCGAGTGCCGCCACCGCGGGCGTAAAGGGAACGGCCACGACCGCATCGACCCCGGTGAGAGCCAGGGCATGCAGACGGTCAGCCGTCGTCATCAATTTTTGCGCGGGCGTAGGGCTCACCACCACGTCCGGGTCGGGATCGAAGGTGACCACGACCGCCTTGCAGCCATGGTCACGCGCATCGCGAACGACCGCGTCGATCAATTCGCGATGCCCCCGATGCACGCCGTCGAACACGCCGATGGCGATCGACGCGGCACCCAGGCACGCGCAATCATCAAATGCATCGGCGGCGACGATGCGGGCCTCATCCGACTCGCCCGCGAAAAAAAAACGCGCGAGCTCGTGGGAGGCCAGCATCATCGAACACCGCCGATCGCCTGCGGAAAGACATGCTCCATAACAAAGCGGCCGCCCTCGATACGGGCAAGCGCCTTGAGCCCGCCATCGAGCACCAGCGCAAACGGCGCCTTCGACGCATCGAAGCTCGCAAGCGCGCGCTCAATAGGAATACGACGTCCGCACAGCAGATCGTCGGCAAGATCACCCGGCAAGTCGACGCGCGTGGCGCCCAGTGCCGCAATGGGATCCAGGGCAAAGCCGGCAGCGGACTCGGCAGAAAGTTCCTCGACCGCATGACAGGCACCGATGGAAACAACACCGGAGGCCGTACGGCGCAATGCAGAAATATGCGCCGCGTTGTCGCAGGCACGACCCAGGTCGCGAGCGAGCGCACGGATATAGGTGCCCTTACTCACCGAAAACGCCACGGTCCAAACGCACGCTTCGCCCTCGCCGCTCACGGCAATCAGGTTAGCGGAGTACACCTCGACCGGACGCGGGGGCAGCGACACGGCATTGCCCTCGCGCGCAGACTTATAGGCGCGCACGCCGTTGACCGAAATGGCCGAAAACGCCGGCGGCACCTGCATCTGAGGGCCCAGCATGGCGCACAGGCGCTCGCGGGCATAGGCCGGATCGCGCAAGTCGGCGGCAATGGGCACTGTGCGGACGGCCTCGCCCTCCGCATCATCGGTATTGGTCTCGACGCCAAACGAAATGTCGGCGACGTAGCTTTTGGTATCGAGCGTGAGCATGCCCAGCAGACGCGTTGCCTGGCCTACGCCCACCACCATGACACCCGATGCCATGGGGTCGAGCGTTCCGGCATGACCGACGCGCCGCTCATGGAGGGCGCGTCGGCATTGCGAAACCACGTCGTGGGACGTGCAGCCCACCGGCTTATCGACGGCGAGCAGCATATTGAGTTGAGAAGGTGTACGACGAGCCATGTACCATCCAAAAAGTTAGAGCTCGACGGTCACCGAAGCGGGATCCTCCCCTACCAGCTCGGCCAGCATGGGAAGTGCCGCGGTGAGCGTCTCGGAAATCGTTCCGGCGTTGGTAAAGCCGGCGGCAGCGTGGTGCCCACCTCCGCCAAAGTTGGCCGCAATCTCGGAAACATCAAGATCGCCCTTGGAGCGCAGGTTGCCGCGCACCTTAGTATCGCCCTCGATGCCCTTAAGGAACAGGCAGACCTCGACGCCCATCACCGAGCGCACCACATCGACCAGGCCGTCGCACTCATCCGAGGTGACGCCGCATTCCTTGAGGTCACTCTCGTACGCGTAGCTATATGCCACGCGCCCGCGCGCGACCGTCTTGATGCGACCCATGACGATGGACTTGAGGTGCAAGAACTCGACACGCATGCTCTGGTAGACCTCGAGCGCGACGCGCGCCGGATCGGCACCGTGCGCCACCAGACGCGAGGCGGCATGAAACGCTGCAGCATCGGCGTTCTGATACTGAAAACGACCGGTGTCGGTGACCAGACCGCACAGCAGGCAGGTGGCGATGCTGTCGCTTGCGGTAATACCGCAATCGGCCAAAAAGCGGTCGATGATCATGGCGCAAGCAGCGGCATTGACACACCTAAGGCTGACCTCGGCAAACTCCTCGCGTGCCGGGTGATGGTCAAAGCACGCCACGTGAGCCGAACGACGCAACACCTCGGCGGAATTATTGAGGCGCTCGACGACCGGCACGTCTACCGAAATGAACAGGTCCGGGTTGCCGGTGTAGGCAGATGCCGGCACCAGCAGATCGGCGCCCTCCATAAAACGGTAGATGCGCGGAACGGGATCGTCGTCTGCCAGCAGCAGGGCGATGTCCTTGTCGGGGAACACCTTCATAAGCGAAAGGCCCAGGCCCAACACGGAGCCCAGGGCATCGCCGTCGGGAGAGGTGTGACCCGAGATCGCAATGGAGGACGCACCCTCGATGAGCTCGAGGATGCGTCGTTTAATATCTGCAGACTCGCACGAGGCGAGATCGGCGGAATTAGTCATCTAAAGCTGCCTCCTGGGCGGCATCCGCTATGGGGTAGCCGTCCTCGTCCTTTTCGATCGCAAGCGTGGCCGGAACGTTTTCCAGCGCACGCGTGATGCGCTCGGCCTCATCGGTCGAGCGATCGATGCGAAAATCGAGCTCGGGCGTGACGCGCCAATCGAGCGAGCGAGCCAACAGGCTGCGAATACGGCCCTTGGCGCTGGCAAGCGCCTCCATGACCTCATCGTAGCGGCTCGCATCGCACGACACGTACACGCGCGCGAACGAACGGTCCACCGCGACCTCGACCGCGGTCAGGGTGACCAGGTCGAGTCGCGGATCGGAAACCTCAAAGAGCAGGATATAACCGAGCTTCTCGCGGAGCTGCTCGCCCAAACGGCGGGTTGCCTGCGTTTGCTTCATAGCGCTACCCCCTACTCGGTACGGGCAACCTGGTCGATGCGGTAACCCTCGATCTGGTCGCCGGGCTTGATGTCCTGGAAGTTCTCCAGGCCAATGCCGCCCTCGGAACCGCTC
>DBGCAP010000038.1:0-36396 GCA_048367555.1 Collinsella sp.
CCGGAATTTGGCCACGGGCGCCTTTGCCGCCAGGGTCCCGGGCCTTGTGGCGCCGAGCGCGAGTATCGACGAGAGAAGGAAGGGGATGAAGGGAAGGAAAGACGGCGCCGCGGCAATGGCGTAAGGCAGGAAGGAAAGGAATGGCAGGTCGTTTGCGGAGGCCGGGATATCCGTGATGCCGGAGCTGCTCAGGGCGCGGCAATATGCGAGCTCCGCGTCATTGGTCTCTCGGTCTCCCACGATGGACCCGGATTGGAAGCCCTCGCCCATGAGCGCGTAGTAGCTCTCGGCAGAATCGAGAAAGGCGGCGTCGGTTTGAGCGGCGAGGGCGGCGTTCGCGTATCTTGCAAGCTCAGCGTCATCTTGCTGCTCTGGCGATAGGTCTGTGCCGCTGGCCTGGGGCGCGCGCGTATTGAATGCGTCGACAAAGCCCTGCATGCCCTGCTTCATAAAGAAGGGCCCGTAGATGGGTGAATTGAACGCAATGGGGACGAAAAAGGCTGCAGCGAGAACGAGCGTACAAATCCATACGGCCTTGTCTCTTAGGATTAGTTTGAGAAGAAGTCGACAGTACATTCAGAAGCACCTACGTTCCTCAAAGAACTGTTAGATTAAAAGTAACAGACCGGATGAAGATACGTGCGACGGGGGCGAGGCGAATGGCTGAACGGTATCGATATGCGGGTTTAACGGCATATCGACCACATAGATTATTAACTCGCATTTCTAACAGTTAAGGAGACGGGTGCTTTACAGCGCACTCCTTCGATGACACCTTCCGCTAGCCGCTATGATGGTTTCATCCAACAAAGAATGTGCCCTGGCGTTCAGGTTCACCGCTAGCGTTGACAACATATGAGATGGGCCCGGCCCTTGCCGCGCGCCGATTGCGCGAGAGGTGTCGGGCTCCATGTTTATTCCACCTGCTTGTTATCAACCAGCTTCGTTCAACGTTAGACATTCAAGATGTCAGACGTCGAACCTGCGCCAAAGACGCAGCTGGGGCTACTAGTTGCCTACAATCGCTCGCGAAGCTCGCCTGTTCGTGCGTGAATATCTGACAGCTCCGTCAGACATTGTCGGACATTTGATTGTTCGACAAATGCGCACGTGGTCGCGTTCGCAAAGATTACTGAACGGTCGATGGGTGCGTTGAGACCGGAGCAAACGGCGGATGCCAGAAAAATGGCCTCACAGAATCGCACCCATGGTTGATAAAATTGACCGCCCTGGCGCAAATACCCGGGCGGTCAATTCATCCCCTCGTTCGCGATCCTGTTGGGTTTTGGGGCTTTGACATGTTGTTGACGGATGGATCAGCCGTACAGCTTGATCTCCCGGGGTTCCATGCGGTCGTCCCCCAATAAGACGTCCCTGATGTAGCTCTGCGGCAGGAACTCGACGGGCAGCACTGGGTCGTCGACGTAGCCGGGCACTGGGAGTAGGCGTGGCCTTTGGACATAGCGTGGCCGCCTGCCGGCGGTCGGACTGCCACTTCAGCCAAAAGCTCAGGCGCGCGCATTAAAATAATGAATTTATCGCCTTATGGGCTTTTGACCAAGCATGAACATCGCAGGTAAATCCGTGTACCAATATTTGGTACAGGGATTTACCTGCGGTTTGTTGAAAGCTCTGACATGCGCTGTCGACTTCATTAAAATCGATTGCCGATCAAGTCTTCCTATATATGCGAGCCCCAAGAAACTGCGCTGTGAACCTGAGTCCTCTATCGATCGGCCCGGTGCACCGGGCCGCTGTCCTCGAGCCGGCAACAGCTTGCCGGTCTCAAAACGTATACTTGATTTAAGGCGGAGTGGAATGTGGGCGCGCAAGGAGATGCGGAATCGATGAGAGCCTCAAAAAAAATTACTGCAGTGTTATCATCTTTCATCCTCTCTATTCTTCCATTTCTGATTCTATGGGCGGCTTGGTCAGTCCTCCCTGATACAATTCCCGCTCATTGGAGTGGGGGTGTGGTTGATCGATGGGGTAATAAGCTTGAATTGCTGGTTGTTCCGCTGTTTTCTCTGATTGGTTCTATTGCAATTTCTGTGTACCTTATTGTTTCCACGCGGCGAAGAGAGTTCGCGGATTTCTCTGTTCGAATGCGACGGGACTTTGTTGCGTGCTATATTTCTAGTCTTCTTTTATCGACAACCTGCTCAGTGATAATTGCCGTTTGGGTTCAGTTGATTCCTACGCAAAACACTGCGGTTGATGGAGGGCTTGGACTATCGATCCTGTATTCCCTTCCCGGGCTATATGTGATCTTGTGCGCTTTGCCGCCTTTTTATGCGAGCGGCGAGAGCAAAAAGGCAGAGCGCCTGATAACAGTTCTTATTGGCGGCGCGGAGATTGTTCTTTGTGGAATAGTGCTTGAAGGTTCGGCTGCCTCTTATGCGATGATTGGACTGATGATTCTGTTCTGTGCGTTTGAGATTGTGTCACAGGTAAGGGATAGCCGGTCCTTATGAGTTGAATTACGCGCGTGCGGATATAAAGGGTGGCATGTTAAATTTGTTGAAAACTCTGACATGCGCTGCCGACTTCATTAAAATCGATTGCCAATCAAGTCTTCCTATATATGCGAGCCCTGAGAAGCTGCGCTGTGAACCTGAGACCGCTATCGATCGGCCCGGTGCACCGGGCCGCTGTCCTCGAACCGGCATCAGCTTGCCGGTCTCAAAACGTATGCCGTCCGGTACGACCAACAGCCGAGTCTTGCGCCCAGTTCGAGCAGCGCCAGAGCCCCGTGCCGGAACCCACGCAGCCGATGGCAGGGGAATTCAGCCGCGGCCATCGAGGAGTCGACCCAGGGACGGCGCCCCCAGTCCTCGAAAGATTTCCACCGCCCCCTACAGGCCTGGATTGATTTAACAGTTGATTAAATCCGGCTGAACAAGCCGAGCATGGGCCGGTTGACAAAATGTAAGGTAAAAAAGCAGATACGACCGTACGCCGGTGCGGGGTTCGGGTGATGTGATAGAAAGTAATACACATATTACATCTAACCGGGAGGTACATCATGGCAACCGCCACCGCAGCCCTGAGAACCCCCGAGGACCTCGCGGACAGGTACGACCGCCTGGCGAAGTCGACGGGCCGCACGAAAACCTTCTACATGACGGAGGCGCTTGCCGCAGAGATAGGCAGGCTCGAATACGAGTACGGCCTCATGAACTATCCGGGAAGCGTTTGGTTGCGAGGCATGCCAGTGTGAGGGCCTGATTCGTCAGGCCCCGCACAGGGGGACCGCGATGGTGGCCACCGCGCCGCCCGAGGGGCTGTTGGCGAGCGAGACGGAGCCCCCGTGGGCGCTCGCGGCCTCGGAGGCGACGTGGAGGCCGAGCCCGTAATGGCGGCCTCCGTCGCGCGAGGAGCGAGAGGAGTCGTCTGTGAAGAGGCGCTCGCAGCCGCGTTCGAGGGCGGCGGGAGAAAAGCCCGGTCCGTCATCGGCGACCTCGATGACGAGGTATCCACCAGCGACGTCGCAGGAGACCACCACGCGCGAGCGCGCGTGCTCGGCGGCGTTGGCCACGAGGTTCGCGGCGGCTCGCGCCAGGGTGGTTCGGTCGAGTGGGGCCTCGGGCGCGCCCGCGACAGCGGGGCCCGTGGCTGCGTCGAGCGTCACGCCTCGCGCCCGGGCGATCTGGGCGGCCTCGGCGAGGACCTGCTCGCAGAGCTCGGCCGGCCGCATGGGGGCCCTCTCCGCCCCGCCGGACCCGCGCGAGGCCTCGATGAGCAGGCGCACGTAGCCGTCGAGCCTTTCGACACTGCCGGCTATGTCGCGCGCGGCGGCCGCGAGGTCGGCGTCTTTCTCGTCTTCCAGCTCCTCCGCCACGAAGTCGGCGTTGGCGCGCAGCACGGTGAGCGGCGTCTTGAGATCGTGGGCGAGCGACGCCACCTGCTCGCGCTGCCCCCGCTCCGCGACCCAGCGGGCCTCGAGCGACTCGGCGAGGGAGGCCCGCATGGCGTCCATCGCGGCGAGGACGTCGTTCACCTCGCGCACGTTGGTGCTGCCGACCGCGAAGTCGAGCTCCCCCGCGCCGACGCGCCCCGCCGCCTCCGCGAGCGGCGCCATCTTGCGCGAGATCACGCGGCTCGCGCGGCGCGCCACGAGCGCGAGCGCGAGCGCGCTTCCCGCCGCGGCGCCGACGAGCATGAGGTTCTGCGGGTTGGGAAGCAGGCCGGCGAGATCGCGCGAGACCCACTGCGGCAGGTACTCGCTAACGAGCGCGCATGCCCCGCCGTCCTTGAGCGGGAACGCGGCGTAGGTGAGGCCCGAGCCCCCGCCCTCGATCTCCACTGTGCCCGGATCAGCGGCGAGTGCCGTACGGGCCATTTCCGTCGCGTCCTCGAGCCGCGTGCCCTCGAGGTCTGTCATCAGCGCGTATCCGTCCTTGTTCAGGATGAGGTAGCGGTACGCCGTCGGCACGTCCTGCTGCCCGCAGACGCCGTCGCGTGCCAGGCCCTCCGCGACCTCGCGCGCATTGGCCGGCCCCCAGCTTGCCTCGTAGACGAAGCCCACATTGATCGCCGCGGAGAGCGCCATGAACGAGGCGAGCCACGCCGTGGCGACCGCCGCGAACGCGTAGGCGAAGTAGCGCGCGATGACGAAGGAGAGCGGCATGCCCCCGCGACCTCGCGCCCCGGTCCTCAGAGCTGCCACTTGTACCCCATCCCCCAGACGGTCGCGATCGGATCGGCGCCGGCCTCGGAGAGTTTCCTCCGGGCGCGGCTGACCTGCATGGATATGGCCGCGTCGTCGGCGTCGCTCTCCCAGCCGAGCACCGCCTCGCGTATCTGCGCGCGGCTCATGACCTGCCCGGGGTGGCGTGCGAGGTACTCGCAGATGGCATACTCGGTGGGCGTGAGCGGCACGGCCTCGCCGCCCACGGCGAGGCCGCGCGCCCCGAGGTCGATCCGCACCTCCCCGAAGGAGAGGGCGTGCGAGCGCGGCCGGCGCTCACGGCGTAGATGGGCCGCGACCTTGGCGCGCAGCTCTGCGGCCCCGAAGGGCTTACGGACGTAGTCGTCAGCGCCCAGGCCGTAGGCGGCCACAGCATCCTCCTCGGCCACGCGCGCGGTCAGGAAGACGATGGGCCCGTCGAAGTCCGGGCGGATCTGCCGCACGAGCTCGAAGCCGTCGAGCCCCGGCATCATGACGTCGCAGAGCACGAGGTCGAAGCGCGAGAGGTCCATCCCCGGGACCGCCGTCGGGTCCGCCGCCCTGACGACCTCATGGCCGTCGCGGCCGAGGACGCGCGCGAGCGCGTCGAGGATCGCCCGTTCATCATCCACTGCCAGTATCCTCGCCATGTTAGACCTCCTGAAACTCTCGTCGGAATTGTACTAGCGCCGCAATCAGCGGTCCAGAGCTCTGCGCGCAGCCGCGGGCGGCTCGGCCGCGTCGCACGCGCGGTAGCGCACGCCCGAGCCGCCGCGCGCCTCGATCTCGAGCCAGCCCTCGCCGTCCGACTCCCGCCCGAAGAAGATGAGCTGGAGCTCTCGAACATTGCCTCTGTCGTCCGCCGCGTCCACCAGGTAGACGTAGTTTGCCCCCGCCCCGGTGGCGTCGGCGTAGGAGCTCGCATGGCTGCCGGGCTCGGGCGCGGGCGCCCACATGGCGATCTCAGGGTTGGGCAGCACGCGGTCGGCGATCGAGCGCAGCGCCGACCCCCATCCGGCGTCGAGCAGGACATTCCCGCCCAGGACGAGCGCTGCGGAGAGGAGGGCGAGCACGGCGGCGAGCGACCTCCTACGCATCTACCCTCCCGTCCTCGAAGCGGCAGAACCAGGCGAGAAGGACGGCGTCGGCTGCCAGGGTGAGCACGAGGCTAGCGAGCGCAGTCGTGAGGAGAGGGGCCGCCGCGCGTGCGGCGTCGATGAAGGCCTCCACCCCGAGCGACCCCAGGCGCGCGGGCCAGGCGAGCGGCACCCAGCTCAGGGGCGTTGCCAGGGCACCGGTGAGCTCGCCGGTCATGAGGCCGTGCGCAAGTCCGCCCACTGAGAAGAACGCGAGGAGCATCCCCGCCGCGCCGGCGCCGATGACGGCGTTGCGGCCGAGGCGCAGGGCCACGCCGAGCCCCAGCGCGTAGAGGGGCAGGCTGCCCAGCACGATGCCCGCCCAGGCGGCCGCAAGCGGAGCGGGCCCGAGCGGCAGGCGCCCGGCGACGGCGAGCACGGCCCCGAACACGCCGAGCGCCACGGCCAGCGCGCCCGCGCCGAGCGCCGCAAGGGCGAGCAGCTTCGCCGCGACGGCGCGCCCGCGCGAGGGGACCGCCGTGAGGTTGGCGAGGCGCCCGGCAGCGCGCTCCTCGTCCACGGCGAGCCCGCAGACGATGGCGGACATGAGCGGCATGAGGGCGCCGAGGAACTGGACGTAGGCGTCCGCGCCCAGCGCCGGGTTCCATCGGGCTACGGAGAAGTACTCGCCGCAGGCAAGACCGGCTGCCAGGCCGCAGACGAGGTGCACCGCCGTGAGCGGGGAGCGAGCCAGGCGCAGGGTCTCGGAGAGCAGGGCCCGCGAGAGAGTCATGCGCGGCGTCGGGTCGGAGAGTCGTGTCATGGCCATCACCTCTCCTCGGAGCGCGCGAACCAGGCAGCGCCCGCCGCCGTGAGCGCGGCGAACGCGAGCGCGCTGACCGCAAGGCCCGCCAGCGTGAGCATGCCATCCGCCGCGAGCGCCCCGCCGAGCGCCATGTCCGCCGCGAGTGGCTCGCCGCTCGGCAGCACGGGGATGAAGCTCGTGGGGATGACCATGCTCGCCGACGGCGGAAAGAGCTGCGGCAGCGGCACCAACGACCAGGCGAACCCACCCACGAGCTGCACGGCGAGTGGGCAGAAGATGCCCGCGAGCATGCCGAGTCGCGCCGTGAGGAAGAGCCCTGCGGGGATCATCCACGCCGCGGTCACCGTGTTGGCGAGCGCGCAGAGGAGCATCGTGAGCGTGCCCGCGGCTGTGAGGCCCTGCGAGGAGAACGCCGATCCCGCGAGGTAGATGCAAAAGACCACGAGGTTCGAGAGCGCGCAGAGCGCGAGGCACCAGAGCGCCTTGGCCCACCAGGCGCGCCCGAGCGGGCAGCCCAGGCCCAGAAGCCCCCGCATCCGCGTGCGAGCGTCCGCCCGCGCGACGCACGCCACCACGAGCGAGAGAGACACGGGCAGGAAGAGCGCGTACCAGTAGTTCCACGCGCTGAAGATCTGCACGCCCCGGTAGGGCATCGCGCCGAGCAGCGGCATCGGCAGCGCCATGAGCACGGCCAGGCGAACCGGTGCCGCGTGGCGCGACTTCAGGGCCTCGGCGCGCAGACCCGCGAGCAGGCCGCCTTTCTCGCCCGTCATGCCGCCACCTCCCCGCGTGCTCGTCGCCCTTCCCGGCAGAAGCTCATGAAGAGTTCCTCGAGGTCCTGCCCGGGCCGAAGCGCATCCTCGTAGGCGAGGCGCCCCCCGCAGATGATGCCGATGGTGTCCGCCATCTGCTGCACCTCGGAGAGGATGTGGCTCGAGACGATCACCGTCGTGCCCGCAGCCGCGAAGCCGCGAATCTGGTCGCGCAGCTCCTCGATGCCGATGGGGTCGAGGCCGTTGGTGGGCTCGTCGAGCACGAGCAGGCGCGGCCGGGCGATCAGCGCCAGCGCGAGCCCCAGGCGCTGTCGCATGCCCATCGAGAAGCGCCCGGCGTGCTTCTTCCCAGTGTCCGCGAGGTCCACGGCGGCGAGCACCTCATCTATGCGGCTCTCGGGAAGGCCCAGCAGCGTGGTGCGCACGCGCAGGTTCTCGCGCGCGGTGAGGTTCGGGTAGAGCGGCGCCTCCTCGATGAGGCTGCCGATTGCGTAGAGGTCCTCGCGGCGCCAGGCGTGCCCGGCAAAGAGGATCTCCCCGGCCGTCGGCCGCAGCATCCCGCAGATCATCTTGAGCGTTGTCGACTTGCCGGCGCCGTTGGGACCGAGCAGCCCGTACACCTCGCCCTCGCGGATATGAAGGCTCACGTCGGCCACGGCGTCCTGCGCCTGGTCGCCGCGGCCGAAGCGCTTGGTGAGCCCGCGCGTCTCGAGCATGTAACCCATGGGTTTATCCTTTCTCTTCCGGGCGCGCGGGCCGAGTCGCCGTGCCCGCGCGCCTTACCTTTCGGGTTCACCATCCATGGTGGGGCGCGTTTCTAACGAAGCCGTAACGGCCGTTGGGCTCTTTTGGCGCCAGCCCTTCTCGACCCGCACGCATTTGCTTAAAGCAACAACTTTCCCGATCGATGTAATCACCAAATCAAAACGTGTACATCAGCCACCAAAGATGCCGAAAAATGTCGTTTTTGGTGACTGATGTACACAATTGCAGAATACAGCGCAGCTCAGAACCACCCTCCACATGTCTGGACTCTCTATGCTTGCGCTGGATAGACATCGCCAGAACGGGTATAGTATCGAAAGTTTTGTCGTTTACCAGCGGGGGAGTCCTGTGGGCATCAAAAAGAAGATCAAAAAGGAGCTTATCGGCACTTCCGATTACCCGTCGAATAAGATCTTCACGATCTCCAATTTCATTACCTTCACGCGCCTGATCCTCACGCTGGTCTTCCTGTACCTGTTTGTGACGGACAACAACCGTGTCGTCGCCATCGTCATTTATGCCATCGCGGCCTCCACCGACTGGATGGACGGCCAGATTGCCCGCATGACCAAAACGGTCTCGTGGCTCGGCAAGGTTATGGATCCCATCTGCGACCGTGCGCTGCTATTTACCGGCGTACTGGGCCTGGTGGTCCGCGGCGAGCTTCCCATCTGGGTCTGCGTGCTCATCATCGGCCGCGATATCTACCTGGGAATCGGCACGCTTATCGTGCGCCACTATCACCGCCGTCCCATCGACGTAGTGTTTCCCGGCAAGATTGCCACGGCGCTGCTCATGACCGGCTTCTCGCTCATGCTGCTGGGCTTTCCCACTGTGGATGGCTGGCATCTGCTGCCCGCCACGTTCACGGCCTTCCCGGGCCTCAACGGCAGTCCGGTACCGCTCGGCATCTTCTTTGTGTATGGCGGCGTGATCTTCTCCATGCTCACTGCTGTCATCTATTCCATTAAGGGTGGAGCGGCCATTAAACAGGCTGTCGCACATCCCGAGGACGAAGACATCGACTTTCTTAACCCCGAAATCGAAGACTAAGCCATTGGGGTATGATTACGTACAGTTCATTCTTTGCGGCATGTCCGCGTTAAGTTAGGGGTTGTCATGGACAACATGGTTAACAATATGCCTCAGAACGATAAGGCCGCTGACGCTACCTGCGTTTTCCGCGTTCCTTCGAGCGATGTCACCGTTCCCGACCTCATGGCCAACGTGTACATCACCGCGCCCGTGTTGTCTATCGTCAAGGGTCCGCAGACCGGCGCCGCCTTTGAGCTCGAGGACAATGTAACCACCATCGGCCGCGATCCCGCTAACGGCATCTTCCTCAACGACATGACCGTGTCGCGTAGCCACGCGCGTATTATTCGCGAGGGTCTGGGAGCCCGCATCGAGGACTTGGGCTCGCTCAACGGTACGTGGGTTGACGGCGCTATCGTCAACGGCGCACCGCTGCACGACGGCTCTTCCGTCCAGATCGGTACGTTTACGCTCATCTATCACGAGAGCACGCCGGAGCGCATCGAAACCGGTGAGTAGGGCATGGCCGAACGCAACTATCTGAGTATCGGCCAGGTCGTCAATCTACTTCGAGGCGCATACCCCGATCTTTCGAACTCAAAAATTAGATTTCTCGAGGATGAGGGGCTCATTACCCCTCATCGTACGCCTAAGGGGTATCGCCAGTACTCCAAGGAGGACGTTGACCGCCTGGAGGTCATTCTGCATCTGCAGAAGACTCGCTACATGCCGCTCAACGTGATCAAGCAGCGCCTGGAAAACGCCACGGACCTGTCTACGCTCGCCTACGAGGTGGGTCTGCTGTCCGACGTTCCGCTCAAGACAGAGCCCAAGGAAACCAAGCAAAAGCTGCATCCCATCGAGACCATACCCGATATGCTCGGCGTCGAGATCTCGTTTATTCGCTCCCTGGCCGAAAACGACCTCATTCGCATCATCAAGAGCCCGCAGAACCGCGAGCTTGTCGATGGCCGCGATTTCCCGATCATCCGTTACTGCTCCGAGCTTTCGCGCTTCCATATCGAGCCGCGAAACCTACGCCAGTACGTATCTTCGGCAAACCGTGAGTCCTCGATGTTTGAGCAGGTGCTCGTGAGCATGCTCGGTATGGACACTTCCGACGACGAGCGCGATGCCAAGCTCGAGCGTGCGTTTAAGAAGCTGCATGACCTCACCGAGGGCGTACATACCGCGCTGCTCAAGAACCGCGTATTTGAATCACTCAACGCCGTGGTCGAGGACGCTGATATCGATGCCCTCGATGAAGAGATCGCACGTTCCGAATCCACTAAGGCCAAAAGCAAAGAAGCGCCCGCCTCCGCGGTCCCCGTGCGTGAGGAATCCCTCGTGCAGCCGCTCAAAGTTGTCGCCCCCTCGCACGCCGGCACCGCCAGCGCGAACAAATAAACGCTGCTGCAAACCAGCCTCCCATGAAAGGTCATGCCATGTACGACTTCGAATCTCATATCGTCGACATCCCCGACTATCCCGAGCCCGGAGTCGTCTTTAAGGACATCACGCCGCTCTTTGGTAATCCCGAGGCACTAAAGGCCATGGTAGATGCCCTGGCCGAGCATTTTGCCGGCATGGGCATCACCAAGGTCGTGGGTCCCGAGGCTCGCGGCTTTATGGTTGGCGTGCCCGTGGCCGTCGCTCTGCGCGCTGGATTTGTGCCCGCGCGCAAGCCGGGCAAGCTGCCGCGCAAGACGGTGAGCCAGAGCTACGAGCTCGAATACGGCACCGACTCTATCGAGATCCACGCCGATGCCATTACCTCTAAAGATACCGTGTTGATTCTGGATGACTTGGTCGCGACGGGTGGAACCGTCGAGGCAACAGGTAAACTGGTGCAAGATATGGGCGCAAAGCTTGTAGGCTACGGTTGTATCCTTGAGCTTGCGTTTCTCAACCCGCGCGAGAAGCTCACGCCCTCCAACGAGGACGTCGAGCTCTTTAGCCTGGTAACGGTGGACTAGCCGCTACCCTTAGATACCGGAAAGGAAGCTCCATGCGCACAGCAAACACGCACAAAAACATGGCACGCTGCGCTGCTACGGCAACCCTCGCTTGTGTTTTGGGCCTGGGCCTCGCGGCTCCTGCCTATGCCGATACCGCATCCGACCTTGCCGCTGCTCGTACCAAGCTCGAGCAGATCGGCACGCAAACCCAGCAGATCTACGACGAGCTCGCCACTCAGACGCAAGCACTCGACCAGACCGCCGGTGAGATCACGCAAAAGCAGCAGGAGATCGCCGATGGTCAGGTCAAGCTCTCTAACTACGTTGCCGGTGAGTACAAGACCGGCGGTCTGAGCCTGCTCCAGGTCCTGACGGGCGTCGATGACCTAGGCGATATGCTCAACCGCCTGTTCTACTACGGCAAGGTTTCCGACAAGCAGGCCCAGACCATCCAAGATGTCAAGGAGCTTAAGCAGGAGCTCACCGACAAGCAGGCCGAGCAGGAGAAGAACGTCGCCGCCACACAAAAGAAGGTTGACGAGCTCAATGCTCAGCAGGCCGAGGCTCAGAATGTTGTGAGCTCTCTGGACTCCCAACTGCAGGCCGAGCTTGCCGCCGAGGCCGAGGCCAACGCAGCACTGCAGGCCGGCATTAACGCCAGCACCGCCGAGAAGGCCACGGTGAGCACCGAGACCACTGGCACGACTGAGAACACTAACAAAGGTGGCGGTACGACCAATGACGGCGGCAACACGCCTGCCCCCACTCCCACGCCCGCTCCTGCTCCTGCGCCGCAGCCCGCTCCGGCTCCGGCTCCGGCTCCAACCCCTTCGGCGCCGAGCCAGTCCGTTGACGGCGGCAGTGTTGTTTCGCGCGCCTACAGCAAGCTTGGTTGTGCTTATTCCTGGGGCGGCATTGGCCCGGACAGCTTTGACTGCTCCGGCTTTGTGAGCTACTGCCTCACCGGTCGCTACTGCCGTTTGGGCACCACCGGCACGTTTATGGGTTGGACGCGCGTTTCCGATCCTCAGCCGGGTGACGTTGTGGTCAACTCTTACCACACCGGCATCTATATTGGTGGCGGCCAGATGATCCATGCTTCCGACTACAACACGGGCGTTATCATCAGCTCTGTCGCAGCCGGCATGAACAACAACTACATTTTCGTGCGCTACTAAGTCACTCTGTATAGCAAACGAATGTGAACCTCGTGGTCTTTGGGCTGCGAGGTTCATTTATTTAGGACCGTGCTCCATACATGATCCCAATGAGCTAGTTTTCAATACTAGATGCACGTTTCATAGGTAAGCAAGATGGCTATAATATATGAGAAACATTTAGAAAGGACCCTCTATGAGCTGGGCACTTATCTCCGATTCGAGCTGCAACCTCCGCGATTGGCAACCGACCGCGCCCCATACCATCTTTGCATTTGCACCACTCAAAATTCGAGTGGGGGAGCGTGAGTTCGTCGATGACCTCACGCTCGACGTTCACGAACTCAATTGCGCCGTGCAGGCGGAGTCGGGCGCTTCTTCGAGTGCCTGTCCGAGCGTAGGCGAGTGGACCGAACTCTTTAGGCTTGCCGACAAGACGATTTGCATGCCCATCTCGGAGGGCGTCTCGGGAAGCTATAATGCCGCGGCCACGGCACGCGATTTGGTTCTTGCCGAGGATCCGAACCGACAGATTCATTTGGTCAATTCACGCGGAGCCGGCGGCAAAATGGATCTGATCTTCCTGCTGTTCGACCGCTATCTCGCAAACAATCCAGAGGTTTCATTTGAGGAAGCCTGCGACTATTTTGATGAGCTGGAACAGAACAGCAAGATCCTCTTTAGCCTGTGCAATTACGAAAATCTCTCCAAGGCCGGACGTATTCCCAAGGCAGCCGGGGTTATCGCCAATAAACTCAACATTCGAGTTTTAGGCACAGCAAGCGAGTCAGGGGAGATTAAGCTCGTTGGTCACACCCGTGGCGAAAAGAAGATGCTTGGCAAGATTGTCGATACCATGGAGGCCGAAGGCTTTACCGGTGGAGAAGTCGTCATCGACCATGTCGAAAATGAGGCGGGTGCCCAGGCACTTGCCAACCGCATTGTGGAACACTGGCCCGGCTCCAAGACCATCATCATGCCCTGCAACGGACTGGATTCATACTATGCCGAGATGCACGGGCTCATTATCGGCTACGGCATGGGCGTGGCTTCGGGCCGATAACGTCCAACTAGACAAAAACACGGGCGGGATAAAGTGTCTGATGGCTCTTTGTCCCGCCCGTCTTGTACATCGGCTAGCTATTAAACCCGTTGAACTTTAGATAGCTCATGAGATACGCCTTCGATACAAAAGACGATACCGCGCTGCGCACGAGCAGCGACTCGCGTGTGACCTGATGAGCCGTATCGGCTACGGGAGCCTGCTCAATGGAGAACGCCGCACGAATCGATGCCTCGAGCTGATCGACCACATAGTCAAAGGCGGTCGGCGCATCGTAGCTCAGGCGCTGAATATTAAAGAGCGCCTGAACCGCAGCGATGGGCAGTACCTGCTTAAAAATACAGATGGCGATGAGACGCGCAATCTGCTCACGACCATACTGCTTTTTAACCGGAGCGGGAACGAGGCCGACCTTTACGTAGTTGTTGATCATCGAAGGCGTAATGACGGGCTGCTCCACACAAATCGAAAGTGGCTCCATCCACAGTTCAATGTACTCAATAACCTGGTCACGGTAGAGCGTTACATTCGGCAACTGGTTATAGCGCGCCAAGCTGAGCGTATTGAGTTTGCGGACCATATCAGACTGGATAAATGCATCAGGTAGCACCGTGGGCTGAATATCCTCTGGGCTAATGCTAACCGATGTATCGGACATAGGAATGACATGTTTAACGTGATTCATATGGTACCTCCGTTCATTTTTTATATTGTATTCTAGATTATCTAGTTTTGCATACCACAATGAACGATATGATCATCGGCTTTGGCTCGGGTCCGGCCGCAAGATAATTGGCTCAGACTTTGCACAACAAAACATCCCGCGACAACGTTGCCTTAAGCTCGTTGTGCAGGATGTTTAAGTGATAGAACAACCTTACATAAGATATATTATCGTACTTATCCGCGTAGAAAAGCGTATGCGCTGGTAGCCGCTATGGCTCCATCAGAAACAGCGGTCACAACTTGGCGTAACCGCTTGGAACGGATATCGCCGGCAGCAAATAAGCCAGGCGTGCGGGTGGCCATCGATTCGTCGGTCAAAATACCGCCGTCGGGCGCCAAATCCACCAGATGCTCTACAAGCTCGGTATGCGGCTGCGTGCCAGCAAAGACAAAAATGCCAAACGAACCAGGATCAAAGGACTCAGAATAGGTACCACCGGTAGCGTTGTCCTTAAACGTGATAGTCGTGGGCATAGCCTCGCCCGATAGTTCGACAATACTAGTTTGGTACCTAACTGAAATATTATCTTTTGCGAGCACCTTTTGAACCACGCCATCAGGGGCACGGAACTGATCGCGGCGCAAAACGATGGTCACGCTGCTGGCGATTTCTGACAAGAACAGGGCTTCCTCGCAGGCAGCATTGCCGCCGCCGATAACAAAAACCTGCTTGCCGCGAAAGAACATGCCGTCGCACGTCGCGCAATACGAAACGCCACGACCGCGATACGTATCCTCGCCAACAAAACCCGCAGATCGCGGCGTGGCACCCATGCAAGCGATAACGCTCGAGGCAACCGTATCGCCCGTATCGTGATGTACCGTAAACAGCGCTGAATCGGCATCGTAATCGATACCCGTAACCATGCTCCATGCAACCTGTGCTCCCAGGCCCTCTGCATGCTGCTGAAAACGCTCGCCAAGCTCGGCTCCACTCAGCAGCGGAATGCCCGGATAGTTCTCGACCTCATTGGTTGTGGCGATCTGTCCTCCCGACATGCCCTGTTCAATCACAGTCATCGTTAGGTTGGCACGCGCCGCATAAATGGCTGCGGCATAGCCCGCAGGGCCGCCGCCGATAATAGCAACATCGATCGGCTGATGGGTAGTCATGAAGAGACCTCCTGTCGAAAGATTGGCGTTCTTTGCGCTCATACCCAAATTTAGACGAACGTGACACTCATGCACTACAATGATTCCTTGCGAAACTAAGATGAAGGGGAGTTATCGATGGATCAAATGCAGACGCGCGACGACGCTCCCCTGCTCACACACAGCACTCCCCAATCGGAACAAACCACGCTCTTGGCTCAGCAAAAACCTCTCGTGACCATCGTGCACGCCTCGGTCGGCTCGGGCCACAAGGCCGCCGCAAATGCGATTGCGCAGGCATTCGACCTTATCCGCGGCACCAATGGCATCCCCGAGGATGTTGAGATTGAAGTGCTCGATATCCTCGATTTTGGACGCATAAAATTCGACGGCAACAAAACGGCCGCCTCGTTTACCGGCGCCACGCGCCCAATTTATGACTTGACCTGGCGTTATACCCTTACCGGACACCTGCTTTGGGGCGGTGGCACGGCATGGTCACGCATCATGTTCCCCGCATTTAACGAGTACGTTCGGACTCGTAGGCCCATTGCCGTGGTCGCCACGCACATCACGGCAGCCAACGTCGCCGTCGGCGCGCGCATCATTACGGGCATCGATTATCCCGTCATTTGCGTACCGACCGATTACGAGGTCGAGGGCTGGTGGCCCCATAAGGACACCGACCTATTCTGCGTGGCAAATGAGTTTATGGCCGAAACACTCCGCCCCCGCAAGGTTCCCGAGGCAAAGATCCGCATTACAGGCATCCCCATTCGCGCCGGGTTCGATACGGATTACAATCGTGAGGAAGAGCTAAAGAAGTTCAATCTCCCCACCAACAAGACCATTGTGCTGGTAATGGCTGGTGCCAGCTTACCGCAACCGTACGTTCGCTTTCGCGCGGCGATGGACCACACCCTCCCCTTCCTACGCAGCTTCGAGGACATGCACTTTGTCTTTTTGCCGGGCAAGGATGGCGAATATGCCACCCGCCTCAAAACGCTTTTCGATGCCATGAAACTCGAGAACGTCACGGTTCTTGACTATGTCGATGACATGGCAGCGCTTATGCACGGCTGTGACCTGGCAATTCTCAAATCGGGCGGACTCACTGTTACCGAATGCCTGTGCGCACACCTGCCGATGATTCTACTGGGCAAATCATATGGCCAGGAAAAGGCCAACACCACCATGCTCACCGGCATGGGCGCCAGCATGCATGTCACCACCGCACGCGAGCTCATCGTGACACTGCGCCATCTCCACGATCATCCCGAGTCGCTCAAGGCACTACTCATTAACGGCGAAGTGCTGCGCCGTCCACGCGCAGCCGAGGACATCGCCATCGCAACCATGGAGCTTGCAGGCAAGCCCCAAAAGCGCAAACGAGCCTTCTGCCGCTTCTACTGGGGCGGGAAGCCTGCTCATATCAGGTAGCGATTTACTGTCCGCTGACCGGACCGACCCGCCTATATATCATCCCATGCTCAAACATTCTCGCTTCGCTGCGAAACTGCGCGTGGGACGATATATAGGCGGGTCGGTCCGGTCAGCTGCATTTACGCGCTACCAGCTGCGCCGGATCCCCCTATTAGAAGCTGCAAAGGCAAACCAAAGTAACTAATTGCAGTTACCCGATGCGACAAAGAGACTATACCTTTGCCGCATCGGGTAATCGAAAAGATAAAATTTTATTTCAAGCGAGTAGCCGCCCGCCCGCCTCTCTCACATATCGTTCCACGCGCAGTTTCGCAGCGAGCGAAGCGAAGCGAGAATGTTTGAGCATGGGGTGATATGTGTGAGAGGTGGGCGGGAGGGATACGAGCGCCCCGCGAGGATGTTTGAGCATGGGATGATATATAGGCGGGTCGGGCCGGTCAGCGGACAGTACGCAAACGACTAGGATACGCCGCTAGAACCGAAACCGCCGGCTCCTCGGTCGGTTTTGTCTAGTTCTTCTACTTCTACGAGATTGACCGTGGGGACTTCTTGGATGACGAGCTGGGCGATGCGGTCACCTTTGTTGATCTGAATATTGTTGGTGGGATCCAGGTTGATGAGGATGACCTTAAGCTCGCCTCGATAGTGAGCATCGATGAGACCGGGCGTGTTGACTATAGACAGGCCCTGCTTAATTGCTAGGCCGCTGCGGGGCTGGACAAAGCCGGCGTAGCCATCGGGCAGCGCAATGGCCAAGCCAGTGGAGACCAATCGGCGCTCAAAGGGCTTGAGGATGCAATCTTCATTGGCGCGGAGGTCAAGACCGGCATCTGTGGGATGAGCGTATTTGGGAAGGTCGACCGTGGGATCGAGACGCTTAATGTTAACGGTAATGTTGGACATGAAATCACCTTAGCTTGTCGAGCTCTTGCAAAAACTCGTCGACGTCTTTGAAATCGCGATAGACCGAGGCAAATCGAATGTAGGCCACCTTGTCGATCTTAGCCAAGCGCTTAAGCACCATATCGCCCAGTTCGTGGGACGTAACGGCCGTCAGCGTACGGGAACGCAGCTCCACCTCGATATCATCGATGATCTCGTTGAGCTTTTTCGTGTCGATATCGCGCTTAATCGTGGCGCGCATCAGACCGACCAGCAGCTTGTTGCGATCGAACCGCTGCTTTGATCCGTCGGATTTGATAACCTCGATGGGATCTTCGCAGCGCTCGAACGTCGTAAAACGATAATTGCACGAACAACATTCACGACGGCGCTTGATAGTGTTGTTCGACTCCTGCATACGGGAATCGACAACGCGGGTATGTGCTTTGCCGCATTTGGGACAGCGCATGGTACCTCCTCTTAAACGATAACAAGGGTACCATGCGACCGAGCCGAAATCTTACGAACGAGTCGGAACTTTCAGAACTGCACCGGCATCAAGAGAGCCGCGATCGAGGTGATTGACGCTACGAATCATGTCGGAAGTCTCCTGCGTGGAAAGGCCATCGATGGGATGCTCCTGGGCAAGCGACCACAGGGAATCGCCGGACTGCACACGAACAGTCTCGTAGGTAACGTTAGCTACGGAATCGGCATATGCTGCATGGCGAGCAGAAAAAACTGACGTGGCGAGCACGAAGAACAGGGTGAACGCTACAGCAACAGCAACAATCGTCGAGGCCTTCAGGGCAACAGGAGCCAAAGCAGCGGACGCACACTGGGTGCGAACGGGTTTAGTGGCCACGGCCTGAAAATGAGAGCGTCCGCCCTTCACGACCGTAAAGGCAGGCGTGGCGGGCACCTCAAGTTTAAGAGCGAGGTTTCCCTGGACCATATCCGCTGCGTTCATTCTGTTCTCCTCTCGCTTGTTTTGACGAGAACTGTTTTATCAAGCCGCGGGGACAAAAAAGTCTAGCGCGGGAACGAGTGTTCGGTTATTATTATCTTCGAACAGTTGTTCCTGTCAAGCAAAAATAGAACATTTGTTTGGTATGGGTAGAGAGGAATCCCTGATGGCTCGCAAAATTACCAAGCGTCAGCAGCAAATTTACGACTTCATCAAGGAATATCAGCAGGAGAAGGGCTATCCGCCCAGTGTGCGCGAGATGGCTTCGGCCGTGGGCCTTTCCTCCCCTAGCACCGTACATGCTCATCTCTCCGCACTCGAAGCACGCGGCCTGCTCAAGCGTGACGCCACCAAGCCTCGCGCTCTCGAGCTCTTTGACGAGGACGGATCTTCCGTCTCCATCTCAAAATCCGAGGAGCCCACGGCGCCCCGCGGCACCGTATCGCTGCCTCTCGTAGGCCGTGTCGCCGCAGGGATTCCCATCCTTGCCGAGCAGAATATCGAGGATACCTTTACCATCCCAACCGAGATCGCAACGGACCAGGGTTCCTTTATCCTCGAGGTCCACGGCAATTCGATGATTAACGTCGGTATCTATAACGGCGACTACATCATCGTTCGCGAGCAGAAGAGCGCCATGAATGGTGAGATTGTCGTGGCCATGATCGATGGTTCTGCAACGGTCAAAACGTTCTACAAGGAGCAGGGACGCGTTCGCCTGCAGCCCGAAAACGACACCATGGAGCCTATCTACGCGACAAATCCCACGATTCTGGGCAAGGTCGTCGGTTTGATGCGCCGGTTTTCGTAATGCAAAAACGCATCACGGTCTTTGATACCATTCGCGGGTTTACCATGCTGTCGATGGCGGGATTTCATACCTGCTACGACCTTGTCTACCTATATGGTTGGGATATGCCCTGGTTTACCCAGACCATCTTCCAAGACATCTGGCGTGCCAGCATCAGTTGGGTATTTTTGTTTATTGCCGGCTGGATGTGTACCCTCTCGCGCAACAACATCAAACGTGCCGCTAAATATGCAGCCGCTGCTTTAGTTGTGTGGCTCGCGACGACGCTTGTCTCAGTCGATGACTCAGTGAACTTCGGCATCATTTTCTGCATGGCGGCGTGCACTGCCATTGTTGCACTTACGCGCCCGATTCTCGATAGGGTGCCGACGAGCTTGGGTATACCGATTTGCCTTATACTCTTTGCCTTCACCTGGAGCATTCCTAAAGCGGTCTACCCTATCCCCTATCTAGCTTGGCTAGGTTTCCCAGGTCCAGACTTTGTCTCCGGTGATTACTATCCGCTCATACCCTTCTTATTTATGTACCTCACAGGCTTCTTTGCCGCCCGCACGGCACAAAAAGCAAACCGTGAAGCGCCAGCATGGGCCTATGAGAATCCCATCCCGGCGCTCGCAAGCCTCGGAGGCCATGCACTGCCGTTCTACCTGCTTCATCAACCGGTTATCTTGGGCGTACTGGAGCTGATTTATTCCGTTCGGTAACGCTCAAGACGTGGTGCGATACGGGCCGGAAGCTTTGCCACAATACGAACGCCGTCCTCGAGGTATTCCTCGTGCAGAAGGGTTCCTTGCTCGTGCACGAGCGTGATTAACGCGCCCTCTCGATACGGAATATCGGCCGAGAGCAACACGTCCGTAGCGGCCGCTTCACGAGCGATGCGGTCGACTAAGTCATCAAGGCCCTCACCCGTCTGAGCCGAGAACAGCACCGCCTCGGGATAGCGCCGGCGAAAGCTCAAGCGATCGACGCTATCGAGCAGATCAATTTTATTGAACACGGTAAGCGTCAGGCGCTCACCGGCACCAATCTCATCAAGGACACGATCAACCGCCTCGAGCTGACGCTCGTAATCCTCATCGGAAGCATCTACAACTTTAAGTATCAAATCGGCGCCGAGTACCTCGGAAAGCGTAGATTTAAACGCGTCGACCAGGCCATGGGGCAGCTTTTGAATAAAGCCAACGGTATCGGTGATCGTCATGCCACGGCCACCGGGTAAACGGTACGAGCGCGTCGTGGGGTCGAGCGTGGCAAACAGCTTATCCTGCGAAAGTACCTTGGATCCCGTCAATCGATTAAGCAACGTCGACTTGCCGGCATTGGTGTAGCCAGCCAACGCCACGCGAAATGCCGGCGATTCAATACGACTTTTCGATTGCACATCACGACGTTGTTCAACCTGCTTCAGTTCACGTCGAAGAGCTGCGATCTTATTGCGAATCAGGCGACGGTCGACCTCGAGCTGGCTTTCACCCTGGCCAAAGCGCGAGCCAATACCGCCACGCGTCTGTTCCTTAGCAAGATGGCTCCACATACCTCGCAGACGAGGCAGCAGATACTGCAACTGTGCCAGCTGCACCTGCAAGCGGCCCTCACGCGTCTGGGCATGCAGGCCAAAGATATCCAAAATCAACGCCGTACGGTCAATAATCTTGACCGGTTCGCCCACGGCCTTCTCAAGATAGGACTGCTGCGAAGGCGTCAGGTCGTCATCGAAGATAACAACATCCGCATCCATGCGATGCACCAAACCGCACAGCTCCTCGACCTTTCCGGAACCGATAAACGATTTGGGATAGGGCTTGACCAGGCGCTGCGACAAGCGTGCCACGCATTGGGCTCCAGCAGTGTGAGCCAAGCGCTCGAGCTCATCGAGCGAACGGTCGAGCGGCCAGGCGTTATCGCGCCACTCAACACCAACCAAGATGGCGCGCTCAGGTTCAGGCGCCGTAGAGACCAAGGGAAAACGTGCCATTAGGCAGCCTCGATACGACGGTAGATATCATCAACGACCTCATCGATCGTAAACTCATCCATATCGAACCACACGATGCGATCGTCACGCTTAAACCAGGATAGCTGGCGCTTGGCATAGCGACGTGAGCGCATCTTGATAAGATCGCGGGCCTCATCCATGGAAATAGTGCCTCGCAAGGCATCAATAATCTCTTTGTAACCGATTGCCTGCATCGACGTCAGTGCATCACCTAGGCCCTGGTCCATAAGGCCACGGACCTCACCAACCAGCCCCTGCTCAAACATAAGGTCGACACGCAGGTTAATGCGCTCATAGAGCAATTTACGGCTACGCGTCAGACCAAACCACAAGGCATGATAACGCTCACGCGGAACGCTGAATTTCGACTTCTGCTCGGCATACGACACACCGTCATCGTGCATCTCGAGCGCACGAATCACACGACGCACGTTATGGGGATGAATCACGGCAGCCGATTCGGGGTCGCGCTCGGCAAGCAGAGCATGCAGTGCCTCCTCACCAATGCGCTCGGCAAGCTCCTGGTAGCCCGCGCGACGTTCGTCCTCGAGATCACCCGAAGGAAAATCCATTTCATCGAGTGCAGCCTTGAGATACAGGCCCGTACCGCCGCAAAAGACCGGAAGACGCTGCTCGCCAAGCAAACGCTCGATATGCGCTCGGGCGTCCGACTGATAAAGCGCGGCAGAATATGCGACACCCGGATCCACGATATCGACAAGACGCAGAGGTGCAGAGCACTCCTCGGGCATCATCTTGGCCGTACCGATGTCCATACCGCGATAGATTTGCATCGCGTCACAAGACAACACTTCAGACGACAGACGAGCAGCCAGACGGTCGGCAACATCGCTCTTGCCAACCGCCGTCGGACCGACAATCGCTACGGCAGAAAGGCTTGCACCGGGAGAAATCATTAGCGAGGCTCGCCTACGACGGAGCCAGACAGATACCACGTCTTGGCGACATCAATATCAACATCGACGATTTTGCCGATGAGCTGATCGATGCTATAGCCAGTAGGAATCGGCGCATGCACCGTCTGGTTCTTGGGGCTCTTGCCCAGAAGGACAGCGTCGTTCTTCTTGCTCGTACCCTCAATAAGTGCAGGCACCACGGTGTGAAGCTCGCCCTGGTTATACTCGTGTGCCGTCGTCTCGATAACCTTAACCAGACGGTTAAAGCGCTCAAGGATAACCTCATGCGGGGTGGGATCATAAATCTCAGCTGCCGGGGTACCGGCGCGCTTGGAGTAAATAAACGTATAGGCCTGAGCATAGCGCACCGTCTCGGCAAGCGAGAGCGTCTGCTCAAAGTCTTCCTCGGTCTCGCCCGGGAAACCCACGATGATGTCGGTCGAAAGCGCAATATCGGGCATACGGTTACGAATACGATCGACCAGGCCCAGATAATCCTCACGTGTATAACGACGATTCATCTCTTTAAGGATGCGCGTGGAACCCGACTGAACGGCCAGGTGAAGCTGCGGCATGACAGCAGGCGTCTCGGCCATAGCATCAATGGTCTCGGGCAGCAGATCCTTAGGATGCGAAGAGGTAAAGAAGATACGCTCGACGCCCGTATCGCCCACCGCGCGCAGCAGATCGGCAAAGCGCGGCTTGCCAAAGAGATCGCGACCGTAGGAGTTAACGTTTTGGCCCAGAAGCGTAATCTCGCGCACGCCCTGACGCACGAGACCGGTCACCTCGTCGACAATCTCCTCGAAGGGACGGCTCTTCTCGCGACCACGGACGTACGGCACGATGCAGTACGTACAAAAGTTGTTGCAGCCCGTCATGATGGGCACCCAAGCGTGATATTGCGTCTCGCGGTGCCACGGCATACTCATGGCGTCGGTATCCTCATGCTCATTCGTGCGGATATGGCGCTTGCCATCCAAAAACGCCTCGGCGATAAGCTCGGCCACGTGAGCAATAGAATGGGTACCAAAAATCACGTTGACGTTATCGACGTTGGTGAGCAAGCCCTCGCCATCGCGCTGGGCGATACAGCCGCCCACGGCGACCACACGCTTTCCCGAAGGCGAAGGAGGAAGGCTCTTACAGGAATTACACTGACCGTACAGGCGCGTATCGGCAGCCTCGCGAACACAGCACGTCATAAACACGACAATATCGGCATGCTCCGGATCGAGCGCCATAAGACAGCCATACGAATCGAGCAAGCCACTCACGCGCTCGGAGTCGTGCTGATTCATCTGGCAGCCGAATGTGCGGATAAAGTAGGTTTTACCGGCAAGAATATCGCGTACGGAACGCTGGTCCATGAGCTTACATCCTAACGATGGTGTCGACGGGGCGTATAGGTGCTACAAGCGTGCAGATGGCTCGTTTACGCAACAGGCTTAACGTCGTCCATGACGACGTTATCCATAGCAGCCCGATTAATCTGGTGAACGTAGATAGAGAGACGGATTGCCGTGCGCGACTCCCCGTTAATGAGGATGTCGGAGAACACCGGCGCGCAGGAGACATCAAAGCCGGTCGGAATCAGAAAGCCGCGCGCAATGGCAACGGCCTTGATGGCCTGGTTGACGGCACCGGCGCCGACGCACTGAATGTTGACGGGGACGCCATCTTTGACCATGCCGGCAATGGCGCCGGCAACGGACGCGGGCGATGATTTGCTTGATACCTTCAGGCAATCCATGAAGAAACTCCTGCGTTTAATAGTACGTTTTAACTGCAATAACTGTATCGTACCGAGCGGACTCGGTAAAGATTTTATTCCTCTTTGGCAAGATCGAACGTCACCGTGATGCGATCACGCGAAACGCGAATCTTAGGGTCGCCGCACAGATTGAGGTAATACCGGACAGCGAGGTCGTTAAAGTCACGCTCGACCGCACGCGAAAACTGCGCCATATCATCCTTGGCGATGCGAAGGCCTCGACGGTCCTTGGCAAGATCAACGGGAGCCGGCGTATGCGAGGTGGAATCGCGCTCGCGCAGCAGGCGCGCGGTCACGCCGCGAACGGGCTTAATCTGTCCCGACAGAATACGGTGGGCAGTGCGCTCGGACATCTCGAGACCCAACCCGGAGCAGATCCGGATAAAGTCCTCGGCATCCGAGGCAAGGCCCAAACGATCGATAACCGGAAGCTCGCACTCGTCGTCGATAAAGAGCATGCGCGACGTATCGAGACGGCTCGAAGCCTGAGCGTACAGGGTCGCAGCGATCTCGGACGGAGAGCCCAGATACACATCGCAGCAACGCAGCTCCTCAAGGGCAAACTCACAGGCCGCGCGAATGATGTTGTGGGGGCCGCGAGCACATACATAACGGCCGTCTTCGTCTTTAACCGCCTGAGGCCAGCTCGACTGGTCGGCGCGCTCACCCAAGCGATCGGTGGCAACGCACACCTTAAACGCGGAACCCAAATCGACGCCCGATGTAACAACGCGTGCCTCATCCGTGTTCTGCTTGATAGAGAACAGCGCCATACCACGACCGTGAACACCCCAACGGTCCATTTTCATGCTCTCGAGCTTGGAAGTGACACGGGCATCGAAGATACGCTCCTGCATATCCTGCGGCACACCCGAACCGTTATCCAGGAAGAGGAGGGTGCGAACACCCTCCTCCTTGGTCGTGGCAAGATAGACCTTATCGGCTCCGGCATCGCGAGCATTGCGCAGCATCTCGATGACAATGTCCTCTACATGCTGAATGTCATGCTTGGCTTGACGGCGCTCGGCCTCCGAAACGCGGAGGCGGACATACCCCTCGCCAAGGTTTTCCTCGACGCGAAGGTTGCCCTCCCCCGACATCGACGCGATAAATGAGATGAGCTCGTTCGCGTCGTTCATGTTATTTAGCGATATCGACGGCACGGCTCTCGCGAATCACGACAACGCGAACCTGACCGGGATACTCCATCTCTTCCTCGATCTGATGGGCGATATCGTGCGCAAGCACCGTGGACTGGGCATCGGAGATCTTGTCAGGCTGAACCATGACATGAACCTCGCGACCGGCCTGCATGGCATAGGTACGCTCGACGCCGTCGTGAGAGTTGGCAATCTCCTCGAGCTTCTCAAGACGCTTGATGTAGTTCTCGGCCGACTCGCGGCGGGCACCGGGACGAGAAGCGGAGACGGCATCGGCAGCCTGGACCAGAACGTCGAGCACCGTGTTGGGGTCGACATCGGCATGATGGGCTTCGATCGCGTGGACGATAACGGGCTTCTCGCCATAACGGCGGGCAAGCTCGGCGCCAATGACAGCATGCGGGCCCTCAACGTCGTGATCGATGGCCTTGCCCAGGTCGTGCAGAAGACCAGCGCGCTTGGCGGTCACAACGTCCAGACCAAGCTCGGAAGCCATAACGCCGCACAGGTCGGAGACCTCAAGCGAGTGTTGCAGCACGTTCTGACCAAACGAGGTGCGGTAGCGCAGAGCGCCCAGGGTCTTGACGATCTCGGGATGCAGGTCGTGGATACCGGTATCGAAGGCGGCCTGCTCGCCGGCCTCGCGCACACGCTGCTGAACCAAGTCGGCGGCCTTGTGGTACATCTCCTCGATGCGAGCGGGGTGAATGCGGCCATCGGCAATGAGGTTCTCAAGCGCCACACGGGCAGTCTCACGACGGACCGGATCGAAGCTCGAAAGCACAACGGTCTCGGGGGTGTCATCAATCACGAGGTTGACACCGGACACCTGCTCAAAGGTGCGGATGTTGCGACCCTCACGACCGATGATACGACCCTTAAGGTCATCGGAAGGAATATGCACGGAAGTGACGGTGACCTCGGCGGTATGGTCTGCGGCGCAACGCTGAATCGCCAGGGAGAGAATCTCCTGAGCGGTCTTGTGGCACTCGGCGCGGACCTGCTGCTCGGACTCGCGGATGATGGTGGCCGCCTCGTGGGTAACCTCGCCGCGGACCTTGTCGAGCAGCTCCTTGTGAGCGTCCTCGCGCGTAAGGTCGGCAATACGCTCAAGCTCGGAAGTCTGCTTGGCGCAGAGCTCCTCAAGCTCGCGAGAGCGCTTCTCGACCTGACCAGCCTGGCTGGACAGCTGATGCTCACGCTTGTCGAGCGCATCGTTGCGACGATCGAGCGATTCCTCGCGCTGCATCACGCGGTTTTCGAGCGTGCGAATCTCGCTCTTACGCTGCTTGTCCTCGGCCTCGGCGGCCTGCTTGTTCTTGATGATCTCTTCCTTAGCCTCGAGCAGAGCCTCTTTTTTGAGGGTCTCGGCCTGACGCTTTGCATCACCGATCAGGGACTCTGCCTGCGCGTTTGCCGACTGAATCTTTTCGTCGGCCTCGTGAAGACTACCCTGCTTGGCGGTGCGCATGTAGGCAATGGCGGCGATGGCACCCAAAACGAGGCCAACGAGCGCTGCAATGATAGGCATGCTCACTCCTTTTTATGGATTCGTTACACAGCAAAGCGAACCGTCCTTACGAACGGCTCGCGACATTTGAGTAATATGGGCGCAGCTTATGCGGGTCGGATACAGATAAACAAATAAACAAACTCATCACAGATGAGCACATATCACAAAGCAAATGACAGTATTTATCCTACGTTGAACCGCAACAACTGTCAAATAAACGCACCCGGCACGGCGCCTATCAAGCGGTGAACGGCAGGGGCGTACCATGTGCACGCTTACACGGCGCATTCCTCGCTTGAGGCATCGAGCCGCACCTTAACGGCATCGGCGGCGATGTGATACGAAAAGCCCTTACCCATCAAAAACCTGACGAGCTTTTCGAATGCACGCGCTTCGGGAACGCGACGTTTAGCGAGCAAGGCCGACGCACGAGCCAAGTCGTCATCCACGGCAAAATAATCCTCTGGATACCCGGGGATATCGTCAAGTACGACATGACGGCGCTTGAGTTCAGCCTCGATCTTACGCTGTCCCCAGCCGCGACGCTTACGCTCTTCAATAAAGTACGAACAAAAGCGGTTCTCATCCAAAAAACGATACTCGGTCGCACGAGCAACTGCAAAATCGATCGCAGGCTGCTGAAAGCCATAGCGCGCCAACTTATCGCGCACCTCGCCCGTGGCATGATCGCGGCGCGAAAGCATCTCGGTCACCATGGTGAGCGCACATTTACGTTCGATAAGCTGCACCGCCTCGCGAAAGTCATCCCAATCACAGGGAAGGTCGGGGCGGTTCTTAACGTACAGGCGCGCCACGCGCACGGGAATCCAAATGGAACGTTCAAAACCGCCCTCGAGATCGCAATCGATATGCGCGCAGGGCTTTTTAGACGCATAACCGCTCGAGAACGAAGAGGCCGCCTTCTTATCGGGAAAGACGACCGTAGCCTCGGTCACAGTATACGACATGTCGGCATCCGCTACTCGTCGTCATCGTCAAGCATCGCGGAGCCATCGATGGCGTACAGCTCATCAAACTCCTCGGGGGCAGGCTGGTCGGTCAACTCAACCTCGGAGGGAGCATCGTCGTCATACTCAAGGCCGCAGGCAAGGCGAACTTTGTGCTCGATCTCGTCGGCGCAATCGGGATGCTCGCGTAGGAACGTCTTGGCGGCCTCGCGACCGTTGCCGAGCTTGTCCTCGCCATAGGCAAACCAGGACCCCATCTTTTTGCAGATGCCGCACTCGACGGCCATATCCAAAATCGAGCCCTCTTTGGAGATGCCGGTGCCATACATGATGTCAAACTCGGCCGAACGGAACGGAGCCGCCACCTTGTTCTTAACGACCTTGGCACGCACGCGATTGCCGATAACCTCGTCCTTGAGCTTGATGGTATCGATTTTGCGAATATCGATTCGCACGGAAGAGAAGAACTTGAGTGCGCGGCCGCCCGTGGTGGTCTCGGGGTTGCCGAACATGACGCCGATCTTCTCGCGCAGCTGGTTAATGAAGATGCAGGTCGTGTTGGACTTGGCAAGCGAGCCGGCGAGCTTGCGGAGTGCCTGGCTCATCAGGCGAGCCTGCAGACCCACCGTCGTGTCACCGATCTCGCCCTCGATCTCGGCACGCGGAGTCAAGGCGGCAACAGAGTCGACGACGATGGCGTCGATGGCACCGGAGCGCACAAGCATATCGACGATCTCGAGCGCCTGCTCGCCCGTATCGGGCTGGGAAATCAGGACCTCGTCGATATCGACGCCAATGCGCGCGGCATAGGTGGGATCAAGCGCATGCTCTGCATCGATAAATGCAACGACGCCGCCCATGGCTTGCGCTTCCGCAAGGATCTCGAGCGAAAGCGTCGTCTTACCGGAGGACTCGGGGCCATAAATCTCGACGATACGGCCGCGCGGCACGCCGCCGATACCCAAGGCGGCATCGAGCGCCAGAGAGCCCGTCGGAATAGCCTCAACCTCGAGCTCGGGACCGCCGTCGCCATACCTCATAATAGAGCCCTGGCCGAACTTCTTCTCGATCTCGGCCTTGGTGGTGGCGATCATCTCGTCGCGCTCTTTACCCGTCGTGCGTGCATGAACGGTACGTACGGGACCTGAATTCTTGGCCATGAATAGCCCTCCTCTTAACAACCTGAAACGATAATAAACGAACGGCTGTTCGTGGTCAACCGTTCAGATTCATCATATGCACCCGACCATTCCAAAACCCGACCAAACGCCAACCAATCACCGACCAAACGCTTGACCACGCCAATCACAAATGCGAGTGCGCGAACAAATTTATGCCATGTACCAGCGCAAACGTAATTCCGGTCAAAGGTCCCTATCTCCACAATTAAGGGGCCCTAAGGCCCCTTAAACCATGTCTATTCCATAGAATTGAGCACACGGACAATGCGTCCCAAAGCCTCCGCGACCGCATGGGCACGAACGCACGACCGATCGCCCTCGTAATGACAGCGCGCAGACTCGACAACCGGCGCTCCCCCATCGGCCGCGCGATACGCCCAGCCAATATAGAACGTGCCGGCGGGGTCTTGCTCGGTGCCACCACCGGGTCCAGCGTAGCCCGTTGCGCTTACGGCTATATCGCTCTGATAGAGGTCCAGCGAGCCCGCGGCCATCTCACGTGCCGTCTGATGCGACACGGCGCTAAACCGATCGAGCGTTTCCTGCTCGACGCCGAGCACGCGATGTTTGATCTCATCGCAGTAGGTCACCGCACCGCCACGAAGCACCGCCGAGGCACCCGGAATATCGGCAATCGTCGAGGCAATCATGCCCGCCGTCAGCGACTCCGCCGTCGACACCGTCTCACCACGGGCACTCGCGCGCTCGACAATATCACGCGCCAGCTCCTCGTTGTTTGCGGCAATCTGCAAATAAGACTCCGTCATACCCACCAGGACCTAGACCGAAAAGACGATCTTGCGGCAGTTCCAGAAGTACTGGGCGCCCGAGACAATGGTCAAAATCACGGCGATGACGTACAGGAAGCGCGACACCGAATAGACACCGAGCAGCAGCGACACCGGACCCAGCTGAAGGCCGGCCATCGCAAAGACGCACAGATAGCCGCAAATGGAGACCATCGTGGTCGCCGTCTTATACTTGCCGAGCTTATCGGCGGCAACGACCACGCCGGCAGCGCTCGCGACCATGCGAAGGGCGCTCACCAGCAACTCGCGGAACAAGATAATGAACACAGACCACACGGTCACCGCACCAAAATCCAGGAACAGCAGCAGGGCCGAGAACACGAGCAGCTTGTCGGCGATGGGGTCCAAGAACTTGCCGAAATCGGTGATCTCGTTGCGCGAGCGCGCCAGATAGCCGTCGACCTTATCGGTGCACGACAGAATCACATACAAAATGAAGGCGGCGGCGGCGAGCGGGCCGTCGAAGGTGCTCCAGTCCGTACCGGCAACGCTCGCGTGAGACAGGGCCGAAACGATCATGAACACCGGGATAGAGACGATGCGAACGCACGTCACGATGTTGGCGGGCGTCCAAACACTCGTCAGTTCCTTATTGCTCTCGTTTGCCACGATGCTCTCCTACTCCACAACATGACCGATAAGCTCATAGCAGAAGCTATCGGTAAACTCAACGGTCAAAATATCGCCCACGGACGCCTCGCCGGCGTCCAGATGCACCGCGCCATCGGAATCGGGCGCCTGGAACCAGGCATGACCGATCAGCTCGGCGCCGTCCTCGGTCTCCTCGATGCCATCGACGATCACCTGGGCGCGCTCGCCCACATGGGCCGCCGTGGCAGCAAAACCGAGCGACTCGGCCAGATCCATGGCCTCCTGGGCTCGCTCGAGCTTGACCTCTTCATCGACCTGGCCCTCCATCTTGGCGGCCAGGCTGCCCTCCTCACGCGAGTAGGCAAAGACGCTCGTGTAGTCAAAGCCGACAGTGTCCATAAAGTCGATAAGGTCGCGGAACTCATCGTCGGTCTCGGTCGGGAAGCCGACCATGGCCGTAGAGCGAATCACGATGCCGGGGATGCGCTCGCGAAGGTCGCGGAACAGATCCTCGAGCTCCTGGCGCGAACCGGAGCGACGCATGGCCTTGAGGATGCGCGCGTCACAGTGCTGCACGGGGATATCGATATAGGGCAGCACCTCAGGCGTATCGCGAATCGTCTCGATAAGCTCGTCGGTCATGCCCTCGGGCTGCAGATAGAGCACGCGGACCCAGACGTTGTGCGGGCGCACAGCCTCGGCGACGGCACGCAGCAGCTGCGCCAAATTGCGCGGCGCGCCCTCGGCGACGTCCTCGTCGGCAAAGTCGGTGCCCCAAATGCCCGTGTCCTGGCCGATCAGCACGATCTCGCGCACACCGCCGGCAACCAGGTCGCGAACCTCGGAGATAATGCTCTCGGCATTGCGCGAATGATAGCGACCGCGAATGTAGGGGATCATGCAGAAGCTGCAAAAACGATTGCAGCCATCGGAGATCTTGACGTAGGCAACGGCACCCTCGACGGTACGCTTGACCTGCGGGATATAGGCTGCAATCTCACGCTCCACGCCCAGTACGCCATCGATGACAGAGACGATACCGTCTTCCTCATCGGCCTTCACAAAGGCAGCGACCTCGGGAAGCTCGTCGGGCAGGTCATCGCCGTAACGAGACGGCACGCAGCCGCACATGACGATGGGGCAGGCGCGAACGCCGTCCTGCACCTCGTTAGCGAGCTCGAGCGTGGTCTCGATGCTCTCGGACGTCGCCGACGCAAGAAACGAGCACGTGTTGACGATAGCGATATCGGCATCCTGCGGATCGAATGCCTCCTCATAGCCCGCGGCGGTCAGCAGCGAACGCATGCGGTCGGTATCGACCTCGTTCTTAGCGCAGCCAAGCGTGATGTAGAGTACGGAACCCAACGGAGTATCCATGTTGGAGAACGGTCCTTTCGAGTAAATTAGCGGTAGTTGGTAAACTGCAGCGGCTGACCGTAGTCCTGGTCGCGCAGGAACTGGATCACCGTCTGAAGCGCGTCCTTAGAGGCCGAGGTAACGCGCAGCTTATCGGCCTCGATGGTCACCTTGACCTTGAGCTTTTGATCCTTGATGTCCTTATTAATCTTCTTGGCGGTCGCCTGGTCGATGCCCTCGACGATATGGCCGAGCACGCGCACGGTACCGCCCGAAGCCGCCTGCGGCGCGTCCCAGGAGACAGCCTTGAGGTCGATGCCGCGCTTGATGAGCTTAGAGCTCAGCACGTCGATGATCTGCTTGGAGACGAAATCGGCCGGTGCATTGATTGTAAAGAGCTTGTCGCCCTTCGAAAGCTCGATGGTGGCGCCAGAGTCCTTGAGGTCATAGCGCTGAGAGATCTCGCGAGTGGTCTGCTGGAAAGCGTTATCGACCTCCTGCATATTGACCTCGGACACAACGTCAAAGCTGGAATCTTTAGCCATGGTTCTTCCTTTCGGTACGGGGAGCCTTAGTGGCTGTCGTACGAATTGTCATCTGAATCGTTTGCTGCCTGGCCGTCGGATGCCGTGTCGGTGCCGTCGGCAGACTGAGCATCGGCGCCGTCGGCAGACTGGGCGTCGGCGCCGTCGACAGCATCGGTGCCGTCGGTACTCTCGCCGTCCTCGGAGTCTGTGGTCTCCTTCTTGGGAACGGTAATGGTCACGCGCGCCACGCCCGATGTCTTGGTGTCATAGCGAACCTTTTCGCCGTTCTTGGTAACCGTGACATCGGAGGGCTTGGACGTGGTGATCTCGATCGAGGACTCAGGCGTGTACTCCTGCTCAAAGGGGCCGGTCGCCTGGGCGCCGTAGACCGATTTACCGTCGACCTTGACCTCAATCCAGGCGGTCTTGCCCTTGGCAACGGAAACCTTGACCTTGATGACCTCGTCCTCTTCCTTTTTTACCGTCGCCTTGGCGGCATCGGAATCGGCAGAATCCGTCGCATCGTCGGTGCCTTCATCCTCGTCAACGGATTCGGTCTTCTTGGAAGACTTCTTGGTCGTCGTTTTGGTGGCCGCGGGCGTCTCGGGCGTCGACTCGGGTGCAGAAGAGCCGCAGCCACGCAGGAGGACCACGATGAGCAAAATCAGCAAAAGTGCCACAGCGCCGATACCGGCGTAAACAATACGCGGATCGAGTCCGTTGTTTTGAAGGGTTCGAGATCCACTCCCGCCACGCGAAGAGCCGCTGCGCCCATTTCCCTGGGGCATGCGCCCACGGCCATTGTCGGGACGACCGCGATAACCGCCCTGGCGCTGCATATTGCGCTGACCCGAACGAGGCGCGAGCTCGCTACGGCCCTGATAATTACGCTGGCCCGAACGCGGGGCGGAGAAGCGCTGGCCAGACGGTTGCGACTGCGAACGGAGGCGCGGCGTCACCTGCGTGGTATCGGCGTCGGCATATCCACCGCGGGAACGCCCGGCAGAAACTCCGCGATAGCCACGACCGGAGTAGCCACCGTCGCCGTAACCGGCGCGAGGATCGCGACTCAACCCGCGAGCGGCGGGAAGCGCACGGTCATCCGGCATGGGCGTACTGCGAAAGCGATCTCGCTGAGAACGAATCTCCTCGCTGGAGCCCGTCTCGGTGATATAACCCGCCTGCGGAGGACGCTGACCGTACCGCGTCGAACGTCCACCCTGAACCATCAGAAAGCGTCCGTTATCGACCGACGAACGCGAGTTAACGTAGCCGGCGGCATCCTGAAAACGACCGCCCTGCTGCGAGGTCTCGCGTTCATATGCCATGAGGTCATCAAAATAGGCATTGACGACCTCGCGCGGGTTAAGCCCCAAAAAGCGAGCGTAGCTCGAAATCATGCCCTGCGCATAGCCACGCGGGGGCATCGATGCAAAGTTACCGGTCTCGAAAAACTCGATGATCTGCGGCCTGATTTTGATGGTGTTGGCGACCTGCTGGATGGAAAGGCCCATCCGGCGACGCTGCTCGAGCAGCATGTCACCAAAGCGTGCAGCCATCAGAATCCTCCAAACTCACGATCTTCACGTGCCATCTCGGCGTCGACAGACTCCAGCGCGGCAAGCCCCTCCTCGTCCAGCAGGACCTCGCGCGGCTTGGAACCGTCGGGCGGGCCGACGACACCCTTTTCTTCCAGCATGTCCATAATACGCCCGGCGCGCGCATAGCCAACCTTGAGGCGGCGTTGCAGGCCAGATGTGGAGCCCAGCTGCGATTCCACCACAATATGGGCGGCTTCCCAGATAAGCGGATCGTCATCCTGCGGCTCGGCAACGCCGGTGCGAACAATGCCGCCACCAGCCATGGACATGGAGGCGGGCGCCACAGCAGACAGGATCTCCTCGTGATAGTCGGGCTCGCTTTGCGACTTAACGAACTCGACGATCTCGTTGATCTCGTCGTCCGAGACAAAACAGCCCTGGATACGGCGGGGCTTGCCCCAGTCGACCTTGGAGAACAGCATATCGCCCAAACCGGTGAGCTTTTCGGCGCCCATCTGGTCGATAATGACGCGGGAATCGATGCCCGTAGCCACGTTAAAGGCGATACGGTTGGTGATGTTGGCCTTAATGAGGCCCGTCACCACGTTGGAGCTGGGGCGCTGCGTAGCCACGATAAGGTGAATACCGGCGGCACGGCCCAGCTGGGCGATACGGACGATCGAGGCCTCGACATCCTTGCCGGCGACCATCATCAGGTCCGAAAGCTCGTCGATGATGATGACCAGATAGGGCATCTTTTGCGGCGGGTTATCGTAATGCTCAAACTCGCCGGCGGCCTGCTTTTCGTTATACGTCGAGATCTTGCGAACGTTGAGGCGCTCGAAGACTTTCAGGCGACGCTCCATCTCGGAAACGGCCCACTGAAGCGCACTGGCCGCCTGCTTGGGCTCGGTCACCACGGGCACGTAGAGATGCGGCAGGCCGTTATAGCCCGCAAGCTCGACGCGCTTGGGGTCAACCATGATCAGACGAACGTCCTCGGGAAGGGCGCGCATGAGCAAGGTCGTGATGATGGAGTTGATCATGACCGACTTACCCGAACCGGTGGTGCCGGCGATCAGCAGGTGGGGCATCTTAGCGAGGTCGGCGACAACCGGCGTGCCCTCGGCATCGCGACCGATGGCAAGCTCGAGCGGACCGCCCTTCACATAGGGAAGCACATCGCCCAGGTTGACGTTCTGTCGCTTGCGATTGGGAATCTCGATACCAACGAGCGAGGTGCCAGGGATCGGCGCAAAGATGCGCACCGACTGGGCAGCAAGCGAAAGCGCAATATCGTCCTCGAGGCTCGAGATCTTGCTCACGCGCTCGCCCTCACCGGGCTGCAGCTTAAAGGTCGTGACCGTGGGGCCGGCAATCCAGCCGACAACGCGGGCGCTACGGCCAAACTCAAGCAAGGTGGACTGCAACGATTCGGCAGTCTGTTCCAGCTCCTTATCAGAAGACGCGGAGGACGCCGACTGAGGGTTGGCGTGCAGGATTTCGAGCGGCGGGAGTTTGAGGCCGTCCTCTTGTTCGCCCTCGGTATCGGCAGCGGTGCCATCCGCTCCTCCATCGCCGGCTGCAACAGGAGCAGCAGAAGCCGTAGAGCTGGAGGCATCGGCAACCTTGGGATGCTTTAGGAAGTCGGGAATCTGCGGAGCTGCCGAAACGGGATTCACGGCAAATGGCGGTTCCGACTCGTCAGCCTTGTCCGGGTCGTCTTCCATCGAAAACTGTCCGGTGACCTGTCCCGCCTTAGCACGGCGACGCGGCAGCAAGGTTGTCTTGGCGATCTCGAGCGGAGTCTCGTCGTCCTCGTCATCGCCCTCGGTGAGTTCGATTTCGCTATCGGACCAAGACGGGTCGGGCTCGCTCGTGTTGAGCTTGCGCGCGGCCTTGCCCTTCTTGGCATGGCGACGCGGCAGCAGCGTGGTCTTGGCTCGCTCGGCCTCCACGGCCTCGGAAACGTCGACAAACGGGTCATCGTCCTCGTCGTCATCCAAAACAGGATCAACATTGCTGCCCATGACCGTGGTCACGGCGGCGTCAGTTCCCTTCTGGCGCAGAATGCTCAGGTGCGGACGGGCAACGCCGGGAACCGACAGGGCCTCTTCATCGCCCCACGGGCTCGCATTGACATCGGCACGACGGCGCTCGGCAAAATCGGCGGCGCGATCGCGTGCGGAGCGCAAAACGCCGCCCACCGAGAAGCCGATAATGACCAGGCCAACGACGACAAGCCCCAGCAAGACAACCATGGCAATAGGTTTACCCAGGGCGTTTTGCAAGGTGCTTGCGACAAAGGCGCCAATGTAGCCGCCCGACGCGGAAAGGTTCTGCGGCGTAAACATGAGGTCACACGAATCGCTCGTGCCCGGCACCATCAGCGACAGGATAGAGACAATGGCCACAAAGACCACGGCACCGCCCGCAACCGAGCGAATGTTGAGCGGCGAGTCCTCACCCAAAAAGAGCGTGGCGGCAAACAGCAAGATGACGATCGGCAGCACGTAGGCGCCCAGGCCAAAGCCAAGGTGGTAGAAACCGGCAACCGCAGCCGTCACGGGCGCCGTTGCCGGCGAAATCACGGCAATGAAGGACGCAATAGCCAAAACGGCAATGATCACGCCGGCGATATCGCGATTGGCCGAAGGCTCGACCAGGGGCTCGAGCTCATCGAACTCGGACTCGTGGCCCTTATTGGCACGCAGATGGGAACCGGCACCCTTAGCAGATGCCGGTTGGTTGTTGGCCTTATTGCCTTTGGCGTTTTGTGCAGATCCGCGCGCCAAACTAAACCTCCATGACGACCGG
>DBGCAP010000039.1:0-45623 GCA_048367555.1 Collinsella sp.
GCGGTCGAGGTAGCTTTCCTCGCCGTCTACGAACCTGTTGCCCTTGATGGCGCTCTCGAGCGCCGCGCATCCGCGCGGGTCGGACGGGGCGGTGCGGGCGCACAGCAGGACCTCGTGGACGTCGAGCGGGTTGACGCGGAAGCCGTCATGGCCCTCGCCGCCGTCGCGGATGGATGCGAGCTCGCCGTCGAGCGCGCAGTACCCGATGACGCAGGCGAGCAGCCGGCGCTCCGCCTGCTCGAGGTATTCCCTCGTGTAGCCGTATTCGCGGGCGGTCTCGGGGTATTCGCTGCGGTAGGCGGACGAGGAGATCGGCGAGTAGTATTCGGGGCTGTCGCCGAACTCGAGGATGCCGGCGGCGTCGTATCTGAACGTGTCGGAGCTGCCGCGCGCGACGATCTCGTCGGCCATCGTCGCGCACGAGGCGGCCAGGGTCTCAAGGTCGATCATCGGTGCATCCCCTCGTTGCGTGCGGGCATGGAGGGCTGCATCTTGCTCTCGGCGATCTTCTTGGCCGCCTTCGTCTGTCCGACGGGGGACTCAGGCGAGGCGGCCCGGGAGTTTCCCAAGGCCTCGCTGAGCAGCGCGGCGTTTTTCTCGGCGGCAGCGGCCTGCTTCGGGTCGATCTTCTTCTTGTTCTCGGAGATGAAGCAGCCGCGGTCGATGGCGGCCTCGAGCACCATGCCGGGCGCGGCCGCGAACGCGGCCCCCTCGGCCTTCATCTCGTTGTAGAACTCCTTGGCTCCGTCCGAGCCGGTCTTCCAGAGCTCGGGTCCCTGGGTGGCGTCGACTTCGGCGCTGGCGACGGGGCGGCCGTTGCGGGTGCATTCGAAGGAGGCCTTGTTCTCGTCGTCCGGGTCGAGGGTCACGCGGTACTGCTCTCGGGAGTGGCCGCCGGCCGACCCGACCCAGCTGTTGCGGCCGTCGCCGGTGCGCTCGAACTCCCAGTTGATGCCGTTGCGCTTGAAGGCGCGGGGATAGCGGTTCTGGTCGTCGCGCTCGATGCCGCGCGCGCACTCCTCGAGCTCCTTGCGGTCCATGCCGAAGGACTCGACGCCGATGTTGATGAGCGCCTGGGTCATGATGTCCATGTCCCGGCCCTGGATGCCGATGGAGACCGCGGGACTTCCGTCCATGGGGTTGACGGTGTCGAATACGGAGAACTTCACTCCGTGGTTCATGAGTTCGCGCTTGAGCTTCTGGATGTCCTCGCGATTGTCGGCGACCGCCCCGGGGAATACCATGGCCTCGCGGTACTGGTCCGGGTTCTGGGCGCGCACGGTCTCGGCGGAGACGATGCCCTTCTCGCCGCGGCCGTCGACCATGTTCGCGGCCCCGTGCGTGAGGGCGCGGGCGAATCTCGCCGGTATGCGGTCGTTCCTGTTGCCGGCCGCGCGGGCTCGCCGCGCCTGGGCCAGGCCCTCGAGCAGGTACTTGATGATTTCTGAGGCTGATTGCACGGCTGCCGTGCCGGTCCTGAACGCGAGCTGTACCGCCTCGTCTTCTGCTGCCATTTCTTCTGACCCCTTCTGTAGAGCAGGTGTGGATATGGGCCTGCTGGGGTCAGGTGGCGTGGCCGGGGTCGGCGGAAGGTCAGGTGGTGAGGTCGATGCAGTCGGCAGGCCGGACCATCGACGGTGGCATTATAACCAATTGTCTGAGTTTCTATTCAGTCGATTTCCGCCTGTTCGGGATGCAGGCGGGATCGACCCCGACGAGCCTGGCGACGGAGTCGCGCGTTATCTTGCGGTGCCCCCGCTCGGGGGTCCATTGCCTGAGGTCCCCCGACTTGACGAACCTCTTGACGGTCGACGCGCTGACGCCCAGGAAGGCGCACGTCTCCTTGACAGTCAGGAACCTCGGCAGAGCCGCCAGGTCCTCGATGACTGAGCTCATTGGTCCTCCTCGGCGTCCATGACGGCGGACAGCGGCAGCTCCGCGTAGAGGCAGAGCTGGACGATCTCGAGCCCGTCGAGGGCCGCCGCGGCGCGCGACGCCGTGGAGAGCCCGAGCAGCCTCAGGACCTTGGGCAGCGGTATCCCCGTGCCGCGGACGATGTCGAGCGCCGTGGCGCCGGTCTCCCTGAGCGCCGCGGCGAGCGCGTCCATGTGTATGCCGTCTTGTCTGTTCATGTCGGAAGCCTTCCCGTTCCGTGTTCCGATACCGAAAGTATCCGGGTCGTTACGACCCCCGACGGGAACAGTATAGGAACGGGGAGATGGCGCGCGGTGCGATACTTGCCCGCACGGGGTAGAAAGGCCCCGCGCGTTTCGACACGGAAGGAAGTGATGCGTTCGATGAGGTCGAGGGTTCCGGAGAAGTCCGAGCTGGCGGCGCAGCTCAAGCGCTACCGCTACGATGCGGGGCTGAAGGGCGATGAGGCGGGAGCGGTCATCGGCAAGAAGGCCACGACGGTGTACAAGTACGAGGCCGGGACCCTGTGGGTGTCGCCGGGGGACCTGCGGGCGCTGCTCAACGAGTACGGCGTGAACATGGTCACGGCCTTCACCGAGGTCGGCGACCCGAGGGCGGGCGGCAGGAAGAAGGACGAGTCGGCCCTGCGCTGGCGCAAGATGCGCGCCTACTACGACATGATGGGCCCGGCCAAGCAGAGGACCCTGCTCGACGTCGCGAGGGCGATGGCCGAGGACTTCTGAGCCGTGCGCGTGCGCACATCAGCACACCGGCATATATGCGCATGCGCATATATCTATAGCTGCGCATCTGCGCGAATCAGCCCTTGCGCGGGAGCGCGCGGGCGCACGACGGCGCCTCCGCCTGCACAGGCTCGTCCTCGGCGATGGACGGCGCCCTCATGGCATGGGCGTCGGTGTCGATCCAATGCTCCCCGGTCTCGGGGTCGTCGCGCTCGGCGAAGCGGTGGGCGGCATGCCCGACGTCCTCGAACGGGCTGCGGGTGCTGACGAGGTAACGGCGGCGCGCCTGGGTGCCTATATGCCCCATGGGCGACTCGATGTCGAACCAGGGCTGGAACATCTTCGGCATCGTGACGCAGCACACGTTGTCCTGCGGGTCGTAGAGGTGGAGCCGGCCGTCCTGCCCGAGCGCGACGGAATATCCCTCGGGCACGGCGACGTAGTTCACGACGCTGCAGTGCGTGCGCGACGTGTCGACCTCGTCCATGGTGTAGCCGAGCTGGTGGGGCGGGATGAACGCGTTGTACGTGACGTATTCGGGGTGCTCGCGGATCTGCTCGGGCGTGAAGCACATCTCGACGGCGCCGGGCACGTCGACGTCGCCCGTCATGTAGAAGGTGTCGTAGAGCGTGCCGACTACGGCGATCTCCGCGGTGTAGCCCTCCTCGACCACATGGGTCGAGGCCTCGTGTGCGTTGTAGAGGTCCGACCAGCGCCTCATGAGGTCGCTGGACTTGACGAGCTCGGGGTCGAAGTACCTGTCCCCGGGGCGGTAGATCTCCTCGTCGGGGATGTCGCGCTTCGATTTGAAAAGGCCCATGGTGGTCGCTCCTTGGATGATGGCGCGGCGGTATGCCGCGGCCTGCCGATTATCCGCCCGCGCCGCGCCGTGCGCAATGCGGCCTTCCCGCACGGGAAGCCGGGCGCGGTTCAGGTTCATATATACATATATACCCAAACGCGTACATGCGCATACGCGCATTTTCTCATTTACGCATATATGCGCAGACTCGGGAACGCGCCTGCGCATCTGCCCGCGCCACGGCCTAGCCGCACGCGAGCGATTCCCAGGAGATGATCTTCACCGTCCGCATCGCCTCGGCATCGGGCAGGGGCTCTTCTTCCGGCTCCTTCTTTTCCTGGCCCCGGATGCGCGCCGGCAGCTCGGAGCCCTGCCCGTCGTAGCCTTCCGGCAGCGCCATGACCTCGTTGACGGTATCGACGCTCGCGCGCAGGTTCTCCGGGCTGGAGCTCACGTAGATCCTCAGCGTGAAGGAGGGGTCCGTGTGCCCGAGCCAGTTGGACACGGTCTTCGGGTTGACCCCGGACATGATGAGCTCGGTGGCGAAGGTGTGCCGCAGGCGGTGCAGGCCGCACTTCCCGCCGCCTATGCCGAACGTCCGGACGAACGTCCTGAACAGCTGGTTGGCGTATCTCGGCACCATGAACGCGCCGTCGATGTCGCCGACGACGAAGATGTCGTCCGTGAACGGGACGCCGGCGTCGCGGCAGCGGGCCTCCTGCTCCGCCCGTCGGCGCTCCAGCCCCTCCATGAGCCCGTCCGCGATGGGCAGCGCCCTCACGCCGGCCGGGCTCTTCGGCCCCTTGAGGTAGCCGTTGGAGGAGGGCAGGGTGCCGATGGCGCTGGTGATGCGCACCGTGCGGCGGTTGAGATCGACGTTCGCCCAGCGCAGGGCGCAGATCTCCCCGCATCTGAGGCCCGCGAACAGGGCGAGCCGCACTATCGCGTCGAGCGGGCCGCGGATGCACGGGAGGGCGGCGAGCAGCGCGTTCTTCTCTTCGGCGGAGAGCGCGCGGGGGAGCGGGCGGTCGTGCTTGGGCGCGCGGATCCTGCGCAGGTCGAGCGGGGGCCGGAGCATTCGGAAGCTGGCGAGCTCTAGGGTGTCCCTGACCGTCCAGAGCATATGGTTCACGGTCTCGGAGCAGTACCCGTCCTCGACGAGCGAGTCGACGTAGAGCTGCACGTCCTGGGCGGTGACCCTGTCCACGGGAATCTCCCCCAGGTCGCCCAGGAGCCTGACGTGGCGGCAATAGCCGGCATGCGTCGACTTCTCGATGGCGCCGACGGCGAGCGCATGGTCGATGTCGTCCCGCCTGAGCTCGCCGACCGTGGGCATGCGGCCCTCCGTCGCCTCGATGGCTTCGGCCCGCCGCTCGTCTTCCGGGTCGCGGGGGAGGTTGTAGAGGTATTCGGCCGCTAGGTGCTCGGCTTCCGCGCGGCTCGCCGCCGCCCCGATCGTGGCCCACTTGCGATCGCCCTTGCGCTCGGCATCGTAGACCGCGCGGTAGCTCATCCTCCATGAACCGCCGCGGCGGGCGAGGGAGACCCTTTCGTAATGCATATTCCTCAATCCTCCCCTTCATCATGGGCGAGCCTGAGCCCGTAGAGCGTGCATCCGGCGCCAACGATGCGCAGCAGCTCGTTCGTGTCGCTCCTGAGGTGTTCCACGTCGCGGCGGCGGCCGTTCTTCTCGAGCAGCAGCCTGGATCCGGCCGAGGCGGCCCAGGAGCGCGGCGCGTCGCCGAGCCATGCCGGCAGCCGCGTCACGGAGGGCTCGGGATATGCGACGAAGAAGTTCGGCTCGCCGATGCTCTCCCGCCAGATCCCGCGGACGATGACGGTCATGCGCTCCGCATCGAGGTCGTCGGCGAGTATCCCGCAGATCTCGCCGGGCTTGAGGCCGCATCCGAGGGCGAGGCCGATGGCCGCGGCGGAATGCCCCGATCCGCATGCGGCGAGGGCCCGCGCGGCCTTGAGGCCTGACGGGGAGATCGGGCGCTTCTTCCTGGGCGGCCGGGGAACGTCGAACGGGACCTCGGAGAACGGGTTGGAGGCGCACAGCCCTTCGGCGAGCGCATGTCTGCCCGCGGCGGCGCAGATGGTCTTGAGCCGGTAGCAGCGCACGCGCGAGACGCCGCGGGACTCGGCCGACTCGAGCGCGGCCGCCGCCGCGGCGGGGCTTATCGAGTCGACGGCGCAGCCCGCTATCGCCCCGAGGGCCCTGCATTCCTTTCGATAGTTCGCGACGGTTTTCCTGGCGGCCCCCTTGGCCGCCAAGATCTCGAAGTAGCGGTCCAGCGCCTCGGCGAGCGTGCACGCCTTCGGCCCCGGCAGGGACGCGAGCGCCGCGGCGCGCGCCCCGTCCGCGCTTTCCGCCCGGAACCTCCTTCGCAGCCTCTTGCGCGACGCGTCGATGATGTCAACCTCCCACACGCCGCATCTGAGCTCCCTGACCGATCTTATCCTTGATTCCGGCAACGTGCCGCCTCCCTTCGCATGATGTGGAAACGTGCCTCCCGGATGGCTCGAGATGGCTCCGGGGGCGGTTATTTCGATGGAGACAGGGTAATTCGACCTATCGCCCACATGAACGGCAATTTATGCTTCTAGCAGCGCAGATGTCGGAATGTGTTTGATGATTTGATACGGGATGGTGACGAGATGACCGGAAATGGAACCGCAGGACGTCAGCTAGGGAAATCCGTCGATGGCCTTCACGGCATCCTCGAGCGCTTCTGGCGTGATTGAGCGGCCTCCGGCCTCAACGGTTTTGCGGAATGCGTTTGCAATTTCAACGTCAGTGATTCGTCCCAACTGATGATATTGGGAACGCCTGAGGAACGAGACGGAATCGTTACGCAGCAACGCCGATACTTTGTAGGGCAGTCCTGCCATGAGTAGGGCAACTTTTTTACCTTCGCGTACAAAGTGCTGGTAAACAGAGGCAAATTGAAGCATTTCTTCGAGATCGACGGTGACTTCATCGATGGTGATGAGAAGTCCGATGTCATGTTTTTCGAGTTGCTTAAAGATGCCATTCATGCGCGTGCGCCAGTTGCCCTGAGCCTCTTGAGCATATGTCCAATCGATGCCCACTGGGCCAATTTGAACACCGTTTATGCGCGCGTGAGGCTGTGAGAGGTAGCTATCTGCGGCTTCTTTGGTTCGCTCGATAATATCTTCGAGCATGCCTGGCATGGCGGAGACATTTGCTGCGATCCAGCCGTGTTCAAGCGCCGTTTCTGAAAGGAGCGAGAGAAGCGCCGTCTTGCCCGTTCCCCTTGCGCCAGTAAAAATGGTCGACAGGTTGGGATCTCCCGGGCCGTTGATAAAGCCACGGTTGATGTCACGCAGGATATGCTCGCGACCCGCTAGAAAGGGAGGGACGCTTCCGAACGTCGGGGTAAAGGGGTTCTTGCTGTACTCCATGGTAGCTCCTTTGCAAGTTTTGCTAATTTTTGCAAGTTTTGCTAACTTTTGCAAGTTTTGCTAACGACTGACCAAAGGGCATCGAAGCAGTGACGCTGACATTTTTTACGCAGAAAAATAAGCAGAAATCAATTTATCTGCGTTAAAAAATAGTTGAGAAGAAAAACGACGAGTCCCGGGCGCAATGCCGTTGCGTTCCGGGCCTCGTCGCTTTGCGAAGTATCTAACGATCTCGTTGCCGTGGTACCTAGTCAAACAAACTCGGCATGTCGTTTTCCTTCATGAGGGCACCGGCAGAGGGGAGGCTCTGTGCGGTGAACTTCTCGGCTGAGACGCCAGCGCCAAGAATCTCCTCGGTTGTGCCGACGGTGGTGACCGAGCGGCCCTTCTTGGCGGTAAAGGCCTGGACGCCCTGCGTGTTGGTGGTCGTCTTGGTCTTGAGCAGCGACGTGTTAAAGTTCATCAGACGGTAGTCGCTCGAGACCAGCGCAATGTCGCGATCCTCCTTGAGCACCTGGGCATACAGCAGCTTGCTGCCGCCGTAGATGGCGTTCTTAAGGCGCTTGCGGTTGGTCTTGGTGACGTATCCAGAAAGCGCGACGCGCACTACGCGGCCGTTCTCAAAGACGAACAACACGTCGGCCTTGTAGTCCTCGGGGTCGATGACCCAGATGACACTCTCGTCGGGTTCCATCTCGAGGTCGGTGGGCAGGTACGAGCCCAGCTGGGCCGACTTGGTGTCCTCAAACGTCGCAACCTTGCACTTGTACACCTGGCTCTTGTTGGTAAAGACCAGCAGCTCGTGGGTGTTGGAGGACGGAAACTCGATAAAGGGCTTGTCACCGTCTTTATACTTGAGCGTGGTGGCCTTCTTGAGCACTCGGTCGGTCATCTTTTTGAGGTAGCCATCGCGCGAGAGCATGATGGTGACCGGGTACTCCTCGACCTCGGGCTCCAGGCTCACCTCGATGACCTCATGGGGCTCAATTCTGCCCGTGCGGCGCGGCATCACATACTTCTTGTTGACCGCTGCCAGCTCGTCGCTGATGACCTTCTTGATGTTATCCTCGCTGGAGAGAATCTCCTCAAGCTCGGCAATCTCACCCTCGAGCTTAGCGATGTCCTTGGTGCGGTTGAGGATGTACTCCTCGTTGATGTTGCGGAGCTTAAGCTCGGCAACAAACTCGGCCTGGGTCTCGTCGATGTCGAAACCCTTCATAAGGTTGGGCACGACCTCGGCCTCGAGCTTGGTGCCGCGAATGATGGCGATGGCCTTGTCGATGTCGAGCAGGATCGCCTCAAGGCCGTGCAGTAGGTGCAGGCGCTCGGATTTTTTGCCCAGGTCAAAGTTAATGCGGCGACGCGTGGACTCAATACGCCACTTGACCCACTCGTGCAAGATCTGGCGCACGCCCATAACGCGGGGATAGCCGTCGACCAGCACGTTAAAGTTGCACGAGAACGAATCCTGCAGCGTGGTCGAGCGATAGAGCTTGGCCATGAGCTTGTCGGGGTCGACGCCGCGCTTAAGGTCGATAGCGATACGCAGACCCGAAAGGTCGGTCTCGTCGCGGATGTCAGCGATCTCCTTGACCTTGCCCTCCTTGGAGAGCTTGACGATGCGCTCGATGATGACATCAGTCTTGGTGGTGTAGGGAATCTCGTACACCTCGATGATGCGCTCTTCGGGAATCCAGCGCCAGCGGGAGCGGATCTGGAAGCTGCCAAGGCCGGTCTCGATGATCTTTTCCATCTCCTCGCGGCGGTAGATGATCTCGCCGCCGGTCGAGAAGTCGGGCATGGGCATATATTCGAGCAGGTCGCAGTCGGGATCCTGCAGATAGTGCATGGTGGCGGTGCAGACCTCGTTGAGGTTGAAGCCGCAGATGTCGGACGCCATGGCGACGCCGATGCCTTTGTTGGCCGAGACGAGGATGTTGGGGAACGTGGTGGGCAGCAGGCGCGGCTCCTTCATGGCGCCGTCGTAGCTGTCAACGAAGTCGACCGGGTCCTTGTCGATGTCCTTGAAGATCTCGGCGCTGATCGGGGAGAGCTTGGCTTCGGTGTAACGCGAAGCGGCGTAGCTCAAGTCGCCCGAATAATACTTGCCAAAGTTGCCCTTCGACTCCACGAAGGGGGCAAGCAGCGCTTCGTTACCCGTCGCCAGGCGCACCATCGTCTCGTAGATCGCGGCGTCGCCGTGCGGGTTGAGCTTCATGGTCTGGCCCACGATGTTGGCGCTCTTCTGGCGCTCGCCCTTGAGCAGACCCATTTTGTACATGGTGTAGAGCAGCTTGCGGTGCGAGGGCTTAAAGCCGTCGATCTCGGGGAACGCACGCGAAACGTTGACGCTCATAGCGTAGGGCATGTAGTTGACCTCGAGCGTCTGCGTGATCGGCTGGTCGGTAACCTCGGAGTGCAGGCCGATGACGTTCTCGGCGTTAACCTGCTTTTTCTTTGGCTGGTTCTTCGTCTTCTTCTTTGCCACGATTTCCTCTTGAACTTCTTATGGGCCGTCGTTATCGATTTGCTGCTATTGCAGGTCCAGCTGGTCGAGGTATTCCTTGCCGTGCTCGGAGATATGGCGCTTGCGGCCTGCCTCGTCATTGCCCAACAACAGGTTGAACATGGTCTCCATCTTGGTGACGTCCTCGGGCTCCACCTTGATCAGGCGACGCGTCTCGGGGTTCATGGTGGTGAGCCACATCATGTCCGGATCGTTCTCACCAAGACCCTTGGAGCGGTTGATGGAACACTTCTGGTCGCCGATCTCCTTAAGGATGCCGTTCTTCTCGAGCTCAGTGTAGGCAAAGTAGGTCTTCTCTTTGCAGTTGATCTCGTAGAGCGGCGACTCGGCGATATACACGTAGCCCTCGTCGATAAGCGTGGGCACCAGACGGTAGAGCATGGTGAGCACGAGCGTGCGGATGTGGTACCCGTCGACGTCGGCGTCCGTACAGATGATGACCTTGTTCCAGTTGAGGTTGTCCAGGTCAAAGGCGCCAAGGTTCTTGATGCGCTTGTCTTTGATCTCCACGCCGCAGCCCAGCACGCGCATGAGGTCCATGATGATGTCGGACTTAAAGATGCGCGGGTAGTCCTCCTTCAGGCAGTTGAGGATCTTGCCGCGGACGGGCATAACACCCTGGAACTCGGCATCGCGCGACGTGCGAATGGCGCCTGCTGCCGAGTCACCCTCAACGATGTAGATCTCGCGGCGGCTCTTGTCCTTGGAGCGGCAATCGATGAACTTTTGCACACGGTTGGCCATGTCGGTCTTCTGCTGCAGGTTGGTCTTGATGCTCTGGCGCGTCTTCTCGGCGTTCTCGCGCGAGCGCTTGTTGATGAGCACCTGCTCCATGATCTTGTTGGCGGCATCTTTGTTCTCGATCAAGTAGGTCGAGAGGCGCTCCTTAAAGAATGCCGTCATGGCCTGCTGGATAAAGCGGTTATTGATGGCCTTCTTGGTCTGGTTTTCGTAGGACGTCTGGGTGGAGAAGCAGTTGGTCACCAGTACCAGGCAGTCCTGGACGTCCTGCCACTTAATGCCGCTCTCGTTTTTGTTGTACTTGCCCTGTTGCTTGATGTAGGCATCGATGGCGCTGGTCAGAGCACTGCGGGCGGCCTTCTCGGGCGAACCGCCGTTCTCGAGCCACGATGAGTTGTGGTAGTACTCTTGCATCGTGAAGGTGCGCGAGAAGCACATGCAAGCAGTGATTTTTACGTTGTAATCGGGCAGGTCTTCACGGTCGCGACCACGACGGTCGGCCTCGATAAAGAAAGGCTCGGTGAGGTAGTCGGTACCGACCTTCTCGAGCACATAGTCCTCGATGCCCTTGGGATAGCAGAAGTCCTCTTCGGAGAACTCGCCGTCGTCGCCCTCGATACGCAGACGGAAGGTCACGTTGGCGTTGACCACGGCCTGGCGGCGCATGGTCTCGCGATACCACTCGTGGGGGATGCTGATGGAGGTAAAGACCTCAAGATCGGGGCGCCATTTGATGGTGGTGCCGGTACGGTCCTCGTCGCTGGGCTCAATCTCGAGTGCCTTCTTTTTGGCACCGACGACCTTGCCCTTCTTAAAGTGCAGGGAGTACTTGTTGCCGTCGCGCCAAACCGTGACGTCCATGTACTCGGATGCGTACTGGGTCGCGCACGAGCCCAGGCCGTTGGTACCGAGCGAGAAGTCGTAGTCACCGCCCTGGTTGTTATTGTATTTGCCGCCGGCGTAGAGCTCGCAAAAAACGAGTTCCCAATTAAAGCGCTTCTCGGAGGGGTTCCAGTCGAGCGGGCAGCCGCGGCCGTTGTCCTCTACCTGAATGGAACCATCGCGAAAGGCGGTAAGGGTGATGAGCTTGCCGTAGCCCTGGCGCGCCTCGTCAACGGCGTTGGACAGGATCTCGAAGGCGGCATGCGCGCAGCCGTCGAGTCCGTCCGAGCCAAAGATGACGGCGGGGCGCAGGCGTACGCGCTCCTCGTCCTTGAGCTGGCGGATACTGTCGTTACCATAGTTTGCGGTGTTTTTTGCCATACTCGCTCTCTCGGTGCTCCTTTGCTGCGTTTAAGTCATATAGATAGTCAAGGTAGCATAGCCCAGCCCACAGACGATTCCACCTAACACGAAATCCATCGAACGCGCGTTCGTTATCGGTATGAAAACTGACGGCTTATCAAATGATAGAATTGCCGCCACAAATGTTTTTATTAAGGGGCTCACAGTGACCGAGAAAGAGAAGATGGAGCGCGGGGAGTGGCATGATGCCAACTTTGACGAGGAACTCCTGGCAAAACGGGCGAGGGCAGAGGCGCTCTGCTATGACTTCAATATGGGAAAACCCGGAAGCGACGCGCAGCTTGACGCCCTAAAAACTTTGCTCGATACCGATCTTCCGGCGGGGCTGACGGTCCTTTCGCCTGCCTACTTTGACTACGGGGACAAGACAACCTTTGGCGACGGCTGCTTTGTGAACCATGGCTGCTACTTTATGGACGGTGGTTCTATTACCTTTGGTGACAACGTGTTTATTGGGCCGTTTTGCGGCTTCTACACCGCTTCGCATCCCCTTGGAGCAAAAGAGCGCAACTTGGGTCTCGAGAGGGCTCTGCCCATTGTTGTTGGCGATAACTGCTGGTTTGGCGCGAACGTGTCCGTACTCCAGGGGGTTACCATCGGCAGCGGCTGCGTTATCGCTGCGGGAAGTGTTGTGACGGAAGACCTTCCGGACAACGTGATGGCGGCAGGCGTTCCCGCGGTCGTCAAGAAGATCATCGAACAATAACGGAGCTATTAAACGATGGGGCACGCATGGTTCCGGCAAATCCGGTTATTGGCGTGCGCGTTGGCCATGCCGATAAGTCCCACTTACTCGGTTCCTTCCGACTCGGTTCTGCCCGAGTAAGGTTGAATAGCGAATCGAAATTGTTATGTCCGCACGGCGATGACGAACATAATTTCCATAATGACAGATATAGTTGACATCTTTTGATTGATGCAATATATTTCTGTCATGTTGCAACGGATATCTGTCCATTACTACGAAAGGAACTCCATGCCGGGCAAAAAGAACCTACGCATGAAGGCGGCGCGCGCGGCGGTTGGCCTTTCGCAAGCTGACTTGGCCGAGGCCGTGGGCGTTACGCGCCAGACCATCGGCCTGATCGAGGCGGGCGGCTACAACCCCACGCTCAATTTGTGCGTGGCAATCTGTAAAGCGCTACGCGTTACGTTGAACGACTTGTTTTGGGAAGACGAGAGCGACGTCGACCCTGACGCTCTTTAGGAGTTCGCTATGAAATTTGAAGATTTAAAGCTCGTGCAAAAGTGGCGTGAATATGCCGGCCCAAAGGATGAGCGCCTGGAGGCTGAGAACGCGAAGATCTACAAGATTGGTTTCGTACTGCTTTCGTTTGGCATGTTGATGATCTTTTTCTACCAGTTTATAGCTCGACAGGTTGCGTGGGTTCACAGCGACGCTAGTGAAATGCCGCATGGCTTTGCAACGCCGTTCGAGGCAGCCATGTATTTGTGGCTCGTTCTCGTGATGTTGATTTGCGCAGGACTGCAAACGCGGAAGGGCTATGTCGATACCAATCGTTTTGGGCAAACCGAGCATCTTCCTGTTGGATATTTCCTGCTTGTCAGCGGCCTTAGCGGCGCCGCGTTCGCGCTTGTTATTGCTGCAATGCGCTGTATCGCTGAGGCGCAGATCGTACCGCTCGAAAGCGTCTTTTGGTTGGCGAACCTGGCCACGGGCGTGTTCTGCGGTGCGACGATTTTCGCGGCCACGTTTGCTGCCCTGTGTGCAACGTTTTTCACGGCGAAAAGACGCCGTGCCAAGCTCGAGGCAGAACTCAACTCCTCTGACGACATCTAATGCGTAATGGGCTGGCTCTGGGTATCCAGAACCAGCCCATTTGATGTTCGATGAGCAGGGTCAGCGCCCCCCCCCACAAATGCGGCTGAGAGCTAGTGGGACCTATCCGCATCGGCTTCGTCGCTGGCACCGCGTCCGAGGGCGGTTCGGCGGGCGCTGTAGACGATAAGGCCGGCGCCTGCCGCGGCGAGTGCTGCAGCGGCTGCCGTAAGGGGAGCGTTGACATCGCCCATGCCCGCAAGCGCGCCCGCTTTTCCGGAGCGCTTGTTATTGCCGTGGTCCTTGCCACTGCCGGAGCTGCTTCCGCCGGAGTCGCCGCCCCCGTCAGTACCGCCGCCGCTCGAGCCACCATCGCCGTCAGCTGTCATCGGGGCGTCGTGAAGTCCTGTCGTATCCGCGCTGTCGCATACGCCGACCTGAACTTCTGAGCGTTCGCATGCCGCGTCGGGCACATGAAGCTCGTGCAGTATGGCACCCAGCGCCGAGTTTGCGCCCGGTCGAATTTCCTCGAGCGTTACGGGATCGAGCGCCACCAGATTACGCGCCTTCGCATACAGCGTTACGCGTTTGCCCACTTCGTCGCTCCAACTCTCGGGGATGGCGAAGTTCATGCGAAACTGTGCCGTGCAACCCGGTGCCAGCACGGCGTTGCCGTTGTCGGCTACCAGCGGGTGCGTTGCAAAATGCGTGCCCAGCGTCTCGAGCGCGTACTTCACGTGTGCCATGTCGTTAGCCGAAGCGTCCTCGGCAAGCTCTGGATCGTAGATCGAAGCCATACGTGCATTCACTCCGAATCCGATGGATGCGCTGGAGAACGGCTGGCTGGAGCCCTCTCGGTACAGATCGATCGTGCCGGCGGTCAGCAAGGTGTTGCCGTCGTTTCGCACCGTGACCATAAAGGATTCACCTGCTGCTCCGGGCACCACCGCGCCCGAGGTAGCGACCGCACCCGTCGGAATGGCACACGCCACCAAGGGCACTTCGATGCCGTGCAGCTCTGCCTCGCTCTTCTCCGCGCTCACAATGTGCGTGGCGAGCGCGGAGAGCATGCCTCCCGACGTCAAAAATGTCGTTATCTGATCGACGGGATGGTCTAGCTCGCACATCACGAACGGCTCCGTAAACAAATCTCCTGCCAAAGTACTGGCGAAGATGCGGAAGTGCTTGCCCATCACTGCTACCGGGTTGCCTTCTTCGTCGTAGGTTTGTCCCACCTTGCCATCGGTGTTCTCTACATAGAGCACGCACCTGCCGTTGTTGCTTACGCTAAACGATGCCGGGCCACAGCCTGCGGCACCCACGGGCTGCGTTGCAAATGCCGATGCGCCTCGCGTCCAAGTAATATGCTGCAGTTGCTCGTTGACGGTTGCCAAAAAGCCCGAATGTTGTGGCCACGGCACCGCGTGGGGTACTGTGGCATCTGGCGGCATAACGCCCCAACCCGCGATGGACTGGCCAATCACGGCATACGATGCGCAGCCACAACCGTTTGCAGTTTCGTATGCAACGGGCACCACCATTTTGCCGTTGATATTCTCGGGCTCGCCCAGCTCGATACTCGACGGTGCCTGCGGAAAGCGGAGAACTTGGCGGAAGGTTAGGCTGTCGCCCGAAACGTCCGACCACAGGGTGAAGCACTCCAGCGCAACCTCTGCCTCGCTGCCGAGCGCCTTTTCTGCGGTGGTTCCGCGGCGGTGGAGGTAGGCACCCGACAGACGCCCGTCGACCAGTGTCTTGCCCACCGTGATGCGCGGGCACTGCAGGCAATGGTAGCCATCTTCTTGCAGGCGGCCGCGCGAGATGCTGCGCCATGACGTATGCGACACCACGCGAACTCCGTCGTTGCTTATGCGCAGGCGCACAACGGACAGTATGCCGGCTGTGCTCGCCGCATCGAAAGGGGTGTTGTCGCCGTCGCGGCGCTCGCCCGAGACCAGCAACACGTAGGCGTCCTGGTTTTCTCTTCCGTCCGTATATTCCACCACGTCGAAGTCGTAATCGAATATGCCGTCGCGCTCCACGTCGCTCTCGCCAAACCCAAGGGGAAAGTCCACGGGCGTGGGGGCGGACCATGTGCCGTTTGCCTTTGTGTGCACCACCAGGCGCGAGCGGCCGTTGTCGCCGTAGCGCACCGAGGCGATACGGAACAGGCATTCTACGCCGGCAATCATTGCCAGCTTCATGTGAGCTTCGCTGAGCACGCCAGCAAACAGCACGTTGTCGCTCGAGGGCTTGATGCCGCCACGCTCGTCTTCCGATACACCGGCAGAATTGGCGTTGGGGTTCGCAACGGTGTCTTTCGCCTGCCCGATATGGGTGTACGCATACATCGGCGCGGCGTTTTCGTCGTTCTCCATCAGTGCATGGACGAAATGCTCGATCTGTCCTGTGTCGTCGCTTTCTGCATTCGCCTCGAGCTCAATGCGCGCGACCGCTTGATCCCAATCGCGCACGACAGGCGCGACATTCCTTGCAGTGGCCTTAACCTCGGCGCGTGCGAGCAGCTCGGCGTTGGTGACGATGGTGGCCGATGCGATAAACTGCGGCACACCACCTGCCTCGGCGTTGCCGGGCGTGCCGAAGCAGGCATCCAACGTATAAGGCGTATCTTCACCCAATGCGAGCTCAGAGCGCTGGAGCACATACTGGTCGCCATCGTTCACCGACATATTCCACGAATCGAGGAGTGTGGGCCACGACCCCGACCGAGCCTTGGTGGTCCACTTGAACATTACGAACTGGAGTATCACATCGACATCGACGTCTGCACCTACGCGCAGTCGCGGAAGCTGGTGTCCATCTGCCTTCTCGTACCCAATGAACAGCGTGAGGGATGCGGCGCCGCGCACGGCAGACGAAGCGACGCCTGCAACGCCGGCGCCAAAGGTGACGGCAAGCCCGATTTGGATGGTGAACGAGCCCGAGGTGTTTGAATAGTCGAGCGAAATGTTTTTAAAAAACGCCGCGCCGCTGCCGTGCGTGTGGGCACCCACGGCGAGTGCCAGCTTCGCCAGCACCCAGGGGTTGACGTTTAGGAAAAACGGCACCGGTCCCAAGGTAAACTGCTCGGTCCAATTGAGGTCGGTTCTTACCTGGAAGAGGGCCTTAATATTGCCGTATGCGGGGTCGTTGTTGTTACCCCAGGTTTTGCCCACCCAATCGTAGGCGAGCGAGCCGTACAGCTGTGTGGCGATATCCATCGTGAACAGCGGCGTGCAATGGTGGCGAAGGAGCTTGGTGTTTCTTGGATCGGTGCCCGAACCGGCACTCATACTCTTGTACTGATTCCACTTCCCCTTCATCTCGTCGAGGTAGCGGTTTGCCTGCTTGGCGCCCGACTCGCGCGGTGACTTCTTCCAGTACTCCGGATCCGGATTGCCCGAATCGTTCATGTAGCCGACCGGTTTGTATCCTCCGCCAAACAGTACATACCCGGCAAACGAGAAATCGAACAAAATGGGGAACGAGGGCATCCAGCACGTGAACTTATTGCCGCCGATGCCGGGAAACGCCGCGGGGAAATCAAACGGAGTGACCTCTTGGTCCATGGTGGTGGGGACGATAGTGGTCGAGCCCGATTCCGCCTTTGCGGCCGGCGCGGTGACAACGGTCATGGGGGATGAGAGCGTGTAGGTTTTGCCCTGGTAGTCGAGCACAAAGCGCAGCTTGCACCCTTCCTCCAGAAGGCCCGAAGCTGCATCGAGGAACGTGTCTTCGAGTGTGAACGTGGCCAGATTATCCGCGCCCGATGCGCTGGCCTTGACTTGGCCGATCTGCGTGACGGTTTCGGATGAGCTGCCCGCGGCGGGCGTCACTTTGTTGATGCACAGCGTTGCCTGTCCACCCTGTGGCAGATGTGCCTGCACGGTAAAGGAGTGCGTATCGGGCTGTTCGTTTGCCGTGTCGTCCTTCGGCAATGCCATGAACGTGGCTTCAGCGTACTGGATGTCCCATTCGTCGAATGTGAGCTGGCGAAAGTACGGCTCGCCATCGGAGAGCGGACGTGTGGGTGCGGTAATGGCGGTGCCGCCTTGGACACGCGCGAGGGGAATCTCGACATCGCGGTAGCCTTTCATGCTGATGGAGATACCGCCGTTAAAGTCGTACGCGTCAAGGAGTGTTGCCTCGTCCACGTAGCCTTCCGAAAGCGGCGCGACCTCAAAAATGGCCGTGCCTTCGTCATCGGTAGTGGCGGTGAGCTGCTTGCCTGCGGCATAGCGCGATGTGAGCGTGACCTGGGCACCCGCGATGGGCGTATTCTTGTTGGCGACATCGACCACGACCACACCAAACATGGTGCGCGAGAGAACGAGCACCCTGAAGGGGTCTTTTTCGTCGGCATAGGCTTCGGTGGGCGCGAACGGCAATATGAAGGCGTTTGCGCTTCCTGGCACGCGCGGCAACATAATGCTCGCCAGCGAGGACGCTCCGGCAACAAGTAACGAACGGCGATCAAGCATCTTTGGCTCCCATCCCGCAGGCATCGGTGGAAATAATCCAATTTTGCGAGAAGGCATCCTGTCACGGTAGTGCCGTTCGATGGCCAAAATGTCCAATTTGAGCGCGCGAAAGCGTCAGGCCCCCCGGAGCGCTTTCGATACGCCGGGCAGTCTGGCCGCTAGCGCAACATGTGGGCAACCAGCTCGGCGCGAGTTCCGATACCAAGCTTGGCATACACTCCTGATAGGCGGTTTTTAACAGTGCCCGGCGATACTTCCATGTGGCGTGCGATTTCGGCGTTGGTCCATCCGCGGCAGGCGAGCATGGCCATGGTGAATTCCGTGGTCGTTAGATCGTCGGCCACGTCCTCGCCCGAATCAGGGTTGTGGATGCGCCGCCAGCCGTAGCTGAAGCGGTACGTGATCTCGATGATGCGCGCGAAGTCGTCTGGGTATTGCGTTTTTAGGCACGCCTCGATGAGCCCCTGTAAAAGGCCGTGGTGCTCGCCAATGAGCTCGATAAGGCCGTCGGGGCGCGCAATGCCCCAAGCGGCTCCGAAGTGTGCCTTTGCGGCGTCGATGTCCTTGAGGCTCATGCATGCCATGGAGGCTGCCAGGTGCAGGAACAGTTCCGAGATCGGATAACTTCCCTGTTTCATAATCAGGGCGTTTTCCGCCATGCCCAGGCTGCGGCCGTATTCGCCGCGCAGATACAAGGCGTGCGCCATCACGTAGCTGGCGAACAGGCGCAGGCCTTCGGGCAGATGCGCCGCAAGTGGATAAAACTCTTCGGCAGAATACGGGGAAGGCAAGTGCAGCAGGACGCTTGCGGCCGAGGCGAACAGGATATGCGTGGCGTGGATAGCGGATGATTCCTCGTCGGCCGGCGTATCGAGGATGCCCGCAAGGCACCGGCGGGCGTCGGCGATACGGTTGAGCGACAGACTGGCATATCCGCAGATAAAGCATGCGGAATAGCGCAGTGCGGGGTCGGTGGCGTCAAGATAGGGGCGTGCTGTCTTGGCAGCGAGGGTGGCCTGTCCGCGAAAGTACAGCGCTTCTGCCGTGGCGATGGTGCGTGAATCGGGGTCGGAAATGCCTGCAACCGCAGCGTCAATCTGCCCCGGCACAAAGGCGGTGCACATCAACGGCATGGGAACGCATGGGTAGCCATCGCAGTCCATCTTCCATCTCCCAACAGCTGGCAACAATGCAGCAATTGTACTCCTGTTGCTCGGGACCGGAATTTGTGGGTATCGCCTACGATTATGCCGAACGTATAAAGGAAGAGTCTATTGGCGATGCTCCCAAGGTGGCTACTGAAGCCTAGCTGGCCTCGACATTAGGAAAAATTGCCGCCCCTACAAAAAGCTCTGCCGCAGCGATGGGAAACGCATCTTCTGGGCATTCTGGCGTCTCCAGCCAGCGCTGGACTGCTGCTGTCGCCTGCGCGTTGGCGAGCGAGGCGTGGGGACCGTCCGGCGACCAGCGGTGACGGGCGAGCCCTGCCGCGTGTGTGGGCCTCCATCGGCGTAGACCCATGACCCCCATGGCATCGGAGAAGTCCACCATGGCGTCCAGGACCTTACCGTCCGGCATGTCCAGCCTAGCGGCTCTCTTGATTCCGAGGTCGAAGGGGGCGTTGTGCAAGGCATATGGGGCCGAGTGGAAGTGGATCAAAAGAGCGTTACTTGACGTTTCATGCATAATGCCAACCGTCCCGCGACATCACGTTCGCAGCGCGCAGGGGCCGGAGAACCTTCGCGATGAGAGTTGACGTTTAATACCTTGCATCGTATAGTGTGTATAGCACAGTATATGACGAGAGGAGGTGTGCGGATGGAGGCACAGATGAAGCGCGGCTTCCTGGAGGCCTGCGTGCTCGCGGCCGTCTCCGGCGAGGAGTCCTACGGCTACCAGATCGTGAAGGACGTACCGGCGAGCATGGGGCTCACGGAGTCGACGCTCTACCCGCTGCTCAAGCGCCTGGAGAAGGCCGGGTGCATCACGGCGCGCTCCGCCGAGCACAACGGGCGGCTGCGCCGGTACTACCGCATCACGGACGACGGGCGAGCGCGCATCGAGGAGTTCCTGGCCGAGTGGCCGTCCGTACGGGAGATTTACGCATACGTTGAGGAGGCGCACCATGACGCGCGATGAGTTTCTGGGCCGGTTGGGCGAGCTGCTCGCCTGCCTGCCGGCCGAGCAGGTGGAGGAGACCAAGGCGTTCTATGCGGAGGCCATCGCCGACCGCATGGAGGACGGTATGAGCGAGGAGGAGGCCGTGGCCGCCATGGGCACGCCCGGCGAGGTGGCGGAGGCCACGCTCGACGACCTGCCCGCCGTGCCGCGCGCGATCGCGAGGACGCGCCGGCGCAGCACCGCGCTGCTGTGGGTGCTGGCCATCGTGGGCTCCCCGGTGTGGGTGCCGCTGCTCGCCGCCTTCGCCGCCGTGGCCGTCACGGTCTATATCTGCATCTGGGTGCTGGCGCTCTGCGTGTGGATCGTCGCGGTGGCACTCGGGGGGCGTGGGCGTAGTTGGGCTCCAGCTTGCCGTAAGCGGCGTCATCATCGGCCACTTCCCGTACGCCCTCGCCTCGGCGGGCGTGGGGCTCGGCCTCGTCGGCGTGGCGCTCTTCGTTGGTGCTGGCGCTTGGGCAGCCTCAAAACAAATTGCGCGCCTCTCGGCGCTCTGGGCGAGGAAGGCCGCCTCGCCCTTCTGGAAGGGTAAGGGCGAGAAGGGCGGCGCTGCCGCGCATCTCGCGGCGTAGAAAGGAGTGAGTACCATGACCAGTGCGAAGAAGATCTACCTCGCCGTGGCGGGCGGGCTCGTTGCCGCGGGTGTTGTCCTCGCGGGCATTGGCTTTATCGCTTCGGGTTTCGACCCGGCCGTGTTCACAACCCATATAGACACACGCGACAGCACCATCGTGCTCGGCGGCGTCGAGGTGGACGACCCGATGGGCCTCCCCCTCATCGAGCAGCTCGCCAATCTGGGCGAGATCGACACCTCCGGCGTCGCGGATCCCGCCGCGCCCTAGGCGCAGCGAGCCCGGGCGCTCTGCCCGCCAAGCTGCGTAAGCCGGCGAAACCCGAACCTCAACCTCTACGCAACTGGCCCCAAGCCTGCGCCGATTCGCTCTCAGCGCCGCGCGGGGGCCCGTGACGCATGCCCAAAAAGGTACGAGGAGAAAGGAACGCGATGACGACAACCACGCCCTTCCGCCTTCACGGGGCCACGCAGGACCGGAAGCGACTGGGCCGTGCGGTGGGGCTGTGCTTGGATTGGCTACACTGATATGGACAGTTCCGTGAGGGGCGCGAGAGGCGGGACTCTGGGGAGATCTTCGAGGAGGAGTGTCTCGACTGGAAGCGTGGGTTCAGTGGAGCAGGAACCTAATCTCTGTCTCTCTTGCTTTTTTGATTTGTTGAGAAGCCGGCATTTGGGGGCATTTTGGATAGCGAACAGTTCAAACAAGAAGCTGAGAAAATAGAACAAAGCCTGAGTGCCTTGAGAGTCGCCGAGCGCAATGCAGTGATTCCCTTCATGAACGGCGACTTTACCCAATGGGATCTATATCTGGCATCCTCCTCTGAGTATGCGATGAGACTGATAGACGGATTCATCTCCATGCTCGAGTCGAGGAATCTTGTTTGCGTCGCCCAGCTTCTCCGCGCACAGGTTGGAGTCTGCCTGCGGACATTCGCATTATTCGCCGCCGAAGACCAGGATGACTTTCTCAAGCAGGTGTTTCAAGGTGTGCCTGTGAACAAGCTGAAAGATTTCTCGGGTGAGAAGATGTCCGATGGAAGACTTCAAGACTTACTCGAGAAGTTCGATCCAAAGGTAAAAGATGTATACAAGGTGACGTCTGGATTCGTCCACTTCTCCATTGATATTCTGCCGAGCATGGGTGTGCCTGGGGAGGGCTATGAGGTCGAGTTTAATTTTGGAGCCGAGCCCAACGAGAGAAACAATGCGCCTCTCGTGGAATGCGGCAAGGCGTTCTGCCACTATGTCGACCTGCATCTCCAGATGCTCCATAAGGTGATTGCTTCGGATGAATGGTATGCCGATCGATTCCGTATCGATTCCGATGGTCCTGCAGACGAGGCCTCGAAAAGCGAGAAGGTGTAGGTCGAACGCATTGACGCTGCCTTGACAGCATCCCGATATGATAACGAATGGGAGGTTCCCTGCGAAATGTGCGCCTCTGTATATTCTCGCTAGGACGCCCTCGACCGATAAGGCATCGTTGAGTTCAATTTGAGTTCAGCTCGGGTGCCTGAAAATCGCCCAACTCTGATAAAAGGGGAGACGACGGTACACCACGTAGACGAGAGGCTATGGAAGTGCACGATTTGATTATATTGGCGCGCTAAACCGCCCCGCTGCCCAACTTGAACTCCGCTCACGCGTGTATGGGGCTGCGAGAGGTAACGGCCTGCGGCCTCCTTTGTGTGCTCGATGATATCTTCGAGCATGCCGGGCATGGCGGAGACATTCGCTGCAATCCAGCCGTGTTCAAGCGCCGTTTCGGATAGGAGCGAGAGGGGGCTGTCTTGCCCGTTTCCCTTGCACCCGTAAAGATGGTTGACAGTTTGGGGTCTCCCGGGTCTTTAGCTTTTACCGTGCTAGATGCCTCATGGAAACTGTTGGACTTTAATCAGACAGACCCAGCATGTCGTTTTCCTCCATGAGGACATCGGCTAAAACCGCAACACCTATGCTTGTTTAAGCAAACTTCCTGATAGTCGTGGAGCTGCTGTAGCCCGACATGCAGGACATCGCTCGGCTTAAACACCGGATGCCGCATCCGCGAAACGAGTTGCGGTGCACCCTGTTCCAAAAGGCTGCCAAGTACCATGGCGTGAGCGTTGGGGTAGCCATCATTCAGCGTGGATACATCCGGATGCGCATAGATCCAGACGATTCCAACGTTCTCGTATTTCCCGTGCAGGTAATCGAAGAGGGCAGGCGACACCATACAGTTGCCGCCGACGGTCACGATTCTGTCGGGGTTTTCTGCCGCAAGCTTCCTCTGCGCATCCTGAATCCCCGCCAGGACTTCGTCCTCGGCATAGATGCGAACTGTCTCCCATTTCTCATGTCCAAGTTTTGGGACGCGTTTCACAATGTCGAGTGGGACTCCTGGACAGTCGGATCACGTGGTGGCCCCCTTTGAGAGGGTCACGAGCATCACGGTTCCGTTCTCGGAATTTGCTTCGACCTCTACCGTGCCACCGTGAAGCGCTGCAATCTCCCAAACAAGCGCTAGCCCGAGTCCTGCGCCGCCGTATGCCCTGCTGCGGGATTTATCCAGGCGAAAGAACGGTTGGAAGATGCTCTCACGGTACTGCTTGGGTATTCCCGGGCCCTGGTCCTCGACTCGCAGGAACACGTGGCTGTCGTTGTCGCAGATGGAGACGGTAACGCTCGAGTCGGCGCGGCTATAGCGGATGGCGTTTTCGACCAGGTTGAACACCAGCCGATAGAGGAGCGCATCGTTCCCGATTACTAAAGCGTCTCCAGCACAATTGAGGGCTATGCCCTTATTTTCGGCAAGTGGCGCAAGGTCGGTGAGGACCTCTTCGGACAAGGGACCGAGTTCAACATCGTCCTCGCAAGGAACGCTGCGGAGCTCACTCATCTCGAGTAATACCTTGGTCATTCGAGACATGCGCTCGGTTTGTTCTTGTAGCAGGCCGAGCAGCTCGGCTGTTTCGGGTTGCAAACCGGAGTGCTCAGAGATGAATAGTTCAATCTGTGCTTGCATAAGGGCGAGCGGGGTGCGCAGCTCGTGTGCGGCGTTGCCGGTAAACTGACGCTGCGCAGAGAACCCTTCGCCAAGACGGGCGATCATGTCGTTGAAAGAGGCGCTGCATCGCTGTAGCTCGGTGGGCACATCTTCACTGAGTCTGATTTCGCTTAGGTTGTCAGGCTGCACGCGCTCTACCTGGGCGGCAAAAGCCCGTAGCGGTTTGAGTGCACGGCCGCTCACAAAGTATGCCAGCGCGCCGCCAAGGAGTGTGACTCCAGCCGTGATGTACCAGGTTGTCGTGCCAAAAGACTCCTGTGCGTCGTTTACGACGATCGTGACCTTGTCATCGGGGGTCGCTTTCGTTGGGTCGAACGCCTGGGGCGAATCTTCGCCGGTCGCGTTAAGGGCCGAGATGTCACTGCCGATGGCATCCATGTAGCGCATGCCCGTATAGCCGACCAGGCAGTTTGTCAGCACGCATGCTGCACACGTGAGCAGTGCCGTCATAATCGTTATGCGCCATTGCAGCGAAAACCTTTTCATTCGCTATCCTCCATAACGTAGCCCTCTCCAATCCGATTGCGAATCGGGTCGTACCCCAAAGCGATGCGTAGCTTTTTGCGGAGTGACGAGATGTGAACGCGGATTGCGTTGCTAAAGCTGTTCACGCTGCTATCCCAAACGTGCTCGATAAGCTCCTCTTGACTTACCGGACGCCCCTGATTAAGCATCAGGTATTCCAAGATTCCCGTTTCCTTGCGCGTAAGAGATAAAGCCTCGCTGTCCACGGAAGCGATGCGCGCCTTGGTGTCAAAGCGGAGCTTTCCGCAGGTTAATACTATGTCGCTTTGTGCAAAGCGCCTGAGGGTAAGGCTGCGGATCCTTGCCGCAAGCTCGTCAAGATGAAACGGCTTGGTAAGGTAATCGTTGGCGCCGGCATCGAGTCCGGCGACCTTGTCGGCGACCTCGCCGCGTGCGGACAGAATCAGTACCTTGGTCTCGCAGTCGGTTTTCCTAAGTTCCCTGAGCACGGTCATGCCATCGATACGGGGAAGGTTGAGGTCGAGTACCACGAGGTCAAAGACTTCGACGCCCAGCAGGTCGAGCGCCTCCTGTCCGTCGTGGCAGCAGTCGACGCTGTACGCCAAGTTTCGCAAGCTGCGCGCGATTGCATCGCACAGCGCTCGCTCGTCTTCGACGATCAAAATACGCATAACAGTCTCCTTGCACATTCCAAATCGCGCTTAACACGGATTTTATAGTCGATATGGTCCAATGGTCGCGTAACGAAAGGAGTGGTCAGGTTGTTCAAAGCGGTAAAGCCCGTGGTACAGGTCGCTTTGTTGATCGTCGGAATTGCCATGGTGTGCTTTGGTGTTATGCGTGGCGAGGCGGATGCCGTGCTGGCCAAAGCGATTAGGCTGTGCTTGGAGTGTATCGGAATTGGATAAAAGAGAAAACACTGCGTCGCATGTTTTGGCCCGATTTCGCGGATTCATTCAGGCGGCGACGACGCTGGTCACCAACATTCACCTGCCAAACTTTGCCAAAGGCGGCATCTATCAGGGCGCGGGAAAAACAGTCTGCGTACCTGGACTTAATTGCTATTCGTGCCCCGCGGCATCGGGTGCGTGCCCCATCGGGTCGTTCCAGTCGGTGGTAGGTTCATCCAAGTTCAACTTTTCTTACTATGTTACCGGTACGCTCATTTTGCTCGGCGTGCTGCTGGGACGCTTTGTATGCGGCTTTCTGTGCCCGTTTGGCTGGCTGCAGGAGCTGCTTCATAAGATTCCCGGCAAAAAGTTCTCCACGAAAAAGCTCAAGCCGCTCACGTACATCAAGTACGTCGTGCTGCTGTTTGCCGTGGTGCTGCTGCCCGTCTTGGTGGTTAACGACGTGGGCATGGGCGACCCGTTCTTTTGTAAGTACATCTGTCCACAGGGTGTGCTCGAGGGCGCCATTCCGCTGGCCATTGCCAACGCCGGCATTCGATCTGCGCTGGGGCAGCTCTTTACCTGGAAACTTGCCGTTCTCATTGCCGTGGTAGTGCTGAGCGTTTTGTTCTATCGCCCCTTCTGCAAATGGATTTGTCCACTTGGCGCATTCTATGCGCTCATGAATAGGGTGTCCCTACTGGGGATTCGGGTTGACGCATGCAAATGTGTCTCGTGCGGCAAGTGTTCAAGGGTTTGTCAGATGGACGTTGATGTGGTCCGCGCGCCCAATCATGCCGAATGTATCCGGTGCGGAAAGTGCATCGGGGCCTGTCCCGTCGATGCCATCAGCTATCGCTATGGCCTGGATATGTCGGCGGAAAAGCTTCCCTTGCCCGCCGATAAAAAGTAAACAAGCTTCGACAAAACGGAGGAATGACTATGAAGCTTTCTAAGATTGCGGCCCTGTTTATGGTGCCGGTATTGGCCTTATGCCTTGTGGCATGTTCGGCGCCCGGTGGCAATGCGAGCGAATCTGCGAGCTCCGACCCTAAGATCGCAGAACTCACTGCGCAGAAGCCGGCCAATGCCGACGAGGCCGCCGAGCTGTATGCGAAGCTCATGCAGAAGGAGAACGAGATCTTTTCGAGTGATAACGCGCTGTGGGAAAAGGTATTCAATGCGGCAAATAAAGACTCGGCAATGATTGAGGACGGCAGCAATTACGGCGATTTTCTGCTCAAGACCATCGACGGTGCCAAGGATGAGTTCACGGCGGATGAGCTTAAGACGCTCAAGACCGGTGCACAGCAGATCAAGGAGATCGAGGACAAGCTCGAGAGCTTGGAGAAGGAGTTCCCCGGCTGTGGAAGCACGCCGAGCGCAGGCGAGAGCGTCGACGCTTCGACCGCTGGCATGACGGCTGGTGCCAATGCTTCGAGCGAGGCGACGAAGTTCCCCAGCTTTACGGGCAAGGACCTGGATGGCAACGACGTGAGCAGCGACGAGCTGTTCTCTAAGAACAAGGTCACCGTCATGAACTTCTGGTTCACTACTTGCAAGCCGTGCGTGGGCGAGTTGGGCGACCTTGAGGACCTGAATAAGGAGCTTGCCAAGAAGGGCGGCCAGGTCGTGGGTGTCAATTCCTTTACGCTCGATGGCAACAAGGGCGAGATTGCAGATGCCAAGGACGTGCTGAGCAAGAAGGGCGTGACGTATAAGAACATCTGGTTCAAGTCGGATAGCGAGGCCGGTAAGTTTACGTCAAATTTGTTCTCGTTCCCGACAACGTATGTCATCGATCAGAATGGCAACATCGTAGGGGATCCAATCGTGGGAGCCATCAGCTCCGCCGAGCAGCGCGCAGCACTCGACAAGCTTATCGACCAGGCGATTGCGAATAGCGAGCAGTAAAAAACGCGTAAAGCATCGCGAGGATCGTGTGTCGCTGTGCGAAGTAGTCCGCTACCTTTCAAGATAAGCTCCACCATATAGAGGTCCCGCTCGGGACCTCTTCTTTTGGGCGCCGTCCCGTTCGTTTTTTGGCGCGGTTCCCTACATTCCTCACTGGCGCCGGCAAAAATTGGGGATAGAGTAGGACAAACGCGTCGAATACGAACGGCGGGGGAGAGCGGGTGAACGTGCCCGCGCGGGAGAGGTTGCCGTCCATGCTGGAGCTCAAAGGTATTTGCAAAAGGTACGTCACGCAGTCGTTTACGCAGGTGGCACTCGACAGCGTAAGCCTGTCTTTTCGCGATAACGAGTTCGTGGCCATTCTGGGCCCTTCGGGCTCGGGCAAGACTACGATGCTCAACGTTATCGGCGGACTGGATCATTTCGATTCTGGCGACCTGCTGATCGACGGCATCTCGACCAAGGACTTTCACGATCGCGATTGGGATGCCTACCGCAACAACCGCATCGGCTTTGTGTTCCAAAGCTATAACCTCATTCCGCATCAGACCATTTTGGAAAACGTGGAGCTGGCGCTCACGCTCACGGGCGTGGGGCATGCCGAGCGCCGCCAGCGTGCGCGCGAGGCGTTGGAGAAAGTCGGCCTGGGCGAGCACGTTAACAAGCGCCCGAGTCAGCTATCGGGCGGGCAGATGCAGCGCGTGGCCATCGCCCGCGCCCTGATCAACGATCCCGAGATTGTGCTGGCAGACGAGCCGACCGGCGCCTTGGATTCCACAACGTCCGTGCAGGTTATGGACTTGCTCAAGGAAGTCGCGCGCGACCGTCTGGTTATTATGGTCACGCACAATCCCGAGCTGGCGTACCAATACGCCACGCGCATCGTCAACCTGGCGGACGGCAAGATCACCGACGATTCCGATTCTTTCGATGTCGCTGACGCCACGCGCCGCGAGGCCAAGCCTACGCGCAAAACCTCGATGAGCTTTGTGACGGCGCTGGGGCTTTCTGCCCGCAACCTTATGACCAAAAAGGGCCGTACGGCCATGACTGCCTTTGCGGGCTCGATTGGCATTATCGGTATCGCGGCGATTCTGGCGCTGTCCAATGGCGTGAACAATTACATCAAAAAGGTCGAGGAGGATACGCTCTCGAGTTACCCGCTTACGATCTCCAAGCAGGACTACGACCTGTCGTCCATGATGGGTGGGCAGGGGGCTGTGGACGATGGCTCGCCTGAAAACGTGGATTCGTCCGACGACAGCGCCGGCGGCAAAGCTAAGGGAACCGATAAGATTTCCGTGGTCACGGCCGTAAAGGACATGTTTGCAAGCGTTAAGTCCAACGACATGACGAGCTTTAAGGCGTGGCTCGATGCCGGTGGCGACGGCATCGATAAAGAAGTCAACGCCATCCAGTACGGCTACGGTGTATCGCCGGTTGTCTATCGTGCCGGCAAGGGCGATGAGAAGCCTGTCCGGCTGGTGCCCAACGCCATGACCGAGGCCATGAGCGGAGGTGCGAGTTCGGCGGCAACGGTGAGCATGGAATCCATGGGAACCTCGGTCTTTAACGAGATGATTGACGACCAGAGCCTGCTCGACAGCCAGTACGATGTCGTCGCCGGTCATTGGCCCACGTCTGCCAACGAAGCCGTGATGGTGCTTTCGAGCCGCGGTACGGTGGGCGACTACACGCTCTACAGCATCGGTGCGCTGGATATCAATGAGCTTAACAATCTGGTTAACAGCGCTATGACGGCTGACGGTGGGGTTGAAGCGCCCGAGACCGGTACCGACTTTACCTACGACGATGCGCTGTCCACGACGTTTAAGGTGTTGTCGCCGGCCGATGCGTATCGCAAAAACGAAGAGACCGGCATATGGACCGACATGTCTGGCGACGCCGACTTTATGGCTGCCAAGGTTGCCGACGGTATCGACGTGCACATTGTGGGCGTGGTGCGACCTAACGAGACGGCCAATGCGAGCGCGTTGTCTCCGGGCATTGCCTATACGCATGCGCTGACTCGCCGGCTTATGGAGCGCGCCGCCGATTCGCAGATTGTGCAAGAGCAGCTTGCGCATCCCGAGACGGATGTCTTTACGGGCAAGTCTTTCGATGAACTGCAGGGCGAGGCCAAGCAAGGCGTGGATCTGGGCAGCATGTTTAGTGTGGACGAGGCGGCGCTCAAGAGCGCGTTCTCGTTCGATGCGTCTGCGCTCTCGGGTGTTGCCGGCGGTATGGACCTGTCGGGTCTTGATTTGTCCGGGCTGGATATTGACCTTTCGGGCGTTGGTAAGGACATCGACTTCAGCGACATCATGGCCAAAGCGCCGGCCCCAGATTTCTCGGGTATCTTTGACGGTCTGGAACTCACGCCCGAGCAAATGCAGCAGGTGGGAACGCTAGCCAACCAGCTGTTTGAGGGCTTTTTGCAGTCTGATCAGTTTAAGGCGCTGACACCCGATGATCTTAAGGACGCGTCAAAGCTTGCCGCCGCGTTCTCGGCGTATCTTGAGAATGATGCGGCAGCCCAGCAAATCCTGGCCCAGCTCAAAGCGCTCGGCGGCGATGCCCTGGCCGAGCGCCTGCAGCAGGCGATGACCGACTATGTGCAAAAGCAGCTGGCTCCGTATCTGCAACAGGCAATGGACCAGGTGACCAAGACAATCAGCGACCAGATAGCGACAACGGTATCGTCCCAGCTTAAAGCAGGCGCGGCAGGGCTCATGGGTCAGATGGCGACGCAGATGTCTTCGAGTTTTGCTAGCCTGGCGAGCGCCATGCGCGTGGATGCGAGTGCCTTTGCTCATGCCATTCACTTCAACATGGACGCCGAGGACCTGAGCTCGCTCATGATGAGCTATGCGAAGGCATCGAAACTCACCTACGACAACAACCTGACCACGCTGGGCTATGCAGACGAGGCAGACCCCATCTCGGTCAAGATTTTCCCGCGTGACTTTGAGGCTAAGGAGCGTGTGCTCGATCACATCGATGCGTACAACAAGCAGGTCAAAGCCGTCGGCCACGATGAGCAGGCGATCTCGTACACCGACTACATGGGTATCATCATGGGCTCGGTGACCGACATCGTGAACACCATCAGCTTGGTGCTCATCGCATTCGTGAGTATCAGCCTGGTGGTGAGCTCCATCATGATCGGCATCATCACCTACATCAGCGTGCTGGAACGCAAAAAGGAGATTGGCATCCTGCGTGCGATCGGCGCGTCGAAGCGCAACGTGGCCAACGTATTCAATGCCGAGACCTTTATCGAGGGCCTCATCGCCGGCGTCCATGCCATTGTCGTTGTGATGGCCGTGAGCTTTCCGGTTAATGCCTGGGCGCTTGCTGCCAAACAGGTGCCCAATCTGATGAGCCTGCCCGTGCAGGATGCGCTGGTGCTCATTGCAATTTCGGTACTGCTGACGGTTGTCGCTGGCCTGCTGCCGGCCCGCAGCGCATCCAAAAAAGACCCCGTGGAAGCCCTGCGCTCCGAATAATGTGACAAAGGGACAGTCCCTTTGTCACGTTCGTTGATATGAGAGAAGAGTAGATGATTCTATCGTTGGCCCCTATGGAGGGGATTACCGGGCATGTGTTCCGTCGCGTGCATGCGGAGTGCTTCGGTGCGCTCGATTGCTATTACACGCCGTTTTTGCCGCCGCCGCGGGTGGGAAACCGCTTTGGCGGCAAGGCGTTTAAGGAGATCGATCCTGCCAATAACCAGGGGCTCAACGTAGTGCCTCAGCTGATGTCCAAGAACGCGGACGAGTTTGTGTGGGCGGCACAGGTGCTCGCCGATATGGGCTACCGCGAGGTCAATCTCAACTTGGGTTGCCCTTCGGGAACGGTTGTCGCCAAGGGCAAGGGCTCGGGTTTCTTGCGCAATCTCGACGAGCTCGAGGCGTTCTTAAGCGATGTGTGCGAGCGGTCGCCGTTGCCGGTATCGGTAAAGACCAGGCTGGGGTTGGAACGCGATGACGAGTATGAACGTGTGCTCGATCTGTATTGCCGCATGCCGTTGGCAGAGCTCATTGTGCATCCGCGCGTGCAAAAGGACCGCTATACGGGTTCGCCGCGCAAAGAGTTTTATGGCGAGACGCTGGAGCGTGTGCCGTTCCCCGTGGCCTATAACGGTGACATTTTTGATCTTGAGGATATGGACGCGCTGGTGGAGGCCTATCCCGGCACGCGCCATGTGATGTTGGGGCGTGGCCTGCTCGCGAACCCCGCTCTGGCTCGCATGGTCAAGGGCGGCCCTGCTGCAACGGCTGCTGAGCTGCAGCGCTTCCACGACACGCTGTTTGCGGCATATGCAGAAGAGATTGGCGGCAATGCGGTCTTCCGCATGAAGGAGTGGTGGTTCTACGCCAAGTGCGCTTTCGCTGATCCCGCTACCGTCCACAAGATCGTACGCAAGACCAAAAAGGTCGACGAATACCGCGCTGCCGTCGAGCGCGTCTTTCGCGAACAGCCGCTTGCACCCACAGCTCGCTTCAACGACTAGTTAGTCGTTGGGGACGTTCTTTAACGACTAGTCATTTATGAACGTCCATTACAGTCGAAACTGTCAGCCCGGGACCGTCTCGGGCTACGATTGAGGCGCGCCCAGAACGGGCCGCCGACCGGGCGCCCGCGCACGGCCGAACGTCCCTGCCCCCGAGAGGGCCCGTTGGGTGCTGCCGGCGCGGGGCGCGCCGCCCCCGACGGCTGATAGGAAAGTGCCGGGCAGGTGCCGCGGCTGGTAATGTGAGTGCCGAGGGGGAGGCCATCCGGTCGAACGACTACCGGAAGGATACCACCGTGAAAGCGCCATCCACCAGACCCGCGGCCGTGCTCGGCCTGGACGTCGGCAAGTCGTCGCACTGGGCCTGCCTGATCGACCGCGACGGGGAGGTGCTGGCCAGCGCCCCCGTCCGCAACAGGGAGGCCGAGCTCGACGCGCTGTTCGCCTCCGCGCCCGCCGGCACGCTCGTCGTCGTCGACCAGTTCCGCAACATAGGGTCCCTCGCCGTGAGGCGGGCCCGCGCCGCGGGGCTCGGGGTCGCCTACCTGCCCGGCCTCGCCGCCAGCCGCGCCGCGGGCCTGTTCGCCGGCGAGGCCAAGACCGACGAGCGCGACGCCGCGGTGATCGCGCGGACCGCCCTGGGCGTGCCGGACTCCCTGTCGGGGGTCCCGGGCCGCGGCGAGGCCCTCGAGGCCGCCCGCGCCCTCTCGTCGCAGCGCGACCACGTCGTCGCCTGCGCGACCAGGGACAAGAACCGCCTGCGCGCGGTGCTGCTCGAGTCCTGCCCGGCCCTCGAGGCCGCGGTCGACCTGTCGGACCGGCGGTGGCTGGAGCTGCTCGCCGGGTTCGGCGGGGCGTGGGGGATCGCCCGCTCCGGGGCCGAGGGCCCGCGGGCCGAGGCCGCCGGGGAGGCCGCGGCCGCCTCCACCGCGCCCCCGCCGGCGCTCGTCGAGGCCGAGAACAGGCAGGTCAGGTTCCTGGCCGCCCGGATATCGGAGGCCCTCGACGAGGCCGGGGCCCTCGAGGCCGAGACGGCGGCGCTGCTCGAGGGCGACGAGACCTACGCGTGCCTGCTCACCGTGCCCGGCATCGGCCCGAGGACCGCGGCGCAGCTCGCGGTGTCGGTCGACATCGGGAGGTTCCCGGACCACGACCACCTGGCCTCGTACTGCGGCATAGCCCCGAGGGTGAGGAGCTCCGGCACGTCGGTGAGGTCGGTCAGGGCGTCCAGGCGCGGCGACGCGAGGCTCAAGTCCCTGCTGATCTTCTCGTGCAACAGCCTGGTGAGGTCCTCGGGGCGCTACGGCGAGTACTACCGGGCCTGCAGGGCGCGGGGCATGGGGCACGGGCGGGCGCTCAAGGCCGTCGCGAGGAAGCGGCTCAGGGCGATATACGCCGTGATGCGCGACCGGGTGCCCTACCGGGAGTAGCCCCGACGGTTGACAAAACTATAGGAACACCCAATGATCAGGTGGCTAGGCGCGGGATTTGGCGCGTGCGAGGGCGAGGCCCACGGCGGCGATGGCCATGGCAAAGAGCGCCGTGACGCCCAGGTCGCAGGCGATGTCTCCCAGCACGGTGGACGTCAAATCCGATGCGAGCGCCTTGCTGATCGCATCGTTCACCCAGTATGTCGGCACAAAGTGCGCCACCGTCTGCACGGCCGGGCCCATCAGCGACAGAGGCATCCAGGCTCCGCCCAAAAACGTCATGAGCATGCCAAGCAGGTTACCCACACCGTTGAGCAGCTCCTCGCGCGCACCCAGGCTCGAAAGGGCAAAGCCAACGGCCAGCGGCGTGCACGCCAGGGCAAACGTCGCCGCCAGCGCCAGGCACACGCGACCCACGCCGACCTCGGCAACCGCGCCGGCAAAGCCCACGACACCCATCATGCTCGACACAAACCAGATGCAGACGGTGAGCACCGCGGCAGCCGCGAACACGGCAAGCGAACGCTGGCGCTCGGAGACCGGACCGGCCTCCATGCGGCGTACGCGCTCGGGCTCGTTCATGCCCGAGAACACCAGTCCCACCGACACGATGACCGACGAGATAATCGCGTACGCGCCAAAGTTGAAGTACGACTCGAGCGTGGCGGCGGCAGTCGAGTCGACCTTGACCTGCTCGATCTCGACCTCGGCACGCTTGGTGACCGCATGTTCGGCAGCCTTGGCAACGTCGCCGTTGGAGGCAGTGGGCTCAAGCGCGGCCGCAGCGCCCGCGAGCGAGATCCAGTGCGAGGCCTCGGCAGACGAAAGCGCCGCCGCCATGGTGCCGGCGCCGTAGGTCACATCGAGCTTGGGCAGAGGCTCCCCCGCGCGAGCGGCTGCAACGAGGTCGTCCTCAAACCCCTCCGGGATAAAGAACACGCAGTCGGCGCTACCCTTGGCACTGTTGCTCTTGGAAAGCGCATCCGCAAGATCGTACGTATCGTCGTCGACGCCCGTGACCAGCTCAAAGCGCGAACCCAGATGCTTGGTAAGCGCACGCGAAAGGTCGCTGTCGTCACGGTCGACCACGATCACGTTGGCGTCGTAGGGCTTGTACTCGGTGAGCTGCGACGAGTTCCAGCTCACCGATGCCGCGATAAACACACCCATCAGCGAAATGAACACCGTGTAGATGAGCAGATAGAGCGGGTGCGCGAGCGCCATGCGAAGCGCGGTCTTAAAGGTGCTCATAGCGGCTCCTTCCAAAGATCAGCGTGGCGGCGGCAACGAACAGCAGCGCCATAAGGACGAGTGCGCCGGCGCGAACGGCAAAGGGGCCCAAGTCCTCAAAGAAATACAGGCGGTTGAACATGTCGCAGATAAGCTTGACGGGGTTGAGCCAGCACTCGGCCGGGCAGGCGCGGGCGACGTCGTCGGCAAGCGCCATCGCCGGCTCGCCGTAGAGTCCGGCGAACAGGGCGCACGTGGTGGCAAAGCCCGTGAGGATGCCCGACTTGGACGCCTTGCCGCCCTTAACGGGAAGCGTGCCCACAAAGAGTCCCAAGCCCGTGGCGGCAAGCGCGGAAGCGGCGCTGCCCACCAGACACAGTCCCTCGCGCCCGCCAAAGTCGACGCCCACGACCAGGCGCACGTAGCCGATCGCGATCGTCATCGAGGCAAAGGAAACCAGCCACGAGCCGACAAAAATGCCGGCCAGCGACGCCGTCTTGGAAAGGCCGCCCACGCAGCGACGTGCGCCAAGGCCCGACAGATTGGGCTGCAGGTCGACGACGCTCAATGCGGCAAACTCGGCAGACATCATCGCGACCAGGCCAAAGAGCGCGTAGTAGTAGATGACCGTGCCATCGGGCGTGGTGCGTGTCAGGCTTACGCGGCGGGTGTCGCCCTCGAGCGACAGGGCGCGCGCAACCGCCTCCGGGTCGGCGAGCGCCGCCGGGTTGTCTTGGGCAATCTGGGACATGAGCTCGGCATTTTGCGTATACGAGCTTGCCACCGTCTCCAGGATGCTGCGGTCGGTGAGCACCGATGAGGCACGTGAGCTGTCGTAACTCGATAGCAGCGTGAGTTTGGGCGTGCCCGCGTCGTCGACCGTATAGATGCCCGCGACCTCGCCAGCCTTAAGCGCTTTGCGCGCGGCAGCCAAGTCTTCGCACTCGCTCACATCGAGCAGTTGGTCGTCGCCCTCTTTGGCAAGCGACGTCGCCACGCCCTTAAAGGTCGAGGCATCCCAGGCCTCATCCGCTACGACGGCCACCGGCACCGGGTCGACCGTGCCGTCAGAGCTCAGATTCGCGAACATAAACATGAACATCGTGGAAAGCGCGATGGGAAAGACCGCGCCCCAGACCCACGTGCTCGGCCGACGCAGCAGCGTCTTGACCGTGGTGATGATGGTGTTGAACATGGCTGCCCCCTAGTCGCGCAGCTCGCGGCCGGTGATCTCGAGGAACACGTCGTTGAGGGTCGGCGGCTCGCTCCACACGCGGCCGAGCGCCACGTCGGCAGCGCGCAGCGTGTCGAGGATGTCGACCAGGTTGTGCGGGCTCGCTTCGCAGGTGCAGACGAGCTCGCCGCCGGACAGCTCGACGCTGAGCACATGCTCGAGGGCGCGCAGGCGCTCAACCGTGGTAGCATCGACGGCGCCGACCTCGACGGTCACGCGCTCGCCCATCTGAATCATGCGCTTGAGCTCGTCGTTGGTGCCCTGCGCCAGCACGCGGCCGCCGTCCATGATCATGATGCGGCTGCAAATCTGTTCGACTTCCTCCATGTAATGGCTGGTATACACCACCGTGGCGCCCTCGTCGCGCAGGCGGCAGATGCCCTCCAGGATGGCGTTGCGGCTCTGCGGGTCGACCGCCACCGTGGGCTCGTCAAAGAAGATGAGCTCGGGCTTGTGCGCGATACCGCAGGCGATGTTGAGGCGACGCGCCAGACCGCCCGAGAGCTTACCGGGGCGAAACTTGGTAAAGTCGCCCAGGCCGACAAAGTCGATCGCCTCGTCGACCAGCGCACGGCGGCGCTTGCGGTCGTTAACGTAGAGGCTGCAGAAATAGTCGATGTTCTCGCGCACCGTGAGCTCGTCGAATACCGCCACCTGCTGCGGCACCACGCCGATGCGGCGCTTAAGATCGTAGCGGGCGGGCGTCATGGGCTCGCCGAACAGCTCGATGGTGCCTTTGTCGTAGGTGAGCAGCTGCAGAATGCAGTTGATGGACGTGGTCTTGCCTGAGCCGTTGGGGCCCAGCAGGCCAAAGATCTCGCCGGGGGCGATGCTCAGGTTAAAGTGGTCGAGCGCGATAAGGTCGTCATAGCGCTTGACGAGGTTTTCGACGTGGACGATGTCTGTCATGAGTCGGCCCTTCCGTTGATTGCGGCCCGGTACGATTGCATCATCGCAGGAGCCGCCGACGCGCGCCAGTGAGCTTTGTCACGAATGCGGGGCTTGGCCGCGTGGCCCGCCGGCGCTCCCAATTTACCGTGCGGGAGGAATGTCACGGTTGCGCGGGCGGCCCCTCCACCACACGCGACTTCGCGTACAATACCCGTATGAACAGGCTTTTCGACAAATCGATCGTGCTGGCGTGCTGTATCGCAGCCGCCACGGGCCTTGCTGTGGACGCTCGCCTGGTCGCGGCGTTTTGCCTTGGCGTTATTGCCACCTCACTGGCCGAGCTCGCGCAGAAGGATCGCACGTGCCGCACAAGCGAGGCCGCGAGCTACGCTTACATCATCGCGGCCGTCTTCGTGCCGCCGTTTGTGCCGTTTGCGCCTCTCGCCCTCTATGACATCGCGCGACGCGTGCGCCGCGAGCACGCCTGGGTCGCGCTGGGCATCGGCTCCGTCTTTGCTTTTGCGCTCGTCGCGGACCTACGCGCCGACGCGCTCACCGCCCGAACGCTTCTGCTGGCCGCCATCCTTTCGGTTGCCGCCACCTTGCTATCGCTACGTACCGCCCAGTTGGAGCGCGAGCAGCAACGCATGCGCCGTACCCGCGACGAGCTGCAGGAACGAGCCCTCGCGCTCGAGGCGCGCAACCGTGATCTTGCCGATCGCCAGGACTACGAAGTCGAGCTCGCGACACTCGCCGAACGCGCCCGTATCGCGCGCGAGATCCACGATAACGTCGGCCACCAGCTCACGCGCGTCTCGCTGCAGACCGAGGCCCTGCGCGTCGTGCACGCCGACGAGCCCAGGGTTGCCGCCGATTTCGCCGACGTCAAACGCACGGTTGACGAGGCGCTCCAGCTTGTGCGCACCAGCGTCCACGCGCTCAACGACAACGCCATCGACCTTTCCGTACAGCTCGAACGCATTGTCGAAGGCGCGCGCTCGGACGGCGGTCCGCAGATTGAGCTTGAAGTTATGGCCGAGCATGCACCCGCAAACGTCGCCAACTGCTTTGCGGCGGTCCTGCGCGAGGCGCTCTCCAACACCATGCGCCACGCTTGCGCCCATGCTGTCACTGTACGATGTATGGAGCATCCGTCGTTTTACCAGCTCATCATTGCCGACGACGGCACGGGCGGGGTTCAAGCAAGCGGCCGCGGCGCCGCGGAGGGCATGGGGCTCGCCTCCATGCGCGAGCGCATCGAGGCGCTTGGCGGCACCTTCACCGCCGGCCCGCGCACCGGCGCCGGCGGCTGGCGCGTGTTTGCCACCGTTCCCAAACAGCAAGGAGATGAGGACCGATGAGGCTCATCGTTGTCGACGACGACCGCTTGGTGGTCGATTCGCTCAAGATCATCCTGGGCGCCCAGCCGCAAATCGAGGTAGTGGGCACCGGCGCCAATGGCGACGACGCGGTCGCGCTCTACGCCGAGCACGCGCCCGATATCGCGCTGCTCGACATTCAGATGCCGGGGCGCGACGGACTTTCGGCGGCACGCGAGATCCTTGAGCGTGATCCTGCAGCACGCGTGGTGTTTCTGACGACGTTCTCGGATGACGAGTACATTGTGTCGGCGCTCAAACTGGGTGCCCGCGGCTACCTGATCAAGACCGATATCGCCGCCATTCCGCCAGCATTGACGCAGGTCATGGATGGCAAACGCGTGCTCGAGGGCAAGGCGATCGAGGATATCGATTTTGATGGGGTGGGCATCGCGGCGAGCATGCCCCGACGGCCCGCGGCTTTTGCCGGCCTGACCGACCGCGAGTTCGAAGTCGCCGAGCTCATCGCCCGCGGCCTCGACAACAAGGAGATCGCCGCCACGGCATACATGGGCGAAGGCACCGTGCGCAACCACATCAGCTCGATCCTGGCAAAGATGGGCCTGCGCAACCGCACGCAGATTGCCATCGCCTACCTGCGAGGGTAATTGCCCAACGACCGACCGCCCCGGCATAGCAAAATGGCTGTAACCGATTTAATACCATTTCAAAACTATGCCGGATTACTACGATGAATCGCCCACCTTCGACCACAGCAAATTGCGTGCTTGCAAAACCGCAGGTAGAACGCCTGCAATATTTAGAAAAATGCAGTCATGGTCGGAAATGTCGAATTCATCGTAGTAAACCGACATAGTTTTGTTCGGGCGGCCCTGCACGAGTGCCTCCGCAAGCCTCACGGGACCAAAATGATCCGTTTTCTTCCGCCCGCGGAGATCGGCTGACGGCGCCCGCCACGAAATCGGCCCATCTACTACGTTTGACTCGATACCCCCGACCATACCCGCTTTTCATGAAAAACCGCAGGCGTTCTACCTGCGGTTTTTATTTCGCATTACTTGCCATGGTTGAGGGTAGTGGCTTAAACGTAGTAGATGGGCCCATTTCGTGGCAAACGGGTCACGCGATGGCCCTCGCGAGGCCAAAATGATCCGTTTTCCTCCGTCCCCAAGGGATCAGGGGCTGGTACTGATATGGTGTCATTTCAAAACTGTGTCGGATTACGGGGCTAAAGTCGGGACCCTCATCCATACCTCCATTTTTTGAAAAACGGCAGGTTATCTACCTGCGGTTTTGTTTTTGCAATTTTCTGTATGGTCGGAGGTTCGCAATCCAGCCCCGTAATCCGGCATAGTTTTGTTCGCGGAGGCTTAGCCGCGCGTTCACGCGCGGGGCCGATGGGGCATTTTTGCCCCGCCGGCCCCTATTCCAGCTCTATTCCAGCGCTACTCCGGCTTAGTTTCTACCGTGGGAGTCTTGTTCGCCGCGACTGGAGTGCGGGCGGTATCCATAGTCAGGCAGTGCTTGGGGCAGCTTTCGATGCACTCGCCGCACACCACGCAGGCATACGGGTCGATCGACCACGTTCCGCCTTTGCGATCGACCGCAAGCGCGCCCGCCGGGCAACGACGCGCGCACATGCCGCAGCAAATGCACACGTCCATGTCATTGACGATATGCCCGCGCAGGCGCTCGGGCGCCGCGAGCTTCTCCTGCGGATAGCACACCGTTACCGGCTGCTTGACCATAGAGCCCAAGGCCGTCTTGGCAAATGTCAGCAAACTCATGCCGCGCCTACCTTTCCGTGCAGCTAATGCAGGGGTCGATGGTCAGGATAATCATGGGCACGTTGGCAAGAAGCACGCCCTGCAGCGCATGCGTCAGACCCGCCAGGTTCTGCGACGTCGGCGTGCGCACGCGGAAGCGGTCCAGGTTCTTGGTGCCGTTGCCGCGCACATAGTAGTACGCCTCGCCGCGCGGCTGCTCAATCACAACCTCGCCGCGCGCGCCGTCGGCCGGCGTAAGCTTGGTACGCCCGCCGATACCGTCGTGCGGGATCTTGCCGACAAGCTCCTTGATGATGTCCATGGCCTGCGTGACCTCGGCACAACGCACCTGGCAGCGGGCATAGCAGTCGCCATCGCTAGCAACGATGGGCTCAAACGCAGACAGGTCCGCATAGGCACCGTCACCGAACATGCGCACGTCATAGTCCACGCCCGAGGCACGACCGAACGGGCCGACCATCGAAAGGTCCAGCGCGTCCTTCTTGCTGATCACGCCCACGCCATGCAGGCGCTCGCCGCAGCTATTGTCGTCCAAAAACGTATGCACCAGGGCCTCGTAGTCGGGACGCATGGCATCGAGCGTCTGGACAATGCCTGCCAGCTCGGAGTCCTCAATGTCGTGCTTAAGGCCGCCGATCTCGTTAATCGACAGAATCACGCGGCCGCCGCAGGTACTCTCGAAGATCTTGAGGATCTGCTCGCGCAGGGTCCACGAACGATAGAACAGCGCCTCGAAGCCAAAGGCATCGGCGAGCAAGCCCAGCCACAGCAGGTGCGAGTGAATGCGCGAAAGCTCGTGCAAAATGGTGCGGATATACTGCACGCGGCCGGGCACCTCGATGTCGAGCATGCGCTCGCAGGCGTTGGCATAGCCATAGCTATGGCCCACGGCGCAGATGCCGCAGATGCGCTCGGCGATGTAGCCAAACTGGTGCATGTCGCGCTTTTCGGTGAGCTTCTCGAGTCCGCGGTGCACAAAGCCGATCTGCGGAATTGCCTCGATGACGCGGTCGTCATCGATCACCAGGTCCAGATGAAGCGGCTCGGGCAGCACCGGGTGCTGCGGGCCAAACGGAATAACGGAGCGATGTGCCATGGACCTTACGCCTCCTTTTTCTGCTTGTCGCGGGCGGCCTTGGCGGCAAGCGCCGCGCGGACCTTGGCCGCTTTCTCGGGATCCATGGCGGCGAGCTTTGCCTCCATCTCGGCGGCCTTGAGCGCAGCCTTCGCAGCAGCTTCATCGTGCTGAGCATCGGAGCCGGCAGCCGCATCGGGCTGAGCGGCAGCCTCCCCCGCAGCATCGCCAGCGCCCGTGGCAGCCTCCCCCGCAGCGGCCGCGGCAGCGGCGGCCTTTTCGGCCGCAGCCTTGCGCGCCTTGGCCTCGGCGGCGGCACGGACCTTCATGGCCTTCTCGCGCGCGACCTTAACCTCGGGCGTGATAACGCTCATGGGCTCGGCAGTCGAGACCTGGTAGAAAAAGCCCTTAAAGTCGATCTGCATGTCGGTAATGGCAAGACCAAATAGGTCGTGCGCCTCGTTCTCAAACGGGAACACCGCCGGATAATACGAGCTGATGGACGGAATCTCCTGGTACTGGTCGATGCCCTCAACCACCAGGTTCTCGATCGCATAGCTGCCGTCCTGCGCAATATGCTCCTGAGCAGCACGAACGTTGATAAACGTATAGAGCAGGCGATACGAGCCGTCGTCGACGTTGCGCTCGGCGTGCATTTGCACAAAGCGCGCGCCGACGCCCTTGAGCGCCTGGACATGCGACAGGAGCTCATCGATCCCGACGGTTGTATAGATAGCCTTTTGCATTACTCGGCCTCCTTTGCAGCGACGGACGCGGTGGGCGTCTCAACAGGTGCGTCGTCAGCGACGGACGCGGCGGGCGTCCCGGCAGGCGCGTCGCCGGCCCCAGCCCCAGCCACAAACCCGTCCTCGCCCAGCTCAACGCCACCGTCCCAGGTAGCGGCGCCGCCCACGGTGAGCGGATCGCCGCCGGCGCGCATCACGGCCTCCTTCTGGTCCAGGATGCCGCACGCCTCCACGATGGCATCGATCACCGTCTCGGGGCGAATGGCGCACCCGGGCGCGTACACGTCCACGGGAATCGCGCGGTCCACGCCGCCGATCACGTTGTAGGCATCGCGGAACACGCCGCCCGAACACGCGCAGATACCGCAGGCCACCACGCACTTGGGCTCGAGCATCTGGTTGTAGATCTGGCGCACGACGGGCAGGTTCTGGGCATTGACCGACCCCGTCACCAAAAAGATATCCGCATGCTTGGGGTTGCCGGTGTTGACCACGCCAAAGCGCTCCGCATCGAACAGCGGCGTGAGCGAGGCCAGCACCTCGATATCGCATCCGTTGCAGCTCGAGCCGTCGTAATGAATAACCCACGGCGAGCGCGACATTTTATGATCCATGGATGCCGCCTCCTAAATAAATACGTCGACGAGGATGGGCATAAGGTTGAGCAGGCCAAACACCAGCGCCACGCCCCATCCGAGCTTAAAGCAGCTGCGCCAGGTGCTGCGGGCAAAGGTGTTGTCGATCAGCACCTCGACAAAATACGTCGCAGCCATCACGACCAGGGCTACGACCCAGCTCACCGGGTTGTCCCAAACAAAGAACATGCCCACCCACATCAAAAACAGCACGGTCTCGCACCAGTGCATAAGGGTCATCTTGGCCAGCGTGCCGCCGCTCATCTCGGTGGCGACGCCCTGGACGATCTCCTGATGCGCGTGATGCGAGTACGAAAGGTCAAACGGCGACTTGCGCAGCTTGATGGTGAGCACCGCGAGCAGCGCGAGGAAAATGGGCGCGCTGTACACGATGATGGGGGCCGACTGCCCCGTCACGGCGATGGAATCGAAGCTGTCGGTGGCAAGGTACAAGCCCACGCTCATCAGCAGAACGGCGGGCTCGTAGCTCATAACCTGCAGCAACTCACGATCGGCGCCGACCTGGGCAAACGGGCTTTGCGTCGAGGCGGACGCCAGCACCACAAAGATCGCGGCGAGCGTCACCATAAAGGCGCACAGCAGCGTGTTGGAGCCCGACACAAAGATGCCGCCGCCCACCACGGTAAAGATGAGCGCACACGCCATGTAGGTATCGTCCATGGTGTTTACGCTGGCGGGGGCCTTGCGCAGCAGCTTGGCAACGTCGTAGAAGGGCTGCAGCAAGCGCGGGCCCACGCGGCCCTGCATGCGAGCCGAAAGCTTACGGTCAAGACCGTCAATCAGGCCGCCCACAAGCGGCGCCAGCAAGGCAAACGCCACGGTACCAATAAATATGCCCACGACGCCCGAGCCTTCGAAATACTTGCCGCGCAGCACCGAGGGCGCGCTCATGGCAAGTCTCTCGGGCCCAATCCACGCGCAACACAGCAGCGCAAACAAGATAATGCTGCAGCACACGACGCTACCCGCGGGGCCAATACGCTTCTCGCCAAGGGCGTCCTCCGAGTACCAATTGCGCTTTTCGGCCTTCACCTCGCGTCCCATCGAGCCGCGGAAATGGCGGTAATTGTCGGTTCCCACACCCGAAAGATATACGTTTACGTGCGGTTTGTTGCTCACGCGGAATGAAGTCAGCAGCACCACGGCGATAAACGCCACGATAACGACCATTAGATACATGGCGTCCTTGCCGATAACGTACGGCACGCGGCCAAACACCATGGCCAAGTAAGGCGACACCAGGCCGCTCGAGATAACCGGGAACGCCACGCAGCACAGAATCAGCAGCGCGGCGATGGTGTTGAGCGCCATCCATTCGGTCTTATGGACATTGACCTCAACGTTTTGAGCCGTGGGGTCGACGCCCGAAAGCTTGGCAAGCCACTTGCCCCAGAAGTAAAACGTCGCGGCCGAGCCAAAGGCCAGCACCATGATCATGAGCACGTTGCCGGTCTGCGCAAACGCCACCAGGGCGCCCCACTTGGACACGAGCATGCCAAACGGCGCCACAAACATGCCCATGATGCCCAGCATCATCAGACGCGTCAGGTGCGGCATGCGGCTGAACATACCGTCCATGTCCTCGATGTTGCGGCTGCCGATATGATGCTCGGCCGTGCCCACGCACAGGAACAGCAGCGACTTTGCCACTGTGTGGAACAGGATCAGGAAGATGGCCGCCCACACGGCCTCGGGTGCGCCGACACCCAAGCAGGCACTGATAAGACCCAGGTTGGAAATGGTGGAGTACGCGAGCACTCGTTTGGCGTTGCTCTGCGAGATGGCCATGAGGGCAGCGAGCAAAAACGTGATGGCACCCACACTCGTGACCATAAAGCCGGTCACGGGATAGATGGCATAGAGCGGGCTCAGCTTGACCATCAGGAACACGCCGGCTTTGACCATGGTTGACGAGTGCAGCAGGGCGCTCGTGGGAGTGGGTGCAACCATAGCACCGAGCAGCCAGGTATGGAACGGCATCTGCGCGGCCTTGGTAAGGGCGGCGAGCGACAGCAGAACGACCGGCATCACCAGCAGCGCGGACTGCGCGGTACCGGCGCCGGAAAGCTCGATCATGCCCGAGATGGTCAGCGGCATGCCGTTAACGTGCAGGTACATGAGTCCGGCCAAAAACGCGATACCGCCCAGCATGTTGAGGATGATCTGGGTAAAGGCGTTCTTGATGGCCTCGGGCGTGCGCGTGTAGCCAATCATAAGGAACGAGCACACGGTGGTGATTTCCCAGCCGCAGAACAGCCACTCGAGGTTGTCGCTCGTCACGATGACGAACATGGCTGAGAGGAACAGGAACATAAGCGCCAGGAACTGCGGGCGACGGTCGGGCGCGGTCTGCCCGCGCAGCGCAGCCTCGTGCTCATCGTGCGCTTGGAAGTCCTTCATGTAGCCCAAGGCATACACGCAGATTAGGCTGCCGACAATGCCAACGGCGAGGACCATGATCACGCTCATGTAGTCCAGGTAGAGCGGCGTTGCGGTGACGGCCTCGGCCACGGGCAGCGTCATGGCTGCAAAGGCGAGCGAGCCCACCAGCTGAACTATGCCGAGCACCGTGGTGAGCGCGTTCCTGTATTTGTACGCGTTGTACAGGATGACGGCGCACAGGATGACATCGATGGCGGAGCTGATGATCGAGAGCACATGCGAGGCTCCGGGGGCGACCTCAAAGCTCTGCGGGCCCGTGCCAAAAAACATGACGGCGACTACAACTGTCACCGCCATAATGATGCCGGAACCTATGAGCCCCACCGCATCGCGGGCGCGGTCACCGCGCGCGAACAGCATACCCAGCGCCGGTACCAGCGGAAACAGGGTAAGGAAATACAGTAGCGTCATACCATCACTCCCCCATGCAAAAACGCTGCAATTGTTTAACGTTATAGCTCAATTGAGGAGTAGCAGCAGCGGGTTTTCGGTCAACTGGGGAGTTTTAGGCGTACGGGGTAAGGGCACGTCCGCTTTGGAGCAGAGGGGCGGTAAGAAAAATGCGCCCCTGTGGGCGCACCATCCCGTTCGCTATTCCGCCTTTTTAACGCGCGGCTTGCGTCCGCGCGGCTTATCGACCAGCGAGGACTCACCGCTCTCGCGATACTGGCGGCACCAGGCCTTGACTGAAGACTCGCTGGGAATCCCATACTTGATCATGGTCTCGCGAACCGTCAGGCCGTTTTCCAGACGGTCCTTAACCACGGCGAGTTTTACGTCGTACGAATAGGTGTGATGGCAAGCGCCCGCATTGAGCACGGCGTCGGCACCGCCCACGGCATATGCGCGGGCCCACTGACGAGCCGTGGCCTGGGGAATGCCAAGCTTTGCGGCGAGGGCGCGGTGACCGACCCCCTCTTGGAGGATCTCGACGGCGCGCTGCCTAACCTCGGGCGCATGCGTGCGAGTCCTAGTTGCTTCCGACATACCTGCCACTTCTTAGCCTCAACCGTTAATCTGCCTTCTTACGTGCTTGTTAGATAGTAGCATTTTGCTGTTTGCTCAAAACCGTTAATTAAAATAGACGCGGCGTTATCTGGACATTTGGCACCAATTTACGACATTTCTTTATCGATTATTTACGCTGGTAGCTGACTCGCAGCTAATCGTCATTCGCTTGTCAACAAAATTGGCATCTCTTTATGTCCTTTGATATAGAGGATATAATTATTAACCCCTCCCCCAATAATTTTGAGCGGCCTGCAAGGTGGTAGATGTCCTCACTCCTCATGATTACCGCGCATTGCCATCCATCAGAGCAAAACAAGACGATATGAGAAAGCCATTTGGGTCGCCTCCCCCGCGGCGCAGCTTCTTTCCGCGGGCTCGGGATGCCACAATGGGCTTTGAGTATCGGCCCGTGCGGTAGCCCTTACCGCACCTGCGGGGAGGAGGCTTCCCATGCC
>DBGCAP010000040.1:0-6596 GCA_048367555.1 Collinsella sp.
AGCTTAAGACCGCGCTCCTCAAAGAAGTTGAGGAACTTGGAGCGGATCTCGGCCGTAGTCATTGACGGGTAGTCAGCACTCATAGAGGGAATCTCCTCGGTTTCACATCGAAACAGTTCAAACGTAACGATATTACCATCCAACCGCCCCCATGCAAAAAAGAGGGCCGACATAAAGCCGACCCTACAGCGAAAGTGCACGTTATGTAGGACTGTGCGATCCTTTGAAAAAAGGCTGCTGTAGAATTACATATAAGAGTCACCCGGAAGGAGCGATCGATGAAAAGTAAACGATTTTTCCTGAATGCACTTCTGGTTGTAGCACTTTTAGCGCTCTTGGCCTTCTCCTGCTGGTACGCAAACCAACCAGCATTTGGATACGTATTGTATGCAGTAATGTCCGGCGATAAGGCTTATTACACTCTACGCGCAATTGACGTTCTCTTTTTCTGTGTAGCCGGCCCCTTATCAATCGCTTTGCTCGCGTTTCTCGTCATTTACAACTTCAAGAAACGCTAGCGTTGCCTATTTGGAATCCGAATCATCCATAGAGCCGTCGATGCCGGTTTTGATATCGTCGTCCGAGTTGGAGTCATCGTCCTTGGCGAAGGGGTTCTTGAAAAAGCCTGTCGCATCGGGCTGCAGGCCCGAGAGCTTGATCCAGGGATTCTCGAGCTCGGGCTTGGGCATCGCTTGGGCCTCGGGCGCGGTCTCATTGCCGATGAGCTCGGACTCGTAAATGAACGTATCGTCTCCAAGCGCGTCATAGGCGGCGACAGGGTTGCCCTCGGCATCGCGATACGGCGTGCCCTTAAACACGGCGCCGTCGTATGCCACGAGCTGGCGACCGGTCTCATTCTCAAAGTAGTAGACGAAGATGCCCTTGAGGGCCGCGCACAGCGGGATGGCGATAACCATGCCGATGGGACCCATGAGTGCCGAACCAATAACGAGGGCCGTCAGGCTCATGATGGGGTGCACCTGCACCGAGCTCTGCATGACCTTAGGAGAAATCACATTATCGGTAACATTTTGCGCAATCATAGTAACGATAAGTGTCCAAAGTGCCAGCATCGGGCTGAACATAAAGCCGAGCACCGTGGCTATCGCCGCGCTCACCCAGGGGCCGACAACCGGAACCAAGTGCATAATGCCCGTAAATATGGCCATGAGTGCCGCGTAGGGATGACCAATGAGCGCAAAGCCGATAAAAGCGAGGATGCCACCGCAGATCGACGTGACGACCATGCCGCGCATGTAGCCACCGACCGAGCGCGAAAGGATGGCCACCATAAAGCGGTACGAGGTCTCCTTTTCCTGTCCGATGATGGTGCAGACCTCGTGGTGCATACGGGGATAGTCGCAGGCCAACCAATAAGCAAGTACCAAGCCCAGGAAGATAACGAACAGTTGCGAAGCCGTATTGGTAATAAGCGGGAATACACCGCGACCGAGCTCAGCGGCGATTTGCGATACGTACTTGGACGCCACAGTAACCAGCGAGGACAGATTATCGTCCAGGTACTCCTTGAGCGGTGTGTTGTTGAGCGTCTTAGCGTGCGAAATCATCTCGTTGAGATCACCGCCCGCAACGCGAAGCTGCTCAGGCAAACGGCTCAGGACTTCCATAATCTGACCGAGCAAAATAGGCGACAGGATGCAGACGACGCCGACGAGCACTGCCACAACCACGATCAGCGCGATGAGCGAACCGATGCCACGGTTGACGCCGTGATGCTCGAGCCAGTTAGTGATCGGCGACATCACAAAAGCGATGATGGAACCGACAGCGAGAAACTCGATAACCGGCGCCAGGATACCCATAAGGTTAAAGATGACGGCGGCGATGACAATGCAGCCGACGACGCCCCAAATGCGCAGCGTCAGAATACGGGTATCGCGCAGCGTGCGGTCGGTTTGTTGGGGGTGCTCACTCATGAACGAACCATCACTCCGTCGGGGTCAATCTTGTCTTGGATCTTCTTCAGGGTACGGCGCAGCAGGCGCGAGACCTGCACCTGCGAGATGCCCAGCTTCTTGGCAATCTCGATCTGGGTCATGCCCTTTACGAAGCGCAGCTCGATAACCTCGCGCTCGCGAGGCGAGAAATCGCGAATGGCTTCCTCGATCACCAGGCGGTCATCGGTAAAGTCGAGCTCGTTGTCGTCGTCGGCGTAGCGGTCGAGAATCGAGGGGGCATCGTCGGAATCGGACGCGCCGGGAGCCTCGATGGGTACCGAGGTATAGGCCGAAGACGATTCCATGGCCTCCAGCACCTCGTCAACGGTCACGCCCAGGTACTCAGCGATTTCTTCAACCTTAGGCGAGCGCTGCAACTCGTTAGTAAGCTTGTCGGTAGCCTGGTTGACCTTGGCAGAAAGCTCCTGCAGACGGCGCGGCACGCGCACGCTCCAGCCCTTGTCGCGGAAGTGACGCTTGATCTCGCCCAGAATGGTAGGCGTGGCAAACGTGGTGAACTCGAGTCCGCGCTCGGGATCAAAGCGGTCGATTGCTTTAAGCAAACCCAGGTATCCGACCTGCATCAGGTCGTCGAGCGGCTCACCGCGGTTCTTAAATTTGTTGGCAAGAAACCTTACCAGGTTCATATGGGACATAACGAGCTGCTCACGTGCGTCCGGATCACCGGTCTCTTTGTAGCGACGAAACAGCTCGCGGGTTTTCTCCTTGTCCCAAGCGGTCTTACCGCTCCGGGAACGTTCGGCCATATTAGATATCCGCCTTGAGGTCGAGGGAAAGCGTCAGGGGCGCCGCAGTCTTTTCGTAGGAATCGCACACGCTCGCTAAAATGAGCTCGGCATACACGGCAGCCTGGTCATCCTCATCGACAGTCGCCTGATCGCCAAAGGTAAAGGTCATGCCCACATGCGATTCGTCGACATCGAATTTAATCGAGATATCGTCGGAATCAACGGCCGTGCAGCCAAAGATGAAGGCCTCCTCGGCAGCCATACGGATATCCTCGATGCGATCGACGGACATGGAACACAGCGCGCCGACATTAGCCGCCGTCATGCGCACGAGGCGCGCCAGACGCGGATCCCCGGCAACAGTCAGCGTGATGGGGCAAGTTGCTTCGCTACTCATCGCAGGACTCCTCGGAGGTCTCGGCGGGCGTATAGGTGTAATACTGAGCAGGCTTGGCTGCGGGCTTCTGAGCCGCATCCGCACCATCGGCGGCCTCGTCCTCAGCCTCACCAATCAGAACGCGCTCGGTAGGCTGCTCGGCCTCGGTGGCGGCAGCGGCGAGCTTGCGATCGGCGTCGGCTGCAGGAGCCTTCACCTTGTTAAAGAGTTTCTGCACGGCACCGGCCGCAGAGTCGGTCACACTCGACACAGCATTGCTGGCCTCGGCCATGCTGCCCGTAACCTCGGAAATGTCGCGAACCACGGCTTCAACCTCTACGAGATTAGAAGTCAGGGCGTCGACGGCGGTCTTGCTCGACTTGAGGAGCGGCTCCATCTGGGCAAGCGCCGGCGTAAGCTCGTCGACAGCGCCGTCGAGTTTTGCCACCACGGGCTGAGCCTCGGCGATAGTGTTGTTAAGGTCGGTTACCGTCTTGTCGAGCGAATCAACGACGGTGCGGGTCTTTCGCAGCGTGAGCGCGAGCTCGATAACAGCCCACACGCCGGCAACGGCGAGTAGCAGCAGGGCGATTTGAATGGGACTCATACAAGCCTCCCGAAGGAATCGAAATACAGACGCTGTTCATGGTACCCCAAAGAAGGGGAAAGATACCCAAAGGGAAATTGCGAAGTCCCAAGGACCTACTTGGGCGCATTGCCGCTACGGTCGCGCTCGCTTTGCTCTACACGCCACTCTTCCCAGCCGCGGCCGGCAGGCTGCCAAAACGCACCGCGCTCCAGCCCCTCGGGCAAATAGCGCTGATCGACCCAGCCTTCGGGATAATCATGCGGATACTTATACACACCGTATTCGTCGCTGCCCGGGCGATGACGATCGCGCAGATAACTCGGCACCTCGCGCAGCCCACTTGAATGGATATCGGCCAACGCCGCATCGATCGAAGCCTCGCACGCGTTGGATTTAGGCGCCAAGCACACATAGAGAGCAGCCTGAGCCAGATTAATACGGCACTCGGGATAGCCAATGACCTCGGCAGACTTAAACGCGGCATGTGCCACCAAAAGCGCCTGTGGGTCGGCGTTGCCAACATCCTCAGAAGCCTGAATCATAATACGACGAGCGATAAACTTAGGATCCTCTCCCGCGTCAATCATGCGCGCAAGCCAGTAGACCGTGGCATCGGGGTCGCTACCGCGCATGGACTTAATAAACGCACTGATGATGTCATAGTGCATGTCGCCGTTTTTGTCATACGAAAACCCACGACGCGGGTTGGCAATCTTTACGTCATCCACGGTGATGGGATAGCGCTCCCCCGCAGCCGGCGCTGGCGTTCCCTCGGTATCGGGGCGCGTGACGGCAATCTCGCTCGCAAGCTCGAGCGTCGTGAGCGCCGAGCGAGCGTCGCCCGCAGCCAGCGTGCAGATGGTCCTAACCGTATCCTCATCGGCCGAGAACTTGCCGTTCAAACCCTGCGGCGCCTCGAGCGCACGCTCAATCAGCGTGGCGATGTCCTCGTCTTTAAGATGCTCAAGCTCCACCACGCGACCGCGCGAGAGCAACGCCGAGTTGACCTCGAAGTACGGATTCTCCGTCGTGGCGCCAATCATAATGACGGTACGGTTCTCAACTGCATGCAGCAAGGCATCCTGCTGCGACTTAGAAAAGCGGTGAATCTCGTCGATGAACAGAATGGTGCGGCGGTCGTACGTATTCAGGCGCGTCTTAGCCTCGTCGATCACGCGACGAAGATCCTTTACGGTGCCCGTCACAGCGCTGACCTCGACAAACTCGCTCTTAGTATGGTTGGCGATAATATGTGCCAGCGTCGTCTTGCCCGTACCGGCCGGCCCATACAAAATCACACTCGACAGCACGTCGTGCTCAATCGCGGCACGCAACCACGAACCCTTACCGACGGCCTTTTGCTGGCCCACATACTCGTCGAGCGAATTGGGCCGCATGCGCACCGCAAGCGGCGCATTCTGAAAGGAACGCTCGCGCGTCGAAGCAGAAAAAAGGTCGTCCATAGCCATCCCGTGCGTCAATCAAAAACGTTTTCCACCAACAGTATACCGAAAAAATACGAACTACCGTTCGTTAATATAGGTACGGTGCGGAAACTTCAATCCCGGGAACAGCTTGCTCGTGAGCTCACAGAAATAGCCGTCCGTCATGCTCGCGATGTAATCCACCACCGCTTGATCCTTGTCGTCCTGCCAGGCATAGGTGCGATCGTAGTAGAAAAGCTGCTGCTCAACGCGCAAAATGTGGTGTTTAAAGATATACGAAGACTCGTCGCCTTCGTTTATATCCTGCAGGCAACGGTCGTAGAGCTTTTCGAAGGCCTCGCGCAGCTCCGCTTCGGAGTCGCCTTCAATGCCGCCCTTGCTATAGATCTTCTCGTAGTTCTCGCGCTTAGCGCGGCGGATCTCCTCAAACAGGTCCTCGCTCATCTCGATGCGTGGCTTACCATAGCTGTGCTCGACGATATCGATGGAGGCATGCGTAAGGATCCAGCTGTTGTATGCCCCGCCCAGGTCATCGTCAAAGGCGTCGGGTGATAGCAGACCCGCCGCAATGGCGTCTTGGCGATCGCGCCCCACGTAGGCAAGGATATCCGAGATGCGAACCACGCAGCCCTCGAGCGTCATGGGGCGCAGGTGCTCAATTGCGCTGTAACCTGTGGCAATGCAATCCTCAACCGTAAGGTCGAACTGGTCAAAGGAGCTCATGTCCGAAAGCTCAAACACACGCTGTTCGTACTCACCATTGTGGCATAGCACGCCGTCGAGCGTCTGGAGCGACACGTTGCGGCCGTACAGCGCGTCGAGCACGCGGACCGACTGCACGTTATGGAAAAAGAAACGGCCGGTACGCTCGTGATAGATATCGTTGAGAAAGCGCTCACCGGCATGACCGAAAGGCGTGTGGCCCAAGTCGTGGCCCAGGCCAATCGCCTCGATCAGATCGCAGTTGAGCCCCAGAGCACGTCCAATATCGCGAGCGATGCGCGAGACAAGCTGCACGTGCAGGCCGCGACGCGACAGGTCATCGTTGCTGCGAAAACTGAAGACCTGCGTTTTGCCTGCATAACGGGTGTATGCGGGCAGATGCAGAATCTTTTCGGTATCGCGCATAAAGGCCGGACGCATAAGTGTGCCTTTGTCTGCGGCCCGATCGACACGTCGGATGACCTGGTCGTCACCGCATCGATAGGGATTAACGACACCCGAGGCGCGGTCGACGGCGATACGCTCGACCAGCTCGGGCGACAACGCCGCGGGAATGCGATCCATACGCGCCTTGATGGCGGCTGTCTGTTGATTGGTTGCCATGGCATGCTCCTTAAGACGATATGAGAAAGCCATTTGGGTCGCCTCCCCCGCGGCGCAGCTTCTTTCCGCGGGCTCGGGATGCCACAATGGGCTTTGAGTATCGGCCCGTGCGGTAGCCCTTACCGCACCTGCGGGGAGGAGGCTTCCCATGCC
>DBGCAP010000041.1:0-2835 GCA_048367555.1 Collinsella sp.
GGCGCGGGCGGCGTCGACCGTCTCGCGCTTGACCATGTGCGCCATGGGGCAGTCCGCGCCCGGCTCGGGCAGCAGCACGGTCTTGGTGGGGTTGAGCAGCTTGGCGCTCTCGCCCATAAACTCCACGCCGCACAGCACGATAGTCTGCTGCGGCAGGCTCTTGGCGAGCTTTGCCAGGTAGAAGCTGTCACCGACGTAATCGGCCACAGCCTGGACCTCGGGTGCCACGTAATAGTGTGCCAGGATCACCGCGTCGCGTTTGGTTTTAAGTTGTTGAATGGCCTCGACGAGCTCTGCGGGCACCAATGCCGCGCGCTCCGTTGCCGTCGTTGCCGATGCCAGGCCGGCCGCAATGTCGCGTGCAAGCTCCGATGCATCCATGTTCGCGCTCTGTGCCATCAAGGCCCCTCTCTTTTGGCGAATCTTGGGGCTTTAGTATGACACCTAGGTTTACAGCTGACAAGACAGCTGTAAACCTAGGTGTAAAGTTGAAATAAAGATTCGATCATGCGGCAGGCCCATTTTCGAACTGGCAAACTGAGGATAGCCGAGCTCTCGATAGCGTAGGAGGCATCTTTGGACGGCCGCCGCGCATGGTCGACGGCATGCCCGCCAGGCAATCGCTCGCCGGCGCCAATCCGCTACAGTGGAGCAGCCGCCGGGGTCAGCTGCTTGATATAGGCCCACATGCGCTGCTTGGCCGCTTTGTCGGTCAGCGCCGCCTCAAAGCCATCGAGCGCGAGCACGCGGCGGCCCTGCACATGGGCGATCAGACCGGGCTTGAGCATGGCGGTGTCGAAGTCATCAATCGCCACGAGCATGTCGGCGTAGGTTTCGCGCATGACATCGGCCGCGCTGTTATCGAGCAGCAGCACCGCCTCGGGGTCCAAGGCCTCAAGCGCCTCGCGGAACAGGTCGCACGGCAGGGCGTGGCCCACCGCCACAGCTCCGTCGCCTGCGCCGGCAACACTCGCCAGCACACAAAAATCTTCGGGCGCGTAACCGATTGCCCCGAGCGCCTTGCGCAATGCGGCACCATCCGCGCCGGCGGCAAGTTCGCCGCCCGAACGCTCGGCATCATCCAAATCACCTTTGACCAGCACGATCGGCGAGCACGCGTTGCCCGCGATGCGCACGCCACGGGCCGCAAGCGATGCAAGCTCCTGCTCGGCCGCCTGGGCGATGGCTTCTTTTTTCTGGCTTTGTGACGTGGGCATGCGCTCTCCAATCGTTTGCGTGCCCACCATTATATAAAAGAGCCGCCCGTGAGTGGTTGCTTTGCGGGTCGTTGGGTATAAGCACGGTCGTACTGAGTTTTACGCGGCCGAGCCGCGTCGCATTATGGAGGTCACCATGGCTGACATTAAGCAGATTACCCCCGAGAACTTCGATTCCGTCGTTAACGGCAACCTTCCCGTACTGGTTGATTTTTGGGCGCCCTGGTGCGGGCCCTGCCGATCGCTCTCGCCCATCGTTGACGAGGTAGCCGACGAGCTGGCCGGCAAGCTTGCCGTTGCCAAGTGCAACGTCGATGACAATCAGGACCTGGCCATGAAGTTTGGCGTCATGAGCATCCCCACGCTGATTATCTTTAAGAACGGTGAGGAGGTCGACCGCTCGGTCGGCGCGCTGCCCAAGGCAAGGCTGCAGGCACTGCTGGAGAAGCACCTGTAATACGCTGGTTACATTTTGGCGTCCTGCCGCCGTCCATGAGCGCTTTTGCACCGCTCGCCGGACTTCTGGGTGTACCGCGTGCGACCACGGATAGTATGGTAGATACAAACAGCCCCCAGTGAACGGGTGCGGGTCACACAGACTCGCACCCGTTTTCTTATGCGGTAGCGCCCCGCGCGGGCGTAGTAAAATCTGAACCACTGGATTGCCCCGAGCATAAGGAGATTTCCCATGCATGACGTCGGAATGAACATGAGCCAGCTTGCCATGAGCGTCAAGCAGGTCGACGACACCATCGAGCTCGCCCACGAGTGGAGCCATCAGCTGCTGCATGCGACCGAGAATTTTGACATGGAGCGCATTGGCGCCAAGCTCGAAGCTGCCATGGCCGCACTGCACGAGGCGCATGACGCGCTCGAGGGCTACGAGGAAGCCATCGAGGCCGACCACAACTCCGTCGGCTCCGTAAAGCTGGTGTAAGGTGTCCGAACACGAACACGAGCACGGCTGCGGGCACGACCACCGCAACGGCACGGGCGACGAGGCGAGCTGCCGTTGCGGCGGCGGCTCCGAGCTGGTCCGTTTTTCGGTCACCGCGCCCGATGACCTGCTGCGCCGCTTTGACGAGCAGATTGCACGCCGCGGCGACGTGGCCAACCGCTCCGAGGCAGTGCGCGATTTGATTCGCGCCTCAATCGCCAAAGAGCAGATGCGCACGCCCGATGAGCACGTTATCGGATCGCTCACCATGATCTACGACCACCATACCGGCGACCTGACGCGCCGTCTGGACGAAGTGCAGCACGACTACACCGACGAGATCGTATCGACCATGCACGTGCATCTGGATCACCACAACTGTCTGGAGATTCTGGCGCTCAAGGGTCGCGGCGAGCGCGTCTACGAACTGGCCGACCGCCTGCTGGGCCTGCGCGGCGTTAAGCACGGCGAGCTCACCTGCGCCGCCACCAAGCAAAGCCTGGGGCTATAGCGGGATTTCCCGCAGCGCACCTGCCAAAAAGGGACAGGTTTGTTTTGGCAGGTTTAGAAGTTTTACCTACCAAAATAAACCTGTCCCTTTTTGGTCGGTTTTGATGAGGGGTGTCGCATGCGGCATGTGCATATTCATGTGACGGGCATTGTGCAGGGCGTTGGCATGCG
>DBGCAP010000042.1:0-8476 GCA_048367555.1 Collinsella sp.
GGGCTTCGCGAACTTCCCGGAGCAAGGCAACCCGCCCGGAGCGGGCCCTCTCGACCGTTTCGATATGCGGGGACTGATTCTTTTTTATGTAATGGGGACCTTGCTTACGCTGCCTTAGAAGCCGTGCATCTAACTATGGTCAGCCAAGATTACATTGCCGGGGCCGGGGAGGCATGCTTTGTTTTGAGAAGTTCGCGGAGCCCACTTCTCAAAACAAAGCATGCCTCCCCGGCCCTCGTCTGTAAACTCTTCCGCCGAGCGAGCGGAACTGCGGGCAATCCGCTCCTATGTTTCCAAATGAATACGGCGTGAGCGGCTGCGACGGATTTTCCCCGCAAGCACTCTAGTATGCTAAAGTACCCAGAACGCCGGCGGGGCTATGCCGGTCTTCTGTTCTATGGGAACACAGCATGAGGAGGCTCACCAGATGACGGCCACACCGTGGGGATTCCGGGACATATTGCCCGAGGAGGCTCAGGCGCGCGAGGAGATTGCGCTGACGGTGAAGGGCTGCTTTAGGGAGCATCATTACCTGCCGGTTGAAACGCCGCTGCTCGAGGACAAGGGTTCACTCGAGGAAGGTGGCCGCATTGCGGACACGCCGTTTAAGCTCTTTGATGATGACGGCCGCCTGCTGGTGGTCCGTCCCGACAACACGCTGCCGATCGTGCGCTTGGTTTCGACCCGCATGCGCGCGGCCGACCTGCCCCTGCGCCTGCGCTACGAGGCGCCGGTGGTTCGCGAGTGCCAGCGCAATGCCGGTGGCTCGCGTCAGTTTACGCAGCTGGGCTTTGAGCTCATCGGCGCGGGCGATGTCGCGGGCGATGTTGAGATTGTCTCGCTGGTCGCCGAGGCCGTGCGCGAGCTGGCACTTCCCGATGCGCGCATTATCGCAGGCAGCGTGCGTCCTTTTAAGGAATTGCTCGCGGTATGCGAGGATTGCGAGCTGGCTGCCGAGGCCCTGCGCTGCGTGCATGCCAACGACTTTGTGGGCCTCGATGCCCGCGTGGCGGCAAGTGCCGAGTCCGATGCCGTCAAGGCCGCCATTAGCGAGCTGCCGCGCCTGCACGGTGGTGCCGAGGTGCTCGACCGCGTGGATGCGCTGCTGGAGGCCGCCGGCATTGCCGCGCCGCTGACGCGCGAACTGCGTGCCCTGGTCGATGGTCTGGCTCCCGAGGACGCCCAGGTGCTGTCGTTCGACTTCTCCATCATGAACTCTTTCGATTACTACACGGGCCTGGTCTTTAAGGCCTATGCCGGCGGCCTGCCCGATCCGGTCGGTTCGGGCGGACGCTACGACTCCATCTTTACCGGCGCATTTGGCGACGGTATCGAGGTGCCGGCGGCGGGCTTTGCTTTTTCTCTCGAGCGCCTGGAGGCCGCGCGCACCTCGGCCGAGGATGCCGCTTCCGACGGCGATTACGCCGCGGGCCGTGGTGCCGAGGGTCCGCTGCGCATCGCCGTGCCCAAGGGCTCGCTTAAGGCCGACACGCTCGACGTGCTCGAGGCCGCGGGCCTGGACGTCTCTGAGCTGCGTGACCCCGGCCGTCACCTGATTGTGCGCGGTCGCGACACGCGTGCCGGTGAGGACACGGTCGGCGATATCGAGTTTGTTATCGTGCGCCCCAGCGACGCGCCCGCCTTTGTGGGCTGCGGTGGTGCCGATTGCGGCATCTGCGGTTGGGACTCGCTTATCGAGGCAGACCTCAACCTGCTGCAGCTGGTCGATCTGGGCTATGGCCTGTGCACCTTTATCGAGGCGGAGCCTGCATGGCGCGTCGGTCAGGCCGAGCGCAACTACGCCCGTCGCGGGTCGCTTCGCGTGGCAACCAAGTATCCGCGCATCGCGAGTGCCTGGTATGCCGAGTGCGGCTTGAACGCCGACATCGTTTCGCTGCACGGCAACATCGAGCTGGGCCCCATTGTCGGCATGACCGATCGCATCGTGGATATTACCGCCACGGGGGCTACGCTGCGCGATAACAACCTGGTCATCACCGGCCGCATTATGGACTGCACGGCGCGCTTCTTCGTCAACCCAGGTGCCGCGCGCTTAGATCCGCGTGTACGTAACCTGGCCGATCGCCTGGCGGCGGCTGTGAAGGGCAAGCATTTTGAGCCCGTCGCGGGCTCGGCACAATAGCGCGAGCGCGCACGGGCGCCCCAACGTCCGGGCTGCGGGCCGATTGGTGCCGCTGCCCGGCCTCTCGTTTTTCGAACGCAACCTCAACCGATAGGGGATACCGATATGAAGACCATCAAGCTTGCTCCCGGCGAGCGCCTCGTTACCAACCAACTCAACCGTAAGGGCGTGCTGCCGCAAAACATCGTCGACGCCGCCCGCGATATCGTGGCCAACGTGCGTGCCAACGGCGATGCCGCGGTGCGCGATTACTGCCAGCGTTTTGACGGTGTTGAGCTGCAGGGCTTCCGTCTGCCGCAGGAGCAGATCGACGCTGCACTCGAAGGCCTCGATCCCGCCTTTGTCGCCGCACTCGAGAAGGCCGCGCGCCAGATTCGCGAGTTCCACCAGCGCGAGGTCGAGCAGAGCTGGTTTACCACGCGCCCGGACGGCACGATGCTCGGCGTTAAGGTGACCCCACTCGCTGCGGCCGGCATCTACGTGCCGGGCGGTCGCGCGCAGTATCCCTCCACGGTGCTCATGAACGCCATTCCCGCCAAGGTGGCTGGCGTCAAGCGCGTGGTCATGGTGACCCCACCGCAAAAGGACGGCCTGATCAGCCCCTATACGCTCGCTGCGGCCAAGCTCGGCGGCGTGGACGAGATCTATATGGTGGGCGGCGCCCAGGCCGTGGCCGCGCTGGCGTACGGTACCGAGACCATTCCGCGCGTCGATAAAATCACCGGCCCGGGCAACGCCTTTGTCGCCGCGGCCAAGCAGATTGTCTCGGGCGACGTGGGCATCGATATGGTCGCTGGCCCCTCCGAGGTTTGCGTGCTTGCCGATGCCACGGCCAAGCCCATGGTGGTCGCGGCCGACCTGATGGCCCAGGCCGAGCACGATCCGCTGGCTGCCTGCTATCTGGTGACCTGCGACGAGCAGTTTGCGCGCGAGGTCGAGGCGGGCGTCGATATCCTGGTCGCGCAGTCGCCGCGCGCCGAGATCACGCGCGCTTCACTCGACAACGAGGGCACCATCGTGGTCGCGGCCGACATGGCTGCCGCCGTTGAGGCCGTGAACACCGTGGCGCCCGAGCACCTGGAGCTGCACTGCAAGGATGCGATGGGCCTGCTCGGCGGTATTCGCAACGCCGGCGCCATCTTTGTGGGCGCTTGGAGCTCCGAGCCGCTCGGCGATTATGTTGCCGGCCCCAATCACACGCTGCCGACCGGCGGTACGGCCATGTTCTCCAATCCGCTTTCGGTCGAAGAGTTCGTTAAGCGCTCGAGCGTCATTTGCTATACGCCCGAGGGCCTGCTCTCCGACGCTCCCGCTACGCAGCGCCTGGCCGAGGCCGAGGGCCTGTGGGCGCACGCGCTGTCCGCCGCACTGCGTCGTCGCGTGCTGGAGCAGGGCGAGAATGCCGTGAGTGCCGAGTCGCTGGCCGCGGCCGACCTGACCAAGGTTGCCTGGCCGGGCGATGCCGTGGCGACGGTTGCCGAGGGCGTTGACCTGGCTGCCGCGGGCGCGGATGGCGCGGGCGCGACTGGCAAGGAGGCCTAATATGGCCGAGCTGACGCCCCGCATGAAGGGGCTCGTCCAGCCTTACCTGGCCGGTATTGAGCCCTACGATCCCAACTTTACGCCCACGCGCATCAACCTTTCGGCCAACGAGAACACCTATCCCGTGCCGGCTGGCGTGCGCGAGGCGGTCGACGCCGCCCTGGCCGCTACACCGCTCAACCGCTATCCCGATCCCATGTCCAACGACCTGCGCGACGAGCTTGCCGCTTGGCATGGTGTGGCGCGCGAGAATGTCTGCGTGGGTAATGGCGGTGACGAGCTGCTCTATAACTACCTGCTGGCGTTTGGCGGCGCGGGACGGACCCTGCTCAACTGCCCGCCGTGCTTTAGCGAGTACGCGTTCTTTGCGTCGCTCTGCCAGACCGAGGTACGCGACGTGTGTCGCGACCCCGCGACCTTTGAGCTCGACCAAGCGGCTGTGCTCGCGGCGGCGCCCGAGTGCAACCTGGCAATCGTGACCTCGCCCAATAACCCCACGGGCGACGTGGCGCCACTCGACCTTGTCGCGGCGCTGTGCGATGCGTGCCCCGGCATGGTAATGGTCGACGAGGCCTACGTTGAGTTTGCCGACGATTCGTTTGGCGCGGCCACCACGGCACAGGGACTTATCGCCGAGCATCCCAACCTGGTGATTTTGCATACGCTGTCCAAGGCGTTTGGCGCCGCCGGAACGCGTCTGGGTTACGTGATCGCGGCACCGGAGGTCATCGACGTGTTCGCGGCGATTCGCCAGATCTACTCGGTCAATGTGCTGAGCCAGGCCGCCGCGCTTGCCTGCGTGCATGCCCGCGATGCGTACGCGCCCGTGGTGGCACAGGTTGCATCCGAGCGCGAACGCGAGCTGTGCGCCCTGCGCGCGATGGCTGCCGAGGGTCTACCCGTGGAGGCATGGCCGAGCGCGGCGAACTTTGTGCTTGTACGTACGCCGCACGCCACGCGCGTGCGTGAGCGTCTGCGCGACGAGTATTCGATTTTGGTGCGCGACTTTAGCTACGCGCCGGGGCTTGCGGACTGTCTGCGCATTACCGTGGGTAACCCGCAGGAAAACGACGAGGTGCTGGCTGCGTTTGTCGCGCTGGTGAAGGAGGAGATGTAGATGGGCCGTTGTGCCGAGGTGACTCGCAAGACGGGGGAGACCGACATTGTCGTAAAGCTCGACCTGGACGGATGCGGCGTGTGCGATATCTCGACCGGCGTACCGTTTTTCGACCACATGCTCAACGCCTTTGGCCGCCATGGCCTGTTCGATCTGACGGTGCACGCAGTGGGCGACGTCGAGGTCGATGCGCATCACACCGTCGAGGACACGGGCATCGTGCTGGGCGAGGCGTTTTGCCAGGCGCTGGGCGACAAGGCGGGTATTACGCGCTTTGCCGACGCGGCGATCGCCATGGACGAGACGCTCGTGATGGCCGCCGTGGACATTTCGGGTCGCGGGCAGGCCTATTGCGAGCTGCCCGTGCCGACCGAGCGCGTGGGCAGCTTCGATACCGAGCTGGCCGTCGAGTTCTTCTGCGCCTTTGCGCGCGATGCCAAGCTCACGCTGCACGTGCGCGAGCTGGCGGGTGGCAACTCGCATCACATTATCGAGGCCGCCTTTAAGGCCGTGGGCCGCACGATGCGCCGCGCCTGCGAGCTCGATCCCCGCGTGCAGGGCATCCCCAGCACCAAGGGCTCGCTGTAGCTGACGGATCGCACAAACCACCACAAAGGTGCCTGTCCCCTTTGTGGTGGTTTTGGATGATGGGAAAAGGGAGGAGTCGCGTGGGCGAACCGAAGATCGTGGTGGTCGACTACCACAAGGGCAACTTGTCGAGCGTCGTGCGCGGGCTTGTGCGCGCCGGTGCCGCCGCCTGCACGTCGGATGATCCGGAGCAGATCCGCAACGCCGACGGCCTGGTTATCCCAGGTGTGGGCGCGTTCTATGACGCGATCGCCTTTATGCGCCAGAGCGGCGAGGCGGACGCGGTGCTCGACGCCGTTGCCGCCGGAACTCCGCTGCTCGGCATCTGCTTGGGCCTTCAGCTGTTTTTTGAGCGCGGCGACGAGGGTGTGCCGGCGGACGAGGGTGCGGACGCGGACGACGATGCCTCCGAGCAGGTCAGCGGCCCCTGGGTCGATGGCCTGGGCATTATGCGCGGTTCGTGCACGCGCTTGGAGTCGAGCCGCCTGAAGGTACCGCACGTGGGCTGGGACCAGGTGCACATGACGCCCGCCGGTGCGGCCGACCCGCTGCTCGCCGGTTTTGCCGAGGGTGCCAACATGTATTTCACCCACAGCTATGCGGTGGCCGACGATGCCGATGCCGCCGATGTGCTGGCGCGCACGCACTATACACGGAGCTTCCCGTGCATCGTGCGCCATGGCAACGTGTGGGGCTGCCAGTTCCATCCCGAGAAATCCTCCGCGCTGGGTCAGCGCATCCTTAAGAACTTCGTCAACATCGTCGAGGAGGGCGGCCGATGATCCTGTTTCCCGCAATCGATCTGATCGGCGGCAAGGTCGTGCGCCTGGAGCGTGGTGACCGCAGCCGCTGCAAGGTATATTCCGACGATCCCGTGGCCGTCGCCCGCTCGTTTGCCGAGCAGGGCGCGAGCTGGGTACACGTCGTAGACCTGTCCTCTGCCTTTGGCGAGGACGAGGGCGCATGCGCTGCCAACTCGGCGGCGATCAAGGCCATCTGCGGCGTCGACGGTCTGTCCGTGGACGTAGGCGGCGGCGTCCGCTCGCTCGCGCGCATCGACGAGCTGGCCGGCTATGGTGCTCGCCGCATTGCACTGGGTACCGTGCTGGTGACCGAGCCGGGTTTTGCCGAGGTGGCAGCCCAAGGCTTTGGTGAGCTACTGGTGGCAGACATCGCCGCGCGCGACGGCCAGGTCAAGGTGAACGGCTGGCGCGACGGCGCGGGTATGGCGCTCGACGATGCCGTGGCGCAGCTTTCCGAGCTGGGCTTTAAGCACCTGGTCTATACCGATATCGCGCGCGACGGCATGCAGACGGGCATCGATGTGGCGGCGTATCGCCATGTGGCCGAGGTCGCGGGCTTTCCCGTCGTGGCTTCGGGCGGTATCTCGACGCTCGACGACATCCGCACGCTTGCCGCGGTGGGTGAGGGCGCGATTGAAGGTGCCATTACCGGTCGCGCGCTCTACGAGGACAACTTTACGCTGGCCCAGGCGCTGGCCGCCGCCCGAGGGGAGGAGTAGCCCATGCTTACCAAACGCGTGATTCCCTGTCTGGACGTCAAGGACGGCCGCGTGGTCAAGGGCGTCAACTTTGTGAGCCTGCGCGATGCGGGCGATCCGGTGGAGCTGGCGCGCGCCTACGACCACGAGGGTGCGGACGAGGTTGTCTTCCTGGACATTACCGCCACGAGCGACAACCGCGCGACGACGATCGAGATGGCGGCGCATGCGGCCGAGGAGCTGGCCATTCCCTACACCGTAGGCGGCGGCTTTCGCGACCTGGCGGGCATGCGCACCATGGTTGCAGCCGGTGCCGACAAGGTGTCGCTCAACTCGGCGGCCGTGCGCGACCCGTCGCTGATTAGCCAGGCTGCCGCGGCGTTTGGCAGCCAGGCCGTGGTCGTGGCGATCGATGCCAAGCGCGTGGGGCTGCCCGGGGAGCCGGGCGCCGACAAGTGGGAGGTCTTCACGGCGGGCGGCCGCAACGCCACCGGTATCGACGCGGTGGCGTGGGCCGAGGAGGCGGCTCGTCGCGGCGCCGGCGAGATTCTGCTGACCAGCATGGATCGCGACGGCACCAAGGCCGGCTTCGATCTGGCGCTCACCCGTGCCGTGGCGCGCGCGGTGCCGATTCCCGTCATCGCGAGCGGCGGCGTGGGCACGCTCGAGCATTTTGCCGAAGGCGTGATCGAGGGCGAGGCCGACGCCGTGCTGGCGGCGAGCGTCTTTCACTTTGGAACCTTCAGCGTTCGCGAAGTCAAAGAGTATATGGTATCGCAGGGTATTCCTGTGAGGTTGGACTTCTAATGCTGCGGCTTGCCCAGGCACCGCATCTTGCCGCTCAAACCGTCGCTCGCGTACCAAAGTACGCGTCGCTCCTCTTTCGCGGCAACCTGCGGCGCCTGGACAATCCTCGCCGACCTGTGGGATTTCGTTTGTTACTTGGGAGGAATGATGACTGAGGTGGTAAATGCTACCGAGCTTAAATACGACGCCCGTGGGCTGATTCCTTGTGTGGTTCAGCAGTATGACACCGGCGAGGTGCTTATGGTTGCCTGGATGAACGAGGAGTCGGTGGGGCTGACGCTCAAGACCGGCACCACGTGGTTCTGGAGTCGCAGCCGTCAGGAGCTCTGGAACAAGGGCGCGACGAGCGGCAACATGCAACAGGTCAAGGAGCTCTGGGCCGACTGCGACAGCGATACGCTGCTGGTCAAGGTCGACTCGCCGGGTCCGGCCTGCCATACCGGCAACCGTACCTGCTTCTTTAAGAAACTCGCGTAGGGCGAGCGCTCGATCAGGCGCTCGGCCAACCAGAAAGGATTGAACCATGGGTGTGCGCACCGCAAATGTTCAGGATGGAAATATTGGTGAGACGCTGACGGGTCTTGCCGAGGTGATTCACGGCCGTCGCGACGCATCGCCGCAGGAGAGCTATACCGCTCGTCTGCTGACCGACGTCGAGGACGAGCTGCTCAAGAAGCTTGCCGAGGAGGCGAGCGAGGTGATCATGGCCTGCAAGGATAACGACCACGATCACATTCGCTACGAGGCCGGCGACCTGGTCTACCACCTGCTCGTGACG
>DBGCAP010000043.1:0-2988 GCA_048367555.1 Collinsella sp.
CGAGGAGCTCGAGAAGATGATGGACTTGCAGCCATGGTTGCGCATGACGTCGATGAGCACCAGGGTGTTCTCGATGTTGTTGTGGTAGTACTCGACGGGCTTGCTCACCGACTCGCCGACGGCCTTAAAGCCGGCAAAGTGGATGACGCGGTCGATCTGATGGGTATCGAAGATCTTGTTCATCGCATCGCGGTCGAGCACGTTGGCCTCGTAGAAGGTGAGGTTCTTGGCGGCCTCGTCGCCCACGATGGTCTTGACGCGGTCGACGGCGACGGCGCTGGAGTTGGAGAGATCATCGACGATGACGACCTGGTAGCCACCCTCGAGCAGCTGAACGACGGTGTGCGAGCCGATAAAGCCGGCGCCACCGGTAACGAGGACACAGGTGTCTTTGGGGTCGAGTGCTTTGGACATGTAGTCTCCTATCGAATCAGGAACACTTCTTCAGGGGAGTATAGCGCAGGCAGGGACGCCCAAATCGTGCGCTGTAGGAAAAGCAGAGGATTGTGCTAACGTACTCATAGAAGAGCTTGCGTACGCATAACCTTATCTTTGACATTTGCTTACGAGCCGCTGACCTTGTAGTTTCCTGCCGTTCGTGGAAATCGTTGGGACGCGCCATATGTACGCTAATATGTATGAGTTGAGCGACATATAAATAAACATGTAACGGAGTACATATGTCACCAAACAGCGATTCCATCCTTTCCCAGGAGCTCTCGCGCCGCACTGCCCTCAAGGCCCTGTTCGGCGCCGCTTCTGCGGCAGTTCTTTTTGGCCTGCCCGCTCGCGCCCATGCGGCGGAGGCTTCCAAAGAAACCACCGATAAACTGAATGCCGCCCAGGCCCAGCTCGACGAGGTTCAGGCCCAGCTCGACAGCATCGCAAATGAGTATGCGGCGCTGGCCAACAAGAATGCCCAGACCCTCAACGACATCGAGAATGTCCAGGGCAAGATTGACGACACGCAAGCCCAGATCGATGAAAAGAAGGCCGAGCTCAAGAAGAAGCGCAATGACCTTTCCGATCGCGTGGCCGCCAGCTACAAGTCCGGCGGCACGAACATCCTGTCGCTGCTGCTGGCCTCTGGTTCGTTTGAGGAACTCGTCGCCAACGCGCATTACGTTGAGAAGATCAACAAGAGCGACCGCGATGCCATCGAGGATATCCAGACCATCCAGGAAGAGCTCGATGCGCAAAAGACCGAGCTTGAGTCGCAGAAAGCCGACTTAGAGAAGCTCAAGGACCAGCAGACGGCTCAGATGCAGGATATGCAGGCCAAGCAGCAAGAAGTCCAGACCGTGCTGAACGGTCTTTCCGACGACGTCAAGGAGCTCATGGCTCAGCGCGATTCCGAGATCCTCGCTGCCGCCCAGGCTGAGGAGGCTGCCAGGAAGGCCGCCGCTGCCGCCGCCGCCGCGAACAAGAACAATTCCTACTCGGGTGGTTCAAGCTCGGGTGGCGGATCGTATGCGCCCGGAACCCCGCAACAGAATGCCGGCTCGGGCAAACAGCAGGCCGTCGTCAACGCGTGCTACTCTACGCCTTCGCCGGGTCAGAACTGGTGCGCGGCGTGGGTTACCAATGTCTTCCGTAACGCCGGCGTTGGCTACTTTGGCGGTAACGCGTGCGATATGTTTAACGCATGGTGCTATAGCTCCGACCGCTCGGCGCTGCAGGTGGGCATGATCGTGGCCGATTCCTCGCACAGCGGCACGGGTGCTCCGGGCCTTATCTACGGTCATGTGGGTATCTACGTTGGCGGCGGTATCGTTATGAGCAACGAGGGTGCCATTACGTCTAAGTCGCTTGATTCGTTTATTAGCTTCTATGGCACTGGCTCTGGCGTGCGTTGGGGCTGGCTTGGCGGTATTGCGCTGTCGTAGCTGCGGTTTGAAGCAAGTTGGTCCGGGGCTGGGGGCGAGGCATAAGGTTGCCTGCTCTACAGTCCTGCGCAAGACGAAGGCCACATTAAGTGGCCTTCTTTGCGTGCGGAACTCGCGATCAACCTTATGCCTCTCGGACTGTCCCGGCCCTCTCGGGTCCTGAGCGCGACACACCGGACTGGGTTATCTGAATAAATATGGTGAAGGCCCCTTTCGGGGCCTTCTTTGTTAAAGGAATTCGCCTACTCGGTGGACTTCGGGTTCTAGGTCTACGCCGAATTGGTCTTTGACGGTTGCCTGGATGTGGCGGATGAGTTCGTCGACGTCGGCGGCGGTGGCGTGGTCGGCGTTGACGATAAAGCCGCAGTGCTTCTCGCTCACCTGCGCGCCGCCAACGGCGTGTCCTCGCAGGCCGGCATCCATGATGAGCTTGCCGGCAAAGTAGCCCTCGGGGCGCTTGAAGGTGGAGCCGGCACTCGGCATGTCGAGCGGCTGCTTGTCCTCGCGGCGCTGGCGGTAGTCATCCATGTCGGTCTTGATCATCGCGGCGTTGCCCGGTGCGAGGTTGAAGGTGGCAGAAAGAACGATAAAGCCGTCGTCGGCGATGCGGCTCTTGCGATAGCCCAGGTTGAGTTCGTCGACATCGAACTCGATGATGTTGCCGCTGCCGCGGGCGCCGTCGTCGAGCTGGCGAGCGGGTTTGTAGACGCGCACGGACTCCAGCACATCGGCCATGCAGGCACCGTAGGCACCGGCGTTCATGTAGCAGGCGCCGCCGACCGATCCGGGGATGCCCGAGATGGGCTCCATGCCGGTGAGACCGGCCTCGGCTGCCGCAGCGGCGACATCGGAAAGCAAGGCGCCGGCTGCCGCCGTGACGTGCGTGCCGTCGACCGTAATGTCGGAGAGTCCCTCGCCCAGCGCCACGACGACGCCACGGATGCCCTTGTCGCCGACGAGCAGGTCGGAGCCGTTGCCCACGATGGTGAGGGGCAGGTCGCAGCGATAGCAGGTATCGAGCGTGGCGACGAGGCCCTGCTCGGTATCGGGCGTGACAAAGACGTCGGCCGGGCCGCCGATCTTAAACGTGGTGTGCTCGCGC
>DBGCAP010000044.1:0-64384 GCA_048367555.1 Collinsella sp.
CCGGAATTTGGCCACGGGCGCCTTTGCCGCCAGGGTCCCGGGCCTTGTGGCGCCGAGCGCGAGTATCGACGAGAGAAGGAAGGGGATGAAGGGAAGGAAAGACGGCGCCGCGGCAATGGCGTAAGGCAGGAAGGAAAGGAAGGGCAGGTCGTTTGCGGAGGCCGGGATATCCGTGATGCCGGAGCTGCTCAGGGCACGGCAATATGCGAGCGCTGCGTCATTGGTCTCTCGGTCTCCCACGATGGACCCGGATTGGAAGCCTTCGCCCATGAGCGCGTAGTAGCTCTCGGCAGAATCGAGAAAGGCGGCGTCGGTTTGAGCGGCAAGGGCGGCGTTCGCGTATCTTGCAAGCTCCGCGTCAACTTGCTGCTCTGGAGATAGGTCTATGCCGCTGGCCTGGGGCGCGCGCGTATTGAATGCGTCGACAAAGCTCTGCATGCCCTGCTTCATAAAGAAGGGCCCGTAGATGGGTGAATTGAACGCAATGGGGGCGGAGAAGGCTGCGGCGAGAACGAGCGTAGAGATCCATACGGCCCTGTCTCTTAGGATTAGTTTGAGAAGAAGTCGACAGTACATTTGGAAGCACCTACATTTCTCAAAGCATCGTTAGATTAATAATGACAGCCCGAATGAAGATGCGTGCGACGGGGGCGAGGCGAATGGCTGAGCGGTATCGATACGCGGGTTCAACGGCATCATATTGACCACATAGATTTTTAACTTGCATTTCTACCCGCCCTTTTCGTAGAGTCGCCGATACGTGCTTAGCGCACCCTCGGCGCGTCCGGCAGGCTTTGCGAAATGGGATCCAGGAGACTTCGGCGCAGCATCATCTTGCGGAATGCTTCTAATGAGCCTCCCATCCTTCAAAAACAGAATCTCATCGCACAGCCTATCGACCGAATCCAAGATGTGGGATGACATGATGATGCACGTACCAGAATCGGCCAGCTTCCTGAGAATCTCGGAATGCAAGTCCACCCTGCTGGGGTCGAGCGCGTTCATGGGCTCATCTAATAGAAGGTACCGCGCACCCGTCGCATACGCAATCGCCAGGGTAAGCTGCTGCTTCATGCCCTGGCTCAGAGTGCGGATCCTCATCTTCGCGAACTCGCCTATCTGCGTTTGTTCCACTATCTCTTCGATATCGCGAGCATGCGGCCACATATCGCAAACCATCTTGAGGTGATCTTCCGCACGCAATCCGGGATACAGCAGCGTCCCCTCACCAGGTGCATAGAAGATCATAGAACGGACCTCTCTCGCACCCGTACCCTGCACCTCATCCAGAACGATGCTCCCGTCCACGCGAGGACCCGGCAAACCTGCCATCGCACGCAGCAACGTCGTCTTTCCATGCCCGTTCGGAGCGACGAGACCGTAGACCGTACCCGGGGCAAACTCAGCGTCCACCGAATCTACGAGCACCTTCTTTCCATAAGAGATCGTCAGCGTTTGAAGGCCAATCATCGAGATCATCCCCTTTCGATCTTTGGAACACTCAGGCGCACCATCAACGGAGATACGACGCCCAAAACCACCAGCAGAGCGCCCGATGCGCCGACGACCTCTCCAAAAGGCATCGCGTTCGTCCCTCGCCCAAGGAACCCAATCGTCCCCACCTGGGAAGCGGGATCAAACGAGGCGAATGGAGCCAGCAGCGCGACGCCCATGCCCGCGCTTTCAACATGAGCGCTCAACGAACCCAACACCAGGAGAACCGCGCAAACCACTCCGGTGACAACGGGGTTGCGGCTAATCGCTGCTGTCAACGCAGCGACGACGGAAATCACGCCGTATGCCATGACCAGCAACGGAATACTGCACAACACCGCCTCCCCCACCATGGACGTTGTCGAAGCTCCCGCCCGAATGAGAGCGACGGGATACTCCGAACCACCCGCACCGTTCTTAATCAAGGACACAACCGCAGCGGGAACCATCGACACCAAAAGCAGCGCCAAGCCAAGCAGGAGAGACAGCGCAACAGCCGTCAGAAAACGCACATGCGCTGTTGCGGGGACTTGGAAAACCAGAAGGGAACGGCACCGCAGGTGGGTGCACGCAAGCGATGTGACAACCACGGGCAACAGCCAAAACAAGGAAGGAAGCGCTGCCTGGAGATACGAAAGGAGGATTAATGGGGGCATCTTCGTACTTAACTCGTAAACCTTGGGGTCCGGCAAGCTCGCGATCGACTCGAGCAGAAGGGCGCGCGCCTCCACACGAGAAGGAGTCTCCGGCTCGATTCCGATCGATTGCAGGAGGGTCGCATCTGCCGCGCCCAGCTCGCCTCGAGCGCGCTCGTACGTCGCAAGGCTTCGAAACCCCTCCGCAGGCGTGGGCGCGTACACGAAACCCGAAAGAGCATCTCGCATGCCTTCCAGGGCCGCTTTGCCCTCGACGTCCATATTCGCAGCGTCCTGCTCTAGATACCGATCTATTGAACGGAGCTCCCCATCCCTATACCGAACAGCGGAAACGTCACCAGCGTCAGGAAACACCTCGACCAGAGCCGGGGCCAGCATCGCCGTCGACATTGCAATCGCGCATACGGCGAGGGCAGGAGAATGCAGGAGCAGCTTCCCCATCGTTCTTACATATGCAACGGCGGAGGCACAAGCGCTCGAACGGGCTGTCGTTCTCGATGCGGTGAAGGAACCTCTCTCAAGACAAATCGGGGACATCGGGCGCGCGCAGCCGCTCTTTCCAGCAACGCAAAGCAGGCTAATTGCCAGCACCTCGATCCCGATTGCGCATACGAGGGTAATCGCGCCACGCTCGAAGCAAAGTCCAGGCAGATTCACTATCTGCGTTGTCGGGTACGGGCTATAGGCGCCGACGGTCAACTCAGTGTTCGCATACGTAAGGGGATTCAACAGGGCGAACTCACGTAAAGCGATGGATCTTCCGTAATACCCGGGAACCATCGTCGCCCCCATCAGGGCACATACGAACACGATTCCAAGCGTAGGGTTATTGGCAATCTTCACGGCAAGGTGAACGACGAGCGAGATGAACGCCGCCACCAAGAATTGCAAGATGGCCGTCTGTGCGAACACCAGCCAAGCCGGTTTGATAACCGGAGTCGCATATTGAACGTAGCCTATCGGATAGAACAGCGAGCCCGGGCCATTCTTCACAAGTGCGGCGATTATCCCTGGAAGATTGACGGCGAAGACGGCAAGCATCGCAAAAACACTCGCCCATACGCTCGATGCAACAAGCCTGCCCAGCTCACCCATCGGTGCCTGGATGATGAGTTTTTCACGTTTGTTAAGACGCGCGGCAAGGAACGAGACGGCAACGGCCGTTGCGGCCCATAGCAAGTACTCCTTCGATCCGTCATAAAAGGAGTACGCTCCATCCGATACCTGCAGAAACGGAAGCAGAGGAGAGAGCGGCGCCAAGACAAGACGCCCCGCGGCAAGAGGGTACAGAAGCGCGGGCATGCTTGATGAAGAGGTATAGACGCCCTCCTCCCCCGCATTCACAAGCGCATCCGCATAGGATGCTGACAATTCCTGCTCAACACGGGTTATTCCCGACTCGAGGTATTCGACCCGTCCGTCGATGCCAGCCGCGCTCCTGAAGACGGGCAGAGCACAAAGAACCATCAACGCAACAACGACAACACAGAGCGACCTGGAGGAGAGAAGCGACCTAAAGATCGCCTTCGAGATTTTGAGCATATTCATCGCCAACCTTAACCTCATCCAGTCGGAACAGAGGGGCCGAACAAAATGCTCGGCCCTTCCTCGCATCTAGTAGGTGCTATAGACAAATTGCCATTTATCAGTTGTGCCAAGAACACCACAGGAGCACATTGCAGCGAGGCGGGATTCCCTATGATGCGCGGATCGGCGATAGCCATTTCGGTAGGAGATCGTCTTGTAAGAGATGTTGAACATCGAGATGCTGTGCCCGCTTACGCCGCGAGGACAGCTGTAGCTCCAGTAGGTATCGACGACGTCGTCCGTATACCCGAGGGGCTCAACGAGGGCACACTGGCTGCTCTCCTGGGAAGGAGGCATCGGGGTATCCGCAAAAGCGGGGGCTCCCGGCAGCAACAGACAAAGAGCGAGGCCGAGGAAAACCAAGAGCTTACACGACTTAACAGTACTGAACATAATCCTCTCCAATCTAGAGGGGTTTCGGTTGCAGCATGCTGTGATTACTTGCCGGCAAAGTCAATTTAACATAAACTGTTAAAAAGTAACCTGAGTTTTTTAAATTCTTCGGAGGTTATTATGAGTTCCGACAATCGCACTCCCCGGCTTCATTCCTTCCGCATCGCATGTGCGATAGCCTCTGCGACCCTTTGCGCCACCGCCATCGCACAAGTGGCGTTCTCCTTAAAGCCAGCAATCGAAGTGCTCGACAACCCTGTAATTGCAGACTCCCCCGCGTATCCAGCCCTTGCGATCTCGACATTGGTCCCTGCCGTCATCGGTATCGCTACGACCATCCTCAGCGCCGTTCTCGTGTGGACGATCAAGAGCGGAGACCCCTTCAAGAAAGGGTCTGCGACATGCTTGAAGGTGCTCGGCATTCTCTTCGTTGTTCAAGCTGCCACCAGCCTCTACGCCGGCTCACTCAAAACCTCCGTTTCGATGTTTGGCGGCGAGGGGGCCGTCGGCGCCCAAGAGATCGCTTCATCATTCGATTGGACCTCTCTGGTTCTCGGCATCGTCCTGTTCATGCTTTCCCAGCTCTTCTTGTACGCCCGAGAGCTGTACCTCGACTCCGACGAGATTGCGTAAGGAAACGCCATGCCCGTAATTGTTCGCCTCGACAAGATCATGGCCGAGCGAAAGATTTCCTCGAACGAACTTGCCGAAAGGATTGGAACCACGCCCGTGAACCTGTCCCGTATTAAAAAAGGGCATATTCGCGGCATTCGCTTCAACACACTCGAGCAGCTATGCCTCGCCCTTCGTTGCCAACCCGGAGACCTTCTCGAAGTCATGAGCGAAGAGGATGCCCGAAAGGAGTTCGGACTCGATTGGTCCGCCGAGGATTAGAGGGCGGTCGTACTCGCCCTGCACACGGGGATGCGAATCGGCGAGGTCTGCGGCCTTCGGTGGTGCGATGTGGATTTCGAGACGGGCCTGATCTCGATCAGACACTCGGTGGCGTACGCGAAGGGAATGGGTTCGTTCATCAAGGACACCAAGACCCATGACGCCAGGGGTATCCCCATCGACCCGGTCGGCCTACTCCCCTTCCTGAAGGAGACCCACGAGATCGACTGCGGAAAGCTGCGCTTGCGCGGCCTTACCGGGGCGGTCGAGATCGGGGACTGCTACATCCTGTCGGAGCCGGGCGCGACCTTCGCGACGACAAGCTATATCCGCAGGGCGTTCAAGACGTTCTCGGAGACCAACGGCCTCATGGGCACCAACGACGAGCTGATCACGTTCCACGGCCTTCGCCACACGTTCGCAACGCAGTGGATCCGCCAAGGCGGCGATATCAAGGCGCTCCAATCGATCCTCGGCCACAAGGACGCCATGGCGACGCTCAACGTCTACGCCGACATCGAGCCCATCTCCAAAATCCATAACATGCTGCGCGCCACGCCGTGCCTTTGGCGCGGGCACCTCGGGCCGAGGGTCGATCCGGGTCCCATGTTCCAACAGAGGATCCAGGAGTCCATCGAGACGCTCCAGGCGTTCGGCTACGGCATCACCGAGCCGGACGACCGAAATATCGCCATACGCGACGTGAAGATGAACAGTTGGCTCTAGCTCACCGAGTACGCGGCAGTGCTGGGCCCATCCCAACTGAGGTCACGGTGGTCCGATAGGGGCGCCGCCCGCGGCATGCGCCGCGGAGCGGTATCCCCTACCGAAGGGCGGGGATGCCCTCCGCTTCCAGTTCGGAATCAGCCGTCGGAGGCGTTCGGCTGACTGCGGGAACGGCCTGTCCGCTCAATGTGTTCGGCTGAGATCGGAAATCAACCCAACACGAGCCGGACACGCGCCAGACGGCTCTTCCCCGTGCGGCCTTCCCCCTTACGCTCATGTTGCAGGCATGTAACGCCGCAGCGAGCGCGCCTTTTTTGCGCCAGACAGGTACAATGATGAACACTGTACCGTAGCGGAGCGCCCCCGCGCGCCGCAACCACGCGAAAGGGTTTCCCATGGCCGAGATCTCGTCCTCCCGCATCGTCATCACCGTCCTTGGCAAGAACCGTCCCGGTATCGTCGCCGGCGTCACCCGCGTTCTGGGCGAGGCCAACGTCGACATCCGCGACATCACGCAGTCCATTATAGAGGACATCTTCACCATGACCATGCTGGCCGACACCGCCGAGTCCAAGCTCGACTTCGCCGAGCTGCAGAAGGCGCTGGCCGAGGCCGGCGAGCTTTCGGGCGTCAACGTGTCCATCCAGCGCGAGGACGTCTTTAACTTTATGTACCGCCTGTAGCGAACAAGCCGCTCGGGGCCGCTTGACGTCATATCGTCCAAGCGCGCGGCCCCAAAGCGGACCGGAGAGGAGCGCGCATGGCCTACGACGCCAAGAAAATCTACTACCGCTTCGACGATCACCTGAGCCACCTGGTTCTGGATTACGAGGCGAGCCGTCAGATTTCGCCCGAAAGCGAAAACCTCTACCACGGCCTGCCGACCGCCCCGTACGACGAGGGCCTGTTCGTAGAGCATAACGTCAAGCGCGGCCTGCGCAATGCCGATGGCTCGGGCGTGGTCGCGGGCCTTACCCGCATCTCGGACGTGCACGGCTACAACAAGGTCGACGGCAAAGTCGTGCCCGACCAGGGCAAGCTTACGCTGCGCGGCTACAGCATCGAGGACCTGGTCAACAACGCCCAGGCCGAGAATCGCTATGGCTACGAAGAGGTCGCCTACCTGCTCATCACGGGCTCGCTGCCCAACAAAGAGGAGCTCGACGGTTTTTGCGGACGTCTGGGCGCTTTTAGGCACCTGAGCGATGAGTACGTCAAAGAGTTCCCCATGACCACGGTGTCGTCGAGCATCATGAATGTGCTTCAGCGCGCCGTGCTGCTGCTCTACGCCTTCGACGCCGAGCCCGACGCCATTACGCCCGAGCACGAAATCGACGTCGCCATCTCCATGCTCGCCCGTCTCCCCTGCATCGCCGCCTTCGCGCATATGGCCTCGGTCGCCAAGCGCCGCGGCTCCGAGGTTCATGTACCGCACCCCACACCCGGTCTCTCCACCGCCGAGACCATCCTGCAGGTGTTGCGCGGCGGCATGGCATTCACCCGCGACGAAGCCATGCTGCTCGACGTGATGCTCATGCTGCATGCCGAACACGGAGGCGGCAACAACTCCACGTTTGCCTGCCGCGTGCTGTCCTCCTCGGCCACCGACCCGTATTCCGCCTACGCCGCGGCTATCGGCTCACTCAAGGGCCCGCGCCACGGTGGCGCCAACGCCAAGGTTGTCTCCATGCACGAGGACATCCGCGCGCATGTCTCCAATTGGGAGGACGAGGACGAGGTCGCAGCCTACCTGGGCAAGATCCTCGACAAGCAGGCCTTCGACGGCACGGGTCTCATCTACGGTATGGGCCACGCCGTCTACACGCTGAGCGACCCGCGTGCCGAGGTGTGCCGTCGTTACGCGCGCACGCTTGCCGCCAAGAAGGACCTGGGCGAGGAGTTCGCGCTCATCGAGCGCATCGAGCGCTTGGCCCCGCAAGTGATGCGCGATCACGGCATGACCAAGCCCATCTGTGCCAACATCGACCTGTACACGGGCTTTATCTACAAGATGCTCGGCGTGCCCGAGACGCTCTTTACGCCGCTGTTCGCCGTCGCCCGCATGGCCGGCTGGTCTGCGCACCGCATGGAAGAGCTCTTCTGCGCGCACCGTATTATTCGCCCGGCCTATCGTCCGGTGATCGAGCCGCTGGAGTACAAGCCGCTCGCTGACCGCTAGGACGCGGACCGTTATAGAACTCGAGCGTGGCCAGGGACCCAAGCCCTTGGCCACACTTTTTATGCCAGTAGAAAGGATCGCAACGAATGATTGTGTTTTCCGATATGGATGGGACGCTGCTGACGAGCGATAAGCAGATGAGCGACGCCACTTGGGCAATGCTCGACGAGCTCGCACGTCGTGGCATCGAGTTTGTTCCCTGCACGGGGCGCCCGCTGTCGGGCATCTTTGAGCCCATTCTCGCCCATCCCGCCGTGCACTACGCGGTCTGCGCCAACGGCGCCAGCGTCTGGCGGCTCGACGAAGATACGCCCACCGACACCTCACGTGCTACGCGCATTTTGAGCCGACCGCTCGATTGCGGCATTGCCCACCGCATCCATCGCATTGCCGCCGGCCACGATGTGACCTTCGATATCTTCGCGGATGGACAGTGCTTCCTCCCCCGCTCGCTATACGGGCGCCTGGATGAGTTCTGCGGCGGTGACCCCCACATCGCGGCTTCACTCAAGCGCACACGAACGCCGATCGACATGGATATCGACAGCAAGATCGACGAGGTCGAGACGCTCGAACGTATCGCCATGTACTGGCACAACCCGGCCGATCGCGACGCCATCGCGACGGCGCTCGACACGCTCGGAGGCATTGAGGTCACGCGTTCGTACGCCATGAATATCGAGGTCATGGGCGAGGGCGCCACCAAGGGGACGGCCCTCACGTGGCTATGCGAATACCTGGGCAAGCGTCTCGCCGACGCCTGGGCGTTCGGCGACAACATCAACGACATCCCCATGCTGCAGGCAGCGGGCCACGGCATGGCCATGATCAACGCCGAGTCCGAAGACCGCGAGGCCGCCGACGCCATCACCGAATACGACAACGACCACGACGGCGTCGCCCGCACCATCATGGCCGCCCTTGCCTAGTCATTGGTCAGTCATTGGGGACGTTCTTAAACGACTAGTCGTTGGGGACACTCTTCGCAAAAAGCTGCAAGGACTGTCCCCCACTGCCGGCAGAACGGGAACGTCCCCATCTGTCGGATTAAGCGAGGCCCTCCAGCACGCGACGAAGCTCCTGCTGGACGGCGTGGTCGCGGTTACAACCCACCACGCGATCGGCCACCGCCTTAAGCGCGGGGCGCGCGTTTTCCATCGCGCAGCCCGTGCCGACAAAGCGAATGATCTCGTAGTCGTTCATCGAGTCGCCAAACGCCATGACCTCGTCGCGTCCAATGCCGTAATGCTCCGCGAGCTGCGCGATACCCGAGGCCTTCGACACACCAGGCTGCATGGCATCGATCCACGCGTTGCCCGAAGGCGCAAAAGTAAAGAGCTGACCAAGTTCGCGCTGTAGCACGTACGCACTGTCCATAACCGCACTGTCGTCGCAAAAGATACTCGCTTTGATGATATTTACGCTGGGGTCGGGCAGCTCCCAAATGCGCTCGGCATTGGGAAGGTCCTTATCGACCTCACGCACGAACTTGCACTCGTCATCGAGCAGGAAGGACTTGGTTCGGTCAAAGAGCGCAAGATGCAGATTGGGAAACGTCCTGACGGCTTGGGCGAGCCTTCGAATCGCCAGGTGGGAATACACCTCACGGTCTACCATCTTACCGTCGGCGTAGACCTGGGCGCCGTTAGCGGCGACAAAGTCCATCTTGTCGCGAACGGGCGCAAAGAACTCGCACAGGCGATCGTAGCGACGACCTGACGATGCAGCGAAATGCACACCATGCTCGTGTAGCGCCAGAATCAGTTCGTAGGTCTCGGGAGGCACCTGACCGTTTTCGTCAAGCAGTGTGCCGTCCATATCGGATGCAATCAGTTTAAACATAGAAAAGCTCCCTTCGGGCTTGTTGGAATCGAACGCGTATCCGATTCCAACGTACCCAAAGGGAGCTCAAATAAGACTCCGCGGGCGTAAACGTTACAAGGACCTGGCAAATAGCTCACACATGCCAGAGGTCCTACGGTCGCGGCGTCAGGCAGTCCGCCAAAGAGTGTCCCCGATGACTAGTCGTTTAAGAACGTCCCCGATGACTAGTCGGCGTAGGTGAAGGTTGTGACGTCGAACATGCCCTCGGGGCGAATGCGGAGCGTCGGGATGACCGGCAGGGGCAGGAAGATAATGCCCATGATGGGGTCGAGCGGCGGCTCAATACCCATGGCGCGCGCCTTGACCATAAAGTCGTCGTGCTGCGCCGCGACGTCTTCGGCCGCGCCTTCGCTCATCAGGCCACCGAGCGCCAGCGGAATGCGCGCCACGACCTCGCCGTTGCGCACCAGCACGTGACCGCCCTGGCCCACGGCCTCGACAGCCGCCATCATATCGGCGGCGTTGTCGCCCACCACGCACACGTTGTGCGAGTCGTGGCCGATCGTCGAGGCGATAGCGCCGCCCGTGATGGTAAAGCCGCGCACCCAGCCGCGACCGATATGCTTACCGACCAGGCCCAGGCCAGCGGGACCATCGCCATCGGCGCCCTCGGCCTGCAGCGACACGCCGCGGCCATGGCGCTCGATAAGCATAATGCGGCGCAGGCCCTCGGCGCTCTCGGGGCGAGCCATACCCGTGATGGCCTTACCCGGCACCACGTCAATCACGGCCTCGCCCGGCTTAAAGGCATAATCGAATACGTCGAGCGAAAGCTTCGGCAGCTTAACGGAGGCGCGCAGTTCATCGGCAAGGGCCGCAACCTCGGCCATCTCGGGTGCAATCTCGCCCACAAAGGTGCCGTCCTGCGCCACCAGAGCACCGGCGGCATATACGCGATGCGGAGCCGTGACAAACGTCAGGTCGTTGAGCACCAGCAGGTCGGCTCGCTTGCCCGGGGCAATCGCACCACGGAGCTCATGCGGGTCGCGGCAGCCGTGGTCCAGGCCAAATGCCTCAGCCGTGGAGAGAGACGCCATGGAGATAGCGACCACGGGGTCAATACCGGCCTCAATCGCCACGCGGCAGGCGTTGTCGATCATACCGGTCGAAAGCGCGTCGGAAGGAGCGCGGTCGTCGGTCGCAAAACAGCAGCGACGGGCGCGGGCGGGGTTTTCCAGCAGCATCGGCGACAGGTTAGCCAGGTCATGGCTGCACGTGCCTTCGCGCAGCATCACATACATGCCGCGAGATAGCTTGTCGAGCGCCTCCTCGGGAATCGTCGACTCGTGGTCGGCGATAATGCCCGCCGCGGCATAGGCATTGAGGTCCTTGCCGGCAACGAGCGGCGCATGGCCGTCGACCTGCTTGGACGGCGTCTGGTTGGCAGCATCGATGCGAGCACAGGTCTCGGGGTCGGCCATAAAGACACCCGGCAGGTTCATCATTTCGCCCAGACCAAAGACATCGCCCGGATGCTCGGCAAAAAACGCCTGCATGTCAGCGGCGGTAATCACAGCGCCCGCCTGTTCATCGGGCAGTGCGGGCACGCACGAGGGCATCATGTACTTGATGGAAATGGGCGCGCGACGGCCGTCCTCGATCATAAAGCGCAGGCCGTCCAGGCCCGCCACGTTGGCGATCTCGTGGCTGTCGGCAATGGCGGTGGTGGTACCGCGCGTCGCCGCCATGCGCGCATACTCGGCGGGGCGGATGTTCGAGGACTCGATGTGCAGATGTCCGTCGATAAAACCGGGGGCGAGATAGCGACCCTGGCAGTCGATAACCTCGGCAGCCTCGTAGGTGCCGGCGGCATCGTCGCGACCGTCGTAGAGCACGCCGACGATTACGCCGTCCTTGACGGCAACGCTACCGGGTGCCACGCGCTGACCGTACACGTCGACAATCTGCGCATTGGTAAACAGCTTGTCGACGGGCACGCGACCCTCGGCGGCCTCGATCACAGACCTCATGACCTCAATGGACATACATACTCCTTTAACGTTTGAAATAACTGCAGAGCGGACAAACCTTCACCGCAGCAAGCCAATAGCCATTGTATGCCCAAACGATAGGCCAGCAATACGCCCCTCCGCTTAGCGGCACACGCCGCTTGGCGCAATAGGGACAGGTTGCTTTGGGTAGTCATTGGGGACGTTCTTAAACGACTAGTCATTCAAGAACGTCCCCAATGACTACCCTAACTGCCGTACCGACAACAAAAACGCCGATGTTTTGGCACCGACAGTGAAAACCCGCCAGAGCGAGCAAGGTGCCTTGAAACGAGGCGGCATTGACCTTCTGGTCATGCCGCCGAAGCTGAAAGGCAGATTGCCGCTCTGGCGGGTTTGCAGCGTCGACCGGTTACGCGGTTTGGTAAAACCGCGTAACTAAATTAGCTTGAAGCCCTTGCGCTTGCCCACGGAGAGGGTGTCGCCCAGCTTGAGGGCGCTGGGGTCGATGTTGTAGCTCTTGGGAGCCACGGCCTTGCCGTTGATCTTGACGCCGCCGCCGTCGATGTCGCGGCGGGCCTGACCGGCGCTGGCCGAAAGGCCCAGGTCCTTGAGCAGGCCAGCGAGGTAGATCTGGCCCTCGTCGTTAACAGTCAGCTCAACGTGCTTCTCGGGGAAGTCAGCGAGCTGACCCTCCTTGAACACGCGGTCGAACTCGGCCTGAGCCTCGTCGCCGGCGCCGGCACCGTGGTAGGTGTCGCACAGGTCGCGGCCCAGAGCGCGCTTGAGCTCGTAGGGGTCGGCGGAACCGTCGGCCAGGGCGGCGTCGATCTTGTCGACCTCGGCCGGGGTGAGCGAGCTCGCCAGACGATAGTACTTGCCGATCATCTCGTCGGGGATGGACATGGTCTTTCCGAACATATCCTTGGGCGCGTCGGTCAGGCCAATGTAGTTACCGTAGGACTTGGACATCTTACGGACGCCATCGGTGCCCTCGAGCAGCGGCATGGTGAGCGCGATCTGGGGCTCCATGCCCATCTTTTCCATGAGCTCACGGCCGGCGAGCAGGTTGAAGAGCTGATCGGTGCCGCCCATCTCCACGTCGGCCTTGATCTGCACGGAGTCGAAAGCCTGCATCACGGGATACAGGAACTCATGCAGGGCGATCGGCGTCTGAGACTGGTAGCGCTTGGTAAAGTCGTCGCGCTCGAGAATACGGGCGACGGTGAACTTGGAGCACACCTGCAGCAGACCGGCCAGATCCATCGACAAGATCCAGTCGCCGTTGTGCACGATGGTGGTCTTCTCGGGATCCAGGATCTTCATGGCCTGGCTCACGTAGGTCTCGGCATTGGCCTCGATCTGCTCCTGCGAAAGCTGCGGGCGAGTGGAATTCTTGCCCGAGGGATCGCCAATCAGCGCAGTACCGTTGCCGATGATGAGGGTGACGTTGTGGCCCAGGTCCTGGAACTGACGCATCTTGCGCAGCGGCACGGCATGGCCCAGGTGCAGGTCGGGACTGGTGGGATCGACGCCGAGCTTGATGTTGAGGGGCTCGCCCTTCTCAAGCTTCTTGCGAAGGTCGGCCTCGGGAACGATCTGCGCGGCGCCCGAGGTGATGATACGCATTTGCTCGTCAACAGACAGCATTGGGTATCCTCCTTTTGCTATAGCACCCTCGCCGAAAACGGCGGTGCTGGAAGTCCATAAACTCTCTTATGATAACAAACTGACGCGACGCAGCACCTACGACAGGAAAATCCTCGTCCTGCCGCATGCGTCGATGGCAACTGGCAGACGTGTACCGTCACGCTCGACCAGATAGCGCACCTGCCGACGACGCAAGCAGTCGCGGCAACGGACCCGCCCCGTCGCATCGGTGGCGCAGACGCCCTCGGCGGTCAGCAGGCAGTGCTCGCACACCATGAGCTCGGGACGGTCGGCGTCGACCGGACCCAAGACGCCGGGTTCAGCAGCCAGCTCGGCAATACGCTCCCTATCATTGCTGAGCAGCTCGGCAGGCAAGTATACCCACCTCGCGCCAAGCCCGCGCAGCCAGGTAAGCGTGGCCCGATTGGCGCAGAACACCGGCGCCGCCACGTCAAACGCCGTGCCCAGCTCGCGAGCCATCGCCACCTGCCCCAGGTTGCGGCAGACAACGCGCCCGGTACGTTGCATAAGCGCCCGAGTCCGCTCGGCGTCGCCTGCGCGGCACACTTCGTCGAGCACCACTGTCGCATCGGACAGATCCCGCTCATCGCGCGGATCCACATCCATCAGCTCCCAGGCAAAGACCATACGAGCAAAAGCCTCGCGCTTTGCCGGCTCCGCCGACCCCGCCAACTCCGTCGGCACGTCGCCATCTGCCAGAACGCCCTCAAACGGCAGCACCTCAACGGACCGCTCAGCAGGCGCGACCGCATCTGCCTCGACCCGCATGCGCTCCAACACCGTTGCCGTCTGCCCCAGCACGCCGGCACTGCGAATCAGATAGACCTCGCAGCCCGCGTCCACCTTGCGTTTGCAATGCACGACGATACGCTCTCCCGCAGCGGCATCCACGGGGCAAGGCACCTGTGGCCAGCGCTTGGGCACATCGGGACGCGCGTCGGCACCCGGGTAAAATCGGATTTCGAGCGTATCGCCCGCCGCCACGGCGGCATCAAGCTCAACCGTCACCTCTTCGTGACCCACCGCCACCAAGTGGCCCACGCGCACGCCCTGGTTGATCGCGCGCTCAAAGCTCATGAGCTCGGTGCCCGAACGACCCCGCAGATACGCATCGGTAAAGCCGCGGTTGAACGACCTTCCCAGCTCGCGCTCAAGCGCCAGCACCGCATCGGCATCCCATGTGCCATCGCGCAGCATATCGAGCGCCCGACGCCACACCCTCACCACGTTAAAGACGTAGTCGGGATTCTTCATGCGACCCTCGATCTTGAGCGATGCCACGCCGGCGGCAACAAGCTCGGGCAGATGCGCGATGCCCAGATAGTCACGCGGACAAAGCAGGCGGTCCCCTTCGACAGCGACAACACTCTGCCCCGCCTCGTCCACCAAGTCATAGGATAGACGGCACGGCTGTGTGCAGTCGCCGCGCATCGCCGACCGTCCGCGCCGCAGGGCCGAAAACTCACACGCGCCTGAATAGCCAATGCAAATAGCGCCGTGACAGAACACCTCGATGGGCACGCCAGTAGCGCAAAGCGTCCCAATCTCCGCCACGCTCAGCTCGCGCGCCGTCGTCACGCGCTCAACGCCCAGCTCCTTGGCAGCCAACCGCACGGCACCCTCGCTATGAGCGCCCGCTTGGGTGGACAGGTGAATCTCGACCCCCGGAATCGCCGCACGAAGCGCACAAGCCAGCCCGGCATCGGCCACAATCAACGCATCGGCACCCAACGCCTGAGCATGCGCCCCCAACGCCACGGCGTCGGCAAGCTCATCATCGAACACGAACACGTTGAGCGTCACGTACACACGCACACCATGGGCATGGGCCACGGCACAGCCGCGCACGAACTCATCATCGCTAAAGCCATGGGCGCTCACTCGAGCGTTGAATCCGTCCAGCCCCGCATAGATGGCATCGGCACCCGCCGCAATCGCCGCGAGCATCTGGTCGAGCCCGCCAGCAGGCGCCAGCAGTTCGGGCAGCGCCACTCCAGCCGCCGCCAACTCGCTTTCGCATTGTCCGCTCGGTTCCATCGGCCGAATCGCCATCGGTAAACTCCTCGCCAAGGTGTGCTTTCACTCTGAAAATTGCTGCCAACCAGCATACACGAGGCCCCGCGTGCCCCGATTGGTTTATCGTGTAATAACTTATGTCCATCCTGCCCGGCAGCATACCTGCCGCCCGGCACGACATACCTGGAGGTCAATATATGGGTCCTCGCCAACGACAGGGGCGCGGTCGCTCTAAGACGCATGCCCTTCCCATGATCTTGCTCTCGTTTTTGGGCTTTCTGCTTATCGCGGGCGTAGCGTTTGGCATCGGCATGATCGGCAACGTCAACCGCTGGCTGTCCGATCTGCCCGACTACACCGACGCCAATGCTTACCTGGTAAGTGAGCCCACCGACATCGTCGACTGCAACGGCAATACCATTGCGAGCTTCTACACGCAAAACCGCAAGTCCATTACCAAGGACCAGGTGTCCCCGTACGTGCTGCAGGGCACTGTCGACGTTGAGGACGAGCGCTTCTACGAGCATGGCGGCATCGACCTCTGGGGCATTGCACGCGCATCGGTGGCAACCCTCACCGGCGGCCACGAGGGCGCATCGACCATCACCCAGCAGCTGGTTCGCAACACCATCTTGCAGGAGGAACAATTCGACTCGACCATCGAGCGTAAGGTGCGCGAGGCCCATATCGCCATCAAGATGGAGGATATGTACTCCAAAGACGAGATCCTCATGATGTACCTCAACACCATCTACTACGGCCATGGAGCATATGGAATCGAGGCCGCCGCCGAGACCTATCTGTCCAAAACCGCCGCCGACCTCACCCTGAGCGAGGCCGCGCTGCTCATCGGCCTTCCCAACTCGCCCTCGCAGTACGACCCCACGGTTAATCCCGACTTGGCGCTGTCCCGCCGCAACAAGGTTCTGGACAACATGCTGCGTCTGGGCCACATCACGCAGGAAGAGCACGATGCCGCACAGGCTGAGCCCATCACGCTTAACGTGACCGAGATTTCGGGCAGTGGCGTCGATGTGTACTCTCAGCCCTACTTTGTCTCCTACGTTAAGCAGTTGCTTGAGCAGGAGTTCTCCACCGACGTGCTCTTTAAGGGCGGTCTGACCGTCAAGACCACCATCGACCCCACCATGCAGCAGGTGGCCGAGGAGGCTGTGCGCTCGCAGCTCGACACGCTTTCGCTCGACGGCCTGGACATGGGCATGGTCGTCGTTGACCCCAAGACCGGCTACATCAAGTGCATGGTAGGCGGCTACGACTACAACGCCGACGAGAATCACGTGAACCACGCTACGGCAAAGCGTCCCGTGGGCTCCACGTTTAAGGCCTTTACGCTGGCAACTGCCATCCAAAACGGTATGAACCCCAACGTCACCCTCAACTGCAACTCGCCGCTCAAGGCCAAGGGCACCACGACCGAGGTGCAAAACTACGGCAACCAGAGCTATGGCAACATCACGCTTAAGCAGGCAACGGCATACTCATCCAACACCGGCTACATTCAGGTGGCCGAAGCCATCGGCAATGACAAGATCATGTCGCTCGTCAAAAAGCTTGGCATCGATCCCGCCAAGGACAATATCGAGGACGTTCCCGTCATGACGCTCGGCACCGGGTCCATCTCACCGCTCGAGATGGCATCGGCCTACGCAACGTTTGCCAACGGCGGCTATTATCGCCAGCCGATCGCCATTACCGAGATCGACTCGCGTACCGGCTCGGTTCTGTACCAGCACACCGACAATCCCACGCAGGTGCTCACCGAAGGCGAGGCTGCCGCGGTTACCGATGTTCTATCCGGCGTCATGCAGGGCAGCGGCACGGGTGCCGCCGGCGCGCTGAACGTCAATCAGCCCTATGCCGGCAAGACGGGCACCACTGACAACACCACCAACCTGTGGTTCTGCGGCTTCACGCCGCAACTGACATGCGCCCTGTGGACCGGTTATTCCGCAGGCGAGATTCCCATCCAAAAGTACGGTTCGGACCTGCTGGGCGACAGCACCAACCTGCCCGTCTTTAAGAAGTTCATGAACACCGTTCTTGCGGGCACCGAGCGCGAGGAATTCTCGACCGGAACGGCTCCCACGTACAAGAACAATAGCGTCTGGAAGTTCTACGGCACTAGCAACGCCAAGAAGTCGGAGGACAAAGACGACAAAGACGACAAAGACGAGGGAGCAACCACCACGACGACTACCACCACGACGACCGAGACCACGGGTGGCGATACGACCGGCGGCAACGGTACCACCGGCGGAGACGGTACGACCGGCGGCGGCGGCGGTAGCGGCGGCGAGGGCGGCTCTCCTACCCCCACCCCTACTCCCACGCCCACACCCGATCCTACGCCTACCCCCGATCCTACGCCCACGCCCGACCCCTCTACGGGCCAGTAAGCGCAAAAAACGACTGACACCAAGGCGCCCGAGCTGCATATACGCTGCTCGGGCGCTTCTTTATTTCGGCAGATACCACAAGATGCCACGACGGCCCCGGCTACAGGACCGACAGAGCAACAGGCACTGGTATGCAAAAAGGGCGCTGACCTTCGTCAACGCCCTCGGCAATTACCTATAGCAACAATCGGCACAGCAGCAGTGCCACGCATCCCCTACTTGTGAGAGTTACTCAGCTTGTTGATGAGCGCCTCAAGGCGTTCGCCGTCCTCGGCCGTCTGCGCAATGACTAAGATCGTGTCGTTGCCGGCAAGCGAGCCAAGCACGTCGGGCAGCTCCGCGGCATCGACCGCTGCGGCAATACCAGAAGCCGTACCGGGCTGTGCCTTGATCATAACCAGATTATCGGTGCGCAGTACGCCGGTAACCAGCTCGGAAACCATGCGCTGCAGATGCAGGTCCTCGGCAAGGACATAGATGCCCTCGGGGAGCTTACGCAGTCCCATGTCCGCGATGTCGCGCGAAACGGTCGCCTGCGTGCAATCGAAACCCATGGCGCGAAGCTCGTCTACCAAAACGCGCTGCGTACGTACGTCCTTATTGCGAACAATATCTCTGATGGCATCCTGGCGCCCATTGCGTTTTTTGGCCATACAAAACCTCACTCCAAAAGATGGTGGAGACAATCACTTAGTGATTGAATAGTTTAGCGCTATTTGAGGGTTTTAGTGAATAAGAACGCATTTCGAAACAATTCCATGCAATTTATTTCGAAAAACACGCTACTAGACAGTCCTGACGCCCGAACGATTGAAAAAGGCCACCAGATGCGTATACAACGCGCACCGCATAGGCTTGGCACTAGCTATCGAACCATAGAGCAGACCTAAGCCCCGATGATTGCCCTTAAGAGCCGCAACCATCTGACGGGTACGCTGCGCTTCGAGCATATCATGCAAACGGGCCGAACGCTCTATTGAAGACACCCCATGGGGGCTCAGACACAAATTTTCGATGCAGGCAACCAGGCCGGCGTAGTAATACCGCTGGCAGACCAGCTTCAACTGATCGCCACCGCCCGCGACGGCAAGCGAGTCGGCAAGCCTGTCGAGCGCCCCGATATCATCAGAAAGCCTGGCAAACATTGTGGGGTCAAACGTCTCCGTAATCGACGGCGCCACTGCATGAAAACGGGCATGGCCACATCCCGAAACGCGCTTTGCCTGCGAAAGCGCGAGCGTCAAAAAAGACACCGTGCGAAACGCATCGCCATGCGCAAGGCACGCCTCAAAAAGGGCGCGATCATACAGCACGCCAGAGGTCTGTCGGATTAAACAACAGGAAACCAATTGGGTCAGGCAAGCCGCCCGGTCCTCATCTTCAGAAACGGATATCGCGTCCAAAACTCGGGAATGACGTTCGCGGTGAACATCGTAGCGATCGAGCGAAACAGAGGGAAACACGATGTCAGCAGAAGCGTCGCAGGAGCTTTCGACCATCTGCGAAAGGGACTGCGGCGCAAACCACTCATTGGCATTCATCGCAATGATCTGGGAGCCGCGCGAAGCCGCAAAGCCGGCACGCAGGCAGGCGCCAGGCACTGGGTCCTCAACATCAATCAAATCAATATGAATATCTCTGTCGGCAGCAACTTCGAGCGAATGACGCACACCAGCTACCACGCCGCGGCAAACGACGACAATCTGCAAATCGTAGAGGTCTTGGTTCTGGATGCTCTCGAGAGCACGCATCGTATAACTGGGCGAACCCTCAACAATCAGGATCACCGAAAGTCGCGGATGCGAACCACGTCGAACCAAGTTTTCCGTCCTCTCGACAGCCAGTAACAAACTGCCGTTCATGGTACACCCCGTCAATTAATGCGGATGGTCGCCCGTCGCGATGCACGTCAAGAACAGATGTTGCACACGCCCCGCTCACAGGCGCTGCACACAAAGATCGCCGTCAGGCAGTCTCATCCCTAATCGAGCACCACAAGCTCGGTGGGGTCGTAGTCCACCCCCATAAAGGTAAGACCGCAGGCGGGAGCCGTAGGACCAGCAGCGGAGCGATCGCAGGCATCAATGACCTCACGCATCCACTCGGGATCGCGGCGATGCATGCCGATCTCGACGAGGGTGCCCACAATGGTTCGCACCATCGAATGCAAAAACGCATTACCCTCGATAGTAAACGTGAGGATATCCTCGCCAAAGGCGACCTCATGGCCAAACTCGGCACGCATTACGCAGCGGTGCGTAGGTTTGCCCACGGCAGAGGCGACCTTGCAAAAGCTCTTAAAGTCCTGCTCGCCCAAAAGCGCGGGGCAGGCGGCCGCCATCGCATCGACGTCGAGGGGATAGCGATGCCACCACACGGCCCCGCGTGATAGCACGGGCCGCGCATCACGATCGGCAATGCGATAGGTGTAAGTGCGAGAACGCGCGTCAAAGCGCGCAGAAAAGCCCTTACGAGCCTTGTAGACCTCGTTTATGGCGATATCTTTGCCCAGGAGGGCATCCATAGCCCTCAGCCACCTACGGCGCGTCAAAGCGAGCTCAGCGTCCGTAACGGGCACGCTGATGTATTGGGCCACCGCATGCACGCCGGCATCGGTACGCCCCGCGCACGTCAGATCGATTGGGCGGCGCAGCAACGTCTCAATGGCACGACGCAGCTCGCTCGCAACTGTCGTCTGGCCCGGCTGCTCGGCAAATCCGCTATAGGAGGAGCCATCGTAGGCCACGCGAAATACAAGGGTGGCGTCGAGCTCGGGGGTCGAATTGAAATTAGACGGCGCAGTCATGGGCGCTCCCAACAAACTAGCAACGGTATTGCGACAAAAAAAGAGGGGTACGCGAACGTACCCCTCGAATATAACCTATGCAGACAGAATGTCTACTCAGCGGTCTCCTCAGCAGGAGCCTCCTCGACAGCCTCAACCTTCTTGGGAGCAGCGGCCTTCTTGGGGGCCGGAGCAGCCTTCTTGGCCTTAGGCGTGCAAGGCTCGGTGACGAGCTCCATGATAACGATAGGAGCGTTGTCGCCCTTACGGTTACCGAGCTTCATGATGCGGGTGTAACCGCCGTTGCGGTCCTGCCACATACCCTGAGCAGCCTTGTCGAAGATCTCGGCAACGAGCTGCTTATCGCCGAGCTTGGCGATAGCCAGACGACGAGAGTGCAGGTCGCCCTTCTTGGCCCAGGTGATGATCGGGTCGACGACCGAACGCAGCGCCTTAGCGCGGGTCTCGGTGGTCTTGATGCGGTCGTTCTCGAAGAGGGCCTTAGCAAGGCTCTTCTTCATGGCCTTGGTGTGGCTCGCATCGGTGCCGAGCTTCAGGCCCTTCTTAACGTTGTGACGCATGGTCTAGTTTCTCCTCAAATATGCGAAGCATTAAGCCTTCAGGCTCAGGCCCATGGACTCAAGCTTGTCCTTCACTTCCTCGATCGACTTAACACCGAAGTTACGGATGTTGAGCAGATCGTTCTCCGAGAACTCAACGAGCTGACGGACCGAGTGAATGCTGGCGCGCTTAAGGCAGTTGTAGGAACGGACGGAAAGGTCCAGATCCTCGATCTGCTTGTCCAGCTCGGCGTTGTCGTTGGTGACCTCGGGAGCGAAGATCGAAGCCTCCTCCTCGACCTCGGGGGTCTCGGCAAGGTTCATAAAGGCGGCCATATGCTGGTTGATGATATTGGCAGCCTGGACCACGGCGTCGCGCGGGGCGATGGAACCGTTGGTCTCGATCTCGAGGACAAGGCGGTCGTAGTCGGTATGCTGACCGACACGGCAAGCCTCAACGAGCTTGGCGCAACGGGACACCGGCGAGTACAGCGAGTCGACGTTGATCACACCGATGGGATCGTTGTCACGCTTGTTAGCCTCGCCAGAGACATAGCCGCGACCATAGCCGATGCGCATGCTCATGGTGAGATGGCCACCCTCGGTGAGCGTAGCAATGTGCTGCTCGGGGTTGACCAGCTCAAACTCGGACGGAATAAAGAAGTCCGCACCGGTGACCTCGCAGGGGCCGTCAACCGAGATGGTGGCGGTCGCCTCGTCGTTCGTGCCGAGAGCCCTGAAGACAAGACCCTTGACATTCAGGACGATGTCGGTGACATCCTCGACCATGTTAGGGATGGTCATGAACTCGTGCTGCGCACCATCGATCTGAATGGCCTCGACGGCGGCACCCTCGAGCGAGGACAGAAGAACACGACGAAGCGAGTTACCCAGCGTATCGCCGTAGCCACGCTCGAGCGGCTCGACGGAGACACGAGCAGAGGTCTCGTTGATCTCTTCGACCTGAACCTGAGGCCTAATGAATTCTGACATGTATTACCTCCAGCCTCAGCAGCCCGGATGGACTACTTAGAGTAGAGCTCGACGATGAGCTGCTCGTTGATATCACCGCTGATCTGCTCACGCGTCGGCAGAGCGAGCACGTTACCAGACAGCTTCTCGATATCGACCTCGAGCCAGCCAGGGACCTCAAAGCGCTCGGAGGAAATCAGGGCCTCCTTGATGGGGAGGAGGTCACGGAACTTCTCGCCGACAGCGACGACGTCGCCGGCCTTGACGCGGTAGGACGGGATGTCCACGCGCTTGCCGTTCACGGTGAAGTGACCGTGACGGACGGACTGACGAGCCTCTTTGCGGGTGCGGGCGAAGCCAAGACGGAAGACGACGTTGTCGAGGCGAGACTCAAGAATGATCATGAGGTTCTCACCGGTGACGCCGTTCATCTTACGGGCCTTGTTGAAGTAGCCGTGGAACTGCTTCTCCAGAACGCCATAGATGAACTTGACCTTCTGCTTCTCACGCAGCTGCATGCCGTACTCAGATTCCTTGCGACGGCGCTTGGGCTGACGGATAGATTCCTTCTTGCTGCTGTAACCGAGCTCAGCGGGATCGATCCCGAGCTGACGGCAGCGCTTAAGAACAGGAGTCCTGTCGATTGCCATATTGATACGATCCTTTCAGTTACACGCGGCGACGCTTCTTGGGGCGGCAGCCGTTGTGCGGAATGGGGGTCTTGTCCTGGATGCTCGAGACCTCGAGGCCAGCAGCCTGGAGGGAGCGGATGGCGGTCTCACGACCGGAGCCGGGGCCCTTGACGAAGACGGAAACCTTCTTCATACCGTGCTCCATGGCCTGCTTGGCAGCAGCCTCGGCAGCCATCTGGGCAGCGAACGGCGTGGACTTACGGGAGCCCTTGAAGCCCACCTGGCCAGCCGACTTCCAGGAAATGACGTTGCCCTGGGGATCGGTGATCGAAACGATCGTGTTATTGAACGTAGAACGAATGTGAGCCTGGCCCACGGAAATGTTCTTACGGTCCGCGCGCTTCAGACGGGCAGCGCGAACGTTCTTCTTAGCAGTAGCCATCTATCTAGCGCTCCTTATTTCTTCTTCTTAGCACCGATCTGACGCTTCGGGCCCTTGCGGGTACGAGCGTTAGTGTGGGTGCGCTGGCCGCGGACCGGGAGGCCCTTGCGGTGACGAAGGCCGCGGTTGCAGCCGATGTCCATAAGGCGCTTGACGTTCTGGTTGCGCTCACGGCGGAGGTCGCCCTCAACCATGATCTGATTCTTATCGATATAATCGCGGATGGCGTTAACCTCATCCTCGGTGAGGTCCTTAACGCGCGTGTCCACGTTAACGTTGCACTCGACGCAAATCTTCGTCGCAGTGGTGCGGCCGATGCCGTAAATGTAGGTCAGACCGATCTCAACGCGCTTCTCACGCGGGAGGTCGACACCATTAATACGGGCCAACGTAGTCTCCTCTCTTAACCCTGACGCTGCTTATGACGGGGGTTCTCGCAAATGACGAGGACCTTGCCATGGCGCCTAATGATTTTGCACTTATCGCACATCTTCTTGACCGAAGGACGTACCTTCATCGTTCTTCCTTTCGGTAGCGCTCAAACTACTTCCCTACTATCTACTCGCCCAGCCGCAGGCGTTTAAAACTATGGCTGGTCTTCACACGCAAACCGACCGTAGGTTGAGCTAAGCCTGCAGTCGGAAAAGAGCGTGTATGCGTGTCGCTATTTATAGCGATAGGTGATGCGACCGCGGGTCAGGTCGTACGGGGAAAGCTCCACGACAACCCTGTCACCGGGGAGAATACGGATGTAATTCATTCGGATCTTGCCAGAAATGTTGCACAGAACCGAATGACCGTTCTCGAGCTCGACCTTAAACATGGCGTTGGGCAGCGGCTCCTTTACCGTACCCTCGAGCTCAATTGCGTCTTCCTTCTTCACAAGCAATCATCTTTCTCTAGAAAACGACAGCGATTGAGTATTCTACAATACGCATGCACGTATCGTGATATCTTCGTAATGGCTCCACATCTAAGTGGAACTTGTTACATTTCTCCGCCCTGCAAGGAACACCAAGCGCCTTGCGCGTCGGTAGTAAGAATCACCGGACCGTCATTGGTGATGGCGACGGTGTTCTCGTAGTGCGCGGCGGGCAGATGGTCGTTGGTCGTAACGATCCAACCATCGGAGCCTGTGCTCACATGATTGGAACCCATCGTAACCATCGGCTCGATGGCGATGACCATACCGGCCTGAAGGCGAACGCCTCTCCCCTTCTTTCCATAATTTGGAACGTTGGGGTCCTCGTGCATCACGCGCCCAATACCATGCCCCACGTAATCGCGAAGCACGCCGTAACCGTGAGACTCGGCGAGGGACTGAACGGCATAGCCGACGTCCCCGATATGGTTACCGGGAACAGCCTGCTCGATTGCGGCCTTTAGGCAATCGCGCGTAACCTCGCACAGGGCCTTGGCCTCGGGTGTGGGCGTGCCGACGAAAAACGTCCAAGCGTTATCGCCGACCCAACCGTCAACAATGGCTCCCGTATCGATGGAGATGATATCGCCATCGCGCAGAATCATGTCGGGATTGGGAATACCGTGAACCACGGCATCGTTGATCGATGCGCAAATGGTCCCCGGGAAGCCGCCGTAACCCTTAAAGGCCGGGGTGCCGCCATGCATGCGGATAATCTGCTCGGCAAGCTGATCAAGCTCGAAGGTCGACACGCCGGGGCGAACCATGGCTCCAACGTGGCGGAGCGCCATCTTAGATAGCGCTCCTGCCTTCTTCATCTGCTCAATTTGCGTTGCAGACTTAATCTTGATCATAGACCGAGAGCCTCTTTGACATCCCCGTACACGGTCTCGCGAGACTGGTCACCGTTGACCGACTTGAGCAGACCCTGGCCACGATAGTAGTCGACGAGCGGGCTCGTGGACTTCTCGTAGACGTCGAGACGGTTCTTGATGGTCTCGGGCTTGTCGTCGTCGCGCTGATACATCTCGCCGCCGCACTTGGGGCAGGTAGTATCGGCAACCGTGCCGGTGTAACCGCAGGCGCGGCAGGTGCGACGCGAAGACAGACGATCGATGATGACCTCGGGGGCCACGTCGACCAGAAGGGCGCAGTCGATCTCGCGACCCATAGCGGAGAGCTCGGAATCGAGCGTCACGGCCTGGGCGGTGTTGCGCGGGAAGCCATCGAGGATAAAGCCCTGCTGGGCGTCATCGGCGGCAAGGCGCTCCTTGACAAGGTCGATCACGAGCTGGTCGGGAACAAGCTCGCCAGCGTCCATGTACTTCTTAGCCTGAATACCAAGCTCGGTGCCACCCTTGACGGCAGCACGCAGCAGGTCGCCCGTGGAAATGTGAGCGACGCCAAACTCGGCGACGAGCTCCTGTGCGACGGTGCCCTTACCGGCACCCGGAGCTCCGAGCAATACGAGGTTCATGAGCAATCCTCCTCTAGCCTATTTAAAGAATCCATCGTAATCATACATCTTGATCTGGCCTTCGAGCTTATCGACCGTGTCGAGCACGACGCCGACCATGATGAGGATGGACGTGCCGCCAAACGCCTGGATCAGATGGTTACCCGTGAAGGAGAAGATGATCGAAGGCACGATGGCGATGAGCGCCAAAAAGACAGCGCTGGGAAGCGTGATCTTGTTGAGCGCGTTCTTGATGTAGGCCGCGGTAGCCCTACCCGGACGGACGCCCGGAATAAAGCCGCCCTGCTTCTTAAGGTTGTCGGCCGTGTCATCGGGGTTGAACACCATGGAGGTGTAGAAGTACGCGAAGAACACGATGAGGACAACATTAAGCACCCAGTTGAGCCAACCGGTCGAAAGCGCAGAGGCAACTGCCTGGATCCAGCCGATGCCGGGGAAGAACACGGCAATCTGGGCCGGGAAGTACAGCAGCGCCGAAGCGAAGATGATCGGCACGACACCCGCGGTGTTGACCTTGATGGGCAGGTAGGTGGTCTGGCCACCCATCATGCGACGGCCCACGACGCGCTTAGCGTAGGAGACCGGAATGCGGCGCTGGCCGCGCTCAAGGAAAACAATCAGCGGGATAACCAGCAAGATGATGGCGCAGATGATCACCATGGTGATGATGCCACCGGCATTGCCCTCGGTGCTGGAGAAGATCGCCTGCGGCAGGCCGGCCATGATGTTCGCGAAGATGATCAGCGACATGCCATTGCCGATACCGCGCTGGGTGATGAGCTCACCAATCCACATGATCAGCATGGCACCCGCGGTGAGCGTGCCGACGATCATGAGGTCGAAGATGATCTCGGGAGCGCCGGCGCCAGTAAAGCTGATGCCGAAGCTCTTAAAGAGGAAGAGGTAACCCACGGAGTTGAGGATTGCCAGAGCCAGGGTGAGGTAACGCGAATACTGCGTAATCTTGGTCTGACCGACCTCGCCCTCGCGGGCAAGCTCATGCAGGGAAGGCACAACGGCCTGGAGCATCTGGAGGATGATCGAGCTGGTGATGTAAGGCATGATGCCCAGGGAGAACACCGAAACATAGCTCAACGCGCCACCAGAGAAAAGATTCAGGAGGGCCATAGCACCTGCGGCGACCGAATTGTTATCGGTCGAGAAAAGGCCCAGCATCCCCTGGAAGGGAATGCCGGGCACAGGAACGTGCGCACCAATGCGGTACACGACGAGCATAGCTATGGTAAAAAGAATCTTTTCGCGCAATTCTTTGATGCGGAAAGCATTCTTAAGACCATTTAGCACGGCAGCTCGACCTTTCCGCCGGCGGCCTCGATCTTGGCCTGCGCAGAAGCGCTGACCTTGTCGACCTTGACCGTGAACTTCTTGGTGAGCTCACCATTGCCGAGCACCTTGACGGGCTCGAACTCGCTCTTGGTGATGCGAGCGGCCTTAAGAGCGGCACCGTCGATCACAGCGCCGTCCTCGAACTTGCGCTCGAGACGCTCAACGTTAACGGCGGTGTACTCGATGCGACGGGGGTTGCGGAAGCCCGGAAGCTTGGGCAGGCGCATAGCCAGCGGAGTCTGGCCGCCCTCGAAGCCGGCACCCTTGGTGCCGCCAGAGCGAGAGCCCTGGCCCTTCTGACCGCGGCCAGAAGTGGTGCCGTGACCCGAAGAATTGCCACGGCCGACGCGCTTGCGGTTCTTGGTGGAACCGGGCGCGGGAGTAAGATCGTGAAGCTGCATTTGCTACTCCTCTACAATCTCGACAAGGTGCTTGACCTTGAAGATCATGCCGCGGACGGACTCGTTGTCAGCAATCTCGCGAACCTCGCGGATCCTGTGGAGACCGAGGGCACGGACAGTACGGACCTGGTCCTGCTTGCAACCATTGGTGCTGCGGACCTGCTTGATCTTGATGGTGTCAGCCATGCTTAGTTCTCCTTACCGACGAACATCTCGGAGACCGTCAGGCCACGGCGAGCCGCGACGTCCTCAGGGCTGGAGAGCTCCTTGAGGCCCTCGACGGCAGCCTTGATGATGTTGAGGCCGTTGTCGGTACCGAGGGACTTGGACAGGACGTTCTTGATGCCAGCAAGCTCGAAGAGGGGACGCACGGCGCCGCCGGCGATAACGCCGGTACCCTCGACAGCGGGCTTGATGATGATGCGACCGGCACCAAAGTGGCCGAGAACCTCGTGCGGGATGGTGCCCTGCTCGGTCACCGGCACGTGGAACATGTTCTTCTTGGCATCGAGAGACGCCTTGGAGATGGCCATGGGCACCTCAGCGGACTTGCCCATGCCAACGCCGACGTTGCCCTTGCCGTCGCCAACGACGACGAGAGCGACGAGGCTCATGCGACGACCACCCTTGACGGTCTTCGACACGCGGTTGATGTAAACGACGCGCTCCTCGAACTCGGAGGCCTCGCGCTGCTGCTTCTGATTACGAGCCATGTGCTACATACCTCCTAGAACTCGAGACCGGCGGCACGAGCACCGTCGGCGAGGGCCTTGACGCGGCCATGGTAGATACGGCCACCACGATCGAAAGCGACCTTGGTGATGCCGGCCTCGATGGCACGCTTGCCAACGAGCTGACCGACCTTCTCCGCAGCCTCTTTGTTCGAGGTGTGGGTGCCCTTGAACTCGGCCTCGAGGGTCGAGGCGGAGACGAGCGTCAGGCTGGAGCCCTTGCTGTCGTCGATGATCTGGGCATAGATGTTGGCGTTAGTACGGGTCACGCGAAGACGCGGACGCTCGGCGGTACCCGAGACCTTGCCGCGAACACGACGCTGACGACGCTTGAGGCCTTCCAGCTTCGCCTTATGCTTGTTCATACGTAAACTCCTAAAAAGGTTGATCTTGCCAGCACCTAACGGGGTGCTGGTCTTATGCGAGTGAGTCGGTTACGACTACTTGGCGGCCTTACCCAGCTTGCGGCGGATGTGCTCGCCAACATAGTGGATACCCTTGCCCTTGTAAGGCTCGGGAGGACGATGGCCGCGGATCTCAGCGGCGATCTGACCGACCTGCTGCTTGTTGATACCCTTGACGTTCACGTGGGTGTTGTCGGGAACCTCGAAGGTGATGCCCTCGGGAGCCTCGACGATCACGGGGTGCGAGAAGCCCAGGGAGAACTCGAGGTTCTTGCCCTTCTGCTGCACGCGGTAACCGACGCCGGCGAGCTCGAGCTTCTTCTCGAAGCCCTCGGAAACGCCAACAACCATGTTGTGGATGAGAGCGCGGGTGAGGCCGTGGCGGGCACGGGTCTCACGCTCGTCGTCGGGACGGGAAACGGTGAGGACGTTGTCCTCGACGTTGATAGCGAGCTTCTCAAAGACATCGAGCTCGAGCTGGCCCTTGGGGCCCTTGACGACAACGTTGTTGCCGTTGACTGCCACTTCGACTCCGGCGGGAATCTGGACAGGCTTATTACCGATACGAGACACGGTGATCTCCTTTCCTTCTACCTACCGAGCGAATTACCAGACGAAAGCGATGATCTCGCCGCCGACGTTGTGCTTGCGAGCATCGCGGTCGGTCATGACGCCATGGCTGGTGGAAATAATGGCGGTACCAAGGCCACCGCGGACGCGGGGCATGTCGGCAACGCCGGTGTACTTACGCAGGCCCGGCTTGGAAATGCGGCGGATGCCGTTGATGACCTTAGCCTTCTTGGGACCATACTTAAGCGTGATGTGCAGAGTCTTCTGGGGAACGGTGTCCTCGACATCGTAGCCCTCGATGTAGCCCTCCTCGTGCAGAACACGAGCGATCTCGACGAGCTTCTTGCTGCTCGGCATGGAGACCGTGGCCTTGTTCACAGAGTTAGCGTTACGGATGCGCGTAAGCATATCTGCGATCGGGTCTGTAAGGTTCATACAGATTCTCCTTCGTTCTTGATGAACACGTGCTCTTGGTTCTTCGCCGCCCTTAACGGCAAAGCCTAACTAGCGCGTTTTCCCTGTTCCAAACGGATGCTTGAAACGCTGGTAGTGACTTACCAGCTGGCCTTCTTAACGCCGGGAAGCTCGCCCTTGAGTGCAAGCTCGCGGAAGCAGACACGGCACAGGCCGAACTTGCGGTACACAGAGTGCGGACGGCCGCAGCGCTGGCAGCGCGTGTACTCACGAGTAGAGAACTTCTGCTTGCGATTGCACTTGACGATCATCGATGTCTTAGCCACTTATATCCTCCTCACATAGAGTATTGTTCGCCCCAAACGCCGCCCCCTTGTGGGAACGGCGCTTTTAGGGCAGGTGAACCTATTTCTTGAACGGGAAACCGAAGGCGTCCAGAAGGGCCTTGGCCTCCTCATCGGTATTGGCGGTGGTCACGAAAGTGATGTCCATACCACGCTGGTGATCGACGGAATCGAAGTCGATCTCGGGGAAGATGAGCTGCTCGGTGACGCCCATGGAGAAGTTACCACGGCCGTCGAAGCTCTTGGCGGAGATGCCGCGGAAGTCGCGGATACGGGGGATCGCGACGGAGGTCAAACGATCGAAGAACTCCCACATACGGTCGCCACGCAGGGTAACCTTGCAGCCGATCGGCATACCAGCGCGCAGGCGGAAGGTAGCGATGGACTTGCGGGCACGGGTGATCATCGGCTGCTGGCCGGTGATGGCGCGCAGGTCGCGCACGGCACCGTCGATGGCCTTGGAATCGGTAGCGGCCTCGCCGACACCCATGTTCACGACGATCTTCTCAAACTTGGGGATCATCATGACGTTCTCGTACTGGAACTTGTCCTGAAGCTGCTGCTTGACCTCGTTGTTGTACTTGGTCTTCAGACGCGGCACATACTTCTCTTCTGCCATTGTTCACTCCTTCTTGGGGTTTTAAGCACGGGGCGTGGCCACGATGGGTTGTCCTCGTGCCTCCTGGCTGCATCCGCACCGCTCATGGCATTTCGCGGTTTGGACTCGACGCAGCAGGAGCCGACAAAACAATCGGTACTATACGCGCATTGGGTGCGTATTTCCAGAAAAACCTCGTCTGCCTGCACAACTCCACAACTCCCCCGCACAAATGGATCCCAAAAAGCAGTTGCGGTGAAATAGGGACTGTTTGGCGGCCTAACAGGCTTAAACAATCCGTATTTCACCGCAACTTAATTGGTGGGGATGCGATTAGCGTTTGCGGGGGACGAGTTTGGTGCGGCGCAGGTGGATCATCTCGGCGGCGATGGAGATGGCGATCTCCTCGGGGTCCTCGGCCTCGATGGCAACGCCGATCGGCAGGTGCAGCTCGTTGATTTGCTCCTGCGTAAAGCCCTCCTGTTCCAGGCGGGCGCGCACAAAGGCCGTCTTACGGCGCGAGCCCAAGCAGCCCAGGTAGGCGGGTTTGGCGCGCATCGCCTGAATCACCACGTCGATATCGGATTTGTGACCCGCCGTGGCCACGACCACCAAGTCGCGCGGACCGATGGGGCACTGTTTGCTCAGGTTCTTGTAGTCGACCAGACGACGGTCGTAGACACCGGGCACCCAATCGGGGGTCAGCGTGCCGGGGCGGTCGTCGCAAGCCACGACGGCAAAGCCCGCCGCCGTGAGCACCCGCGCCGTCGCGGCGCCCACGTGGCCGCAGCCAAAGATATAGGTCAGGCCCTCGGGGCAGAGCGTCTCGATGTGCGCCGCGGGAATCTCGGAGGCTGCGTTGGTGTAGGTGACCTTACTCCCCTCCTCCACCAGCGAAAGCCCGGGGCAGCCCGCAATGGTGCGGCGCGATTCCTCGCCATGGTACTCGGCCACATCGCCCTCGAGCGCGCTCGCGATAAACGGCTCAAAGTCGATGACGAAGTCGCCGATGCGCCGATAGGCCAAGACGTCGGCTATTTCCTGGAACAACGGTACCCGAGTCGCATCCAGATGCAGGTAGCACAGGCAGATGGCTCCGCCGCAGATCATGCCGGTATCGGAGTTCTCGCCGCCCATGGTGTAGCGGACCAGACGTGACTGTCCCGCGCTCAGGAGCTCGCGCGCCTCGTTCAGCGCAAAGAGCTCAATCTTGCCGCCGCCGATAGTGCCCGCCTGGCTGCCATCGGCAAAGACGGCCATCCAGGCGCCCACGCCGCGCGGCGATGACCCTGCCGTGCCGGCCACGACCACCAGCTCGCACGTCTTACCAGCCTTCAGAGCGCCAAGCGCCGCATTCACCACATCGAGCTTTTCCATTGCAATTTCCTATCCCTGGAATACACCGGTGAGCATGGCGAGCGCCTCGAGCACACCGCCGCCGACCGACGTCGCCTTGTCCGAAATGTAGTTGATATAGCTGGCATCGCCGCGCGGATCGACGTCGGCACATTTAAAGCCCTCGGTCACCTGAACGCCGTCGGCCAAAAGACCGCGCAAGCAGCCGTCAATCTGCGTGACCATGGGAGTATCGCCCGCGTAGCCAATTACGTCTCCGGCGCTCACGATGTCGCCGATCGCGCGGTCGGACCGAAACACGCCGGCGGCGGGGCTGTGGATAACGCGCTCCTTGCCATAGCCGGCGATAATGCCCGGCACGCCTGTGTTGGGCTGGGGCGAACCTTGGGTAATGACACGACCGAGAAAATGCCCGCGCATGGTCTCGACCACGGCGTCGCAGTCAACCGGCGCGGTAAAGCCCGGCCCCACGGCGATGACGGCAGGCGCCATGTCGCGCGTGGTACCTAGGTTGCGCTTGGCCAAAATCGCATCGACCACAGCCGCGGGTTTCAGCTCGCCGAGCATCTTGGCCTGGGGGTCTACCACGACGGCGACGTCTCCGGCCTCGGTAATTGCAAGCGCCTCTGCCGGCGTCTGTGCCAAGCGAGCGCGAATGCCTTCAACCTCGACCTCGCCCAGGCGAATGGCCTCGCAAAAACTGATTGTGCGGCGGATGCACGTGGGAACCGCGATATCGGCCATAACGACCGACACGCCGGCGCGCACCAAGCGAGCGGCGACGCCCGTGGCGATATCGCCGGCGCCGCGAACATAAACGAGCATTCCCGGGGCACCTCCCTGTGCTACGGTTTGAGCAGAGCAAAAGCGGTTCGACCTCTACTCTGATGATTATTTATTATCACAGTATTATACGGCGGTGAACAGATGGAAACGACGAGCGGAAACCTTGCCTCCGCGCTCAAGATCGAGCCGGGCATTACCGCAATTATCGGCAGTGGCGGCAAGTCGACCTTGCTAAAGACGCTGGGCCTTGAGCTTATGCGCGCTGGCGGCCGCGTGCTCCTCTGCACCACCACGCATATGTTTCCCGTCGCCGGCGTGCCATGGGACGGGTCGAGCCGTCGCCTGGACTCCGCGCCTTGGAAGCCGGGGGCCCTGCATGTTCCCGGCTGCACCTGCGAGGCATGCGCGGGCATGAACCGTGGAAGTATCTGCCAGGCGGGTGTTTTGGACCCGGAGACAGGCAAGCTCTCCGCCCCCGCTGAGCCGCTCAACGAGCTGGCGCAGCGCTTTGACTATGTGTTGACCGAGGCAGATGGCAGCAAGCGACTCCCGCTCAAGGCGCATGCCGCCTGGGAGCCGGTGATTCCCTCTGGCACCGCCAACATCGTCTGGATCGTCGGCGCCTCGGGGCTCGGCAAGCCCATCAACGAAGCCGTCCACCGCCCCGAGCTCTTTTGCGAGCGTTGCGGCTGCGAGCTCACCGACATCGCCACGCCCGAGCGCGTCGCCCAGGTGCTCAATGCCGAGTTGCAGATGCTGAACCTCAACAATGCCCGCATCATGCTCAACCAAGTCGACACGCTTGCCGACCCAACGATGGCAGATCGCTTCGAGGCAGCCCTCGGCCGCTCCGTCGTCGCCACCAGCCTCAAATAGCCGGCGCCGCCCCAGCAGACCTATAAGTTGCGGTGAAATAGTTCCTAAAACGGCCTATTTGGCAGCTAAACAGGAACTATTCCACCGCAACTGCGGAGGGGAATCCGGTGATCTTCCTGCTAGCGGGGGACGTAGCGGCCGGGTTGGGCTCCGGTGGGCTCGCCGTCGCGCGCAGCCAGCACGCCGTTCACAAACACAGCCTTGGCGCGGCCATGTGCCTCAAAACCCTCGAGTGGCGTGTAGTCCACGGCCTGATGCTGCGTCGCGGCACTAATCGTCCAGCGCACCTGGGGATCCCACACGCACACGTCGGCATCGGAGCCCTCGGCAAGACAGCCCTTGCGCGGGTACATGCCAAACACGCGCGCCGGGTTCTCGCTCATCAGGCGGCAGAGGTCCTCGGGGCCCAGCTGTCCCTCAAAGCTCGTGGCAATCGCGACGGGACGATGCTCCACGCCGGGCCCGCCGTTGGGAATCGCACGGAAGTCGTCGCGCCCGCGGTCCTTTTGCCCGTGTAGGTTAAAGCTGCAGTGGTCGGTGGCGATGGTATCGATCTCGCCGGCCACAAGCGCCTCGCGCAGTGCCGCACGGTCACCCGCATGGCGCAGCGGCGGGCTCATCACATATTTGGCGCCCGCAAAGCCGTCCTCGCCCTGCTCCAAATAGCACGTATCGTCGAGCATCAGATACTGAGGGCAGGTCTCGACATAGATATTCTTCTGCCCGCGCGCCTTGGCGGCACGAATGGCCTCGAGCCCCAGCTTGGTCGAAAGGTGCACCACGTTGACCGGTGCGTCGCCGGCCAGGTGCGCCAGATATAGCAGACGGCTCACTGCCTCGGCCTCGCACACGTCCGGACGGCTGAGCGCGTGGCCCTCGGGCCCGTGGATACCCTGCTCAAACACGCGCTTCTGCAGCTCATTCACCAGCGTGCCGTTCTCGCAATGCACGCACAGCATGCCGCCAATACGCTTGAGCTCCTCGAGCACCTCGAGTGTCTCGGCATCGTCCAAGAGCAGGTGGTCGTAGGCAAAGTAAGTCTTAAACGACGATACGCCCGCCTCGCGCATGGCCGAAAGGTCGGCGCGATTGCGCTCGTTCCACTCGGCGAGTGCCATATGAAAGGCGTAGTTAGCCGTGCAGGTTCCGTCGGCGCGGTGATGCCACTCGGCCAAGGCATCGGGCATAGTCACGCCGCGATCGGCCGTCGCGTAGTCCACAATGGTCGTCGTGCCGCCGCAGGCAGCCGCGCGCGTGCCGGTCTCAAAGCTATCGGCTGTCCAATCCATGCCGGTCCAGCACTGCATGTGCGTGTGGCCGTCGATAAAGCCGGGAAACACCCAGCAGCCCGCGGCGTCCTCGACGGTATCGCCCTCGGCCGGCTCAATCGCCGCGGCGATCCGCACGATCTTATCGCCATCCATGGCAAGATCGGCGCGGCGAAGCCCCTGTGGCGTCACGAGCGCGCCGTTTTTTATGATGATCATAATTGCTCCTTATTGATTGATGCTGTTGGCCACGCGATCAAAATACGAGCAGGCGGCGATATGCTCCGTTATGCGTCGCTGTCCCTTGGCGGTATCGACATCCCACAGCTCGTAGGCACGCGCCTCGACCAGCACCACGTCAATACGGCCCTTGAGGATCGAACCGCCGCCGTCCTTGCCCTCAAGACACAAAAGTGCATCGAACAGTTCCGCCGGAAAGAGCACCGGACTCGAAGGCTCACCGTTGCACGCAAGACGCACCGGATGCTTGCGGCCACGCTCGTCAAACGCGCGAACCATGGCCTCAAAAGAATCCGCGCTCACGAGCGGCTGGTCGCCCGGCAAAAAGAGGCAACCTTTCCAGTTGCGTTCGACTCCCCACGAAAGGCCCGCACGGACGCTTTCGCTGCGCAGCTCGCCATCGTGCAGCACGCACGGGCAATGCTTGTCCTCGCAAATCTGGGCGACCTCGGGCCAACGCGTCGAAACCACGACGTCAAAGCCCCGGGGAACCGAATCGATGGTCCGGGCAATCAGCGGCTCGCCATAGATATCGGCGAGCATCTTGTTGGAGCCAAATCGCTTGCCCTCGCCCGAGGCCATAATCACGCAACCGAGTTTCATCTCCGCAAACCTCCCCTGGCTGCCTTGGACACCATAGTTGCTATACCCACCATACCAAGCTCGCACTCCGTCGGAACAGGTATGCGCTCGTTTTCCAGCGAACGCCCCTTGGCTCTCCATAGCACAAAGGAGGGCACCCCGCGACACAGGGCACCCTCCTCAATGGTGCAGATATGCCTACTCAGCGTCGCCGGTAAACGTGGTACCGGTCTTGCCGGCAAGGCCATCGCGCGCCTTCTCGAGCAGCGTGATGAGCGCCGTGCGGCCCGGCTTGCTCTCGGCAAATGTCGAGGCTGCCTGGACCTTGGGCAGCATGGAGCCGCGACCGAACTCGTTGGCCTCGGACAGACGCTTTACGTCAGCCGCGGTCAGCGTGTCGAGCCACTGCTCGTGGTCGGTGCCAAAGCCAATGGCAACCTTCTCAACGGCCGTCAGGATGATCAGGGCATCGGCGTCGAGCTGCTCGGCGAGCTTCTCGGCCGCAAAGTCCTTATCGATGACGGCGGCAGCGCCCTTAAGGTGGTTGCCCTGGGACTTGGTGACGGGAATGCCGCCACCGCCGCAGGAGATCACCACATGGTTGGACTCGACGAGCGACTTAATGGTGTCGAGCTCGACGATGTTCACGGGCTTGGGCGAGGCAACCACGCGACGGAAGCCCTGCTTCTCGTCGTGGATGAACTGATAGCCGCGATCGGCCTCCAGCTCCTTGGCCTCGGCCTCGCTCATCCACGGACCGATCGGCTTGACCGGGTCGGCAAAGGCCGGGTCGTCTGCCGCAACCTCGACCTGGGTGAGCACGGTGGCGACACCCTTGTCGATATTGCGGTCGAGCATTTCCTCGCGCAGCGCATTTTGCAGGTCATAGCCAATGTAGCCCTGGCTCATGGCGCCGCAAACGGACAAGGGGCAGGGAACGTACTTCTGAGGATTAGAGCGCGTGAGCTCGGCCATCGCGTTGGCGATCATGCCCACCTGGGGACCGTTGCCGTGCACGACGACGACCTCGTTGCCTTCCTCGATCAGGTCGACGATGGCCTTGGAAGTCGTCTTGACGGCCTCCATCTGCTCGGGAAGGTTGGCGCCGAGGGCGTTTCCGCCCAAGGCGACAACAATACGCTTAGCCATTTCTCAGCCCAGCTTTAGGCCTGGAACCAACGGGAGGTGTTGCGCTCGTCGAGGGCCTTGAGGGCAGCAGCGGGATCGGCAACCTTCTGCAGGAACATCATGGCTGCGATGGCGTACGGCTTGTAGCTGGCCTCCTTGTACATGCCCACGCGGTGCATGTCGAAGACGTCGGCGTTGACCTCGCCGTGCTCGCAGGAGACACCGGAGATGTCGGCGGGCAGCGGGTGCATAAAGATGGTGTCCTGGCCGTTGGCAGTCTTCTCCATGAGCTCGGTCGTGGAGCACCAGTCCTGATGGGTGGCGTTCTGGGCGAGCAGCTCCTTCTCGAGCGCTGCGATGCCGGCGTCGTCGCCCTCGGCGTACAGGTTGGTGCGCTTCTCCATGGCGGCAAACGGAGCCCAGCTCTTGGGGATCACGATGTCGGCGCCCTCGAAGGCCTCGGCCATGGTGTTGACCTGCTTAAAGGTGGTGCCGGACTCGGCGGCATAGGTCTTGGCGCGCTCGACGACCTCGGGCATGAGGTCGTAGCCCTCGGGGTGAGCCAGGGTGACGTCCATGCCAAAGCGGGGCAGTAGGCTGATCAGCGACTGCGGGCAGGACAGCGGCTTGCCGTAAGAGGGCGAGTAGGCCCAGGTGACGGCAACCTTCTTGCCCTTGAGGTTCTCGAGGCCGCCAAACTCGTTGATGAGGTAGAGCATGTCGGCAGAGGACTGCGTGGGGTGATCGGAGTCGGACTGCAAGGAGATGAGCGTGGGACGGTGATCCAGAACGCCGTCCTCGTAAGCCTGCTGGACAGACTCGGAGACCTCGGCCATATAGGCGTCGCCCTTGCCGATGTACATGTCGTCGCGGATGCCGATGACGTCGGCCATGAAGGAAATCATGGTAGCGGTCTCGCGGACGGTCTCGCCGTGAGCGATCTGGGACTTCTTCTCGTCCAGGTCCTGCAGCTCAAGGCCGAGCAGGTTGGCGGCCTTAGAGAAGGAGAAGCGCGTACGGGTGGAGTTGTCGCGGAACAGGGAGACGGCAAGACCGGAGTCGAAGATCTTGGACGAAACGTTGTTCTCGCGCAGCTCGCGCAGAGCGTCGGCGACGATGTAGAGCGCCTTGAGCTCATCGGTGGTCTTATCCCAGGTGTGCAGGAAGTCGCTGCCGTACATACCCTTAAAGTCGAGGCCGTTCAGCTGCTCGACGAGCTCGGTAAACTTGGCGTCCATGGAAATGTCCTTTCTAAAGATGAAACGATCGCAATGAGTAGATGTGCTCCGGCATGCGCGTGTGGCTAGAACATGCAGAGCACCATGACGAGGACCCGCTACCGTTGAGGAAGCATGGGAGATAACGACCGCGGGCCCCAAGTCAACAGGGGGTGCCGGGGGCATAAACTGTCCCCGGCTCAACAAGATCGAGGAATGGGACTAGTCGATCTTGTTGTTGGTCAGACCGGCGCGGAACACGGTGGCATCGCCATCGGCCTGGCTCGGATCGTAGAGGTTCAGGGCAGCCACATACATGGCGGCAGCGGTGACCAGGTCGTCCTTGTAGGTGACCTCGTTGGGAGCGTGAGCCTGAGACTCGGCACCCGGGCCAAAGCCGACGCAGGGGATGCCATAGCGGCCCTGGATGGAAACGCAGTTCGTGGAAAAGGTCCACTTGTCGCACAGCGGGCGACCGGTGCGCTTGTCCATGCTGGGCTCGCAGCCGATGCGCTCGTCACCGAACATGGCCTTGTGGGCGTCGACGAGGGCCTTGACGTGCGGAGCGGTCTCCTTGTTGATCCACGTGGGGAAGTAAGCCTCGGTCTCGTAGACCTCGCCGGTCCAGGACGGACGGTCGTACATGTACATGGAGACCTTCACGTCGTCGCCGTACTTCTTGGCGGCCGGCAGGTTACGGATCTCGTCCAGGCAGGACTCCCAGGTCTCACCGGCGGTCATGCGACGGTCGATGGAGATGGCGCAGGAGTCAGCGACGGCGCAACGGCTGGGGCTGGTGTAGAAAATCTGGCTGACGGTGCAGGTGCCGCGGCCCAGGAAGCGGGCGTCCTCGAAGTGCTCGGGGTTGTACTTGGGATCGAGCATCTTGACGAGGCCCTTGATGTCGGTCGACTCGTCGCAGCCGTTGTTGTTGAGAGCGCGGACGTCGGCGATGATGTCGGCCATCTTGTAGATGGCATTGTCGCCGCGGTCGGGAGCGGAGCCGTGGCAGGAGGTGCCGTGAACGTCGACGCGGATCTCCATGCGACCGCGGTGACCGCGATAGATGCCGCCGTCGGTGGGCTCGGTGGAAATGACGAACTCGGGCTTAATGCCGTCCTTGTTGTAGATGTACTGCCAGCACATGCCGTCGCAGTCCTCTTCCTGGACGGTGCCGACGACCATGATCTTGTAGCCCTCGGGGATGAGGCCCATGTCCTTCATCATCTTGGCAGCGTAGGTAGCAGAAGCCATGCCACCCTCCTGGTCGGAGCCGCCGCGGCCGTAGATGATCTCGTCGGTCTCGTAGCCCTCATAGGGATCGGCGTCCCAGTTCTCGATGTTGCCGATGCCGACGGTGTCGATGTGAGAGTCGATGGCGATGATCTTGTCGCCCTCGCCCATAAAGCCCATAACGTTGCCCAGGCCGTCGACCTTGACCTCGTCATAGCCAAGGCTCTCCATCTCGGCCTTGATGCAGGCGACAACCTCACCCTCCTCGCAAGACTCAGAGGGATGGGAGATCATGGCGCGCAGGAAGCGAGTCATATCAGCACGGTGGGACTCAGCAGCAGCCTTGATAGCGTCGAAATCGAGTTCTTTAGCCATTGTTCATAACCTTTCAAACGAAGGAATCTACCTGTGAGGTGGCGGAGCGATACCTATTTACTCCGCCCCAACGATTAGCAAGTGGGATATTCGCCTTCCCAGACAATGCGGCGATACTGGTCGGGGTCCGTGTCACCTTCCGTGGAGAAGCAGAGCACAGAGCTCGTCTTGTCCAGGCCGATGAGCTCCTTGAGCTCGGCGTACTCGGGATCGAGCATGAGGGTCTCGACCAGGCCGGTGGTCACAGCGCCGGACTCGCCGGAGATGACGCGCGGGTCGCCCTTCTCGGGGGCGCCTAGGGTGCGCATGCCGCGAGCGGTGACCCAGTCGGGGCAGGACACGAAGGCGGTAGCGTGGTTGCGCAGGATATCCCAGCCCAGGATGTTGGGCTCGCCACAGCACAGGCCGGCCATGATGGAGGGCATGTCGCCGTCCACGATGCGCGGGTCGCCGTCGCCGGCGGCAGCGCCCTTGTACAGGCAGGCGGCCGGAGCGCACTCAACCACAACGAAAGTCGGCGGGTTATCGGGATACAGGTTGGTGAAGTAGCCCACCACGGCGCCGGCGAGCGAGCCTACGCCAGCCTGGACAAAGACGTGCGTCGGGCGGTTGATGGCCATCTCGCGCAGCTGCTCGGCAGCCTCGGAAGCCATGGTGCCGTAGCCCTCCATGATCCAAGACGGAATCTTCTCGTAGCCCTCCCAGGCGGTGTCCTGAACGATGACGCCGCGCTCGCAGGCATCGGCCTCGGCGGCGGCCATGCGCACGCACTCGTCGTAGTTGACCTCTTCGATGGTCACCGTGGCGCCCTCGGCGGCGATGTTATCGAAGCGGGGCTTGGTGGAACCTTTGGGCATGTGCACGACGGCCTTCTGGCCCAGCTTGTTGGCAGCCCATGCCACGCCACGGCCATGGTTGCCGTCGGTGGCGGTAAAGAAGGTGGCCTGGCCAAAGTCCTTGGCAAGCTGATCGGAGGTCAGGTAATCGAAGGTGCAGTCGGCAACGTCCTTGCCGGTCTCGTCGGCAATATAGTTGGCCATGGCAAACGAGCCGCCCAGGACCTTAAAGGCGTTGAGGCCAAAGCGATAGCTCTCGTCCTTAACGCACAGGTTGGACAGGCCCAGGCGCGCAGCCTGACCGTCCAGGCGAGCAAGCGGAGTAACGGTATATTGAGGGAACGACTGGTGGAAGGCACGGGCCTTCTTCACGTGGTCGAGGCTCATGATTCCCAAGTGCTTGTCATCGCTCTTGGGCATCGTGTTGCCCGCCCACTGGATCTTATCGGCCATACGGTGAACTCCTTAAGTCCTCTCTTGCCGGCCCCCGCATACGCGTTTCAGCCCATTCCCATTCATGCGACTGAACTTTTATGTGGATGCCAAACAAAAAGTTTGTTAGCACTGTTCTATCACACTTTTTGATTGGCAAACCTAACAAATTGTTTGTTGCCGTAATCGGTACCTTTTCGCCGCCGAACGGTCACATAGCGCAGCGACGCTTTCGTTATTTGCGAACAAGTGGGGTTTATGGCAAAGTGAGCCCAAACTAATTTTTAGGAAGGCACCCATGACCCCCGCACAGATAGAGTTTTACAAGCGCCTTGCACACGGCCTGGCGCTTCAGTTTGGCCCCAACTGCGAAGTCGTCGTCCACGACTTGGAGACCGAGGACGTGGACCACTCCATCGTAGTGATCGAAAACGGCCACGTCAGCGGACGCAAACTAGGTGACGGTCCCAGCCATATTGTGCTTGAGTCCATGCACGAGGGCACCGCCGACGTGCACGACCGCGAGCCATACCTCACCAAAACCGCCGATGGCAAGCTGCTCAAGTCCTCGACCATCTTTATCCGCAACGACGAGGGCAAGCCCGTCGGCATTTTGGGCATTAACTTTGACATTACGCTCATGAAGGCTTTTGAGCGCTCGCTCGATGCCTTTACCGGCACCGGCGGCACGGGTTACACCGAGCCCGAGCCCATTACCAAAAACATCGGCGACCTGCTCGAAGACCTGCTGCGCGAGTGCGAACAGTTTGTGGGCAAGCCCGCGGCGCTCATGACCAAAGACGAGCGCATCCGCGCCATTGGCTACCTCGACCGTCGCGGCGCCTTCCTCATTTCCAAGTCGAGCGAGCGTGCCTGCGAGTTCTTCGGCATCTCAAAGTACAGCTTCTATAGCTACCTCAACGAGGCAAAGACTGCCGCCGGCGACAAGTAGGCAACTCGGCCGGATCGCCCCTCCCCTTTTGGGCGCGAGTTCTGGAATGCACGAATCCGAGAGTCGGCCGCTAGGCAAGTTCCATATAATCGATGAATGTGAGCATTTCGAAAGGATGGAACAAGATGGGGTCGAGCAACGCATCACGCAACTGCCGCGGAGGCACCGTTTCTGGCGCCAGGCATGCGAAACGCGCGTTTGACGAGGGCGAAGACGATCTGTTTGCGTTGAGCCTCGACGACGTGATGAGCGACCGCCCTTGGACCGCCGAGGAACTCATGGGCGGCGGAGCTCGCCCGACAAGTGCAAAGCCCGCACCTTCCGCCACGCCCGCATCGGCATCCGTGCCCGCGGACGACTTTGCCACCCGTCCCATCGTGCAGACAAAGCGTAAAGCCGCCCCTGCGCCCCGTCCTGCTAGCGATCCGTCCGAGACGGCGGCATTTCTCGCTGCAGCGGCACAGCGCCCCACGGCAGACAGCACGATTCGCTACGCTGCCCCGCAGCAGTCGGCATACACGGCTCCCGAGCCCGAGCTCGAGCCGCCTGTCATGGATCTGGATGATCTTTCCAACCGCCAGTTTGCCTTTGATTCCTGGGCGGCGGCAGATCTGGACGAGACCTCGGGCGGCATGCCGGCGCTCGACATTCCGGTAAACCCCCTGTTTGCGGCCGCCGAGGAACGCAACTCCGCATACGACAGCACCGCAGCATACGCCAACCGCCCGTACGAACAACCTCGCGCCGGCCGTATCGAAACCGAGGATTACGGCCAAACGTCGAGCGGCTATTCTCGCGACCCGTTTGCCGCCGCGCCCGCCCCCGATTACAACCAAGCGAGCGTAAGGGCAGCCTCGGCATCGTCGTATACCCACGGCACCGACGATAAGCGTGCTGCCGATTACCACACCGAAGAAGAACCGCCGCGCTTTTCGGAGTTTTCGCAGGCGGCAAAGGTTGTCTTTATCGCCATCATCATCGCTCTGCTCGGCGTGATCGCGTTTGAGGGATTCCAGCTATTCCGCGGCCCCACCGCATCCGAATCGGCAACGCAGCAAAAAGAGGACGACAACCAGTACCTGGACATCAACGCCCTCAAGGGCGACCCCAACAGCTAGGTTGGAACATAGGCTATGCCGCACCCCTGCTTACGTGCAGTTTTACATTTTTCCGTAATTTGGGCGGCTCGAATTTGACACTTTTCCGTACTTTTACATGGGCGATTTCGACACTTTTTCGTGTGTTGGCCGAATAATTGCCGTGTAATCAAGCGCCGCCTGCACATCATTTCGCAGGCGGCGCTTGATTTCTGTCCGCGCGCGCTGATAGACTTCCTCTTGCCCGCAAGGAGCGGGCACGTTTTATCCAGAGTCGGGGTAGAGAGTTGGCTCCATGATCCCGACGCCAACCGGCCAAGAGGCACGGTGGCCCTGCCAACATCGATGAAAGGAGTCCGTATGGACAATTTCTCTGTGCGCGGCGAGCGCAACTTCCACAACCTGGTCGCCAAACCAAAACGAATGCATCTTCTGGACAAGCCGAACGGCTACGCCTCGGCCACGGTCAAGAGCAGCCTCTCCCACCAGATGCGCTTTACGGTGCAGATGCTCGAGGAAGAGCTCTGTGCTGCTGGCAACCCGCATGTGTTGCAGATCAAGCTGCTCGGAGACGACTCGCGTGAGCCGTCCAGCTGGAAGCTCTTCGCTGACGGCGCGTGCGTTGCGGACGGATCTGGCACCTTTGCCCGTGAGTGCTTCTGCGAGGGAGCCGAGGTGTTCCTGGACCTGTGTCGCGATGCCGTCGATGCCGCTGAGCTGCATCAGTGGAACCAAAGGGAGTATGAGCTACTGAGTGCGGCGCGCGGGATCGCGATGGCGTAGGCAGACAGATCAGACAGCCCGTCATACTGGTTGACGCTTCGATTCAAACAGCAGGGCGAAGTCGCGCTTACAGCCCCGCCATGCCAAACCGAATGGCGTTCTCAAAAGGCCTACCCCCCCTCCGCCTTCAGCCTCAGCAGCAGGTCGCTCAGCTCGGGGCACTTGCTGGAAAGGCGCGTCTGAGCTCGCTCGCCCATCCCCCACCGTTGGCGGATCTCCTGGGCGCGCGGGCTCACTCGATAGTCCCCGTCCATCACCTGCTTGAGCAACTTGGCGGTCACGCGCGCATCGGCCAGGGCACTGTGGGCGTGCCCCGTCGACTCGTCAAACTCGATGCCGAACCACGTTGCCGCATCGCTCAAAGAGACGCGCCCGTGGCTGCCCACGTCCATGATCGAGGTGTAAAACGCCTGCAGGTCGGCCCAGTCCGTAGGAAATGCGGAAAGGTCGATGTGCTTTGCCTGACACTCGGTCAAAAGCTGTCGACGATCCGTCCCGCTCCAGCAAACTATCTGGGCGGAGTAGCGACCAATCCAATCGCTGAGCCTTTTGATCACCACATAGAGCGGATCGGCCATCGCGGTATCCACAGCCGATATCCCCGTAAGCTCGCGGACGGGAAACGCAACGCCTTCGGTAAATTCCGTCTGCACAAACTGCGAGAACTCGCCCATAACGTTGCCGTGGTAATCGAGCTTGACGGCGCCGACCTCGATAATCTCGTTGCGCAGCCCACGGCGCTGGCGCTGCTTTGGCACCGGCGCAAACTCAAAGTCCAGCACAATCTGGCGCGCAAAGTTCGTCGTATCGATAGCCGAGATACCCGGCGTCTTTTCAGCTGACACGGTTAGGGCCTTTCTCCGTCAACTGCCGCTTGCTACATAGGCGGCTACATTGCCGTAAGGATAGGCGCCCGTGCGGACATGAAGGCGGGACGCAATGCCACGCGCGCCAGGCACACGCCATACGGTCGACCCCAAGGGCGCCGCCCACTCTATTCAAATGGATAAAAAAGATTGAGGCCCGGTGACTTGAATCAGCGGTCATCCCGGGCCCATCAGAGCTCACAGAGCTCTTGGTTGCTTTGGTCTCGCTCTTCACGGCGCTTATCGAACTTTCCGAGGCACTCAAGCAGCATTCGAAGCATAACAAGTCGCTGCCATTAAGGCACTGACCTCTTGACCAAGCAACGGCGCTGCCCAGCTCTCCAGAACTTGGGCCGCCGTCAACTTTATTCTATCCGCGAGCATCTGGTTTACCAAATGGATTTTCGGTAAAGGAAGCACGGCACGCCCGCAAAAACACTACGCCCCAAGTGCCGCCATGGGGATCACCGCCACGCCGTCGTCGCGTGTGTAGGCAATGCTTCCCTTTCCAACCACAACCGCCAAAAACGCCGGCGCAGCATTCTGGGCGGCAGGATTGGAGAGCACTTTCTTCTCCAGCGCCTTGAGATTTCTCGCTCCATCGTCTGCTTTCGCATCACTCAGTTTGACCTCGATGGCTCCCCAACGCCCGTCGTGCTCAACGATCAGATCGACCTCAAGGCCCTTCTCATCTCGGAAATAATGGACACTGTTGTCGACACCGCCGTAGGTGGAAAGGAACACGCGCATGTCGCGCAGGACGAGATTCTCAAAGAGCATCCCCAGCGTTTGCATATCGCCAAGCAGCCGCTCAGGGGTAGCCCCCAGCAACGCCGCCGCAAGTGACGGGTCACAGAAGTAGCGCTTGGGGCGCACGCGAACGCGGGCCTTCGAGCGCATGGGCGGCTCCCATCCGCACAGGTCCTCGGTCAGCTTGAGCCTGTTGAAGAGGTCCAAGTACGCAGCGATGGTCCTCTCGTCGGGGCCCGCCTCACCGTACGAGGCGTCCTTTACGAGCGTCTTGTACGTGACAGCCTGGCTCTCGTTCATGGCAAGAGCTCGCAAAAGGCCGTGTGCAAGCTCGGGCGACATGCCCTCGTCCAGCACGTTGACGTCGAGCACCGAGTGCACGTACTGGCTTGCCGTCTCTCGCGCAAGATCTTCCGAAAACCCAAGATTTGCAGGCCAACCGCCCCTGCAGCACCAGCGGGCGACGTCATCCACCGTGCTCTCGCGACGCTGAGGGGCAAAACCCTCGCCCTTAAAGAGGCTTGCCAGTGACACGAGCGGCTCGCCGTCGCCCGACTCACACAGGGCCATGGGGCGCATTGACAGACGGGCGATCCTACCCGTGCCGGAATGACGAACATGGCTGCGCTCATCGCTTTTGAGCGCGGTCGAGCCCGTGAGCAAAAGTGTCCCGCGTTCGTTGCCGCTCGCGTCCACGAAACGCCGGGCGGCATCCCAAACCTCGGGCACCTCCTGCCATTCATCGACCAGGTGTGGCGCATCGCCGATGAGCGCCAGGCTTGGGTCGACCTCTGCCGCCGCGCGCTGCGCAGGCTCATCGAGCCTGGAGACGCTCGCCGAGCGAGAGAGCGCCGTCCAGGTCTTGCCGCACCATTTGGGGCCGTTGATCTCCACACAGCCAAACGCCCGCATAAGGGTGTCGAGGCGCTCCTCTATGAGCCGGGGCCTATATCCCTTTTGGGTCAATCTCTTTGGTGCATCCATAGACGGCCGTCCCTCTCTATCACGCGATATGCGAAATTACGCCATTCTCAATGCTGATTTTACGCTACTTTCAATGTAGTTTTTACGCCATGACAGATGTAGTTTTTACGCCATTTTCATTGAAGGTTTTACGCTTGACATCCTTAGCGCGACGCTCGCTCAACCCCTGACCACCGGATTGCCCGAATTCCGGGATGCTGTCTCCGCTCCAAGCAAAAGGCCCCGGCTCGCGATGGAGCTGGGGCCAAAGGCGCAGCGTATGTAGTTGATGCTCAGTGCGAACAGCCCGTCAACAATGGCTGTCCGCACCCTACCCTACCCGCGGTGACGGGCGCGGCTGTAGGGCGTATCCACCATGGGCAGATTTGGACGCAGCTTGCCGTCAAACGCGCGGTAGGCGTTCTGCACGGCGGGCGCCGTGGGGATCGTTGCGATCTCGCCGATGCCCTTGCCGCCATATGCCACAGGCAGCAGCTCGTCCTTCTCCACGTAGATGGCGTGGATATCCGGAATCTCGGGCGCACGGAACAGCCCGAGCGTACCGTACCTTGCCTGGGGCACGCAGTCCTTGAGCGGCCAATCCTCGGTAAGCGCATAGCCCATACCCATGAGCACGCCGCCTTCGATCTGACCCTGGATGGAGATGGGGTTGACCACCTTGCCGGAATCGTGCGCGGCATAGACCTCGCTCACACGACCGTCATCATCCAGAATGACCACATGCGTGGCAAAGCCGTAGCAGATGTGGCTCTTGGGGTTGGGAACGTCGGCGCCCAGCTTGTCGGTCGGCTCCAGGTACACGTAGCCAAACTCGCATCCCTCGAGCGCCTTGATGGCGGTCGCGGGATCCTGGGGATGCATGCCCTGGCCGGCGACGAGTTCCTGCGTGCGCAGCTGATAGGCGCGACCGTCGTCGTACTCGATCTTGACGCCGTCGCCATGCGCGCTCACAGGGGCATCGGGTGCATGCTTGCCGGCCTCGACGTCAAGCATGGCGTCGCGCAGCAGGAAGGCAGCACCGCGTACGGCCTCGCCGGTCACGACCGTCTGACGCGAGCCAGACGTGGTGCCGGAGTCGGGAGCATTCTCGGTGGAGCACTCGCCGTTGGCGATGCAGCGAAGCGGCAGGCCGCATGCCTCGGCAACGTCCTGCAAAAAGACGGTGTTGCAGCCCTGGCCGATGTCGGACGTAGCGGCATAGACCACGGCCACGCCGTTCTCGACGCGGATCTTGCAGCGGCCGGCATCGGGCAGGCCCACGCCCACGCCGGCGTTCTTCATGGCGCAGGCGATACCGGCGTGTCCGGGATGCGCGTAGTAGGCATCCTTGACCTCGAGCAGCGTCTCCTTAAGCGCCGTGGAGCAATCGGCAATCTGGCCGTTGGGCAGAACCTCGCCCGGCTCGATGGCGTTACGGTAACGAATCTCCCACGGATCCAGGCCGACCTTCTCGGCCAGCAAGTCGATCAGGCTCTCGAGCGCAAACTCGGACTGGCAAACGCCAAAGCCTCGGTACGCGCCGGCGGGCGGGTTGTTGGTGTAGTAGCCAAAACCGCGAATGTCGGTATTCTGGTACTTGTAGGGGCCGACGGCATGCGTGCAGGCGCGCTCGAGCACCGGGCCGCACAGCGAAGCGTAGGCGCCGGTATCAAAGTTGATCTCGCAGTCCAGGCCGGTAAAGTTGCCCTCGGCGTCGCAACCCAGCGTAAAGGTGCCGTCCATGGCGTGGCGCTTGGGATGGAAAGCGAGCGACTCGGCACGCGTGAGTTTGCACTTCACAGGACGCTGGAATTTATAGGCAGCGAGCGCGGCCAGGTGCTGGATGGACACGTCCTCCTTGCCGCCAAAGCCACCGCCCACGAGCATGGTCTCGACGACCACACGCTCGGGCTCGTTGTCCCAGCCAAACATGTGGGCGCACTCTTTGCGCGTGTCGTAGGCACCCTGGTCGGTCGACTGCACCTTGACGCCGTTCTTGTACGGGAAGGCGACGGCGCACTCGGGCTCCAAGAAGGCATGCTCGGTAAAGGGCGTGGTAAAGCGCTGCGTCACGGTGAACGCGCTCTCTGCCAGCGCCTTGGCGGCGTCGCCGCGCGTCACGTGACGGCTCTGGCACACGTTGTCCTTGAGCTCCACCGTGTTGCCAAAGGCAAAGAAGCTGTCGTGCAGGCGCGGGGCGTCAGCAGCCCTGGCCTCGACAATGTTACGCACGGGCTCCAGCGGCTCGTAATCGATCTTTACGAGCTTCTTGGCCTTCTCGAGCGTCGCCTCGTCCTCGGCAACCACCAGCACGATGGCATCGCCCACGCAGCGGGTGATATCGCCCTGGGCGATCATGACGTCCCAGTCCTGGATAAGGTGGCCGACTTGGTTGACCGGCACGTCCTCGGCGCGCAGGATGCCCACCACACCAGGCAGGGCCTCGGCCTTGGAGGTATCAATGGAGAGCACGCGGGCGCGCGGATACTTGGAGCGCACGGCGCTGGCGTAGGTCAGACCCGGCTGATCGAGCTCGTCGATGTCGTCGGGATACTTGCCCTCGCCGAGCACCTTCTTGCGCACGTCGATACGGAAGGCGCGCTTGCCCACGCCGTAGTCATCGCCGCGCTCCAGGTCCTCGTCGATCTGCTTTTCGCCGCGGAGCACCGCAGCCGCCAGCGAAATGCCTTCGATAATCTTTTTGTAGCCGGTGCAGCGGCAAACGTTGCCGCGGATGGCGTACTTGATCTGCTCCTCGGTAGGCTCGGGGTCCTCGGCGATGAGCGCCGCACCCGCCATGACCATGCCGGGGATGCAAAAGCCGCACTGCACGGCGCCCACGGCGCCAAAGGCGTACACAAAGGCCTCGCGCACGTCCTCGGGCAGGCCCTCGACGGTCACGATGTTACGGCCGGCGGCAAGGGCGGTGGTCAGCACGCACGCCTTGACGGCCGCACCGTCCACGTGGATGGTACAGGTGCCGCAGGCGCCCTCGGAGCATCCGTCCTTTGCGGAGTGAATGTGCAGGTCGTCGCGCAGGTAGCGCAGCAACGGTTTGTTTTGGGTCGTCGTGCGCTCGACGCCGTTAACGGTAAAAGTGAATTCCTGTGCCATGGTGATTCCCTTCTACACGCCGGCGGCGATGCCGGTGCGGTCGTGGATGGCGCCATGCGGGCAGACGACGGCGCACATGCCGCACGACAGGCAGTCCGCACCGTCGATATGTGCGCAGTTGTCCTCGATGCGGATTGCGCCGGCAGGGCACTTTTTGGCGCACATGCCGCAACCGATGCAGCTCGTGTCGCAGATCTTGCGGGCAATGGCGCCCTTATCGGTGTTGTTGCAGCGCACCAGGATGTTCTGGTAGCCGGGAACGAAGGCAATCACGCGCTGCGGGCACGCCATGCCGCACAGGCCACAGCCCGTGCACTTGGAGCGGTCCACGCGGGCGACGCCGTCGACCAGTGCGATGGCACCGTGGGGGCAGGCCGTGACGCAGGCGCCACAGCCAATGCAGCCTTCGCTGCAGCGGGCGTCGCCGCCTGCGGAAGCACAGCCGCTTCCGCAGGCAACGTAGGCCACATTATGTTGAATGGATTTGGCCATAAGAGACTCGCCTATTTCTTAAGAAGGTACGAATAGTTGTCGCGCACAGCCCTGATGGTCAGGCGGACGGCCTCGGGAAGACCGGTGTTGACGGCATCGACCGAGACGGTGCGAACCGTGCCGGCGACGCGGACCTTAAAGTGATCCTCGTCCACGGCCAGGAAGCCCTCGTTCTCGGAGTTCTCCATGTCCTGCTCGCTCCAGAACAGGGTGAGCTTGTCCTTGTAGGGACGGCCCTCCTGGTAGGGGCAGAACACGGCGCAGTTGCCGCACTCGTTGCACATGCCATCGACATGGACGACCTGATGCTTGGCCAGGCCCGGCACCTTAATGGCCACGTTGGCGCGGTTGGGGCACACGTCGCAGCAGACCTCGCACACCGAGCCGCAGCCCAGGCAGCGGGTCTTGGAGCAGTTGCGCTTGTCGCGGCACAGCGACCCCTTGCGCTCGTAGCAGGTGTCCTCGCGGCCAGCCTGCTCGTTGCAATCGGCGTACTTGTTAAAGTCCACGCCGGCGATGGCACGGGCGACCTCGGCGGCGTCGGCAATAGCCTCGACCACGGTAGCAGGACCGCGACGGCAGTCGCCCGCAGCCCAGACGCCCTCGACGCCGGTGGAGGTGGCGGCAAGACGGCCGCGACGGTCGTGCTCGACGCCCGCGGCGTCGTACAGGCTGGCGTCGATGCCCTCGCCCACGGCGCAGATCACCGTGGTGGCGGGCAGCTCGACGGTCTCGCCCGTGGCGACGGGGCTGCGACGGCCGCTTGCATCCGGCTCGCCAAGCTCCATAACGTCGCAGGTCAGCACGGCGCCGTTGAGCGCCTTAGGCGCCAGCAGCTCGCAGAACTCAACACCGTCGGCAAGAGCAAGATCGAGCTCTTCCTCGTCAGCGGGCATCTGCTTCTTGGTGCGGCGATACACCAGGCGCACGTTCTTCACACCAGCCAGGCGCTTGGCCACGCGGGCCGCGTCCATGGCGGTGTTGCCGGCGCCAATGACTACGACGTCCTCGCCCAGCTCGAGCTTCTCGCCCTTCTTGGCGGCCTCGAGGAACTCCAGCACGTCGAGCTCGGCACCCTCTCCCAGGCCCGCAGAGCCGGGCATCCAGGCACCGGTGGCCACGACAACGTCGGTAAAGCCCTGAGCCTTGAGCTCGTCGATGGACTCCACGCGAGCATTGAGCTGCACCTTGGCGCCAAAGGCCAGGCAGAGCTCGGCGTCGTGGGAGATATCGTCGCTGGCGATGCGGAACTCGGGGATGACGTGACGGACCACGCCGCCGAGCGAATCCCGGGCCTCAAAGATGGTGACGGGCACGCCGGCACGCGTCAGGAAGAACGCCGTCGCCAGACCGGCCGGACCGCCGCCGATAACGGCAACGTTGCGCTCGCCGTCGTTGGCGATAGCCTGGGCGCGCAGCTTGGGCAGCACGGCAGTCATGGCCTCGCGGGCGGCCTTGAGCTTGCTGGCGCGAATCTGGGCGCCCTCGGGCTCGTAGAACGCACGCTCGCAGGCACGGCCGCAGGGATGCGGGCAGATGGTGCCGGTAATGAACGGCAGGGCGTTGCGCTCGATGATGATGTTGAGTGCGTCCTCGTAGCGGCCCTCGTCAACAGCCGCCAGGTAGGCGGGAATATCCTGCTGGATGGGGCAGCTCGTGCGGCACGGCGTGGTAAAGCAGTCGGAAAGCGGGCTCTTGCCGGCAACCTTGCGGTCGGGCAGCGGGCGCAGCGGCTTCTTGTAGAGCGGGTTGGTGAGCGAGTCGGTCTGGATCGCGGTCACGGCGTCGAGAGAGACGCCCGCGAACGGCTTGCCATCCAGGTCGGCAAACTCGCCGGCCATCTGGCTAAAGCGCTCGTAGCCACCGGGCTTGAGCACGTCGGTCGCCAGGGTAACGGGCCAAATGCCGGCATCGTACAGGGCGCGGATGTTGTAGACCGTGGCACCACCGGAGTAGCTGATGCGCAGCTTGCCATCGAACTGCTCGGTAATGCGGCGGGCAGCCTCGATGGTCAGCGAGAACAGCGAACGGCCGGACATGTACATCTCGGTGGAGGGCAGCTCGTTTCTCGTCACGTCGACGGGGAACGTGTTGGTCAGCTTGACGCCAAACTCCAGGCCGCGCTCGGCGCACAGGGCAATCAGGCGCTCGAACATAGGCACGGCATCGGCCCACTGCAGATCCTCGCGGAAGTGCGTATCATCGAAGACGATGTAGTCAAAGCCCAGCTCGTTCAGACGCTGGCGGGCAAACTCATAGCCCAGCAGCGTGGGGTTGCACTTGATGTAGGTGTTGAGGCCCTTCTCGGTGATCAGATAGGTCGCGATGCGCTCGATCTCCGCCGGCGGGCAGCCATGCAGCGTGGACTCGGTAATGGAGTTGGAGACGCGCGCCGGGATGGACTCGACAAACGCGGCGTCGACATGCTCAAACTTGTCCAGGTTGGCGAGCGCCCACGCACGGCACTCGTTCCAGACATCGGAGCTGCTGGCGTCCTTCATGCCCTCGATGTAGGCGTCGACCTTGGGGCTCTTGATACCCTCCAGGTCATAGCCCACGGACATGTTGAAGACAAAGCCGTCCGGGCTGCCCAGGCCATACTCGCGGGCGATGAGGTGGCAGGCGAACCATGCCTTCACGTACTCGGCAAATGCCTGCGGAACCTCGAGCTCGGTCGACCACTCGCAGTTGTAGCACTCGTCCTGCGCCACGATGCAGGGCTTGTTCACACACTTGGAGAGCTCCTCGCCGTCCATAACCTGAACGGTCTTGAGCTCAAAGAAGCGGGAACCGGCCACGTAGGATGCCACGATGTTCTGGGCAAGCTGCGTGTTGGGGCCGGCGGCCGGGCCAAACGGAGTCTCGATGCGCTCGTCAAAAATGGGAAGCGCACCCTCCTGGTTGGCCGTGACCATCTTGCGCACGCCAAAGACGGCGCCCTGAGTCTTGTGCTCCTCGATGATCCAGTTCATCAGCTGCGAAAACGGGATCGGCCTCATGATGTCGCTCATAATGAGCTCCTCTCTGTAACGCCCGGCGAGACCGCGCGGCGGGCGCAAATACGGTGTAGCGCTAGCACAGCGCCGGCGACCCCGCGGAGGTCGCCTATACGCGCGTCGGATGCGGCGAAACATCCGGCGCGCGTGAATCTACTTGTAATTAGTAGGCGCGATCGTTGAGCGTGCTCCAGAGCTTCTTGGACTCAGCCATGGTCCACGCGTTGATCTTGTCCTCATCGATACCGACAAACTCGCGATCCTTGTACAGGACGCGGCCGTTGATGATGGTGGTGCGGCAGTTTTTGCCCATCATGCCAAAGAGCATGTGGCCGTCGATGTTCTCCTCGCTCAGCGGCGTAAAGGGCTTATAGTCCATGACGATGACGTCGGCGGCAGCGCCGGCCTCGAGCACACCGAGCTTGCGATCGAAGTACTTGCTCGCCATCTTGGCGTTGTTCTCGAACAGCATCGTCATGGCCTCGCACCAGCCCACGTTGGGCATAGCGGCGTTGTGGCGCTGAATGATCAGGAAGACCTTGAGGCTCTCGAGCATATCGTGGGTGTAGGCGTCGGTGCCCATGCACACGGGGATGCCGCGGCGGAAGAACTCGAGCACGGGGGCGCAGCCCACGGCGTTGCCCATATTGGATTCGGGGTTGTTGACGAGCCAGGTGCCGGACTCCTTGACGATATCCATCTCGGCGGGCGTCACGTGGATGCAGTGGCCGAGCATGGTGTCGGGACCCAGCAGGTTGTGCTGCAGCAGGCGCTCGACGGGGCTGATGCCGCCGCGGTTGAGGCGGGAGTCCCACACGTCGTTCATGCCCTCGCACACATGGATGTGGAAGCCGGTCAGGCCGTTGTTGGCCTCGGCCATCTTATCCATGGTCTCGTCCGACAGCGTAAAGGTGGCGTGACCGCCAAACATGGCGGCGATCATGTGGTTGTCGTTATCGCGACGCTCCTTGGCGGCCCACTGGGCAAACTCGGCGTTCTCGGCAATAGCCTGGTCGCACTTTTCCTGACCACGGCGGTCGGAAACCTCGTAGCACAGGCACGAACGCATGCCCAGCTCCTGAGCAGCGTCCTTAATGGTAAAGAGGCTACCCGGAATCTCGCAGAAGCTTGCATGGTGATCGAAAATCGTGGTGACGCCATCGCGGATGGAGTCCAGAATCGTGGCATAGGCGCTTGCCTTGGTGCCGTCGAGCGTCAGGTTGTCGTCGATCTTCCACCACTGCTGCTCAAGATTTTCCAGGAAGTTGGTGGGGTTGCAGCCCTTAATGGCAAGGCCGCGGGCCAGGCCCGAGTAGATGTGGGTGTGGCAGTTGATAAGTCCGGGCATGATGAGGTTGCCCCGGGCGTCGACGTACTCGGCATCCGGGTACTTGGCCTTGAGCTCGCGCTCGGGGCCCACTTCGACGATCGTATCTCCGTCAATGGCGACTGCACCGTTGGGAATGAACGGAGTCTGAGCGTTGCGGGTAAAGACGGAACCGTTAGCGACCAGAAGCATAAATGCTCCCTTCAACATCAGAGGCGGGGTTTGACACCTCTGACATGGCGGAAGTGCGAAGCGCCGGCCTACACCGGAAACGGGCCCTCTCCCGTCAACGCTTCACCAAAGGGACAAGCCCTTTGAAGTGCGGCTTGGCGCCGCATGGCGCCGGCGGACGAGGCGATGCGTCCGCCGGCGAATAGCACCGAATTGGTTACTTCTTGCTCTCGGGCAGGACCAGATTCACAGCGGCATCCTTGGCGGCATCGATGTGCTGAGCCACGACCGGCGTCTGCGGAAGGATCAGGTTAAGGACAATGGCCATGATGGCGGTGGGGGTCACGGCGTTGGAGCCGATGACGGTGGACACCCAGGTGGGCATGCCCTCGCCGGCAAGGCAACCGCTGGCCATCCAGATACCCAGGCCAAAGACGACGGAGGTACCGACGATGGTGGTAGTGCGCTGCGTGAGGCCCTCGCGGGTGAACATGCGCACGCCGTTCATGGTGATGGTGCCAAAGACGCCGACGGTCGCGCCGCCGATGACGGGCTGCGGGATAGCGGAAAGGATGGCAGAGAGCTGCGGGAACAGACCGGCGATGGCAAAGACGGCCGCGATGATCACAAAGACCCACTTGTTGACGACCTTGTTGGAGCAGATGATGCCCACGTTCTGGCCAAGGGCGCTGGTGGGAAGACCGCCCAGCAGGCCGCCGACCATAGAAGTGAGGCCCTGGGAGACGATGGCACCAGAGAGCTCGCGCTCGGTGGGCATACGGTCGATGGAGCCCAGGCAGGCGGCGGAGACGTCACCGATAACCTGGATGGCAACCATGGGGAACACGACGGCGAGGGTAATGCAGACCTCGGGATCAAACTCGAGCGCGTAGGGCATGAGCTTGGGAAGGGCGAAGACCTGGGCGGTAGCGACGCTGGAGAAGTCGATCATGCCAAAGGGGATGGAGACGATCATGCCAACGATCATGCCAAAGAACACGGATCCCAGCTTGAGCGTGCCCTTGCCAAAGTTGGCGAGCGCAAAGACCACGGCGAAGGTGATAAGAGCGACGCACCAGGCCTGCGGGGTGCCCCACAGCGGCGTACCCATGCCACCGGCCATGTACTTGACGGCCGTGGGATAGAGAGAGACGCCAATGGAGAAGATGACCGTACCGGTCACGACGGGCGGGAACAGCCACTTGATCTTGCTGTAGGCCAGACCAAAGAGGACCGCAACGGCGCCGCCGACGATCTCGCCGCCCAGCAGCGCGCCAAAGCTAAAGCCCGAGGCGCCCATGGCCTGAAGGGCCGGCAGGAACGCGAACGAAACGCCCATGACGATGGGCAGGCCGCCGCCAATGCGACGGAAGGGAGCGAAGGCCTGAAGGGCCGTGTCGATTGCCGAAAGAATGAGCGCAACCTGAATGATGTCGGTGCTCTGCTGGCTATTAAAGCCGTAGACGCCGGCCATGATGACCGCCGGTGTAATGATGCCGGCAAACGATGCCAGTACGTGCTGAAGGGCACACGGGATCATTTCCTTAACGGGCGGCACGCCTTCGCGAGTGAACAGGGCTTCAGTGCCGTTCGTAACCGTCTCCTGGGTCATTTGACCACCAATCCTCGAAATAGTTGTTTTCGCATCTAACGCTCTATTGTGACGCAGTGCGGGGTTGAGGTTGTGCCTTCGTTGCTTATCGTATTAAAGATGATTCTCATTCTCAATAATAATTTTTTGTTATCAGACTATTCTTCAGCTGAGATAACGCATTTCCGCAGGTCAGGAATGTGTCTATTCAAAATAACATCTAACTTTTCTTTTGGTCGACCGTTTACCGCCAAATTTCTACCGTTCGTCTGTATTACGCAATGTACCTGCGGATATACGAGATGATGAGCAGCGTGTTACCATGATAAAAAATTGTTATGAACACTTCGATAGAACCCAAAGGAGTTGCCCGTGAACGAGACCGTGCGTCGCTTTTTGCCGATGGTCGATTTCCTGGAGCAGGTACTCGGTAAGAACAGCGAGATCGTCCTGCACGATTTCTCGGATCCCGACCACGCCATCGTCGATATCCGCAACGGTATCGTGAGCGGCCGCAAGGTCGGCGGTCCCGCCACCGATCTAGCACTCAAGATCATGCACGATGCCAAGTATCGCGACCTGCCGTTTATTACGGGCTACGAGGGGCGCGGTGCCGGTGGCAAGACGTTGGAGTCGGCGACGTACTTTATCCGCGAGGATAACGAGATCGTCGGCATGCTCTGCGTCAACACCGATCTTTCCACGGTACGCTCCATCAACGCCATGGCGCAGCAGCTCATGGCCTGCTTCGACGCTGTGCCAAGGCAGGCGGAGCCCGCGTCTATCGAGGTCGAAAGTCTTTCGGAGTCTACACAGGAGCTCATCGACCGCAGTATTTCCGAGTTGCTCGAAAGCCGCGGGCAGGATGTCGCCTCGCTTGGGCAGGCCGATCGCGTGGACGTTATTCGCCACCTTAACGGCAACGGCGTATTTATGCTCAAGGGCGCTGTTGCCTGCGCTGCCACCTCGCTGGGCATCTCGGAGCCCAGCGTCTACCGCTACCTGCAAAAAGTCCGCAAGGAGGGCTAATCCGCTGATTCCTTGGGGGCGGAGGAAAACGGATCATTTTTGTCGCATCGCTTGACAAAAGACCCTGCAGCTCGCACTGCAGGGTCTTTTTGCATGTCATGTTTAGTTGTTGCCAACGCCTTAGAGAGCGGCGACGACCTCGATCTCGACCAGACCGCCGGCCGGAAGAGCGGCAACCTGGAAAGCGCTGCGCGCGGGGAACGGAGCCTCGAACTTGGAAGCGTAGATCTCGTTCACGGCAGCGAAGTCGGCGATGTCGGCCAGGTAGACCGTGGTCTTGACGACATCGGCAAAGGTGGCGCCGGCAGCGGTCAGCAGAGCCTCGACGTTAGCAAGGGACTGCTTAGCCTGGGCCTCGACGCCCTCGGGCATCTTGCCGGTTGCGGGGTCGATGCCCAGCTGGCCGGACAGGAACACCATGTTGCCGGTCTGGATGCCGGGGGAATACGGGCCGATGGCTGCGGGTGCGTTATCGGAAGACACGACGGTCTTGCTCATGTTTTTCTCCTTACGATCAGATAGAGAGCGTGAGCGCGGCGTTCACACCGGGAGGCACAATTCGGTCTGAACACCGCGCTTGATTGGGATAGTAGGGGATGATTTTGCGCTATGCAAGATAATTATCAGACCGCGAGAATATTTTATCGCCCAACGGCGCGTACGGGCCGCTGAACGGCGTGACTGGCGACGCGCCCGAATACTAATCCCTTTTCCTCCGTCCCCTTCGGATCGCGTGATCCCTTGGGGACGGAGGAAAAGGGATCAGTTTTGCCTGAGGGGCTGCTGAAGACTTTGTCCTGCTTAGGCTGTGGGCATCGTCCATCGCGACGGCGCCACTATACTTTTGAGTATCTGAGCATTTTGAAAGGCAGGATATGACCGCAACCGCCAGTCGAACCACCAACCGCAGACCCGAGCTCTTGGCCCCCGCCGGAGGCCCGGAGCCCTTTGCCGCCGCACTCGCTGCCGGGGCAGACGCCATCTACTGCGGCATGGGCAGCTTCAACGCCCGCCGCAAGGCAACGAACTTTACCGACGAGGCCTTTGAGCAGGCCTGCCGTGCTGCGCACCTGGCCGGCTCGCGCGTCTACGTCACGGTCAACATCGTCATCAAGCAGTCCGAGATGGGCGATGCGCTGCAACTCATCCACCGCTGCTCCACGCTGGGCGCCGATGCCTTCATTATCCAGGACTGGGGTCTGTTCTTTGAGGTCAAGCGCACCATGCCCGACATCGAGACACATATCTCGACCCAGGCGAACATCCATGACGACCGCGGGACTATCTGGTGCCGCGAGCAGGGCGCCGACCGCGTGACCCTCTCGCGCGAGCTTTCCATCGACGAGATTGCCGCCATTCACAATGCCGCGCCCGACGTTGACCTGGAGGTCTTTAGCCACGGCGCCATCTGCTTTTGCTACTCGGGTCTGTGCCTGCTGTCGAGCTTTGCCATGGCGGGCCGCTCGGCCAACCGCGGCATGTGCGCTCAGCCCTGTCGCCTGCCTTATGAGCTGATCGACGAGAACGGTCGCACGCTCTCCCCTGCCGGTCGCGAGCGCGCGCTATGCCCACGCGACACCAACACTTCGCAGCTCGTTCGCCGTCTGTATGACGCCGGCGCCGCATCGCTCAAGCTCGAGGGCCGCATGAAGGCGCCCGATTACGTGTACTCCATCGTCGATGTGTACCGTCATCAGATCGATGACATGCTGGCCGGGGTCGCCGTAGATAAGGACGAGGACGCCGCTCGCCAGCGCCAACTCAAGCGCTGCTTTAACCGCGACTTTACGCACGCCTATCAGGACGGCACCTCGGGCGACGAGATGATGAGCTATGAGCGCTCCAACAACCGCGGCCAGATTGTGGGCACGGTGCTGGGCAGTCGTCTGGCCAACCGCGACGTGCGCGGGCTCAAACCCGACGACCGTCGTCGCCGCGCCGCCATCGCCCGCATTGAGTTGTTTGAGCCCGTGGGCAAGGGCGACTTGTTGGAACTTCGCCACGACGACGAGTTCGACCAGTTCCTAACCACTATCGCTACCGATGATGCTGCCGCCGGCGACATCATCGAGTGCCGCGTGCCCCGCAGCATGCCCGAGGGCTGCCGCGTGCGCGTCATCCGCAGTCAGCGCGCCATCGACGCTGCCGGCGCCGCGCTCAAGCGCGACGTGCTGCGCCGCCGCGCCGTTGATGTAACCGTTGTGGCGCATCTGGGCGAGCCGTTTACCGTGACGCTCACCTGCTGTGACAACCCCGCGCTCACCGCCACGGCCACGGGCTTCACCGTCGAGGCCGCCAAGACCCGTGCGGTCGAGGCGTCCGATCTGGTTGAGCATGTGGGCCGCATGGGCTCCTCTCCCTTTGAGGCTGCGAGCTTTGAGGTGGCGCTCGATGAGGGCTGCGGCATGGGCTTCTCCGCTGTGCACAAGGTGCGTGCCGCCGCCTGCAAGGCGCTGGAGGAGGCCATTCTGGCGCCGTATGAAGGACGCGCGAAAACGCTCGAGTTGCCGGCGATTGTAACCAGTGATTCCCGCCCCACACCCGAGCACTACCGCGATGAGCCGCAGATCTGCGCCACTGTCACCTCGCTCAAGGCCGCCGAGGCAGCTCGTGCCGAGGGCGCCACGCGCATCTACATGACCACCGACGCGCTCGATGCATCCGAGCTCTCCCCCGCCGATGCGCTTGAGCAGGGCATCGTACCCGTACTCGACGAGGTCTGCCGCGCCGTTGACCACGTCCGCGTTGACCCGTGGGTTGTTGCCGGTGCCGCGGTCGCTATTGGCAACATCTCTGAGCTTGCCCTGGCCGCTCAGGTTGGCGCCACGGCGGAGGTCCGCTCTTGCCTGCCCGTGCACAACACGCCTTGCATGGAGGCACTTGCCAAGCGCGGAGCCGGCGCGTTTTGGCTCTCGCCCGAGATCACGCTCGACGAGATCGTCTCGCTTGGCACCGCCGCGCCCGCAGCCCTGGGCATCACGGTGTTCGGCCGTCCGCGCGTTATGACGAGCGAGCACTGCATCCTGCAGGTGGCCAATGGCTGCATCCACGATTGCGCCAACTGCCGCCTGCGCGCCCGCAAGCTGTCGCTCAAGAATATCGACGGCAAGGTCATGCCCGTGCGCACCGACATCCATGGCCGCTCTCGCTTGTACGACGCCTACCCCATCGACCTTACGCCGCAGGTACCACAGCTGCTCGACGCCGGCGTCCGTCGTCTTATGGTGGACGGCACGCTGCTCGAGACGGATGAGGTGGGCCGCGCCGTCGCACGCGTCCGCCGCGCCGTCGAGGCCGCGCAGGCTGGCCGTAAGCCCGCCGCCCGCCTGCGCGGGGCGACCTCGGGCTGCATGTTTGTGGGAATTAGCTAACCGAAAGGCTTACACGTGAACGAAGAACCTCAAGTCCTCTACTGCGACGCCTGGCTCATGGCCATCGACAAACCCGCCGGCATGATCGTCCACGGCGACGGCACCGGCGAGCGCACGCTTACCGACTACGCCAGCGATCTGCTGCTGGCCATGGGCGACGGCTTTGCCGCGACTGACATGCAGCCGCTCAACCGCCTGGACCGCAACACCACCGGCGTGGTGCTGTTTTCGCTCGACAAACAGACGCAGCCCGCCTTTGACCAGATGGTCATCGACCACGCCTTCGAAAAGCACTATCTGGCGCTGGCCGAGGGCAAGATCGACTGGAACGAAAAGCTCATCGACAAGCCCATCGCCCGCGACCGCCACGACAGCCGCAAGATGCGCGTCGGCGCCAGCGGCAAGCCGTCGCAGACGCGCGTGAAGGTGCTCAAGCGCCTTAAGAGCCGTCGAGGCCTGCCCGCGCGTTCGTATATTGATGTCGAGCTGCTCACCGGCCGCAAGCATCAGATTCGCGTGCATCTGGCCAGCGAGCATCACCCCCTGGTTGGCGACGACCTGTACGGCACGCCGCGTCCTTGCGGCCTCATGCTCCATGCCCACAGCGTGTCCTTTACGCATCCCGTAACCGGCGAGCACGTCCACATCGAAGCCCCCTGCCCCTGGGAGCCCTAAAACCTGCCAAAAAGGGACAGGTTTATTTTGGCAGGTTTTATCTGGGCAAACGTCAAGCCGTCACGATGGCTCAGCCACGGTCCCAAAACGTCTCGATCTGTAACAGTTAGAACCCATTTTCCGGTCTATCTGTTACAGATCGAGACATTCGAATCCCCCTCAAGGGAAAATCTCAATCTGTAACAATAACTCGTCAAAATCGGCCCAAGATGTTACAGATTGAGATATTCGGATCCCACCGGAGAAATCATCTCGATCTGTAACATCTGGAGCCCGCATTTTGACCTTCCTGTTACAGATTGAGACGTTATGGGACCACCAGGAAAAACATCTCAGCTTGTAACATCTGGAACCCATATCCCTCTCTTCCTGTTACAGATCGAGACAAATCCCCAAACAGCAAAAGGCGGTAACGTCCCTGGTGGACGTTACCGCCTTTCCATTGGCAAGACCCTTCCGCTCCCGCTACTCGGTAGCCTTGTCGAGAGGCTTCTTAAGGAAGCTCAGAACCAAGCAGCCGACCACAGCGCCGATAGCAAGGGCCAACAGGTACTGCACCGGGTTCGTGATGACCGCGATAACCCAGGCGCCACCGTGCGGAGCGGGGCTCGCGCAACCAAAGAGCATCGACAGACCGCCGGCGGTCGCAGATCCCAGGATGCAGGCGGGCAACACGCGAAGCGGATCGGCCGCGGCAAAGGGAATGGCACCCTCGGTGATAAACGACAGACCCATGATGTAGTTCACCAGGCCTGCCTTGCGATCGGCCTCGGTCCAGCGGTTCTTAAAGAACGTCGTGGAGAGCGCGATGACCAGCGGCGGTACCATACCGCCCGCCATGACGGCAGCCATGATCATATTGCCCTGCAGCGTTTGCTCGGCAAGGGCCGCGGTGCCAAAGACATATGCGGCCTTGTTGATGGGACCACCCATGTCGGTCGCCTGCATGCCGGCGCAGATAATGCCCAAAAGAACGATGCTCGTGCCCGAAAGACCGTTGAGCGCGCCGCTAATGGCGGTGTTGATAACGCCCATAATCGGGTTAACGGCCATCATAAAGAGACTCGTAAAGAGAATGCCCAGCACGGGGTAGATGAGCATGGGCTTGATACCGTCGAGCGACTCGGGTAGCACGCTTGCGGCCTTCTTGAGCGCATTGACGATAATGCCGGCGGCAAAACCGACCAGCAGCGCGCCCAAAAAGCCAGCAGAGACAAGCTGAGTCTGGGCATCGGCATCCATTGCCGTGGTGAGATAGCCCAACGTAAAGCCCTGCTTTGCAATCCAGCCACCCACAAAGCCCGCGGCCAAGCCCGGACGGTCAGCAATGGACATGGCAATATAGCCCGCAAGGATGGGGAGCATAAAGTTGAACGCCTGGTTGCCCGCAAGGTTAAAGAAGGCCGCGACCGGAGTGCTGTGGCCGTATGCGCTCGTGCCCAACCCCGCCTGGTCCAGCAAGAACGAAAGCGCCATGAGGATGCCGCCGCCAACAACAAAGGGGAGCATGTGCGAAACGCCGTTCATCAGGTCCTTATAGACCCTGCGGCCCAAACCCTCGGATTCGCCCTCGGCAGCCGCCTGTACCGCGGCGCCGCCGGACACATGATGAATAGGCGCATTGCCCGCAAGCGCAATATTGATAAGTTCCTCGGCGTCATTAATGCCACGCGTCACCGCACAGGAGTAAACCGACTTGCCATCGAAGCGATCGAGCTCGACATTTTTATCCGCCGCAATGATGACACCCTTGGCACCAGCGATGTCTGCCGCGGTCAGTACATTTTTAGCGCCGCCCGAACCCTGAGTCTCGACCTTAATGCTCACGCCCATCTTGGCTGCCTGGTCTTCCAACCCTTTGGCCGCCATAAATGTGTGAGCAATGCCCGTTGGACATGCCGTGATGGCAACGACATCGTAAGTGCCGCCCCCCACCTTCTCGTTTGCAGCTGACATGTTTCCTCCTTTTGCACAAGCAGGCCCAGCCCTCCCCTTCTGAGGGTCACAACCTGCGTATTACCTTGTGTTTGAGTGATTGATAGCGCCGAAGTGACGGCGCTTTTAAGCGATATCTATACGATGGCCCCGGCGGGCATGATCACGTCGTATGGAAACAGGGGTACTGGGAAATCATGCCCGACGGGGCCATCGGAACCACCACAATGGGGACAGGCACCTTTGTGGTGGTCGGGGCTTCCAAACCATCACAACATTCGATGAAAATCGCGATTTTGACGATAAGCGTCGAATGTTGTGATGGTTTTCGCTGTGGGCGGGACGGTCTTCGTTGTGGACGAGACGGTTTTCGCTATGGACGGTGCGGTTTTGCTGCAGAACCGCCAGCCCGTCGCCTGCCAACCGCCGCCCTCGTTACGTTTTCGCTGCATTTGGGTAAAGCGCCTGCTCCAAGCCGGCGTTGCCCTGTATACTAGAGCGGTTTAACTGTTATGCGGAAGGGAGCGCCTATGGCACTCAGCGAGAAAGACGTGCGCGGCATCGCCGAGTACGCAAAGATCGCACTGACCGATGACGAGCTCACCCAGATGACGTCCTACATGAACGACGCCGTCCAGATGCTCGAGCCCGTCTTGCAATATGACTTGCCCGACGTGGAGCCCACGTTCCATCCTATCGGAAGCCTGTCCAACGTGATGGGCGATGACCTGCGCGAGCCCGAGCGCGACCTGCCGCTCGACGTTGCGCTCGAAAACGCCGGCAGCGCGCGCGACCGCTACTTCCGCGTGCCGTCCATTTTGGGAGAGGGGGAGAGCGAGTAATGGCGCTAAGCTTCGATTCCCTTACCGCCGCCCAGATCGCCGCGGGCGTTGCTGCAGGCGACTTTACCGCTACCGAGGTGGCCCAGGCCTCCCGTGCCGCCATCGAGGCGCGCGAGGGCGGGGTCCAGGCATTCCTGCAGGTGTCGCCCGAGCTTGCGCTCGAGGCCGCCGCGCGCGTGGATGTCGACCGTGCCGCAGGCAAGCCGCTGCCCCCGCTCGCGGGCGTGCCGCTGGCCATCAAGGACAACATGAACCTTGTGGGCACGCGCACCACCTGCGCCTCCCGCATGCTCGGGGACTACCAGAGCGTCTACACCGCCACCTGCGTCCAGCGCATGCTCGATGCCGGCTGCCTGCCCATGGGCAAGGCCAACATGGACGAGTTTGCCTTTGGCAGCTCTACCGAGAGCTCGGCGTTCCATCGCACCAACAACCCCTGGGATACCGAGCGCGTGCCCGGCGGCTCCTCGGGCGGCTCCGCTGCCGCCGTCGCCGCGGGCGAGGTCGCGCTCTCACTGGGCTCGGACACCGGCGGCTCCATTCGCCAGCCGGCGTCGCTGTGCGGCGTGGTGGGCTTTAAGCCCACGTATGGCGCCGTGAGCCGTTACGGCGTGGTTGCCTTTGGCTCGTCGCTCG
>DBGCAP010000045.1:0-23476 GCA_048367555.1 Collinsella sp.
TAACCACCTGCTGCAGAACACCGGCATTACGCCGGCGTGCAGTGAAGAAGAGCGCCTGGCTGCCGAGGATATCGCTCAGATTTTCCGCAACCACGGCTTTGACCCCGAGGTGCAGGAATTTAATGCTCCCGCGCCCAGCAGATTGGCGTTTGCCGTTACCGGTATTCTGGCGTTTGCCGGCGCCCTGCTGATGGGCATCGGTGGCGGTATCGGCTTGGTCGGCACCTTGCTGGCCATTGTCGGCGCCGTGCTCTACGTGCTCGAACGCACGGGGCATCCCGTGGTTTCGCGCCTGGGAAAGACCGGTGTGAGCCAAAATGTCATCGCCTACCACAAGGCGTCGGGCCCGCTTGCCTCTCCGCGCAATCGCCCGGTTGTCGTTGTCGCGCACTATGACTCCCCGCGCGCCGAACTGCTCGCTCGCGAGCCCTATGCGCCGTACCGAGCGCTGATCGCCAAATTGCTCCCGATTGCCACGATTGCTCCCGCGGCTATTGCCATCCTGCGCATCTTGCCGCTTCCCGGCGCGTTGAAGGTCCTGCTGTGGATTGTCGCGATCCTTGCCTCTCTCGTGGCTCTTGCCAATGCCGCCAATATTATTTCCAATCGTTTTGTTCTTCCCTACACGTCCGGCTCGGTTTGCAACAAGTCGTCTGTTGCCGCCATGTTGGGTGTCATGGATAACGTCGCCCCCTATCAGGGCGAGAACGAGTTCCCTGACGATATTCCGTTCGACACGTATTTTGGCGAGCAGAAGCGTCGCGCCGAGGAGATGGCGCGTGCGGCGGCCGAGTATGCCGCGGCCCAGCAGCAAAACGATTACGGCAACACCATCGAGTACGAAGAGCCTGCCTATACCGAGGATGAGTATGGCCAGCCGGTCGCTCCCGAGGGTGAGCAGGGCGAGGCTTCTGATGAGCAAATCGATGGATTCGAAGGTGCTTCTGCCGACGAGACCCTGATTGGCGTCATCGCACCCGAGCCCCAGGTCCAAGATATTCCGGACGAGGAGCCCGTTGCGGACGAGTCCACTGCCGAGTCGGCAGGCGAGCCTGCCGCGGCTGAGGAGCCCGAGCCCAAGCCCAAGCTTTATCGCAATGCCGCCGGCAACATCCGATTTGGCTCGGATGCCATCCGTGCCCTGGGCATGCTTCCCGAGTCCTGCACGCTCGATTACGAAGAGGGCGAGGAGCCGACGTTTGAGCCGGAGCCTGCTCCCGTTGCGCAGGAGCCTGCGCCCACGGCCAACGCGGCTGTTGCTCCCGCCGGGCCGGTCGCTGCCCCTGTTGCTGCCGCGGAGTCTGACGAAAAGCCCGCGCTCGATCCTGCAACCGGTCTGGATATTCTGGCGCCTGCCGCTCCGGCACAGGTTGAAGACGAGACTGTCGACGAAGACTATGACGAGTATCCGCAACGCGTGTCCTATGAGAGTGACACCGATTTCTCGGCCGAGCTTCCCTCGACAACGCCCCATGCCGATATCGCTTCCGCATTCTCCTCGATTGGTGCCAGCGCTTCTAGCTTCTTTAAGGGCGCCCTTGCGAAGGGCAAGAAGTTCGTCGACGACTTTGAGGAAAAGCGCGCCGCTGCCCGCGAGGCCGCCGAGCGGGAGGCCATCGCTCAGCAGCAGGCCGCCGAGGCCGAGCGTGAGCGTGCGGCACAGGAGTTCGAGCAGGGCGAGGCCGAACAGCCGGAGCCTGTCGATGTCGCCGACGCCACGACGTCCTTCGAGGCGCAGCAGCCGGTCGATAGCACCATGTCATTTGATGCCACGATGACGTTTGAGAAGCAGGGCACCGCAATTGCCGAGCCCCTTCCCATCTCCGGTGATGCCCGGGACGCCGCCGATGATTCGGTTGTCGACGAGGCCGATTCCGTTGAGGCCAGTGCACCCGAGCAGGTCGAGGCTTCTGCTATGGAGCAGGAGTCCCCTGCGATTGACGAGACTCCCAAGACGGATGAGTCCAGGCCTTATTCTACGCAGATCTTTACCATGCCCGCGCCGAGCGACCCCGGTGCCACGGTGGCAAATGTCGCTCCCACGCAGGACGAGACAGTTGACTCCCTCATGGCGCAGATTTCGTCTCAGGTGCCTCCGCGCCAGCAAATGAATATCCCCGATCCGGCCTCCGCGCCTGTACCTTCTTCGTCGCCGCTGGCCTCGGTCCCCGATCCGTCGCTGCCTTCGATGCAGCAGGCTAATGTAGCGTCCCGCACATCGCTGTTCGATCTTCCCGATCCTTCGGCACAGACAAATGACCCCTTTGCGACGGCGCAGGGCCCCGAGCCCACATCGGCACCGGTCGCGGCCCCCATGCCCATCTCCTCGGGCGCACAGCCGCTCGAGACCATCTCGGCTCCTGCTTCGACGGGCGCCAAGCCGCAGAAACGTGGCCTGGGTGGCTTGTTCGGTCGAAAAAAGAAAAACGAGCAGGACAGCATGAGCGATTGGCTTGGCGTCGAGGATGATTACGACGCCAAGAAGTCTGGTCGCGGTATCGGCTCGTGGGATAACTTCGAGGATGACGATGACGGTTGGAAGGGCGGCGCCACCTCCTCCGATGGTGCTTCTGCCGAGGATATGCTCTCGGCCGTTGCCTCCATGGGTGACGATGAGCTGCTCGGCCACGATATCTGGTTCGTCGCAACGGGCGCGTCCGACTGCGACGGCGCCGGCATGAGGGCGTTTTTGGCCTCGCATCGTGACAAGCTCCGCGGTGTGTTCTTCATCAACCTCGAGTCTATCGGTGCCGGCAGGCTTTCGGTGGTAACGGTCGAGGGCGAGCAGCAGTTGCTCAAGGGTGACCGACGCATCATGAACCTGGTCAATAAAGTGTGCAAGTCGTTCCATGTTGATTGCGGTGCATTTGAGATGCCCTATGCCAAGACCGATGCTTATGCTGCGCTCGAGGCGAGCCGTCGCGCCCTTACGATTGCCGGCGTTGATGGCCCACGTTTGGCGTGTGCTTACACCGAGGACGATCTGCCGTACAACGTTAATCCGACAAATATCGCTACGGTGTCCGAGGTTGTGACCGAGGTCATTCGTCGTTCGTAGACAGACCCGCTAAGGAGTCAGCGTGTTTTCGTACATCAAGCGCCATTGGCCCATCTATCTGATTTTGACCCTGATCGCAATCGCATTGGGTTTTGGGGCCGCATATGTCGTCGGCGTTAAGGGTTCGACACCCGAGACGACAATGAGCGAAGAGGTAGAGCAAGAGCAAAGCTTGGGTGCCGACGGTATTTCCGAGTCCGATCAGGCAGCCATCGATGGCGGTTCGTCATCTGCTGAATAGCCGATTCATCGTTTATGCCCAAGGCGGGCGAGCCGGGAGACAGGCTCGCCCGGCTTTTCATTTTGCTAGCGCTTCTTTGTGGCTGACCTAAGGCGAGCGAACCATATGGCTGCAGTGCCCGAGGTCAGGAGTGCGGTGATGCATGCGGCGGCGGCAACAGATCCCGTTGCCGGCAGGTTCTGAGGCAGGGCGCATCGTTGGATGACGCGGTCCTCATCATGCGCCTCGAGTTTATCGCCACCGCCGTTGCGGCAAAGATCGACGCGTGCGCTGTTGGCAAGTGCGGTTTGGGGCGTATAGGACGATGTTGCCTGCATATGCACGACTGCGCCTCGGGCATCCGAGCTAAGGGCCGCCTTGGCATCGTCAAGATCGTCATGTTCGTCTTTAAGGTCATCTCGGGTCCAAGAGCCCGCCTCACTTCTGGTTGTAAAGTCGGCGGCTACCGCACCGTATTCAAAACGGATGCCCGTGATGACGGCGTCGTCTGTAAGATCAATCTCTTTCGTATCGAGCGTGATGGACTCTGCCGTCGAGATATCTGCTTTCCATAGGTGCCACCCGTCGTAATCGACGAGACGCACATCGTCGCCTAAGAGCTTTTTGACCTCGTCGGTTTCGAGCCAGGGGTTGTCATGCCCGTCGCTGAGCGTTGCATTGGCTTGTTCGCCCGTATCGATACCTCCCACTGGAGACGTTCGATACCACACGTTGCAAAGACCGTCGAAGTCCCCGGCCGCGACAGGGGTTTCGATGGCGATGAGTCTGGCAGTGCCGTCCTTGGCGCATTCGAGATCGTCGGTGATGGTGAATTCATCAACCCAGGTATTCGACTCATTTTTAGCATCGAGCGTATAGGAGAAGGAACCGTTTGTATCGGATTGTGCCACGGCCCGGTTTTTGCCATCGCCGTTGGCGACGAGACCCTTACCGATAGGGCGGGCAATCTCTTGCCGTTTGTCGACTCTACCCTCGATCTCGATGGGTGTGTCCTTCATGGTCACCGTCTGCACTTTTCCGGTAGCTTTAATTTCAAACGTCATGTCTTGAGCAAGGTCGTAGGTGCGCGGGGACATCACTTCGCGCAGGGTGTAGGTGCCGGGTAAAAGATGCTCGATGCGATGCGGCTTGTCAGAGGAGGTCCAGGCGTCAATTTCGGTTCCGTCGGCACCGTGGAGGGAGAGCCTGGCGCCTTCCACTTCTTGTTTGCCGGTCAGATCGAATTTGGTGATGTCGATTTTGGTGTAGTCGTTAGAAACGTCGAGGTGCGCATTGATCACGGGTGTTTTCTGGTCGGCATATGACAGCTCGACGGCGTGAGTACTTTGGTCGAGCAGGTATCCTTCGGGTGCCTGTACCTCAATAACCTCATAGTTGGCGGTTCCGCACCCCAGTGAAAGATGATTCGCACACGCAAATCCCCGCTCGTCGGTCGTGATGGTGGTGACGGTTTCGCCGTCCAGGGCAACAATGCTGCCGTCGGGGCGCACGATATCGCCCACGGCGCGGATATCAAAAACAGCACCGGCAAGGGCGTGCCCGCCTACGGCATCGTTCTTAACGATCTCGATGCTTCCTGTTGCCGCGTCGTCGTAAAACGAGGCGACCGCGACGGGCGTTAAGTTCATGTCGGCGGGAATCGTTATCTCCAGATCTTCTCCAACAAGATACGGTTCCTTGGCGGAAGTCTCTCGTATGTAATACGTGCCCGGGTTAAGCGATTCGGGCAGGGTGACGGTGCCGGTTCCATCGGTCGTAAAGGTATTCATAACGGTATGGGCGGGATGCCATGATGTTTGCGAGATGGGCTCACGCTCGCCATTGAGCAGCTGAAAGGTGAACCCGGCGCGTGGTACGACGTTGCCGGTCTGAGCATCGCGCTTCACGATTTGAAGATGTGTCGACAGGGCGTGGTTGTCTACGATGTACTGAAGTTCTGCGCCGTCCGCGATCTGCTCTGCCGTGACAGTCCATTCCCCTGCCTGCTTAAAGCCGTCGGGCACAGTGTCGACAACCTCGCGAATGGTGTAGCCGGCACGGTCATACGGTATGGTTCCGCTGACGCCATCGGGGCGCTCTCCTGCGCCAAACCATGCTCCAGCCTGGTCTTTGGTTGATGCGAAGCCGTAGATATTGGTGGTCAGCGTTCCAACAACCTGCTGCGAAGTGTTGCTTACCACTTCAAAGACCACGCCTTCCGCCGGCTGCTCTATACCAGACCCATCGCTATTACCGCAGTCCTTGAACTTTGAAATCTCGAGGTCAAAAGCAATGGGGATGTTGGGGATGCGACGCTCGAGCTCAACGACGCCCACGTCTCCGAGCTGGTCGGCGCCGATGGTATAGCTCCAGGTTTCATCGGAGGGCATATAGCCCTCGGGAGCTCTCGACTCGTAGATGGTAAGGGTGCCCAGGGGGATGTCGGTAAGTGTTGCCCGGCCGTCCTCATCCGTCGTGAGGGTGCGCGTCCAGCCCGGGGTAGACTGTGAGACGCAGGTGAACTCAGCGCCGGCAAGCGACGCACCGACTTGAGGACCTGCCCCTGTCGCGGCATCGGCCTTTGCGATGCGCAGGGTAATGGTACCGGGCTGCTCATCGATGACGACATTCCCGCCGTCATTGCCGGTGGAAAAGGCGATGCGGTCACTCCTGGGGATATAACCCGCTGGAGCTTTGGTTTCGACCAGATAATATGCTGTGTTGGGCAAAAGTGTCGCCTGTGCGCGACCGCTGCTGTCCATCTGGATGCTGCCGACACGCTTGTCGCTGGCGCTCTCATAGATGTCGAACCTCGCTCCGTCGAGCCTGTAGGTATCGTTTTCGCTGGTGATGGCGGCGTTGGCTGACTGTTTTTGGAAGGATACGGAGACGGCCGGGAGCACGTAGAGCATGTCTTGACGCTTGCTGCCGCCCGACACAGTTCCCAAATAGCGCCGCGCGCGATGCGGTGCGGCTTTAATGCCTCCCGACTTGGCGCTGTCGTGGAGCCAGCGCGCTGCGGCAACGACCTCATTGTCGCCGGAAAAGTTTCCGCTCTTCGTGACGCCCTGAGCGGTTGTATATGAGAATGATCCGTCGGTATGGGTGGTGCCGTTGAGCATCCAGACGGCAAGTTGGGTTGCGGCACGTGCTCGATCGGGGGATAGGTTATGCCCGCCAAAGGATGTGGCAGTGGGGTAGCCATGGCAGATGATGGCCGCGAATTCGTCTTCGAGCCATACCCAGCCCTGATTGTAGGTGAGCCAGGGGCCGCCCGGCGTGCTGGGGCCAAAGCGCTCCTGGTTCATGCAATAGGCAATCGAAGAATCCTGTGCCTCGTATTTGCCAACTCCAAAAGGACCGCATTCATTGCTGATAGTGCGGAATCCGAGCGATTCGTAACCGTCGACGGCGAGCGCGGCATCCGGTGTCATGCAGCCTAAAAGTAAAAAGAGGACTAGGAGCAGCGATCCTGCTGTGATTGCGCTGTGGACAGAGTGCGTGGGTGTGTTGGACATGGCTGCTCCTTATCCCTCGTGCGCCGCATGGGGGGCCGCGGCGCGTAGGATGAGGCTACCCCCAAGGTTCATGCGGGTAAGTACCGGAACCTGACCAAACGCTTGCCCGATATCTGATAAATGGCGCCTGCGAAAGACATTGGAATAAATCTGCAGGCAGACAACGGTAAATAGAAGAACGTACAGGTCCCTGTCTCCACAATTGGTCTATTTTTAGGACGATTCTCCACAGCTAAAACAAGCATCGTCACCCTTGTATAGAACAAGACAACCGCGTTATACTATCCCCCACATATGCGGGCATCGCCAAGTGGTAAGGCATCAGCTTCCCAAGCTGACACTCGCGGGTTCGAGTCCCGTTGCCCGCTCCAGTTAAAAGCATGAGCACGGCACCATCACGGTGCCGTGCTTTTTTTAATAAAGTGCCGGGACTCGAACCCGCCAGGGTGCGAGCGTAAAGCAAACGCGAAGCGTTTGTAGCGAGCAGGCGAAGGCGCCGACAGGTGCCTGAAGCCGGTGCGGATTTGCGAAGCAAATACGCGGACGTCCCGTTGCCCGCTCCACCGGGCACGGGGGACCTTGGGAACGTCGGGTCCAACCCGCTTTGCCCGTGCATGCGCGCGGACCGGGTCCGGCGACCGCGGCTGGTGCGGATTTGCGAAGCAAATGCGCAGACGTCCCCATGACCGCTCTTGCGGCAAAATGTTAGGTTAATGCCTACTGCCCATTCTTGCACCTGCGCACGGTACAATGGTTGAGTTACGACCAACGTGCCAATAACCAAAAAGGAGCCGCTATGATCGATCGCTATACCCGCCCGGAGATGGGACACATCTTCTCCCTCGAGAACAAGTACGCCATTTGGCAGGAGATTGAGGTCCTGGCCTGCGAGGCTCAGGCGGAGCTCGGCAAGATCGGTATTTCCAAAGAAGAGGCCCAGTGGATTCGCGACCATGCCAACTTTGAGAAGGCGAAGGTTGACGAGATCGAGGAGGTCACGCGCCACGATGTCATCGCCTTCCTGACCAACATGAAGGAGTACATCGACGCCGATGTTCCCGAGGGTGACCCCAAGCCCAGCCGCTGGGTTCACTACGGCATGACCAGCTCCGACCTGGGCGATACGGCTCTGTGCTACCAGCTCACCCAGGCCTGTGACCTGATTATCGAGGACGTCAAGAAGCTCGGCGAGATCTGCAAGCGTCGTGCCTTCGAGGAGCGCAACACGCTCTGTGCCGGCCGTACTCATGGCATCCACGCCGAGCCGATGACCTTCGGCATGAAGTTTGGCTCTTGGGCCTGGGAGCTCAAGCGCGATCTGGACCGTCTTGAGGATGCCCGTAAGAATGTTGCCTTCGGTGCCATCTCGGGTGCTGTCGGCACGTACAGCTCCATCGAGCCGTTTGTCGAGGAGTATGTCTGTGAGCACCTGGGCCTGGTTCACGACCCGCTGTCCACGCAGGTCATCAGCCGCGATCACCACGCCTACCTTGCCGGCGTGCTTGCCACTACAGCGGCCACCTGCGAGCGCATCGCGACCGAGGTCCGCAACCTGCAGAAGACCGATACGCTCGAGGCCGAGGAGCCGTTCCGCAAGGGTCAAAAGGGCAGCTCCGCCATGCCGCACAAGCGCAACCCGATCACCATGGAGAAGGTCTGCGGCCTGTCGCGCGTCGTGAAGTCCAACGCCCAGGTCGCCTTCGACAACGTCGCCCTGTGGCACGAGCGCGATATTTCGCACTCCTCCGCCGAGCGCGTCGCCCAGGCCGATAGCTTCATCGCACTCGACCACATGTTCCAGTGCCTCATCCGTGTCATCGACGGCCTGCAGCTGTATCCGGCCCGCATGATGGCCAATCTCAACAAGACCCGTGGCCTCATCTTCTCCTCCAAGGTCCTGCTGGCCCTCGTCGATACGGGCATCACCCGCGAGGACGCCTACGCTATCGTGCAGGAAAACGCCATGGCCACCTGGCATGAGGTGCAGGATTGTGTTTCTGGCCCCACCTTCAAGGAGCGTCTCGAGGCCGATCCGCGCTGCACCGTCAGCCAGGAGAAGCTCGATGAGATCTTTGATCCGTGGGACTTCCTCACCCGCATCGATACGGTCTTCGACCGCCTGGAGCAGCTGAACTTCGAGTAGGGTTAACCTAATTCGACCGCTTGCGGATGCATTTCAACCTTTGGCGTCTTGCCCATTTTGGGTGAGGCGCTTTTTTATTGCCGCATCAGCCCCGGGTATACAATGAAATCCGATTGCTGTTTCGATGAAGGGAGGCGCGTGCCCGGACGCACCAAGCGAGCCGCCATCGTCTCGTTTACGCTCATGCTCCTTGTTGCCGCCTGTGTGGCCGCCCTGACGTATACCGTTCGAAGCAGTTCTTCCTCCTCGAATGAAGTCGACAAAGATCTCCCGGTACTCAAAATCGGCGTTACGGATAACGACCCCTATGTGTATGTCGATACCACGGGCGATTACGCCGGTATCGATATCGACATCGCCCGCGAGGCCTGCAAGCGTGCGGGGATTAAGCCACAGTTTGTCGATATTGACTGGAACGATCGCGACCGGCTGCTCAAAAACGGTGATATCGATTGTCTGTGGTGTGACTATTCGCCCTGTTATCGCGAGGATAAGTATTACTGGACCGAGCCGTATTTAACCGTGACGGTCTCGGTTGCCGCCAAGAAAACGAGTGGCATCAAGTCCTTGGCGCATCTCGATGGAAGCAAGACCATCGCGGTGATTGCGGGCTCGGTGAGCGAACGCCGATTGCTCGCAGGGGATCTGGAAATCTCGCCGGACGTGCAAATCAAATCGTATGGTTCTGCCGAACTCTGCAAAGCCGCCCTCGCCAAAGGGTATGTCGACTGTTGGATGGCGGACGTTCAATCGCTTGATCGACTCGTCACCCAGTATCCCGGCGTTTATCGTGTGTTTGCCGACAACGTTATGACGGTTGACCTGGGCGTTGCATTTGATGTTGCCTATGAGGGAGAGTGCGTCAAAAACCTCAATACCGCGCTGTTCGACATGGATCGAGACGGCACGATAGAGCGCATTGTGGACAATTACAAGGCAGGAGCGACGACGGGCGGGCAAGGAGCGGAATCATGACAAATGACAAGCACCGCTTGCGTCGAAAGATTCTGACCGTCATAGCTGTCGGCGTTATTGTCAGCGCTGTCTTATTAGGCCTGTTGTATGCGGTTGGAACCCATCGCTGCCTCGAAAAAACGCTTGGGTTTGGTCAAGAAACCATGGTGTTTTTGGAAAACGCTTGCGAAAAATATGACCGCAACGAACAGGGGAGAAAAATCGAGACGACGCACGATTTGCTCGCCGCGGTCGAATCGTTTGCGACGTTCCTGTCCTCTGATCGCGTTGATGTCAACGACGATCTTATCGAGCAATTTGTTCATACCGAGAACCTTTCGGGGCTGATGGTCATGGATGCCGACGGTCATATGGCCGCCCACTACGACATCGATGGTCGCGATCCGCTCATGTTGTGGCGAGAGGAGCTGGCATGTTCGTCGGTCGCATCGATGTATCAAGGTTCCAAAGTGTCCTACTCAACTGTCGTCGAGCGCCGTGGTGTTGTTTTTGCCGTCTGTGCTGTTCCGTATGGCGACGGCGTTGCCCTGGCATACCGCTCATTTGTTCCCGATACGGCGGACGACTATTCATATGCCATAGCCGACGTGCTTTCGAACAGCACCTTCCATCAGGGCCCCACGGTGCTTGTTATGGAGGATGCGGAGATTGTCTCATCCAACAGTGCCGATGCTGACATGTCGCTCGCCCGACTCCTCACCAGCCCAGGGGTTGAGTGGAAAGACGACGGCCTGACGCCCATCGAATATCGAGGAGACAAATGGTACGCCGTGCGTGCGGCATATAAGGACTACCGCCTGTTTGCGCTATATCCCAAATCTGAGGTCATGTCTGACAGGATTTCATTTGTCGCCGTCGGCGTTTTGGTGTGCCTTGCGTTTTGGGTCGTGGTGCTGTTGGCTCGGAATATCGTTGACCACCGCAATTTGGTCGAAAAAGATAAACAGCTCGGCATTATCAATGCCATAAGCGCCATCTACGATTCGACCTTCCTTTTGCATCTCGACACCCTCGAGATCGAGGGAATCAATATGTCGCCGGCGATAGCGAAGATATTTGCCGAGCACAACGAGGCATATGACTTTATGGACACGGTCTGCCGGGATATCGTGAGCCCCGAAAGCCGCGAAGCGGTTGTGGGACTCGTAGATATAAGTACGCTTCGTGAACGTATGGAGGGCGTACCGTACTTGGCTGCCGAGGTGCGAGATTGTCGAGGTGCTTGGTACTCGCTACAGGTTGTCCCCCAGCATCGCGATGAGCAAGGCCGGTTGGAGTCGGTCGTCGTGGCGACGCACAACATATCGATGGTCAAGCATGCCGAGGAGCTGTCATACCAAGATAAACTGACGGGGCTTCGCAACCGCAACTATCTTGAATCGCGCGGAGATAGCCTGGTAAACGAGGGCTTGCCAGTGAGCGTGATTATGGTGGACTGCAATTATCTCAAGCGGACCAACGACATCTATGGTCACGAGATGGGGGATGAACTGCTGCGACGGACGGCGTCCGTGCTGCGACGGGTGGCTGGTGCGGATTACCTGCCGATGCGCGTTGGCGGCGACGAGTTTTTGCTGGTCTGTCCCCATACTGACAACGAGTCTGCGCTCGGGCTGGAACAGGATCTTCGTCTCGGTCTTGCCGCGGTAAGCGATGAGGCCCTGACGGTCAGCGCATCGATTGGCGTGGCGACCGTCGAGACGGCTGGAAATACGCTGGCCGATGTATATCGCGTCGCCGATCACAATATGTATCGGGAGAAGCGCATGGTCCACGTACAGGGTGCGGACTGCTAATCTTGCTCCCACTAGTCCAAGCATCGTAGGATGTTGAATCGGTGCTTGCGATAATAAGTCGGTCCAGGCGGGGATAATAGACGTCTGAAATTTCTTTCTGAGAGGGGATCTCAATGATTAGTTTTGACTACAAGCCTCAGGGTGTATGCTCTCGCAATATCCACCTCAATCTTTCCGATGACGGCAGCAAGGTGCTGGGCGTCGAGTTTACCGGCGGCTGCGATGGCAACCTCAAGGCCATCTCCAGGCTGGTCGAAGGCGCTCCCGCCGACCGCGTGATCGAGGTTCTCGCGGGTAATACCTGCGGTATGAAAAAGACCTCTTGCGCCGATCAGCTTACGCGCGCTATTGAGGCCGCACGCGCCGAGATTGCCTAATGGGTATCGTCGATCACATCAAGAACGGAATATCGCGTCGCGGCTTTGTGCTCGGTGGGGCCGCCGCGGGCGCCGCCACGGTGCTTGCCGGTTGCTCGAAAAAAACGGGCACCAGCGATGATGCCGCTGGCGAGCCGCAGGTTATCAAGGATGACTCAAAAATCGTCTCGATTACGGATGAGTACGAGGCCGTCGAAATCGACCTCGAGCCTGCAGCTTCATGGACATTGCCTCTGGGTACGCTGCTGTACTACTGCGATGGCGACTACGCTGCCGCGATGATGGCACCCGCATCGGCGCGGCATGCCAACACGCTCGGTGTGCTCAACTTGGGCGACGGTTCGCTCATGACGCTCATCGAGGATCCCGTCGAAGGTACAGGGTATTCGTTTTACGATGTCCGCGCCGGCGATGGCGTATTTACTTGGGTCGAAATGAACTTTGCAAACGCATCGTGGAAGCTCTATGCGCAAAATACGGCAGGTGCGTCGCTTGTCGGCGATGTAGTCGAGCTCGACCGAGGCGGCAAGGACTACGATCCGCCACTGTTTACGGCGTTCGGATCGTCCGTCATTTGGTACAAGATGCCTGCTGCAGGCGGCAATAAGACAAGTCATGACTCGTATTGCTACCGCCGCTCGCTCGATGAGGCAAAGGCCGAGGCCATTTGGAAGTCAACGGGTCGCTTTGCATCCGCCCCGCGTGTGAGTGACGGCATCTTGACCATCTCCCCGCGTGTGCGCAACGACGAGGGCGTCTACTACGGCATGACGGCGATCGACCTGACGGACGGCAACAATACCAAGAGGGCTCAGTTGGTCCTTCCCTCATCGGTGTCACCCTTCGAGGCCGTGTATATGGGTGACACCTTCGTGTTCTCTATTGAGGCGACGTATAGCGGTGTGGGTAGCCTGGGCAACATGGGCACCTATATCGGTAACGAGGGCGGGCCGTACCTCTTCCTTTCGCGTGAGCCGCTCGCGTGTGCTGCGGGAAGGAAAAATAAATACCTGGTTAAAGTTCAGGCGTCGCATTTTTTGATTGACACTTCGACTAAGACCTACGGCTCGCTTCTGTCGCCCGACCGAGCCTTGGAGTATGGCGATTATCCTGCTACGGCGGGTAAATCGAATACGTTTTTAACCTATGCCACGGTGCGTAATGGCCAAGGAATCCCCGAGACGGTTACCGCCCGCCTGTTCTCTCTTTAGCGCCGAGGGATTAAAAGGGCGCCAACGGGGGAATAAACGCGTTGTAATTGTGAGTGCCGCCCGCCGAGCCGCCGCACTGTAGCGGTGCTCGGTGGGCATAGGTGCGTTAAAATGGGCTTGTTCTTAGCTAATTGAGACAGGGGGGCCGTGTTATGGCTTCAGATGCAAAAAAGATTCTGCTGGTCGAGGACGAGAAGGCAATCCGTGACGCTGTCGCTGCCTATCTCGAGCGCGAGGGCTACTGGGTCGTTGGCGTCGGCGACGGCCAGTCTGCGATCGAGGAGTTCGAGAAGCACCAGTTCGACCTGGTTGTGCTCGACCTTATGCTCCCCAAGATTCCCGGCGAGCGCGTTTGCCGCACTATTCGCGATACCTCGGATGTGCCCATTATCATGCTTACCGCCAAGGGCGAGATCGAGGATCGCATCATCGGCCTCGAGCTTGGCGCCGACGACTACCTGATCAAGCCGTTCTCGCCTCGCGAGCTCGTCGCCCGCGTCCGTGCCCTGTTCCGCCGTGCTCACCAGGCCGATGAGCCCGCCGTTGAGGTGCTCGACTTTGGCGATCTGGTCATTGACATCTCGGGCCACAAGATTTTGGTCGAGGGCAAGGAAGTCGACCTGACGGCCTCCGAGTTTAAGCTGCTCACCACGCTTGCCCGTCACCCCGGCCGCGTCTACAACCGCATGGAGCTGGTCGAGAAGGTGCTCGGCTACGACTTTGAGGGTTACGAGCGCACCATCGACAGCCACGTGAAGAACCTTCGCGCCAAGCTGGGCGACGACCCCAAGAAGCCCAAGTGGCTTTACACCGTCCACGGTGTCGGCTACCGCTTCGAGGCCCCGACCAAGACCGATAAGTCGGACGAGAAATAAAGGAAATCACATATGACACCTGCGCGCTTTGAAATCGGGCAAAAGCATAAGCAGGAGAACGAGGCGGGTTCCAAGGCTAGTTGGAACACGCCTCGTTCCGATTCACGGCCGACGATGAGCTATCCCTCGCGTATGGCCCTGGCTTTTGCTCTGACATCGCTCATGACGGTATTGGTGCTGGTGGGCGTAGTCTCCGTTGTATGGGGCACGGTTTTTACGGATTACACGCGCTCCAATATTGTCGAAATCGCCAATTCCGCTGCCGAAAAGTTGGCAACGTCATATGAGGAAAACGGTTCTTGGACCGCGGGGGAGCTGCGTGCGGTCGCGACATCGAGCTTGGTGTCCGACGACCTGAGTATGCAGGTCGTCAACAAGAAGGGCGTTGTCGTCTATGACGACTCATGGCCTTCGGCAAGTGCGACCGCCGATGTGCGCGAGAGCGAATCACCGTCGAGCAGCTCGAGCGGTAAAAAGGCCTCGCATAGCCCGGTCTCGTCGGCGCCCACCGACTCCGATAGCGTCGCCAACGTCGAAATCATAACGTCTTCTGGCGAGCATGTCGGACAGGTGAAGCTATGGGCCATTGGCTCCGATGCCCTGCTCACCAAGGCAGACTCAGCATTCAGAGAGAAGACCTTTAACGCCATGGCCCTTGCCGCGGTTGTGGCCGTCTGCATCTCGGTCGTTATCGGATCGCTCGTGTCGCGCATGCTTACCAAGCCGATCCATCGTATTACCAGCACGGCCAAGCAAATTCGCGACGGCGATCTGTCCGCTCGTACCGGTTTGCGCGGCGATGACGAAATCGATCAGCTGGGTGAGACCTTTGACGAGATGGCCACTTCGCTCGAGAAGGATATGAAGCACGAGAAGCGCCTGACTTCGGATGTCGCACATGAGCTTCGCACGCCGCTTATGGCCATGCTTGCAACGGTCGAGGCCATGCAGGACGGCGTGTATCCCACAGACGACGAGCATTTGGAAACCGTTGCTTCCGAGACGCGTCGCCTGGCCCGTCTGGTGCAGCAGATGCTCGACCTATCGCGCATGGAAAACAGCACGGCGCCGCTCAATCTCGAACCGGTGGACATGGTTCCGTTCGTGCGATCGATTGTGAACGGCCAGGAGCGTCTGTTTGCCGACCGCGACCTTCGCCTTCGCTTTGCGGATGAGACTCAGGGTCACGATGATGTCGTCGAGGCCGATCCCGACATGATCACGCAGTGCGTCATCAACCTCATGAGCAACGCCATGCGCTACACCCCCGAGGGCGGTTGGGTCGTAGTGTCGGTGCTCAGTGACCGCAAACATGTCAGTATTGCCGTTTCGGATACCGGTATCGGTATTGCCAAGGACGATCTGTCGCGTATCTTCGGACGATTTTGGCGCGCCGATGCCAGCCGCGCCCGCGAAGCTGGCGGCCTGGGCGTTGGCCTCGCCGTGACCAAGCAGATCGTCGAGCGTCACCATGGCTACATATCCGTGGAGTCGGAGCTTGGAAAGGGTACGACTTTTACGATTCATCTGCCCCGCGAGCACACGGCGGACGCGGCATCTACTACAATGGAGCACTAGCTTTTCGCTATTCGGTGAAGGAGGGGCTACGTCCCTGCCGCTCCGAGTTTGCGAAAACATGCGGGAAAGAACCCGCATTTCTGTCGTATTTAGGTAAGGAGTGACTCACGTGACAACGATGGAGCGTCGTCCGGATTCCCGTGGCAAGGTTCGTGATATCTACGATGCTGGCGAAAACCTGTTGATGGTCGCCACCGATCGCATTTCTGCGTTCGACTTTATTCTTCCCGACGAGATTCCTTTTAAGGGAGAGGTGCTCAACCGCATCTCGGCGTTCTGGTTCGACAAGTTTGCCGATATCGTCCCCAACCACCTCGTCTCCATCGATCCGGCGGATTTCCCCGAGGAGTTTGCCGAGTATCGTGACTATCTCGCAGGCCGCGCCATGCTGGTCAAGAAGGCCCAGACGATTCCCATCGAGTGCATCGTCCGCGGTTATCTGACCGGTTCGGGCAAGAAGACCTACGACGAGAACGGAACCGTCTGCGGCATCCAGCTGCCTGAGGGCCTAACCGAGGCCTCCAAGCTCCCCGAGCCGCTGTTCACCCCGTCCACGAAGGCCGAGATCGGCGACCACGACGAGAACATTTCGTTCGAGCGTTGCTGTGAGATCGTGGGTGAGGACATCGCCACGCAGATTCGCGACCTGTCCCTCAAGATCTACAAGGCCGCTGCCGAGTATGCCGCGACTCGAGGCATCATCATCGCCGACACCAAGTTCGAGTTCGGTGTCATCGATGGCAAGGTTACGCTGATCGACGAGTGCCTCACGCCCGACTCCAGCCGTTTCTGGCCCGCCGCCAGCTACGAGGAGGGCAAGATTCAGCCCAGCTACGACAAACAATTCGTCCGCAATTGGCTCAAAGCCAACTGGGATATGACGGGGGAGACCCCGCACCTGCCCGCCGAGGTCATCGATGGCACGTCCGAACGCTATCGCGAGGCCTTCCAGATCATCACGGGCTCCCAGTTCACAAGCATGAAGGAGAACGCATAAGTGAGTACCCGTAGCGCCACGAACAAGCGCACGCAATCCCACGAAGTTACCGGGGTTGCGCGCAAGTCCGCCGCATCTGCTAAGCCCGCCCGCCAGGCAGCGAGTTCTGTTCGCGTCGTGCCGGCATCGTCCAAGGCACGCCGCAAGGAGCTCGAGAAGGGCGAAAACCTGGAAGGTCTTTCCAAGGAGGAGAAGCGCGCCCGCAAGGCCAAGCAGCGCGCCAAGGAGGATCGCATCTACACGGTGTCGAATATCCTCCTCAAGCAGGATGAGGACTACACCAAGCGCCGCCGCATCTGGTGGGCCGTGCTCGCTATCGGCATGGTGCTCGTCGTGGCCATTTGGGCTTCGCTGTACTTCGCTCCCGCTGACATGGTGTCCAGCCCCGTCCAGATGGTCGGTATCGTTTTGTCCTATGTCGTCATTCTGGGTGACTTCATCTACGACTTCGTGCGCATCCGTCCCCTGCGTAATATGTATCGCGCGCAGGCTGAGGGCATGTCCGATAACAAGCTCAACGCTGTTATCGAGCGCTCGGCTGCCGAAGAGGACAAGAAGGCCTCCAAGAAGAAGTAGCGTTACGACCTATAGATATCGCTAAGATATAAGGCGCGTCGTTTTTGCGGCGCGCCTTTTTACTGTTCTACAGATAGATGGAGTGGCACATGATTCGAGCTGCCCTAACGGTCGAGGAAGCTCTTGAGGGCATGAAGACCCTTGAGCCCAAGATTAAAAATTATGCGCGTCTCGTTGTCCGCAAGGGCGTAAACGTTAAGCCCGGCCAGGAGGTCGTCGTTCAGTCTCCCGTCGAGTGCGCATCATTTGCGCGCGTGGTGGTTGCGGAGGCTTATGCCGCCGGCGCTGGTCACGTGACGGTCATTTGGGCCGATGATGCCGTGACGAGGCTCACGTACGAGCATGTCGATAAAAGCTATTTTGAGCAGACGCCCGAGTGGAAGCGAATGCAGCTGGATTCCCTGGCCCAAGATGGCGCCTGCTTTATCTTTATCGAGGGCGCGGACCCTGCCGCCCTCAAGGGCATCGATCCGGCCAAGCCGGCCGCGGCATCCAAGGCGAGGAACACGCAGTGCAAGGTCTTCCGCCGTGGACTGGATTACAACATCAACCCGTGGTGCATTGCCGGTGCACCGGTTGTCGCCTGGGCGCGCGAGGTATTCTCGGGCGATCCGGACGAGGTTGCAGTCTACAAGCTATGGAATGCGATTCTGCATACCGCCCGTGCTGACGGCCAAGATCCGGAGAGTGACTGGGAGCTTCACGATGCGGCGTTTGAAAAAAACCTGCGTTTCCTGAACGAAAATCGTTTTGACTGCCTGCGCTATACCGCTTCGAATGGAACCGACCTGGTAATTGGTATGACGAAGGGGCATGAGTGGGCCGGCGGTAAGGGTGAGACTCCCGACGGTCATCCCTTCTTCCCCAACATCCCCACCGAGGAGGTCTTCACCTCGCCCGACCGCATGCGTGCTGACGGAATCGTCTATTCCGCAATGCCGCTTATCCATCACGGCAACAAGGTCGATGATTTTTGGATCAAGTTCGAGAATGGTCGTGTGGTAGATTACGACGCCCGCGTGGGTAAGGCGACGCTCGCAAGCATCATCGATACTGACGAGGGCGCTGCTCATCTGGGAGAGGTCGCGCTCATTTCCAAGAACACACCGATTCGCGAAAGTGGCATTCTGTTCTACGACACGCTTTATGACGAGAACGCCAGCTGCCATCTTGCGCTGGGGGTCGGCTTCCCCGAGTGCATCGAGGGTGGATATGATATGTCCAAAGAGGAGCTCCTGGAGCATGGCGTCAACGTTTCGAGCACGCACGTTGACTTTATGATTGGCACGGACGACATCGATATTGTGGGCATTACACCCGATGGACGCGAAGTTGTGATTTTCCAGAACGGCCAATGGAGTTGGGAATAGTCCCAGACCGTGGTACAATGCCACCCGCGGGCCGTTAGCTCAGCTGGCAGAGCAGGGGACTTTTAATCCCAAGGTCCAGGGTTCGAACCCCTGACGGCCCACCATAGTTTACGCAGGTCAGAGACGGTGTCGTCTCTGACCTTTTTCTTTGTGTACCCCGCGAGTACCCAAAACGGTACCCCTCAAATCACGTGGATTCCATAATTCTGGCCTGTCCGTAGAGGGCGTTAACGTCCGGATGGACGGACGGATAGATCGTTGCCGATGCGCGTCCGTCCATCCGTCCGAGGGAACTGGAGACGGCTCGGGAAGAGGGCGAGCGTTCTGCGCGCTTTCGATAGCCGTAGGGGCTCCCTGGGTAGCTCCAGGCTGTCGGAAGGGCGTTGAACGCGAGCCCTGAGCGCGGGTATGCCGGTGTGGCGTAATGAGCGGTCGTTGATGCACCGAAGCCCTATATCTATTACTTATTTCTTTATATATAAATGGAATGTAACTTGACGTTACACTTGCGGCGCTTCTACCTGCGGTTCGAAACGCTTGAATGCCCCCTTTTGAAGGGTGGGTTAAATGTAACCTCAAGTTACACATGTGTAACCTCACGTTACAGGAAGTGTAACTTCAAGTTACAGAAGATGTAACGTCACGTTACAGGCTGGTGTAACCTCACGTTACACTTAAACCCACCCTTTTGAACACTGAAAAGCCGTCCCGCATCTATTGCGGGACGGCTGCCTAGTCGCTCCATCCCATGGACTTGGCGGCATCGAGGATGGCCGCATATCGGAGTTGCAGTATGCCGTCAACCGAGTCGATGAGATGCCTTGATTTCAACGCCTTTCGCGCTTTGCAGACGCTCGGCCGCGCCGCGTTAAAGAATTCGGCCAGTTCGATGTCGGTTTTTTTCAAACCACAAACCTTATAGCCCTTGCGTGATCCGATGCGCTCATATCGTCGTATTTCTAATAGCAACTGAAGTTCAAGCTTGCCCCTCGCGGCGAGATATAGCCATCGATCACTTTTGTCGTCACATAGCCGCGATTTGGCGGCTTCCTCGGCTTCCGTTGCAGCAGCGCAGATTTGTGGCGGTTCAACGCCGCTGAGCTGTGCGAACCGTTCACGTGTTATAGTGTTTTCAATGCTAATCGCGCCCCTCGTGGTGCTTGGTGCCGCCGGAATCACTACTTCCGACGGCACTTCTTTTTTGGGCGGGTCGTCACTCACGGCTGTCATCTCCGTTTCTTTTTGCCACGCGGGCGGCCTCCGCGGGTGCCGCCTACAATCATTTTTCCGTGACGCACCACCGCGGCATTGATTGCTGGCAGCAAAAGCCATTCATCCTCGGTAGCAAAAGCGAGCCCTGCCGCTAACAGCGCGTTGACGTGCTCGGCTGCAACGGTCGACTTGCCTTGGTTGTCAAACAGCCATTGCGCCAACAGGTCATAATCGAGCGGCAATGCGTGTCCTTTGTACCGTGACGCTAGGGAACATAGCTCCAGCCAGACACCCATATCGGCGTATGCCTTGGGGCCTCGGGCGGCGCGGAGACGCCTAAATTCTTCGCTGTTGGATATAGGCATATTGAGCTGCATGGAAGGCAGCTGCACGGACCATGCGGCTTCGATTGCTTCTAAATTGGTTATGCCGCGGCCCATTATGCCGCGCCCTTATCGCGCAGCCCGCAGATCGCGAGCAGGTCATCACGGTTGAGCTTCCATCGGCGCCCGATTTGAACGCCACGGATCTCACCGCGTTCGACCATTCTCAAAAGGTGCTTGGCACTAATGCCGATTGCCGCTTCGGCGGTTGTGGGTGTGATGAGCAGCGGTAACGTGTCATACTCGCCGAGGCGGAACCGTTCCAAGATGGCCTCCTCTGATTTATGCATAGTTGACTCCTTTCTAGGCCTATGGCCCGATAAAGACTGTGCGGCTTATGCCGCTATAACAAGGCTATGGCGGCTTTTGGCTCCGTGCGAACCGATTTGGTGCCAAGGGGTGACAATCGGTGATAATTTCGGGCGGCTGGGTATTCCGCTCTGCCTAACCACGCTTTCGAGGACGTGGGTTTCGCCCCGCGGGGCGCCGGGTTTTAGGGCAGAGCCCTGACAAGCGCCGAACCGTAGGTTTCGGCGTGTACGCAGACGGGCAAAACGCAGTTTTGTACGGCAGCGTACGACTCTTGCGTATTTCAAAAAACTACCCTTACGGCCATTTCGCCCGACTTCGTCTGTCCCGCTCCAAACGGTGGGTTTCCGTACTCGGGCCCGCCTTTCGCCTTCGCCGAAAGGCGGGCCTTATGAGGGATCGTCTAGGGATGCTTTTTCAAGGTTGGCAAGCATCCAGCCCATGACCTTCTCCTCGTCCATTTCGAGATAGATCCGACAACCTTCCTCGTCCCTGTTGCGATAGGGCTTCGAGCGCCTGACGACATAGCCTGCCCTTTCCAGTTGGTCTGCCAAGCAGCCGACCTCAGCGGTTTCGCCGCTTATCCTGAATTCGAGCATGGTCCACCTCCGTTTCATTGTCCCAATAGTCCGACTAGTCTTAAAAGAAAACAGCTGTCTAGCTGGTCTTTTGTTCAAATCAGAGCCGATTTACGGCTCCAGAATCGAACGTCTGGAACCGATGGACGGCCCTTGTTATTGCGAGCCAAAAATCGGCATCTGGACCCCGTGCAGCCCTATTCCCCAGCTGCCCGCAGTTCCAGTATTTCAGCCACGGGCGGTGCCGCCGTCATCGTTGCCGCCACAGCATCCATTGCTGTTCGCTTCGCCTGGGCATTCACGCCCGTGTAGATATTCAGCGTCATCGCGGCGTTGGCGTGGCCCAGGAGCGAGGATACGGACTTGATGTCCGTTCCCGCGAGGATCGCTGCGGTGGCGAATGTGTGGCGTAGGTCGTGGAACTTGGGCGGCTCGCCCTCCGAGCCCACCAGCCCCAGCTGTCGAACCGTGACGGCCCAGTGACGCGACAGGCGCTCAGGGGCCATGAACTCTCCGTCAGGACCGCCCAACACGAACATCGACTGCTCGAACGGCACGCCCGCCTTAAAGCACTCGGCTCGCGCGGCGGTCAGGCGGCGTGTAAGGATCCCCGTGACTTCATCTGGCATGGGAATGCTCCTGCGGCTTCCGCCGTTTTTCGGCTCTTTCTCGTAGTGTCCGTTCTCCCCAAAGCCGATAGATGCCTTGACGTGCAGCATCTTCTGGTCGAAGTCAACGTTACGCCACCGTAGGGCAAGAAGCTCGCCGCGCCGCATGCCCGTAAGCAGGGCGAGGTAGATGCCGACGTTCTCGGGGCAGTCTCGCGCGATGGAGAGGAACGTGAGCAGTCTTCCTCGCTCGCGCTCGTCCAGCGCGTTGGGCTCACGGTGACGGGCTTTAGGCACGCGCACGCAGTCCACGGGGGAGTAGTCGATCACGCGGAGCCTGCCAACGGCGTCGCGGTATGCGGCCTTTAGCAGCGTCACGCTTTTGCGAATGGTGGATGGCTTGTAGCCCTCCTCAACGGCCCAGTTAATCCAGTTCTGAGCTGCGGTTACGTCTAACGAGTCGAATTCGATGCCGCCGATTCTGCGCTCAACAAGTCGCGCGGCACCGCGGTAGTCGTAGACGGTCGAGGACTCAATCGAGCCGGATGCACTGAGCATGTCGATATAGCCGTCTAGCAGGTCTTTCACTGTCTTATGGGCCATGCTGCCGAGTTTGAGCTTCTTTTGCGCAAGGTCCTCCATCTCCTCGCGCCATTCCCTCAGCTCAGCCTGGGCTGCACGTTTCGATTTGGCGGCCATGACCTTGCTGACCTGCCCGTACGTCCCGTCCTGCTTCTTAAACTTCAGGCGTCCGCGCCATCCACCGTTGCGGTATGGCAGAAGGCAGGAGGAGGTGTAGTAGCGCTTTGGCTTCATCGATACCCCACAATCGCGGTGTGTACCCGCTGCGTACCGCGCGGAGTACCCGTGTTGAATAAACCCGCTCAGGCCGTGCAGTCCGTCTAGTCGAACGAAACCGCAGGTCAGAGTGGGTGTACGGTATCACTGTCCAAGCGTTAAATCAAACGAGGTGTGGCTTTTAATCCCAAGGTCCAGGGTTCGAACCCCTGACGGCCCACCATAGAATAGAAAAGCGACTGGCGGATGCCGGCCGCTTTTTTGTTGCCAAGGCATGGGTTCGAACCCGTCGGGGCGCGGAGCTGAGTAAACGCGTGAGCGTTTGCCAGCGCAGCGCGCAAGGCGCGAAAGCGCCACAGCGGCCGCCTGCGGAGCAGGCTGAACCCCTGACGGCCCACCATAGAATAGAAAAGCGACTGGCGGATGCCGGCCGCTTTTTTGTTGCCGCGGCACGGGTTCGAACCCGATCCTCTCTCTATATAAGGACGCCTGGCGGCCAAAACCAGCCTTTTACCGACAGGAAACAAAAACCTGATGCCTTTAGAGTAAAGTAGCCCACCAGAGATGACCGATGCCTCAACGCTTATAAACCAGCTGGTCATCGCCAATACCAGAAGCTGATGCTTCAGACATGACTTCAGTGGAACAACTGAAGGATTAGTTCATTTGTGAACAAAATATGGAGTACCAGATTCCCGCCCCCGGGGCCCCTCCGGTCTGGCAATATATCTCCTTGCCGCGCGGCCCGGTGGGACCGGATGAGCCGCAAAGCGTGCACCTTGAGAACCGGATACTGCGAGGATGGGCACTTTCGAGTGTCGCATCCGGGCAGACATCGAACCATTTGAAATGGTCTAACTTGGATTTGTTTTTCGCAAGGCCGCCGAGAGGCGG
>DBGCAP010000046.1:0-3767 GCA_048367555.1 Collinsella sp.
AGGTAGACCTCGAGGTCGCGGTCGCCGAACTTGTTCATGAGGTACTCGAGCTGCATGAACTCGTCCCAGGTGCCGCCGACGCCCATCAGGAAGACGGCGTCGTAGCCCTCCTCGTGCACGCGGTCGGCCAGGGCGGTCATCTTCTTGCCGGCCTCGTAGACGTTCCTGCCGTCCTCGAGGTAGCCCTCCTGGTCGAAGTGCATGATCTCGATCTTCTCGGTCTCCTTCATTCCCGCTCCTTTCACGAGCAGTTTGAATTGTCGCACGGAATGAACGGGCTTGCCGCCCCGTCGCACCGCTTAACCTTGTGGACATCTTGGCCCCAAGCTCAACAATTCAAAGGTTCTTAATACCAGTGAACGATTACAGGTTAGCCGTTTTTAATACCGATTTTATGATTTCATCCTCCCCTCTCGGTAGACGGTCAGTTTTTGCCGCTCATCGGTCAAGCGACATATATCCGTAAAAACGAGCGCCCCCGCCATGCGCAGGGACGCTCTAGACGCTAATAGTTGTAGGTATATCCGCCGGCGTCGCCGCGGGTAAAAGACTTGGCATGCTCGATTGCCTGCCCACTCGAGTCATAGGTCAGGCCTTCCAGCACGAGCGCCAGATCGCCCGGCTCAAGATTGAGCAAACTCGCATCGCGTGCGCCCAGCGCCTCGATATCGAGTTTCTCTACCGACTGATCTGGCTTGCGTCCCAACATATCGTAGGTCTCGAACAGGCTGAAGACCGAAATGTCCACGTCTTCGATGCCCGGAAACAGCAGGCACGGAATCAGTGTCATCTCGATCGATACGGGCTCACCATCGATGCAGTTGAGGCGGCGCACCGAGTAAAGCAGATCGTCCTCGGCGATGCCAAACAAGTCGGCATAATACGGGCCGGCGTAGCGTTTGGAGCGCGCCAGGATGCGCACCGACGGCGTCGCGCCCGATGCCAAAACCGACTGGCGGAAGCCGCCCTTGCGTTCGTGCTCGTCAAACCACTTGTGTCCCACAAAGGCGCCTTTGCCCTGCACGCGACGAATCTGGCCACTTTTGACCAGCTCGTCCATGGCGCTTCGGATTGTCAGGCGTGTCGTGCCAAACTCCTCGGCCAGCTCGTTTTCGGACGGAATCATCGAGCCCGTCGGGTAGTCGCCGCGCTCGATTCGCTCCGCAATGCAGCGGCGAATTTGTTTGTAAACCGGCAAGTCTTCTACTGCATCAGCCATTCGACACCCACCTTCGTCGCAACGCCGTCTGCCTCGCCGTTATCGGCAAAACGATACTTGGTCGGCAGAATCACGGACTTGCAATACTCGACAAAGCCATCGGTCTCGTCGCGCTCGTGCGAAGCCTTGTAAAACACCGGCGTGCCCTCCTGAGCATTCAGCAACTTGGCCTCGTCGGCGTTCAGACGGCTGATGGAAATATGCTCCTTGCCGTGCGTCACATGGACATTCCCCTCCTTGAGCAAAACGTCGTAGAGGCTTTCCTGCTCAAAATCGTGATCGGGAAGCGAGGGGCACAAAGACAGATTGACGTAAGCCGTCTCGATCGATGCCGGGGAACCGTTGACCACACGCACGCGCCGAATGCAGAAGAGCGGCATGCCCAGGTCGATCTGGGCTTTTTGGGCAAGATCGATATCGGCATACACGACCTTGGACCAAACCAGGCGCGCGGTCGACTTTGAGCCAACCCTCTCCACCGCCTGCGTATAGTTCCATGTTTCCTGAAAGATGTTCAGCGGTTTGGGAGGACACACATAGGTGCCCGAACCGCGGCGGCTTTCCAAAGTTCCGCACGAAATAAGGCGCGTGATCGCAGCACGCAACGCCGTGCGCGACACGCCCAGCTCTTCACAGAGCACACGCTCGGCGGGCAGCCGGTCGCCACTCTGCAGGTCATAATGTTTGATATACCAAAGAACGCCCTCAAAGGCGCGGTCTTTGGGCGGAATCGCATATGGTTCACTCGACATGGGCAAGACTCCTCAACTGCTTGATGCTGCAGGAATCATTGCTCCGGACGCCTCATGGCGTCGAAGGCTTCTTTGATCTGCTCCGCAACGTTCCGATACGACCGATATAGGCCGGAGTCTCGCTTGACTTCGCCCGCGGTCACCGGAATCTCAAGCTTCGAAATCTCATCCTTGCCGGTTTGCACGACAACGATGACACCCATACCAAGGCACATATTACGCTTGGCAGCGTTGTTTTTGGTAGCCTGAGCTGGATTAATCAAAATCTGCTGAGCCAGTTCGCGTTTGCTGAGCTCCGGCACATCCTCGGGATTTCCGGTCTCGGCAATCTCGCACTGCAGCACATCCGCATAGTCAAAAATCTTCGGCTCGCCGCCGCGCTGATGCACGGCCCACTTGCGGCGCGTGGCATCCTGGTAGATAGCCGGCAAAAACGTAAACCGCGGTGGGTCCAAAATCGTATCCGTGATGGTAAACACATCGGGATCAAAGGCATCCTGCGGGTTTTTCTTCTTGAACAGCCCCATATCACCCTCCCGTACTAGCATTAAACAACTCAAGCTGAATATAGCACCAATTTCAAGCCGCCACTTTACCGTATCGGTACGCGGCGTCTATGGCTCGCCCAGCGGAAGAGTTTACGGACTAGGGCAGGCGTGCCACCCTTTTTTTGAGAAGTTCGCGGAGCCCACTTTTCAAAACAAGGCAGGCACCCCGGCCCCGCCGGCAAATAGCGGACACTCCGCATGCAATCTATGCAAACAAACAAGTACGCTTAGCTACATTCGGTAAGCTCGAGCACGCTGCCCTTAACGATAAGCGCCGGCTCCAGGACGACCTCTTCGGCACGCCTGCCGCCCTTGCCGGCAAGCCGCTTGGACATGCAGCCAAAAGCATGCTCCGCGAGGACGCCCGGATCCTGCTCGATCGCGGTCAGCGCCGGCTCAAAAAGAACGTCGGCCGCCGAGTTGTCATAGCTTACGACCGAAATGTCACCCGGAATGCTCTTCCCCATCTCGTGCAAGCGCTTGAGCAAACCGAGGGCAATGTTATCCGAGCTTGCAAATACGGCGGTGGCGTCGGTCGCGAGCACCGCCTCCGAGGCCTCGTAGGCGCTCGGAATGTAATACTCGCTCTCGAACTCCAAGCGTGCGTCGATAGGCAGGCCGACCTCACGCAGTGCGCGCTCATAGCCGGCAAGTCGCTTGCGGCCCGTATTGGAGCGACGCGCGTTAACCAGGCAGGCAATACGGCGGTGGCCTTGCTCAATCAGATAGCGGGTGGCCATATAGCCGCCCATCTCGTGGTCGAACATCACCTTGTCGCACTCGAGTCCCTCAATGGCACGGTCGACCATTACGGCCGGGACGGGCAGGTGGCTGACTTCTTCGCGCAGGGCACGGTCGTCGGAGAACTCGTCGCCCACAACCAGGAAGACACCATCAACGCCGCGCGTTACCAGCTGGCGCAACAGCTCCAGATCGTCGTCGGCACTTCCACCCGAGCTGGTAATGAAGAGCGCATAGCCGTCCTCGCGGCAGCGCTTTTCCAGGCTACCGGCGAGCGAGGCAAAAAAGCGGCTCTCGATGTTAGGGACGATAAGGCCCAGCGTGCGCGACTCGCGCATGACCAGACTACGCGCAATCTGGTTGGGGACATAGTGGTTGCGCGCCGCGACCTCCTTGATGAGCTTGCGGTTTTCTTCCGAGATGCGACAGGGCCGATTATTGAGAACAAGCGAGACCGACGAGGGGGAAAGCCCCACCTCCTGGGCGATCTGCTTGAGGGTGACTTTG
>DBGCAP010000047.1:0-4457 GCA_048367555.1 Collinsella sp.
GGCCTGGACGACGACTTCCGCGTCATCGTGTCGCCGTGGATCCTGTCCGTGCTGACCACCGACCGCCTCGCGCGCAACTACGAGCTGGTCACCAAGCACAACCTCAAGTACCGCCGCTACTACCACCAGTTCGACTACTAATTTCATTTGGGGGAAACCGCAATGAGGCAATACATCTTCGCCAGCCACGCGCATTTTGCGACCGGCATCAAGGAGAGTACCGAGCTGCTCTCGGGCGCGCGCGATAACGTCCACGACCTGTCGATGTTTGTCGACGGCCGCACCGATGTCGCCGAGGAGGCCGCCAAGCTCCTGGCGACCTTCGACCCCGCCGACGACGTAATCGTGTGCACCGACCTGTTTGGCGGCAGCGTCAACAACGAGTTCACCAAGATCGTCCAGACGCGCCCCAACACCTACCTGGTTGCCAACATGAATCTGCCGCTGCTGATCCAGCTGCTCTTTTCGGACCAGGAGGCTCCCGCCGATCAGGTTATCCGCGAGATCCTCGCGGCTGACGACACGCGCGTCAAGTTTGTCAACGACCTGCTGACCGATGCGGATGACGAGGAAGAGTTCTAGTCACCGCCTGCTATTAATGGGGCCGGGTTTCCGGCATGAGACCTTTGGGGGTCAATCATGATTCAACTGCTTCGCGTCGACCATCGTCTGCTTCATGGCCAGGTGGCCGTCTCTTGGGTCCAGGGCTTGGGTTCTGACTGCATCTTCTGCGTTGGCGACAAGGTTGCCAACGATCCCGTCTGGAAGACTACGCTCAAGATGGGAAAGCCGGCCAACGTCAAGCTCGTCATCAAGGACATGGAGCACGCCATCGAGGCCATCAACTCCGGTGTTACCGATAAGTACAAGATGATCATCTGCGTCGCCAGCATCGCCGAGGCCAAGCAGCTTGTCGACGGCTGCCCGCAGATCACCTCCATCAACCTGGGCAACACCAAGTCCAAGGACGAGCAGCGTCCCGATGCCCGTAAGATCTCCCGCCAGATCTTTGTGACTGCTGCCGAGGAAGAGGACATTCGTGAGCTCGTCGGCCGCGGTGTCGAGGTCGAGATTCGCGCTCTGGCCGACGACCCCAAGGTCGATGCCCTAAGCGCCCTCTAATTGAGAACCACGGGCGGCGCGCACGGCGCCGCCCCTATTCGTGGGCGTACCGGATAAACGCTTTACCCGTTACCCCCATCTACCGTTCACCGGGAGTACACGCCCGTTGAGCGATTGGTATTAAATAGTTTTCTCATGACTATATAATTGGTATCAAATCATTTGCACCGGTTTAGGTGTTAACAGCACACCGGTACAAGCTGGATCTGTCTAGGCGATTGTCGGCATGGAAAAGGGCGCGCTGACAAGTCGGGAATCGCCGCGCGGATCCAAGAGGGATCAAAGGGAGGAACAATGCTTGTTCAAGCGATCCTCATCGGACTTATCGCTGCCTTCGGTAAGCTCGATTATCAGCTCGGTACGCTCTATGCGTTCCGCCCGATCGTTCTGTGCCCGCTCGTCGGCATAGTCCTCGGGGACCTGCAGTCCGGCCTCGCCATCGGTGCGAGCCTCGAGCTGCTCTTCATGGGTTCAATCTCCATCGGCGCTTACGTGCCGCCCGATGAGTGTATTGGCGGTGTGCTCGCCTGCGCCTTCGCTATTCAGCTGGGTCAGAGCACCGAGGCCGCTATCGCGCTCGCGATGCCCATCGCCACTCTGTGCCTGGCCATTAAGAACGTCGTCAACGCCGGTATGCCCCTTCTGGTCGACCGTGCCGACGTCTTTGCCAGCAAGGGTAACCTCAAGGGTATCTACGCTATGCACTGGATTATCGGTCTCGTGATTGTCGTCCTGGCCTTTATCCTGTGCTCGGTCTCCTTCTATCTGGGTGCCGACGCCGTTCAGGGCCTGCTCGACTTCATCCCGACGTTCGTCCTCGATGGCTTTGGCGTCGCAGCCAACATCCTGCCTGCCATGGGCTTCGCCATGCTCGGCCGTCTGGTGCTTACCAAGCAGCTCGTGCCGTTCTACTTCCTGGGCTTCCTGCTGTGCTCCTATGCCAACGTGCCCGTCCTCGGCGTCGCCCTGATCGCAATCATCATCGGCATCGACAAGTACGACCTGCTGGGCCTTGGTGGCGCCCAGTCCCAGCTTTCTGTGGAAGGGGATGAGGACGATGACTTCTAATTCCGAGAACCAGATTACTCGCTCCGACCTCATTAAGAGCGCCGTGAACACCGGCGCCCTGGGCATGGAATTCTCCTGGACCTACTACAAGCAGATGAACATTGCCTTCTGCCTGATGGTCGCCAACATGCTCAAGAAGATCTATGCCGGCCGTCCCGATGATTACGCCGAGGCCTTGCACCGTCACAGCGCATTCTTCAACATCACCCCGCAGCTCGCTCCCTTCGTGGGCGGCATCGCGATGGCCATGGAAGAAAAGGTCGCTCGTGGCGAGGTTGAGCCCGAGAGCGTCAACGACATCAAGGCCGCCCTCATGGGTCCGCTTTCCGGCCTGGGTGACTCCTTCTTCCTGTCCACCCTGCGCGTCGTCGCCGCTGCCGTGGGCATCAGCCTGTGCCAGGCCGGCAACGTCTTTGGCCCCATCGCCTTCCTGCTCGTCTACAACATCCCGGCGTTCCTGATTCGTATCTTTGGCGCTATCAAGGGTTATGAGCTAGGCATTGGCTTCCTCGACGAGGCTCAGAAGACCGGCCTGATGCAAAAGATCATGGCCTGCGTCGGCATTGTCGGCGTTATGGTCGTCGGCGCCATGAGCAAGGACATGTTCTGGGCTTCGTTGCCCATCGCCATTGGTCAGGGCGACTCCGCCCAAACTCTCCAGGACATCCTGGACGGCATCATGCCCGGTATGCTCGGTATGGCCGCCTTCTGGCTCTACTACTGGCTGCTCTCCAAGAAGATCAACCCGATGGTCCTGATCCTCTGCACCATGGTCGTGGGCATCATCGGCGCTTACTTTGGCGTGCTTGCCTAATATGTTCGAATCGCGCTTCCATCGCGTCTAACGGTTGCGTCGATCTTTGGGGGCTTGTCGCATCTGCGGCGGCCCCCTTTTTTTAAAACTCCGTACGAAAGGGGAGGGCTATGGTCGTACCCGAGCTTTCGCTCATGAACATCAACCATCGCTACTACAGCATCGAGACGTTTTTTAAGGCTGCAGGTGAGGCCGGCTATCGCAATATCGAGCTGTGGACCGGCTCGATGCACCTGTATGTGGATTGCCACGAGCACGATTCGGTGGATAAGATTCGCGATCTTGCCGCCCAGTACGGTATCAAGATCGTGTGCGTGTGCCCCGAGCAGAACAACCCCAAGCCGTGGAACGTCGCGGTGCGCGGCGAGGCGGGCCAAAAACGCATCCTCTCGTACTTTAAGAATGTGATCGATGTAGCCGTTGAGTTGGGCGCGCCGCAGATTCTGGTGACGAGTGGTTGGGCCTATCTGGACGAGCCGGCTGAGGACGCCTGGGCCCGCAGCGTTGCCATGCTGCGCTCGGTGTGCGACTACGCCGACACGCGCGGTATTCGCGTCGCGCTCGAGGCACTGCAGCCGTCGGAGTCCGTGCTGGTCAACACCGCACAGGATGTCGCGCGCATCCTCGAGGCGGTCGATCGCCCCAATTGTAAGGCTTGTATCGACTTTGGCGCCATGGAAGTTGCCGGCGACACAATCGACGGCTACTTTGAGGTTTTGGGCGACAAGATCGTTCACACCCACTTTGTCGATGTGGGCGGTGGCACGACGCATCTTGCCTGGGGCGACGGCGAGCGTGATATGCGTGCCGACCTCGAGGCACTCATGCGCCACGGCTATACGGGCTATGTCTCGGCCGAGACGTGTGACGGCCGCTACTATCAGGATCCGTCCAAGGCGACGACTCAGGTTATCGAGATGTATCGCCGTGTGACAGCGGAGATGGAAGCCGAATAACTAAACTGCGCGGTTGCGCCGGAAACGCTTGGGCGGGTCTGGCGCAACGCTTTTATAGCTGGCGAGTTGTGGGGAGCCCGTTGGCAGTAGCGCTCGAAATAGACAACTATTGGCGTTGTAATACCACTCGGGCGAGGAAACCGACCGTTCGCCGCAAATCTCCGTGAGTTTGGATTGGTATTAAATAACAAGCAATCGTATGGCTATAATTGGTATCAGCAAGAAGCGCGATGTATAGAATTGCGCACATGTGATGGGAGGACACACATGAAGGAGACCGAGAAGATCGAGATCATGCACTTCGACCAGGAGGGCTACCTCGAGGACGGCAGGAACGTCTACGAGGCCGGCAAGCGGATGACCGCCCTGGCCGACCGCGTGCACGAGGAGGGCTACGACGCCGTCTTCCTGATGGGCGTCGGCGGCACCTGGGACGAGTTCATGCAGCTCGAGTACCTCATGAACAAGTTCGGCGACCGCGACCTCGAGGTCTACCT